>JAGYHQ010000041.1 GCA_018456245.1 Tenacibaculum sp. | reverse complement strand
TTATTAGGGTGTTCAACTCTAACAATTTCTACTTTATCAAATTGATGTAAACGGTTTAACCCACGAACGTGAGCCCCATAACTTCCTGCTTCTCTACGGAAACAAGGTGTGTAACCTGTTAACGTTATTGGTAAATCCTTTTCATTAACTATTTCATCTCTAAAAATATTAGTTAAAGGAACTTCAGCTGTTGGAATTAAATATAAATTATCAACCGTTGCATGATACATTTGCCCTTCTTTATCAGGTAATTGACCTGTTCCAATACCAGATGCTTCATTAACTAAATGAGGAACTTGAGTTTCTTTATATCCTGCTTTTGTGTTTTTATCTAAAAAATAATTTATTAAGGCTCTTTGTAATCTTGCACCTTTTCCTTTGTAAACAGGAAAACCTGCTCCTGTAATTTTTACCCCTAATTCAAAATCAATAATATCATATTTTTTTGCTAATTCCCAGTGAGGAAGAGCATCTTCGCCTAAATTAGGAACTGTTCCTTCTGAAAAAACAATTTCATTATCTTCTTCATTTTTACCTGCAACAACTGATGCGTGAGGAATATTAGGAATTTGATATAATAATTCTTGTAATTTATTACTAGTTTCACTCAATTTCTCAGTCAATTCTTTTGATTTCTCTTTTAATTGAGTGGTTTTTTCCTTTAATAAATTTGCTTTTTGTGTTTCGCCTAGTTTAAAAAGATTTCCTATTTCTTTGGAAATTTTATTCGATTCTGCCAATGTATTATCTAACGAAAGTTGTATAGTTTTACGAGTTTCATCAGTGGTTAATACTTCATTAATTACTGTTTCGGCATCAGTAAAATTTCGTTTTGCTAACCCTTTTAAAACAGCATCTTTGTTTTCTCGAATAAATTGTACTTGTAACATCTTTTTTAGGTTTTAATAAGAAGCAAATATACAAGATGATTAAGACTTAAACAACGACTTAGTAAAGATTGTTACAAATGATATTTTTTGAAGTTTCTTCATCTTTTTTTAATTGCTCAGTAAGTTCATTTATTGAAGAAAATTTTTTCTCTTCTCTAATAAAATGCAGAAACTCTATATTAAGTTTTTTTCCGTATAAATTTTCATTGAAATTAAAATAAAAAACCTCAATAGTTTGGTGTTTGCCATTAACCGTTGGGCGATTTCCTATGTTCATCATTCCATAAACTGTTTCGTCTTCTATGATTGATTTTACTAAATAAACCCCAGTTTTAGGAATAAGTTTATATTCTTCTTCAATTTTAATATTTGCAGTAGGAAAACCAATGCTTCTACCTAATTGATTGCCTTTTACAACTTTCCCAAAAATTGAAAAATTATAACCTAAATATTTATTTGCAGTTTTTATATTGCCATTTTGTAAGGCTTCTCTAATTTTTGTTGAACTGATATTTACATCATTAATATCTTGAGCTTTAATTTCTTCTACGGTAAAATTAAATTTATGTGAATATTTAGTTAATTGATTAATATTTCCTTCTCTGTTTTTACCAAAATGATGGTCATAACCAATAACTAATTTTGAAATATTTAGTTTTTCTACTAAAATGTTTTTTGTGAAATTTAATGCTGTTAGTTCGGCAAAATCTTTACTAAACGGATGAATAATTAAATAATCTAACCCTGTTTTTTCTAAAAGTTTTGTTTTTTCTTCAATGGTATTTATTAGTTTTATTGAAGAGTCTTTTTGCAATACCATTCTTGGATGCGGAAAAAACGTTAATAAAACCGATTTACTATTATCTTTTTTAGCATCTTCAACTAATTTTTTTATAACTTTTTGATGACCAAGATGAACCCCATCAAAAGTACCTATTGTAACATAAGTTTTTTGTATAGAATTAAAGTTAAAAATAGAATTGATTACTTTCATTGAAAAAATATAGTTGTTATAGATAATTTATTCACAGATAACAGTATAATCGGAAGAAAGTGATTTTCTAATTAAATTACATTCTTTACAATCTAAAACTGTTATTGAATTTTGTTTTTTTTCTTTTAAATATGTTACACAAGTTATAGAATTATCAGTGTCATCTATTAACCTATCTATAAAATAATCTATACAAGAAGTTAGTAGTAATGCTGATATTATTATAAGTAATAATGTTTTTTTATTCTTCATTTTTCTAAATTGAATTTTAATAAAAACTACTTTTTTCCTTCAACAACAACAACAATCTCACCTTTCGGTGGTTTTTCAGTATAATATGCTAAAACTTCTGATAGAGTTCCTCGTTTCGTTTCTTCAAACATTTTTGTTAGTTCTCGTGAAACGGAAACTTGCCTATCTTCACCGAAATACTCTATAAAATTTGTTAATGTTTTAATCAATTTATGAGGACTTTCATAAAAAATCATAGTACGAGTTTCTTCTGAAAGAAATTGTAATCGTGTTTGACGTCCTTTTTTTACAGGTAAAAATCCTTCAAAAACAAATTTATCATTCGGTAAGCCCGAATTTACAAGTGCAGGAACAAATGCCGTTGCACCTGGTAGGCATTCAACATCAATATTATTTGCAACACAAGCCCGAGTTAATAAAAATCCGGGGTCGGAAATTGCAGGAGTTCCAGCATCCGAGATTAAAGCAAAAGTTTCACCATTTTGCAATCGTTTTATAATAGTTTCAACCGTTTTATGTTCGTTATGCATATGGTGCGATTGCATTGGTGTTGAAATATCAAAATGTTTTAATAATTTGCCACTTGTTCGTGTATCTTCTGCTAAAATATAATCCACTTCTTTTAAAACCTTTATGGCTCTAAAAGTCATATCGTCTAAATTTCCAATAGGTGTTGGTACTAAATATAATTTACTCATAGTACAAATCTATGATTTAAGATTTTAATTTCATAGATGTTTTTCATTACTTTTGTTTTTATGTGTAAAAAAATACTTGATACTATTTTATTTCCTTCAGATTTAAGGAAATTACAAATTAATGAACTTCCGCAATTAGCAAAAGAATTGCGAGAGTTTATTATTGATATAGTTTCAGTAAAAGAGGGGCATTTAGGTGCAAGTTTAGGAGTTGTAGAACTTACCATTGCACTCCATTATATTTTTGATACCCCAAATGATTTATTGGTTTGGGATGTTGGTCATCAAGCCTATGTACATAAAATTTTAACAGGAAGAAAAAATGTTTTTCACACAAACCGACAATTAAACGGAATTTCAGGTTTCCCAAAACGTAGTGAAAGTGAATATGATGTTTTTGGTGTTGGGCATTCATCAACATCAATTTCTGCTATTTTAGGTATGGCAATTGCTTCCGAGTTAAAAGGAGAGGAAAAACACCATATTGCAGTAATTGGTGATGCTTCTATCGCAAGCGGAATGGCTTTTGAAGCATTAAATCACGCAGGAGATACCGATGCAAATATCTTAATAATTTTAAATGATAATGCCATAGGAATTGACCCATCGGTAGGGGCTTTAAAAGATTATTTTACACGAATTAAGTTTAATAAAAATAACCCCCAACACAATATTTTTGAATCTTTAAATTTTAATTATTCAGGCTGTGTTGACGGGCATAATTTAAACGAATTAATTTTAGAATTAACAAAAATAAAACAGATTAAAGGGCCTAAACTTTTACATGTAATTACTACAAAAGGAAAGGGATTAAGACAAGCAGAGGAAAATCAGGTAAAATACCACGCACCGGGTAAATTTGATAAAACATCAGGTGATTTATTACCTAAAAAGGAAGATAAATTTACTAAATATCAAGATGTTTTTGGTAAAACTATTGTTGAACTTGCTAAACAAAATGATAAAATTGTAGCAATTACCCCAGCAATGCTTACGGGAAGTTCTTTAATATTTATGCAAAATGAATTCCCAAATCGTACTTTTGATGTTGGTATTGCCGAGCAACACGCAGTAACTCTTTCTGCAGGAATGGCAACGCAAGGGTTAATTCCTTTTTGCAATATATATTCAACTTTTTTACAACGAGCTTATGACCAAATTATCCACGATGTAGCATTACAAAATTTACCCGTAATTTTTTGTTTAGATAGGGCTGGTTTAGTTGGCGAAGACGGAGCAACACATCACGGAGTTTTTGATTTGGCTTATTTAAGAAGTATTCCTAATATGATAATTTTTGCTTCAAGAAATGAAATAGAATTAAGAAATATTTTATTTACGGCACAATTAGGATTACAAAATCCTATTGCTATTCGTTATCCTCGTGGTAAAGGTAAAATTGAAAATTGGCAACTTCCGTTTAAAAAGATTGAAATAGGAAAAGGAGAGTGTTTAAAAAAAGGTAATGAAATTGCAATTTTATCTATCGGAACAATATCAGAAAATGTTACAAATGCAATAAAAAACACAAAGAATGTTGCACATTATGATATGCGTTTTGTAAAACCATTAGATGAAGAATTATTACATAAAATATTCAGGAAATATAGTAAAATAATAACTATTGAAGACGGTGTTATAAAAGGAGGTTTTGGAAATGCTATTTTAGAATTTGCATCCAAACATAATTATAAAAATGATATACAAATATTAGGAATTCCTGATGAATTTATAAATCACGGAACAGTTGAGGAATTACAACAAATTTGTGGAATTGATGCTTTATCAATTCAAAAAATAATTGAAGAAATTTAATTGTATTTAGGTTATATTCTTTAGTTTATTTTCATTGATTTACCAATTGCTTCCAATTCAAAAATAAAATCACGTTTATTTACTGATGGAGCATAAGTGAAGCCTTCAAAAACAATTATTCTGTTTCTTTTCTTGTCAATTATAGTATAGTTAATAAAAGGTCCTGCCATAAAATCATTTTTTACTTCCCATTTACCACGGGTTTCATATGCTTTTTTGCCGTCAATTTCAGCATCAAAAGTAAAAGGAGTGTATGCTTTTTCGGTAATCATATACATTCCTTCTTTACTCCCAGGAATATGAATTTCTCCTATTTTATCACGCATAAGAGTGATATTATTAGAAATTGAAGTACTATTTTTTAAAGGGTAAGAATATATTAAAATATTATTATTTCCGTCTCCGCGTGCAATTCCACTTTTTAAGTGTTGGCGTAACCAAAGAAATCCTATTGAATCTTTAACTAATCTAAAATTATTAGGTATCGTTAATGAAATTCCTAATTTTTTAATAGTTTCAAATTTTTGCTCATCTAATTTTTTTTCAGAAAAAATATTTTGTCTGAATTTAATTTCACTGTCCTTAAATATTTTAATAATTTCAGAGCCTCTATTATGGATTAAATCAATTAAATCTAATTCATCTTTTCCTGTTACATATACTATTGTTTGAGGACTCGCATATACATTTTTAGATACTGAAATTTCTTTTTTATCGCCCACACTTACAACCATTATAGAACGATTGTTATTCATAATATTTGTAAAGCCCGACGGATCTACCTGCCCCATGGAAACCAATGTTTCAGGTTGAGGTAAGCCTACTTGATGCTCGCCAAATACCGAGCGGATTTCATCGCCAACTTTCGTTGTCCATAAACTACTTTTCGTTACGGTTAATATTGTATTAGTACTTCCAACAGAAGAACGTAATATTTTATCGTTTTTTTTATCTGAATTACAATTTGTTGCTAGAAAAACAATTGTTAAAAGTAGTAATATTTTTTTCATAGTATTTTTATATAATGTATAACCTAAAATAATACATCAAAAAGTATTCCTATTTTACATTCTTCTTGGGTAAATGTATAATCTTTGCCCTATTTTTAATTTAGAGTTTTTCATATTATTCCATCTTTTTATATTTTTAATACTAACTCCAAATTTCTTAGCAATTTTACCTAAAAAATCACCATTTCTTACTTTGTAACGGATTCTTTTATCCATTTCAAAATATTTAGGCAGGGGTTTTTCTCTGTTTGCATTTTCTATATCGGCAAGTGTATATATTTCTTGCTCTTTATCTAAAAAATCAATAGTTTTATTACGAGGTAAACGAACGCTAAATAATTTATTTTTTATAAAAGGAATAACATCTATTTTATATTGAGGATTTAAGAACGATAATAGCTCTTTATCAATACCTGTTTTTTCTGAAATTTGTTTAAAAGTAATTGTTTTCTTTACTTGTATTGTGTCGGTTTCAAAGCTGTATATTACAGGTTCTTTAGGGTAAATACCTAATTCATCAGCATATTTAAAAATATACATAGTTGCATAAAAAGCTGGTAAATACCCAGCTGTTTCCATAGGTAAAAACGGACGAATATTCCAATAATTTCGGTATCCACCTGAACGTTTTATGGCTTTTAATACATTTCCGGGTCCTGAATTGTATGATGCTAAGGCTAAATCCCAATCATTAAAAATTTCATATAAATAACTTAAATATTTACACGCTGCTATGGTAGATTTTACAGGGTCTTGGCGTTCATCTACATATGAATTTACCGATAGTTTATATTGCTTACCTGTACCATACATAAATTGCCATAATCCTGTTGCTCCTACTTTTGATTTTGCTTTTGGGTGTAGTGCAGACTCAACTATGGCTAAATATTTTATTTCAATAGGAATATTGTATTGGTCTAAATACTGTTCAAAAATTGGAAAATAATATTTGGCTCTTGCCATTAAAGCAGGGTAATATTTTCTTCGGTATTTAATGTAATTATTTATAATTTTCTCTAAAGCGGGATTGTGTTCTAAATGAAAAGGGGTAGTGGTATTAATTTCGTATAACCTAGCTTTTAAAACTTCAGAAGAAACAATAGTTTCAAAATTTTGTATAATATCTCTATCATTTATAACATATTCTAAGCTATCATATAAAGGAGATTTAAATTTGGCTTCAGTTAATAACTTTTCCATTTGTTTTAAATCATCATCAGAATATAATTCTTCTAATTTGTTTATTTCGGTAGATGCAATAGTGTCAATAGGCTGAATAACATTGTTTGATGATGGAATTATGCTGTCATTTGCGTTTATTATAGTACCATTATTATTTATTTCAGTAGATAAAATAGTATCAACAGGTTGAATAACATTGTTTGTTGATGGAACTATACTATCATTAGTTTGTTGTTGAGCGAATATATTTATATGTATAAAAAATAATATTAATAAAAAGTATTTCATATGACTGTTTTAATTTTTATTTGTTAACCCTAAAAGCTCTTTAGCTAATAAAATCATTTTATCGGTTCCTGTATTTTTATTAGGCTCGTCAGATAATTTTACTGTATCTACCCATTCATTATCACTTGTTAAAACTTTGGTTAGTTTAATAACTATATTCATTGGTTTTAAACCAGTGTCATTTGTAAGAGAAGTACCTATACCGAAAGAAATTCCTATTTTCCCCTTACAGGCATTTGTTATTTCAGTTACTTTTTCGCTATTTAATCCGTCAGAAAAAACAATATATTTATACAATGGGTTTATACCTAAACGCTTATAATGTTCAATTGTTTTATTTGCAAATTCTATTGGGTCTCCACTATCGTGACGTACACCATCAAATAATTTTGAGAATTTTTTATCAAATTGTTTAAAGAAAACTTCGGTGGTGTAAGTGTCTGATAACGCTACCCCTAAATCTCCTCTATATACTGATGACCAATTTTCTAATGACATACTATTTGCCATTTTAAAACCATATTCGGCAGCGTGAAACATAAACCATTCGTGGGCGTGAGTTCCTATAGGTTTTATGTTGTTTTTCATTGCTAAATAAACGTTACTTGTTCCTATGAATGAATTGTTAGGGGTTTCCGTAAGTGTTTTGGTTACTAAATTTTGCACTTCAAATGAATGTCTTCTTCTAGTACCAAATTCAGCAAATTTTATTCCTAATCCATCAAAAGTTTTTAGTTTGTTTTTTGTGCTTTCAATAATATATTTATCATCTTTTCTTTTTGCATTAGTTATTTTATAATACAATTCACTAATTAAAAATAACAAAGGAACTTCCCATAAAATTGTTCTATACCAATAACCGCTAATACTTATTTTTAAATCGTTTCCGCTTTGTTCTACTAATATTTCGTTAGGGTCATATCGGTATCCCTTTAAAAAATCAACATAGGTAGGAGGTAAATATGGGCAAGTTTTTAATAAAAATTCTTGTTCTTCTTTTGTAAGCTTTAGGTTTTGCATTTTACTAATTTCCCACTTTAACATTACATCAAATCCTTCAGGAAATTTATGCTTACCCCTATTTATAAACTCGTAATTAGCTTTTCTATTAGGAAACAAATTTATAACAGCACATTGCATTGTTAATTTATAGAAATCATTATCTAATATAGACTGTATCATTATCGTATTCTTTTTATGAAATAATATGTACTCCGTTTTTTATAAGTTCAAGTATTGTATTGTTACCGTCATTTGGGTTAACATTTACAGCTTTAGTTCCTCTTATATGTAAATGGGTGGAGAAACCTTCTTTTACTGAATCTAAAGCCGTAAATTTAACACAATAATCTAGTGCTAAACCAACAATTTCTACTTTTTTAATATTTTTTTCTTTAAGATACTTAGTTAATCCTGTTGATATTTCATGGTTATTATCATAGAAAGCACTATAACTATCAACCATTTTATTAGTGCCCTTTTGTATTATTTTAAGGTTTTTTGGCTGAATTAAACTTAAATTAAATTCACAACCCTTTGTATTTTGAACACAATGTACAGGCCACAAAATTTGTTTTGTATTGTTTTTTAAAGTAATTATTTCCCCTACCTTTTTATTGAAGTGATTTTCAGCAAAACTTATATGGTCTTTTGGATGATAATCTTGTGAAAAAATAATTTCATCATAATTATTTTCACAAATAATATTATTTATATAAGGAATAATCTCATTTGCATTAGGAACTTCTAAAGAACCACTTTCACAAAAATCATTTTGAACGTCTACTACTATTAGTGCTTTCATTTTTTAAGGTAAGTTGAATTTGTGAGCAAATTTACTGATTTTTACATCATTTAGTTTAGTAAACGATACTTTATGTACTTTTATTGTAACCTTATAATATGGTAGGTATTATATTTGTTTTTTGTAAGTATTTAATTATCAATTAGTATTTATTTTTAATGTAAAAAACTTCAAAAAAGTTTTGTCAGAATAAAAAAGGTTTATATGTTTGCAGTCC
>JAGYHQ010000040.1 GCA_018456245.1 Tenacibaculum sp. | reverse complement strand
ATATTCTTTTCCATTTTCTTCTGCCCAATCGTTTTCAAGTCGTGGTTTTCGCTCTGGAAAACGCAACAGTTCCTGTGTTCCTGTTTGAATTACCAAACCAAAATCAGTAAATAAATTCCTGTTATTTATTTTATCTTTAAAAACCATTTGCTTTTGCTGTGTTTTCTGTTGATTTTACATTTTTAGCCAACCTATCTATTCCCTTACGGATAGGTTTTAATTCTTCGGTGTTTTCAGCCGTTTTACGTGTATTTCGTTCAATCTTTTGTTGTATTTCTACTTGTTTAGAAATCGCTCGTAATTGTTGAGCAAAACCGCCTTGTAATACTTTGTTAGTCTGTAATTGAGTTATACGAAAACCGCCCGTTTGCCCCGCTAATAGGTTAATACTTTCTTGCGATGCCGTTTTATACGCTCCTTTTAATGAGTTTGCTGTGAGTGTCTTTTTATCTTTTATTCCTGTTTGATTAATTAACTCCGAATATGCTTTTGCCTCATTAACTATTTTCATATACATATCTTGGAATTGTTGTTTTTCATCCGATGTTAAAACACCATCTCCTAAATAAGTATATAATTCATCTTGTAACTTTTGCATTTGAGGCTCTATAACCTTTGCACTCATACCTGCCGTAATAGAATCCGTTAAAAACTTCTCTATATCATCGGCAAAATCTGCAAAACTTTTCTTTCCACTTAAAATACCCTCTCTAATACTATCACCTAATGCCTTTGCAGTAGTTCCTGTAACAGTATTTTTAAGCTGAATTTCTAATTCTCGTTGTGCTTTTTCAATACTGCCATATTCATCTCTTAACTTTTTAAGTTGTTCAAAAGCACTTTTTGCATCACCTGTTAATGGTTTTTGTGCGTTTATTTTTTCTAACTTATCAAATACATCATCGGTAAGTTCTATTTCAGAACTTATAAAAGTCTTTCCACTTCTGAAAAAACCTCTAAATTTACTATCTACATAACGTCCAGCCCCTAATAATTCAGAAATAGTTTTTTTTACGTCTTTTACTTTTGTTTTTTTCCACATACCTAAAAATCCGCCACTTTTATATGTATGTTTTCCTACAATAGTTGAAGAATTTAAAAGTCTTTTAAATACAGATTGTTGGTCACGAACGATACTTGCCGTTTTCTTTTTATTTGCCTCAATTTCTTCTTTTATATTTGTAACTCGTGACTGATATAAGTCATTTAATTTTATTTCTTCTGTAATACGCTCACGTAATACAGAATTATAATTAAGCCCACTTTGAAATATTTTGTCGTGCCATTCTTTTATCTCTTTTCTTGCTTTTCGTTCGCTTTCTCTAACTTTAGCACTCATTTTTAATAGTCCGCCAATTGCTGATGCTATACCAACAACACCTCCAATTATATCTTTTTTAGCAAAAGATGAAATAGCCCCAGCAACATCACTTCCTACATTAGCCAAATCACCCATAGTGTCTAAGGTATCAGCAAGTCCCTCGTCAAATTCAGCAACACTACCAGCTAAACCTTTAAAAATACTACCTATTTGAGCTGATTTATAAGCAATTTTGTCCCATTTTTCAGCCTTAGTATTTTCTATTTCTTGGTTAAGTTTCTCTAACTCTTCCTTTTCTTTAGAAACATTACTATTTCCTTTTGTTTCTAAATTTTTTATACGTTTAAGAAGTTGCTCTTTTCTCTGTAATAGAACATTTACTTTAAGCCTTTCATCTGTTGCACCTTGTAGTGATTTAGCATTTTTAATCGCTAATTTCACTTCATTTTCTTGTGCTTTCGTTAGTTTTCCTTTTGAAACTCGTAAATATTCTTCTAATGACTTAATTCTAACTTTTAACTCCCTTTTGGTAATTCCTGTTAAATCATCGCTTAACTTGTAAAATATTGCTTGTTTATTATAGGCCTCCTCATTAGCTTTATCTATGGCAATAGCCTTGTCTTGCTCTAATGCAGTTAATTTTTCTTTTCGTATCTCGGCATTAGTTATCTTTTCAATTTCAATTTTACGAGTAGAGAAATCATCTTCAATTTTTAATAATGCCTCTTTGTGTGTTTTTACAGAATTGTAAGCATCAATAAAATCTTTTTCAGCATCTTTATTTTGATTTTTATTGAATTTAGAAACCATATCAGCAAGCATTTTAAGGCGTTCCTTTTCTGCCCCTGATATTTCGTTAGGTTTCTTATTTGATAGTTTATCTTGTAACTTATCGTGTTCGTGTTTTAATAACTCCCCGTAAGACTTAAAACCTTTTAAAAGTGTATTATAACGCTTATCAGCCTCTTGCTTACTTACCTTTGTTTTCATTGTTTCATAAAAGGCAAATAAATTCTTTTGCTCATCCAATTGCTTACCTAAAGCCCTTGTGTCTTGTCTATATTTAAGTGTAGCAGTTGCTTTTTGCTCCAAGTCATTTAACCCTGTTAAGCTAATTTTCGCCTTATTTTTAGGGTTTTTATTGAAGTCCTGTACTAACTTTCTAACCTTATCAAATTTATTTTTTAAGGCGTTTAGCTCTTGTTGGTTTTTGTCAAATGTTTGATTACTGTACTCTTTATCTAAATCTTGTAATGATTTTAGTAACTTTTTATATTCGTTAACTGTAGATTTTACTTTACCATCATCAAATATATCAATACCTAATTTTTTCGCTTGCTCTTGGTATTTTTCGGTAAATTCCTTGTAAATATTCACCAAATTATCACCCTCTTTAGCAATTACATCTCCAGCCTTTTTAGCATTATCTTTTGCCTCTTTTTCAAAAAATGAGCTTCCTTTACCTTGGTTATATAATTTATCTAAGGTACTTGCAAAAGAATAATCATTTGATTCTACATTTCTTCTTCGTTTCTCTGCTTCAATTTGTTTTTGGGTTGCCTCCTCTAATGCAGCAGTAGCTACTGCCTTATTAAACATCATCTTAATGTAAGCTCCAGAATTTTTAACCACTCCCTTTTCTATATCGTCTAAATTTTTAGCAATACCAGCTGTTTTACCCAAAACATCATTGTATTGTTTAACAACTTTATTTTTATCTATAAGCCCCTCTTTTGCAAGTTTTATATTAGTGTTTAATGATATTACTTGCTTTACAGCTTTTTTATAACCAGAATTCTCATAAGCCTTATTTAAAGCCTCTTGCTCTAATTTTAATTTAGAAGTTGCTTCCGCACCACTAAACCATCCTTTTACTAAAATTCCTAATTCCTTTCCATAAATTGTCATTAAAGTAATACCAAGAGATAAAGCAGTTTGCCAGCTAAAAGCTGAACTAATTAATTGTTTCCAAATAGGCACTCCTTTTTTACCACTTGCTACAAGCTCTGCGTTTTGTCTTCTTAAATTAGCAATAGCGTCGGCAAGCATTGGTATGTTGTTAGAGATTGCCATAAAACCAGTTTGTGCGTTGTAAGTAAATGCTGGTAATTCTCGTGTAATTTGGTTTATTGAGTTATTTAAGACATTATATTGCCCCGCAGCTCTTACTGCGCCTTTTCCTGCAGTATTATTTGCTTTTTGTAACCCCTGAATATATTTCTTTAAATCTTCCTGTGCTTTCTTTGAAGACAAATCAACAGATTTTAAACTGTTTTCTATTGATGAAGCCTGTTTTGATACTTCTTCAGGATTTAACTCAAATAATATTTTTACGGCATCTATATTACTCATTTCTTACACTTTAATTACTTACTTCAAACCAATTTTTTAACTCCTCATCACTTTGAAATTCTGTTTTTTCGTTTTTACTACTACTAATAGTTCTTGGAATATCTGCAAGCATTCCATTTAGTTCGGTTAAGGTTGATTGTAAAATTTCTTTTTTGCTCCACTTTAACTCTTTTGAAACGTGGGCTATAAATCCTAAAACGCTATGAAAGCTCTCGCTTTTTAACTCGTTTTTTCCTTTGGACTCTGATTCATCGGTGCCGTTATCCTCGTACTCCCGATTAATCTGATAGTATTGATAAAATCCTCTAAACCGCCATACAGCACAACTATTTGATAAAGTTTCATTAAATCCTCAGCTGACAGTTTTCGTAATTTTTTGGCAACAAATCCAACTTGCCACGCTTTCTTTGGATTATTAACAACACACCAAGCAACTATTTTACTAATAGTTTTTGTGTGGTCCTTTACCAAAGTAAAGGCATCTGTAAGGCTTAATTCTTTATCGGCTTTTTGGTTTATGGTTAGCCATAAATTAGCTATTTCTAACAATACATCAACTCTTGGTAGTTGTACTACCATATTTTTATTACGCCTAAATATTCGTAAAAAAAGAGGTGCTTTAATTCGCACTTCAACACCTCTTTTTAATAGTAAATCAACCGTTTGTTTTTCTGCATTCATTACTTACCAATAATTACAGATGGTTTGTTTGGCGCTGGTGATAATGGTCTAACTATTACTTCTAATAGTGATAAACCATTTTTCACAAGTTTGGCATTAAACTTGGCTATAATTCTCGCTTTTGGGAATTGGAATTTTAGCCCTGTTTTTGTTTCAATTTCTACAGCCTTTGTAATTTCCTCAACAGATGTTGGCTCGTACCATTTTCCGTCTAAAACAGTCCCTCCTTTTAAAGCCTTTAAGGTTTCAGGCGAATAGTCAAATATTGAAAACTTAACATATTTTTTGCCTTTTTCTACTAACTCAAAAATAGGGTCATCTACTTGGTCACATTCCTCTGGAGTTATTGTTGGTTCTTCCTCAATAAATTCGCCTGAATTTTTGTAAGTTCTACACAACTCCTCTAATCCACTTGTAGGAAAGTCGCCCGATTCCTGTGGTTCTGCCGTTCTTACGGCATTTAATCCATATGTTTTAATTTCCATTATTCTTGTATTTGATTTTCGTTATTATTGTTTTCTACAATTTCAACAGTGTTATCTGTAATTGTTTCTTCCGTTGTACCTGTGTCGTTACCGTCTAAATTTTCATCAACAGTGTTATCTGTAATTGTTTCTTCTGTTGTATTTGCATCGTTACCTCCTAAATCTTCGCCAGTAGTTTTAGCTGCTTCTAAACGAGTCTTTTCATCGGCGATTTTTTGGCGTAATGTATCTGTACCTATGTTATGGTTTGGTTTTTTACCAAATAACTCGGTATATTCAGTTATCAATGCCTCACGATTTTTGTCACTCTCTGTTTTCGTTTCTACTTTAGCTGGCGTAACGTTTCTGTCAAATTCAACAACTTTGTCGTTTTTTAATGTTCGCGAGTGTGATTCTGCATTAGCTAAATCACTAAACCCTTGCCCGTCGGTTGTTATATACAACTTGTTTATTTGCGGATGTATCGCAAACAGTTTTACCGCTATTTCTTGTGCTTTTTCCATTGTTTTAAGTTTTAATGGTTTAAAGTTTGGAAAGCTTACTACCTCGTAACTTTCCAAACCTTTCAACCCAATTACGCATTAGCTTGCATTAACACACCAACACCCTCATAATTTTTACGTCTTGCACGTCCTCCCATTCTTACTAAGAATGAGTAAATGTCTCCATACCACGTTGGGTCACCCAATCTCTCAAATGCTTCAGTTGTACCGATTGCTTTTTCAAGCATATTTTTATTCCAGAATAAACAACCCTCTGTGTCTGTTGCGTCAGCAACAGAGCCAAACGCTTTAAATGATTTATCAGCTCCCATTAGGTAAACACTACCACGCACTAAAATATTCCACCCTTGTACTTTGTAAATGATACCTGCACGACGTTCTGCTTCACTCGTTGCCTGCATATAAGTAGCTGTAATAGGGCTGTCAGCTGGGAACATTTGAGTAATTGCTTCAGGAGTTAATAAGGCATACATTTGCCCCTCGTTCCACGCTTTTTGTTTTAAGAAGAAATTACGCATACGTTGTAAATCCGTTAATGCATAAGCCTTACGTTTTCCTGTTGCCCCCTCAAAAGTTGGTGTAACTTCAGCTCCCGCAGTTAGTAAAATATTTGTTTCTGGTAATGCCTTATTATCACCTACAGGCGACACAATAAAGTTCGTAAGCATACCCTCAGCTACTTGGTCAGATAAACCTGCAATATCTTGGTCTAAAATACTACGGCGTTTATCATACGATAATTCTACTGTATCGGCGTGCTTAATATGTACAGGGTCTGTTGTATATTCATCAATCTTATACAACACTTCACTATCTTTTCGTTGCTTAACTGTTGCTGGTAATGTTTGTCTATTCTTAACAACGTTACTTGGTTCGCCCGCTTGTGGTAAATGGACTATTGAGCCATTAATTATATTATGTGAGCCTACATCTGCAACGTGTTGTAAAAAGGTATTATCTTCACGCAACTTTTCTTGTATTGTGTTGTCCCAAATTTCTACCTGTAATCCCTCACGAAGTGCAAAATTTGTAGATTTTAAGAAACTTAATAACGTTCCTGTTGCAAATGCCATAGGAATTGATATTGCTAACGCTGTAGATGTAGATACACTAAATACAACAGTTAATACTGCCATTAATACGGCTACATTGAATAAGTAATTCAACGGTTTGAATTTTAAATTTTTCATTTCTATTCTTGTTTTTAAATGGTTTTTAATTATTGTTTAAATTGACTATTTAGGGTCCGTTCCAAATTGTTTTTTAAACCTCTCTACGTAATAGTCGTTGTGGTTTAACTTTAATTTTTCTAAATGGTTACCCTTGTCTAACTGCTCCCAAGTCATTTGGTCGTACGATGCTAATACTGCCTCCTCAGTCTTAATGTTATCAGATACCTTGTTACGCTTTGGTAATGCTTTAAGCAAGCTGATACCTTTTGCATAAGATTTCTCTGCCAATTCTACAATGGCAGGTTTTCCGTCTGCATCCAAACGACCGTCTTTTACGGCATTTTCTAATTCTGTTTCAAACTCAGCCCTTAGCTTTACCGTTTCTTTGTCTTGTAATTCCTGAATTTTTGCTTTTAATTCCTCATTCTTGTTTTCAGAGGCTGTTAATTTTGCCTCTAATCCCTTAATTGCTACTAACACCTCGCCAGCGTTAGCACCTGTTTTTAATTGTAGATGTGCTACAATCTCTTTTAATTCCTCCATTTGTTTATGTTTAAATTGATAATTCTTTGCTCTTAGGCATAATTGCTTAACCTCCTTATCGGTTAATCGGTTGCCGTCTTCACTGTATAATGATATACTGTTAGCGTTACTTGGTACTGCGACGATACTTGCTTCGTATAATTCACATTTTAACAGCCACAATTCGCCGTCAATAATTTGTAAGTCATCTGGGTTAAAGTACATACCCATTGAGCAACCTTTTAAGGTGCCGTTTTGTACTTTTCTAACCACTTCTGCACCGTCAGTATCTTTGGTGTCAAATTCAGGCGTTGCTGTTAATAGCGTATTATTAGTTTGTATATCTACCCATTTACCTAACACTGCCTTTGTAGTGTTTTCGTGGTCATTTAAACAGATAGGATTTTGTTTAAATCTCTCTAACGAAATCCCGTCGGTTTTTACTCTAAAACCGTACGAGTTCTTTTTGGTTTCGTCATTTAACGTAAATACTAATTTCTTTTTTGACATTTCATTTCGTTTTATGCCACAAAAGTGCTTTAGCTTTCCTTGTTGAAAAAAAACGCTCCCCAACTTACTGTTAAAATGGGGGTAACTTACTGTTAAAATTAGGGTAACTTGGGAAGCATAATTTTAAAATCTAAAGCTCCAATGCACCTTTGTAGTAGATTTTAAATAAGGACTATGGCAAGGCTTACAAATAAAAAAAGGGAACAACTACAACAGGAGCTACAATTAAACTATGTAGAAAGAGATGTTACCAACATAGATGATTTGGTAAAAATTTTGGGAGTATCTAAAAAAACTATTTATGATTGGATTAAGGAACTAAACCTTGATAAACTTAAACGCAACTTATTATTAACCTATGAGGAGCAATTAGCTCATTTACTTAATGAGTTAGTAAATATTAATAACTACATAAAATCTAAACCAGAGGGCGAACGATTTGCCGATTATAAAGAGGCACAAATACGTAGGTCTATAACCAAAGATATTGAGGCACTAAAAACAAAAGACGCACAGTTACCTGAAAAGATTTCAGCATTAACAGACTTTTTAAACTTCGTTCGTAAAAATAGTTTAGATGAAGCACAACAAGTAGCTGATTTGGTAGATGCTTTTATTAAATATGAATTACGTAAATAATGGGATTTATAAAGAAACATACAAGAGATGAACGTGAGGCTTTAAGTTTTTGGGAGGAATATTACAAAAATCTTAAAAATACCGATGTTGTAGATGTTACAGAAAGTCAAGACGAAAAAGAGGCACGTATTAAAAAATTAGAGGCTGACCCTGAAAAGTGGTTTAAATATTATTTTGAAAAATATTGCTCCGCTGAGCCTATGCCTTTCCATAAACGAAGTACCAAGCGTGTATTGGGTAATGCTGAATGGTACGAGGTACGCCCGTGGTCAAGGGAGTTATCTAAAACAGGACGTACAATGATGGAAATACTATACCTACATTGTACAGGTAAAAAACGATTTACTTTTATGATTTCTGCCACAAAAGATGCAGCAGAACGTTTATTAAAACCTTACAGATTAGCGTACGAAAAAAATCCACGTTTAAGAAATGATTACGGAGACCAAGTAAATTACGGAGATTGGGCAAGCGACCGATTTACAACACGTAGTGGTTCTATGTTTATTGCACTTGGTGCAGGGCAGTCACCTCGTGGTGCAAGGAATGAAGAAATACGACCAGACAGCGTTGTAATGGATGATTTTGATACTGACGAAGATTGCCGAAATCCTGATATAATAGACAAAAAATGGGAATGGTTTGAGCAAGCTGTATATGGTGCAAGGTCAATATCAAATCCGTTATTAGTGATTTTCAACGGAAACATTATTGCCGATTATTGTTGTATCAAAAAGGCTATGGAAATCGCTGACTTTTACGAAATAGTAAATATTAGGGATAAAGACGGTAAAAGTACATGGCCAACAAAAAACAGCGAGGAACATATCGATAGAGTGTTAAGTAAAATAAGCTCCGCATCGGCACAAAAAGAATATTTTAATAATCCCGTTGTTTTAGGTAAGATTTTCAAAAAATTAACCTATGGTAAAATGCAACCACTCCATAAGTATAAGTTTTTAGTTGGTTACACCGACCCCAGCTACAAAAAAAATGGAGACCATAAAGCAACTGTTCTTTTAGGTAAATATAAAGATGAATACCATATACTTTGGGTTCGTTGTCGCCAAACTACTACAAGAGCAATGATTGATTGGTTGTTTGATTTACTTGATTTTGTAGACGATAAAACAGCTGTTTATTTAATTATTGAATGGCCATGGATTGATGATACTATCAAACAAGAAATAAAAGAGGCAAACAAGCGTCACAACAAAACACTAAACCTAAAACCTGACGAACGTAAAAAACCAGAAAAGTTTTATCGTATTGAAAGCAAATTAGAGCCATTAAACTCTAATGGTAAACTAATCTTTAATGAGAAAATAAAAGATACTGAAGATATGAAAGCTATGGAATTTCAATTTTTAGCATTGTCTCCTAAAAGTAATGTTAATGATGATGGACCTGATGCGTGCGAAGGTGGAGCAGTTTATTATGATAGTAAAAACAAACAAGATGTTGCACCGCCAAAGGTATGGGCAAAACTAACCAATAAAAAACGATATTAAGATGAGTTATATAGATATTAACGAGCTAAAAACACATGCTTACGATGAGGAAATACAAGAAATCATACGAGGCGATGAAACCATTGCATTAGCGAGTATTGATATGGCTATTGAATTTGCCACAAGTAAGCTGGCAAAACATTACGATACAGAAG
>JAGYHQ010000039.1 GCA_018456245.1 Tenacibaculum sp. | reverse complement strand
ATCCGCCGCCACAACAGAACCATTAGTAGTTAAACTACCCCATTCCATAGTTGGCTATTCCTGTGTTAGATAATGTAGATAGTATTTACATTTTAGAAACGGAAAAAGCATAAAATGAAAGCAAAGGACTACTTAAAACAAAAATTTGCGTCTGTTGGCTTAACGCTGACAGATGCAGATTTATTGGATTTAGGTGTGGATGCTGAGACGGAAGTTACAAATTCAGAAGACCTTTATAAAAAGTTTATTCAGTTTATTCCTAATTTACTTTTAAGACCTGTTGCAATTTCGGAGGGAGGAACATCAATATCAAGAGCGAAAAGCGAAGATATTAAGGCGTTTTATTCCACAGAATGTAAACGATTAGGCTTAAAAAATGAAATAAAAGAGGAAGAAAGCGAAACGAGAGTAATCAAACCAAAAGTTAAATTCTTATGATGTTACCTAATAACGGATTTATTGAAGTAGAGCAAACCAAAGGAGGTGGTTTAGTAAATGGATTACCTCAAAAAGCTGTCAAAACTTGGTCGGAAAAAATCCCTTGTCATATTTTGGAAAACACAGAAGATAACAAAGGGAATTACAAAGATGGAAAGTTTAAGCGATACGCTTTTACGATTTGGTTTGAAATGCAAGAATTTAACGCCAAAAGGGTAAGGTTAACGGATAACAGAGGTCGTATAAAAGGCGAATTTGAAGTGCAAAGTATTGAGTTTTTAGAGTTAGTTCAACGAGTTAAAATAACGGTTTAAATGGCATCTATATTTACAGCAAATTTTTCGGTAGATGACTTGCTAAAAGGCAAGGTTGAGGAGTTAATTAAAAAGATGATTGACACTTTTATATTTATCGGAAATAAATGTATTACAGAGGCACGAAATAATGGAAGTTATAAAGACCAAACAGGTAATTTGAGAAACTCAATAGGTTATGTGGTTTTGTATTATGGTGTGGTAAAAAGTAGTGTTTTAGCAAATCAACAAGGTAAAAAACTATTAGAGGAATTGATACCAAAATATAGTAAAGGACTTGTTTTAATCGTAGTTGCAGGAATGAATTATGCGACCTATGTAGAGGCTAAAAATTACAATGTTTTAACATCAGCCGAACTATTAGCCGAGCAAGAAGTACCGAAAATGTTACGAAAATTAGGATTTAAGTAATGAAAAAGACAGGGAGCGAAATAGAATACGAGGTTTATAATCTGTTTAAAGATGAAATACAAGCGTTTATTCAAGGTAAGGTTTATTTGAGAGGAACACGACCTTTAAAAGAAAACACAGAAGACCTAACAGAAGATGCAGTTATTTCGTTTATGACAGGTTTAGATAACCAAATGCAAACAGGGGCTTTAAATATTAATATTTATGTTCCTGATATTGATAACGGAAGTAATGACCTTGTAAAAGATGTTTCACGCTGTTTGGAGGTTGAACGCTTTATGTTAGAACTTGTTGAGAGTTGGTTGGTAAAATCGGAGTATAAATTTTGGCTCGGACAAACCATTAACACCTTTGCAGAAGATAATATCAATCAGCATTTTGTAAATGTAAAATTAAAGTATAAAAGATTAAGTTAAAAATTAGAAGTTATGGCAATATTAAGTTGGGGAAAACCTAAATTAGAAATCTCAAAATTAGATGAGAATGGAGATGCTACTACTTGGGTAATAGTAGATACTCCAGTTGAGAACACAACAAAAATGAATGTTGAAAAAGGCGAACGAAAAGAAGCAAAAGAAGAGGGAGGAGCAGCTGTAGATGTTCGTGTTGGAAAGAATAAATACAATTTAGAATTTGAATTGTATGCTAAAAAAGGAAAATCTAAACCTATTGAAGATGAAGATGGAAGAATTACTGATAATTATGCTATCAGATTAACTCCTGAAGATGAAACACAAAAAGGTTTTGTTATGGATAATTCTTCAGTATCAGTAGAAGAAACTTGGGATAGTGAGAATGGAGGAAAATGGAAATATTCTTTTCAAGGGTTAAAGCCAAAAACAGGAAAGATTGTAAAACCTTATACAGCGTAATAAAGATTTTATTTCTCATGGTTAGAAAAGTGGGGGTTTTATTGCTCTCACTTTTTTATAAAACAATTAAAAATGATAGAAAAAAAGACAGCAAAAGCCGTATTACAAGAAAAAGAGCCAATAACCATAAACGGAAAAACCTACAAAGTAGCACCACCGAGCATTGCTACTTTAATGCTTGTTAGTAAGGAAATAGCAGTATTACCAAAAGACAAATTGAATGATGAGCAATTATTCCAAGAAGTATTTAAAAATGTTGATTTTGGCGAGAATATTGCGAGGTCTTTAGCTATTATGGTTTTAGGAGCAAAACGAGTTAATAAAATATCAAAGTTAAAAAGGCTTTTTAAACAAAAAACAGAATTAGAGAAACTTACACTGGATATTTTAAACGCTGAAATTTCAGAAGTATTGACAATGTATGTAAAAATAATGTCCTCAATGCAAGTGCAGGATTTTTTTATGCTTATCACTTTCCTCAACGAGATAACACTAACGAAACCGACCAAGAAAGTGATAAAAACGACAGTATCTGGTCGGTCATCGGAGGATTTATAAAACAATATCCGTCAGTAACATTTAATGAGGCTATTTATGATTTTAGTTATACAAATATCATAATGTATAGTTCGGTAGTTCCGTCTTACAATTCATCAAATGATAAAAAAGATAACGAAGTGATAGACGCTTCTAATCCTGAAAATATAGAAAAAGTAAATAAGATACTTTTTGAAGATTAATAAAAAATAGTGAGAAAATATTAAAATCTCGCTTTTTTTACCTCTAAATTAATCCAAATTGCAATCCTAATGCTTGTGAAATTCGTAATAAACTCGATAATTGTATATCTGTATTTCCTTGTTCAACTCGTGAAATATACGAGCGTTTAAGTCCTGTTTTTTCAGCAAGTTGTACTTGTGTTATTTTTAGTTCCTTACGTTTTTCTTTTAAAATTTCGCCATAATACCACGCCATAGCCTTTTCTCTAAAAGCGTTGCGTTCAGGCGTTCCCTCTTTACCGTATTTTTTATCTAACTCTTTATTTACATTCGTTAGTTTCTTCTTCTTCAAAGTCATAATCTTCTAATATTTTTACTGCTTTTTGAACTTCTTTTTTATATTGTTTTTTACTTTTCTTTAAAAAACTTGATATTAAAACTATTTTAGTTGCCTCAATAATATTTTCAGCATTTATAGAAAATACAACAGTTCTATATTGATTATTTCCTACTGAAATACGCATTTCATAGAATTTTGTACCTATTATTTTCTTTACGAATTTCGTAGGGATAATTTTAACAGTTGCTACAATTTCAATAGTTCTATCAAACTTTTCAATTACTTTTAAATCTAAATCATTTAGAAATTCACTAAACTCATCTGTTCTTAATATTTCTCGCATTGCATTTTACTTTCAGTGTTCAAATGTAACTAATTAGTTTCACTTATACAAGTTTTTTTTATAATTATTTTTTAAAAAAATCTAAATATTTTCCGTAATTTAGCATAAATTTTAACGGTTAAAGAAACCTTAACAGAGAGGTACAACACAGAAATGTGTCGTACCTCTTTTTTTGTGCAAAAAATTATGAATAGTACGAACGGAGCATTAGATTTTCAGGCGAGATTAGATATTGAGCAATTACGTAGGGATATTGATAGAATGAAAGCCGAATTTGAGGGAGTTACGAGAAAAGTAACAGAAGAGGGAGGCAAAACACAGCAGGTTATAAACAACCTATTGAAAGGAGCAGGTGCTATATTTACTATTCAAAAAGCACAAGAATTTGCAGGGGAAATTTTTAGAGTTCGTTCCGAATTTCAGGCGTTGCAAGTATCTTTTGAAACAATGCTTGGAAGTAAGGCAAAAGCCGATGCGTTGATGTCGCAAGTTGTAGAGTTTGCATCAAAAACACCTTTTCAATTATCGGAGGTTGCGGGAGGAACAAAATCATTATTAGCATATAGAATTGAGCAAGAAAAGATAATCCCTACACTTAAAGCATTAGGCGATGTTTCAGCAGGTTTAGATGTACCTATCCAAAGACTTATTTTAAACTACGGACAAGTAAAAACAGCGTCTAAATTAACAGGTCGTGAGTTACGAGATTTCAATATGGCAGGAGTTCCGTTGATTGCTGAACTTTCTAAAAACTTAAATAAGTCGCAAAATGAAATCAATGATATGGTTTCCGCAGGTAAGATTGGGTTTAAAGAAGTTGAGGAGGCATTTAGAACAATGTCAAGTGCAGGAGGTCAGTTTGCAGATTTGATGGATAAACAATCTCAAACATTACAAGGTCGTTATTCTAACTTACAAGATAACATTGAAAAAATGTTTAACGAACTTGGAAAGTCAAGTGAGGGAGTATTTAATTCAGCATTAGACGGAGCAGGGTATTTGGTTGAAAACTATGAAAAAGTAGGTAAAGAAATAGGAGGTTTAATAATTGCTTATGGAAGTTATAAAACTGCTTTAATGGTTACATTAGCAACTCAACGACTTGTAAATACGGCAGGTGTTTATGATGTTGCAACTAAAAAATTACAAATAGGAGCAACTTTAAAAGCAATAGCAACTCAAAACAAATTAAACTTTGTAATGAGGGCTAATCCGTATTTAATAGTAGCCACAGCAGTTGCAGGATTGACTTATGCTATTTATAAAACTGTTACAGCTCAGACAGAATTGGAATTAGCACAAGATAGGTTAAACAAAAGAATAAAAGAGCAAGAGGAATTAGCGAATAAAGAAAGAGAAGAGTTACAAAAGTTAGTAGGAGTTATAAAAGATGAAACTACAACTCGCTTTCAGAAACAAGAGGCGTTAGCAAAATTACAAAAACAGTTCCCTTCAATATTCAAAAATATGGATATAGAGGCTATTAAAATTGCTAACATAACGAAATTGCTAAAAAAACAAAATGAACAACGAAGAATTAAGAACGCGCAAAATGATGATGAGCAATTAGCTAAATTAAAAAAAGATTTAAAAAATTATACTGGTTATAGAGATGGTGCTGGTCCTACAAAGGAAAAGTTAGAGAGTGATATAAAAGTATTAGAAGATAAAATAAGAAAAAGAGAGGAGTTAAAAGAAAAAACACGTTTTGACAGTCTTCCAGATGAAGATAAAATAACAGAGTTAGAAGATAAAAACGAGAGATTAAGAAATGATTTAGTAAATAATGAACATAAATTTGCAGTAAAAGATTTATTAGAAAAACAAATATTAGAAAATGAAAAACTAATTAAAGGTTATAAATCTAATATTGAAAAGGCTAAAAACACCATTTTAACATCTGCTAAAGATTTGAATAAACAAATAGCAGAGCAAGACAAAATAATAAAACCTTTAAGGATAAAATTCAACACAGAAGGGTTGAATGAAAAGGAGAAAGATGCCTATAAAGAAGCAATAGAAAAGAAAAAAGCACTTCAAAAAGAGTTGAATGGTTACAACCCTGAAAGTAAATCTTCAAAAAATTCAAAAGATAAACCAACGTTTGATTATGAGAAAAACGACAGAGACAACAAGCGTAAATTACAAGATTTAGCTAATCAAAATAGACAAGCCGAGATTAATGCAATGCGTGAGGGTGCAGAAAAAACACTTGCTCAATTAAAGTTAGACGGTAAACTTAAATTACAAGCAATTACAAGGCAAAAAGAAGACGAAATACAACGTATTAAAGATGCTGAAAAGAAAAAGGCAGAAGTTGAGGGTAAGAATTATGACCCAACAAAAGGCAACAATCAAATAAATGAAGTAGAGAATATTTTTAAGGATATTGAAGCTCAAACAAAAAATCAAAACAAAGAAAATGAGCAAAAATATTACGAGGATTTATTAAAAGATTATCAAACCTACGAGCAACAAAAAGACAATATCCGTAAAAAGTATGCAGAGCAAAGAGAAGCATTAAAAGGTCAGGATTATGATAAACAAAAGTTAAATGATGCAGAGGCTAAAGAAATTTTAGAGGTTGAGAAAAAAGCAGGAGGAACCAAAAGTATCATTTCTTTAATGTTTAGTGATTTAGGTAAAAAAAGCACCGAAGAATTACGAAAAATAAGTGATAACGTAACGGAGTTTTATAATGCACTTACAAAAGGGGAATGGAGTATTGAAATACAGACAAAATTCGGTGTTGATGAAAAGACTTTTAACACTTTAAAAAAGAGTCCTAATGAATTAAAGAAAATAAGAACAGAACAGGAAAAATTAGAAACATCTACACGTACTTTTTCAGAAAGTTTTAAAACATTATTTAAAAAAGATGCAGGAGTACAAGAACTTGAAGACTCAATAGCAAATGTAACAAAAAAAATAAATGGAGGTATAAGTGCATTAAACACTTTTAGTTCTGCTTTGGGTAGTATTGGAAAAATAACAGGAGGAGGTATATTTTCAAATATAGCTAACGGTTTAAGTTCAGTTACAGGTATTGCAAGTAATGTAATGTCAGGTGCAAGTATGGGGAAACAAGCTGTTAGTGGTTTACAAAGTTTGGGTCTTAAATTAGGTAAATCTGCTGGACCTTGGGGAATGGCTATTGGAGCAGGATTAGGATTAGTAACAGGAGTATTAGGTAAAATAGCGTCTGCGGAGAAAAAACACCGTGAAGCATTACGAAAAATACAACAGTCAAATATTGCACAACAACGCGTGTATAATCATTTGTTGTTTGAGCAAAAAATGTTAATGAAAGACGCTGAAAATATCTTTGGAGTTGATGCTTTAGGAAAAGCATTAGGTTATTTAGCTCTATACAATCAAAAAATTAAAGAATTACAAGACAAACTAACTAAAAAAGAGGTTGTAAACAAATGGTTTGGATTTCAAACAAAATCTTGGAAGTCAGAGCTTGATAAAATACAAATAAAAACAGGTCATAAGAAAACAGGTTTGTTTGGTTGGGGACGAGGAAAAGACACTTATTCAAGTATTACAGAAAAATATGATGATTTAATTGATAAAGAGGGTAAGCTAAATATTGTAAGAGCTCAAAGTATTTTACAAACACAACAAATGCGTTCAGAAGATAAAGAGGCTTTACAAGAGATTATTCAGCTATATAAAGAAACTGAAGAAGCACAAAAACAGTTTGATGAATATTTAAAAAGCACCTTTGGAGAGTTAGGGGGAGGAATGATGGACAGTATCGTTAAATCTCTAAAAACAGGGGAAGATGCTTTTGAAAGTTTTAGTAAGAATGTTGGGAATGTAATGATGAAGTTAGGTAAGCAAATGGTATTTAATTCAGTTCTAAAGCCATATTTAGACAGCCTTAACAAAAAAATAAAAAATGCTTACGAAGATGAGAAGAATATTGCCTATAAAACGGAACAAGGTAGGTCTCTATTTGGGTATAAAAAGAATAAAAAAATTAAAGACGAGAAAGCAACATTAAAAAATATTACTAATGATGTTGTGGGAATTATTGGTAATAGTATTGGCGAGATGAAAAACAGAATGGAGGTAGGGAAAGCTGGGTTAGAAGCGTTTAACGAGAATGTAAAAAAAATGACAGGTATAGATGTTTTTACAGAAGAGCAAAAACGCCAAGCTACACAGAAAGGTTTTGCATCTATGACCCAAGACCAAGCGAGTTCACTTGAAAGCAAATTTACACTTTCTAATGAATTAGACAGACAGCAATTAACTGTTGCAAAAGAAATAAGTACAGGTATTAAGTTTATGCAACAGCACTCGGCTCAATCGTTAAAACATCTTGCAGGTATTGAAACTAATACAGCAAGGTTGCAAAAAATTCAAACAGATATTAGCTCTGTTAAATCAGGTATTGAAACGATAAACGACAAAGGTATAAAAATGAGAAGATAATGATAATAGACGGAACAAACATAAAATCAACATTTGGAGCGACTATTTTAGAGGGTAGTTATGAAAGCCTGTTGCAGTACCCTAAACTTAAAGAGCCACAAAAAAACGATTGGGCAGAATATGACGGCTTGGAAGTAGATTTAGTTTCTCCTGTTTTAGATAGTAAAGAGATTGTTTTAAAGATTTATTGTAATGGAAATGTAGATGGTTTTTTGAGGTTTTTAATGCAAAAAACATACAGAACTTATGAATTTGATGATTTAGGGTTATCATTTAAGTTGCGTTTTATAGGTATTACAAATATCAGAACTCATTACATTACCGGTGGGGTTATTGTTTGCAAAGAATTTGAATTAAAATTAAGTGATGATAGTGGTAATGTTCCTGAATTAAATTATAACGTTCAAAGTTCAATTCACGATTTAGGATTTTTATTAGACGGTAAGAATTTTAAAGACTATGGAATTTACCCAAAAATAGAAAAGGAACAAGCCGAAACTAAACCAAAACTTGAAATAAGAAGCAGATTTATAACAGGGGTAAGAGTTGCCGAGCAAATCGGTAAAAAGAAAGAATACACAGCGACTTTGAAATTATTTATACATAGTAATACGCAAAGTTTTTTAAGTGGATATTATCAGTTTTTAAATGATTTGATAAAGCCAAACGAACGGATTTTGACAATACAGGGCAAAGAATATAAATGTTATTATCAATCATCAAAAATCAATGATTTTGATTTACGAGATAATGATGTTTGGTGTGCGTTTGATGTAAATGTGAATATAATATGAGAATAAATTTTACAAACGGATATAAAGATATAATTCCAAACGATGAAAGTTATCGTTTGAGAGCAATTATGGGTAGTAATGAAATCAATTTAAAGTTTTCATTACCTGAATATATTGAATTTCCTTTGGGTAGTTATGTGAACTATCAAAATCAGCGTTATACTTTAAATAGCCCAGCGATTATAAACGAAGTTAATAGCACTAACTTTGAGTATTCAATGACTTTGGGAAGTCCACAAGATTTATTAAAAAACTATAAAATTAAAGACACACAAGGGCGATTAAAATTCCCTATTACAGCCAAACCAAGTGAGCATTTGGAATTATTAGTCCATAATTTAAACCAAAATAACGGAGGTTGGAGCGTTGGGGCTTGTATTGAGAAACACGAGAAATTAATATCATACAATCATACAAACTGTTATGATGCCTTAAACACGATAGCAAGTGAATTTAAAACTGAATTTGAAATTGTCGGAAAAACAATCCATTTACGAAAAGTGGAATACGATAAGGACAATCCGTTGCCATTATCATACGGAAAGGGTAACGGTTTTGTGAGTGGTGTAGGGCGAAATAATGACGACCAAAAAGCAGGATTTAATGTGTTGTATATTCAAGGTGGCGACCGAAATATTGACCTATCAAAATATGGGAATAAAGAGTTGTTGTTGCCGAAAAATCAAAGATACACTTATGAGGGAGTAACCTATCAAACAGATGCCAAAGGATTATGTATTTCAGTAGTTGGTGATACTTCTGTAACAGAAAACAGAAAGGAAGAAAGTTTAGATTTATCACAGATTTACCCTAAACGAGTTGGTTCTGTTAGTAGAGTAGTTGTAGAAAATGCAGAAAAGAATTTTTACAATTTCACAGATACGACTATTCCTCAAAACTTAAACTTTAATGATTGTTTGATAAAGGGTAATAAAGAGTTTACAATATCATTTCAAAGTGGTATGCTTTCAGGTAGAGAGTTTGAAGCAACTTACGACCATTCAAAAAGAGAATTTAAACTTGTACCAAAAGAAGAAGATGGTTATACAATGCCAGGAAGTGTTTTTGTTCCTGAAATAGGCGACAAATATGCAGTTTTAAATATGCAAATGCCTGATGCTTATATTTGTGATAACGCAAGTAAAACAGGTGCAAGTTGGGAACTATTCAAAGAGGCGTGTAAGCACTTTTACGAAAACCACGAAAGTAAATTTACATTTAAAGGAACGCTTGACGGAATTTGGGCAAAAAAAGACTGGTTAAGTATTGGAGGTCGTATAAAAATGGGAGGATTTATCCGTTTTTCAGACCCTAAATTTCAGCCTAATGGTATTGATATTCGTATTACTTCTGTTAAAGATTATTTGAATAATCCACATAGTCCAATTATTGAGTTAGCAAACTCAGTACAAGGAGGTAGTATTGCAACGGAATTAGATAAAATCAAAGAAAACGAGGTTGTAAGAGATGATTTACACAAAAGGTCAATAGATTATACTAAACGTAGATTTAGAGATGTAGAAGAAACAATGAAGATGCTTGAAAAGGCACAGTTAAATTTTGGTAAGGGTATTAATCCAATAACTGTAA
>JAGYHQ010000013.1 GCA_018456245.1 Tenacibaculum sp. | reverse complement strand
ACGGCGTGGACTACCAGGGTATCTAATCCTGTTCGCTCCCCACGCTTTCGTCCATGAGCGTCAGTACATACGTAGTAGACTGCCTTCGCAATCGGTATTCTAAGTAATATCTATGCATTTCACCGCTACACTACTTATTCTATCTACTTCCATATGACTCAAGTCAATCAGTATCAAAGGCAGTTCCATCGTTAAGCGATGGGATTTCACCTCTGACTTAATTAACCGCCTGCGGACCCTTTAAACCCAATGATTCCGGATAACGCTTGCACCCTCCGTATTACCGCGGCTGCTGGCACGGAGTTAGCCGGTGCTTATTCTTACAGTACCGTCAAGCCTCTACACGTAGAGGTGTTTCTTCCTGTATAAAAGCAGTTTACAACCCATAGGGCAGTCTTCCTGCACGCGGCATGGCTGGATCAGGCTTCCGCCCATTGTCCAATATTCCTCACTGCTGCCTCCCGTAGGAGTCTGGTCCGTGTCTCAGTACCAGTGTGGGGGATCTCCCTCTCAGGACCCCTACTTATCGTTGCCATGGTAAGCCGTTACCTTACCATCTAGCTAATAAGACGCATAGTCATCTTGCACCAATAAATCTTTAATATCTCTACGATGCCGTAGTTATATGTTATGGAGTATTAATCTTCATTTCTAAAGGCTATCCTCCAGTACAAGGCAGATTCTATACGCGTTACGCACCCGTGCGCCGGTCGTCAGCAAGAAAGCAAGCTTTCTCCTGTTACCCCTCGACTTGCATGTGTTAAGCCTGCCGCTAGCGTTCATCCTGAGCCAGGATCAAACTCTTCATTGTATAATCTTTAATATTATAAATGTTAAGCTTCAAAAGAATTATTCTATATTAATATAAAATATGGTTTATCTTACTCTAATTTTACGCTGTCAATTTCAATAAATCAATGAACTTCTATAACCTCAATAATCAATATATTTCAACCGATACCTTAGTTAAATTCTTGTAGAAATACTAGACTCGAACTAGTAGCTTTTCAGCCTTCCAAAATCCCTTAGAACTTACCACTCTTTTTAAAAGCGAGTGCAAAACTATAAATCTTTTTTTAATCTAACAAAACTTTTTTGAAGTTTTTTTTAAAATTTATTTTTTTACACCATTTTTAATGAACTTATCACTCTTTTTAAAAGCGAGTGCAAAATTATAAATCTTTTTTTTCTAACAAAACTTTTTTAAAGTTTTTTTTAGTTTATCTCCTCACACATCTTTTAATGAACTTACCACTTCAAAAGCGGACTGCAAACATATAAACCTTTTTTATTCTGACAAAACTTTTTTGAAGTTTTTTTTAGTTTATTTTTTACATCATTTATTAATGAACTTACCCACCCAAAAGCGGACCGCAAACATACAACCTTTTATATTTAAATTACAAATTATTTCATGTGTTTTTTTTATGTTTTTTATTCAGAAAAACAAAACAACCTAAACACCAATACTTTAAATAAAAATATTTTTTTTCATTAACCTAAAATACAAAAAAAAGCCTTGAAATAATTTCAAAGCTTTAATTATATAGTAATATTTTTCTTAATTACTCTGAGTACATTTTCTCTCGTAACTCCTTTATTTTATCATCTTCTAAATACTCATCAAATGTTGAATATTTATCAATTACACCTTTTGGAGTTATTTCTATTATTCTATTTGCTATGGTTTGAGCAAACTCATGGTCATGTGTCGAAAACAATATTGTTCCTTTAAAATTAATAAGAGAATTGTTTAATGATTGTATCGACTCTAAATCTAAATGATTAGTAGGTTCATCTAACAATAAAATATTAGCTCTTGTCATCATCATACGAGATAACATACAACGTACCTTCTCCCCTCCTGATAATACATTACTTTTCTTTAATGCCTCTTCTCCAGAAAAAATCATCTTTCCTAAAAATCCGCGTAAGAAAACCTCTTCTCTTTCTTCTTCTGTTTTTGCATATTGACGTAACCAATCCACTAAATTAAGTTCTCCGTTTTGGAAAAACTCAGAATTATCAGATGGTAAATATGATTGAGTTGTCGTAATTCCCCAACTATATTTTCCTGAATCTGCCTTCATATTATCAGTAATAATTTGATAAAATGCTGTTACCGCCTTTGAGTTTCTTGAAATTACAGCAACCTTATCTCCTCTATTTAGGTTTATATCAATGTTAGAAAATAAAAGATTTCCTTCCTCATCTTTTTTGGATAAACCTTCTATATTTAAAATTTGGTCACCCGCCTCCCTATCTCTTTCAAAAATAATTGCAGGATAACGACGGCTTGATGGTTTAATTTCCTCTACATTTAATTTTTCAATCATCTTTTTACGAGATGTTGCTTGTTTAGACTTTGCAACATTCGCTGAAAAACGACGAATAAATTCCTCTAACTCTTTCTTTTTATCTTCTGCCTTTTTATTTTGTTGAGCTCTTTGCTTTGCTGCTAACTGACTACTTTCATACCAAAATGTATAATTACCCGAATAGTGATTTATTTTTCCGAAATCAATATCAGAAACATGGGTACAAACAGCATCTAAAAAGTGACGGTCGTGAGATACAACTATTACTGTGTTATCATAATTCGCCAAAAAATTCTCTAACCACGATATTGTTTCAAAATCTAAATCATTGGTAGGCTCGTCCATTATTAATACATCAGGATTACCAAATAAACACTGAGCTAATAACACTCGCACCTTTTGCTTGCCATCTAAATCTTTTACCAATGAATAATGTAAATTCTCCTTTATTCCTAAATTTGATAACATTGATGCTGCTTCAGAATCGGCATTCCACCCATTCATTTCTTCAAATTTAACTTGCAACTCCCCTATTTTTTCGGCATTTTCATCGGTATAATCAGCATATAAAGCATCAATTTCTTTTTTGATTTTATACAAATCTTTATTTCCCATTACAACAGTTTCTAATACTGTAAATTCATCAAAAGCATAATGGTCTTGTGATAAGACTGACATTCTTTTGCCTGCCTCTAAATGCACACTACCCGAAGTAGGCTCTATTTTACCTGATAATATTTTTAGGAATGTAGATTTCCCTGCACCATTTGCACCTATAATTCCGTAGCAATTACCTTGTGTGAATTTAGTATTTACTTCATCAAACAAAACTCTTTTGCCAAACTGTACTGATAAATTAGAAACTGATAACATTTTTCTCTTTTTTAAATTTGTGCAAATGTATGAAATTTAGCAATAATTAAAATAAATAAAAAAGTAGGCTGTTAAAACAACCTACTTTTTATTAAAAATAAACACTATTTTTTTAATTATTATCGAGCAACAACAAACCACACTTCAGGATCCTTCTTACTTATTAATTTTAACGACTTTTGCTCACCTCCTTCAATTGTATAAGGAGAATGAGAAAGTATAAAGTTTGTAAAATTACGAGCCCCTTGAAAATCACCGTAATCATACCATTGAGAAGAACCAGAAACTTCTTTAATATTAAGTTCATTAGGATTTGTTGTACCTGTAAAAGACGTAAATTTTTGAATACTAAATTTACCTCCATTAAAATAGTACATGATTCCTGAAGTTGTTTCGTCTGTTGGTAATCCATAATCATCTTCTGCAGATTGTGGATCTAATCCTATACTTACATAACCTTTATAAAAAACCCAACCGTTATCAATAGCTAATGAGGTTTTATTGAAATCTGCTTCTATTTTATCAATCGCATCTTTTACTTTTTGAGAAGCGAGATCATAAAATAGTGCCCATTGCTTTTTATAAAAATCATAATCTAATGGATAATTTAACTTTAAAACAACTTTTCCATTTTCTGATTTTAAGATATTCTTTTCCTTATCTAATGTAAGCTTTTTAAATGTTACTCCATCAACAGTATAAGGTTCATAAAAAAGAATACCTGTATCAGTATAAACATACGGAAGTTTTCCTTTTTCCTTTTCGTCTACAGTATAATTTAATACTTTTCTAGAAGTTGTTTGATTAATATTTTTATCATTTACAATAAATTCTCCTATTCCTCTTTTCTCAATATAATTACCAACATCATCTGCTTTAGACTCATAATCACTAGATTTAAGTTTAACAAGTCTCATTTTATTACCTGTTCTTACACCCTTTAATATAAATTCATTTTCTGTTGCAGAAAGAATTAAAAACTGAAAATCTACATCAGCACCATCATGTATCATTGGGTTTTCTGCTCTTTTATCAGCCTCTTCAAATAATACTTTATTATGAGTATTAAAACTTAAAACATTACCTCCTCTATTTAATACGGTATAAATAGTTTTATCAGAATTAGATCCTTTTTTTGCCGTTACATACCCATCCTTAAACTTAAGATAATAATTAAACCCTCCTGCTTTACTTGTAGGTAAAGCAAAATATTGAAAAACCCATCCTTCAGTAGATGATTCAAGCAATTTAGTATAATTATTTCTTGCTTTCTCTAGCCTTACAGCTGGTGATTCTTCAAACAAATCATCATCTTGTACTTTTGAACACCCCACCGCCAATAATAACGTTAATACTACTGGGGTTATTAATTTAAATAATTTCATTACTTTCTATTTTAATGTGTTAATATCTAATTCATGTAATTTAGAAGCTCTAGATAATATTTCATCTCTTAATTCATCCATATTTATACCCCAAACTTCATACATATAATTTTTAACTATTCTTATTTTTTTTTGTAAAATTTTCTTTCCTTCGGTAGGTATTTTTTTACCCTTTTCATCAAGCTCAAATACTAATCCTAGTTTCTTATCATGTTTTCTTTTAAATCCCGCCAATTCTAATGTTTCATTCCATTTTTCAGGAGTATAAGTTAAATAATGAGATATAAGTTCTACAAAATCATCATTATCATTATTTGATGAATAATTAGTAATAAAACCTAACTCTAAAGAAATTGGTTTTCCCCAAGATCTTGGGTTATTTTTATTATACCATTCGTTACTCCAAGAATCTCTAACATAATTTGTTGCTGAAAGTTTTCTAAAATCAGCTGAATACAATTTTGTTTGATGTAAAATATGTGAAAATTCATGAAAAATTGTACGGAAATAATACCTAAATAAATGAGACGGATTTGTTACATCTAAACTATTAACTTTAAATAAAGTAAATTTAACTCCACTCTCAGCAAGCCCTAATTTTTCTGTACCATTAGGATTTACAACTGAAGACCCCATTAATACAATTTCTTTAGGAGCATAGCTTCTTAAAAACTCTTTTGAAGTAAATTTCTCATAAGGCTCAAAAAACAAATATTTTAAAATATTAGCCATTTGAACAGCCTTTTCATAAGAAACAGGTGTGGCATAATCGTCTTGAGGTATTTTAGCATCATCATACTTATAAACTAATTTTGTATTATAAGGTAATGTAAAATTTTTCTCTATCCATTCATCTAATTCTGTTTTTACTCCTTTATCATTCTCTATAGATGTTAATACACTGTTTTCTATTTTATCCTCATTACTACAGGAAGTAAAAATAGCCAAACAAACAATAGACAATACTGTAAGTAACTTTTTTGGTTTTATATTTTTCATTTTTAAATATTTTTTAAGTTATACTACCTTGGATTTGCTTGTAAACCTGATGATATTACATTCTTAGGTAATTGAATTGCCCTTCTTGGGTCATCTACAGTAAGATTATCATTAATTTTATCTATTACCGTTCCATTTACTTTTAATAATCGTCTTGGAATTTCAATTCCATATCGTTTAACATCAAACCATCTAAGCCCTTCATGTAAAGTAAGAACTCTTCTACACTGAAGAACTGCATGAATAAGATTCTCCTGAGTACCTGGTTCTACAACAAATTTAGGATTTAACTTCTTCTTTTGAGTAGGATTTTCATTTGTATAATATTCTAATTTATTATAAAAATCATTAATTACACCAACAGTAACATTAACAGGATATTTATGAAAATTAAAAACCCACATATTTAAATCATTTGCAGATAAATCATATTTCTTTTGCATCGCTCTTGCTTCTGCCCTTACTAATAAAGTTTCATCTGTTGTAAATAAAACTTCACCTGTGTAAGGATACCCAATATTATTAATAGGATCAGTTATTTTAAAAAATTCTGGTATAGTAAAAAATGTTGTTATATTATAAGGCGCTATTGATGAAAAAATACCCATATAAAAACCTCGATTACCTGGCCCATAAAAAGAATTAGCTTTTATAGTTTCTGTTTTTGATACAAGCTCATGATGTTTAAATCTAAGGAATTTTTTACCTCCCCAATAAAACTTACGACTTCTTATAGATGACATTTCTTGAACTAATAAATTTGCAGGTCTTTTACTACTTACATACTCTTTTGGAATATCATCATATTGTTCATATGCCCCTGAATTTAATTCCTTCCAATTTTTTAATAATGATTTTGGATTTTGCCCAAGAACTAAATTCGCATAATGTTCAGCTTTTTTCCATTTACCATAATACAAATAAAATCTTGCGGCAAAAGCATTAGCTGCCTGTGTATTAAAATGATATTTTAATGTTTCCTCACTAAACATAGAGTTATTTATAAGAGGTAACCCTTCTAAAAGATCTTTTTCTATTTTAACATAAATATCAGCAACACTTTCTCTTTTATATTTAGGGCTTAATGTTTTTTCAGCTTCTTCCATATAAACAACGCCCAAATCTGTTTTACTTGTTTGTTCGTTATAGTGCTTACCAAAAACATTAACTAAAACAAAATGAGCATATGCTCTTGTTATAAGAGCTTCTCCTTTTTGAGGCTTTAATTCTTCTTTAGAAGAACTTTTTTCTATAGCATCTAATGCAGCATTTGCATTAGCTATTGCTTCATACATACCACTCCATAAATTTTCAGGAGTATCTTTACCCTTTCCATCTACATTCTTCCAATAAAACATATTGTAATCATCATTATCCCAATGTACTTTATCACCTAAATCATCAATATTATCTGAAGATAATTCAGTAAGTACTGCAAATGAAGATCTTGAATATGCAGATACTAATATTTTTTGAATCTTGTCTTTTGAGTCTAATTGCGTTCTTCTATCTGGTTCAACTTCTAAATAATCATTACAAGAAGTGAACAATAATACTGTAGAAAGAGCAATTGCTTTTATACTATTTTTCATTTATTTTAATTTTAAATTATTAATATACTTACTATAACCCTGCCTTTATAGTAAATGTAAATTGTTTAGGAACAGGCATTGCAACACCTCCTGCATTAAAGAATTCAGGGTCTTGACCATTAAGTTTTTTATCAGAATACAATAAAAATAAATTAGTACCTTGTAACTTTAATGACAAACTATTAAGTCCTAAACTTTTAGTTACATCTTTATCAAAACTATACCCTATAGATATTTCCTTCATTCTAATAAAATCTCCTTTAGCTACTCTTTCAGTAGAGTAATTATAGGCATTGTAGGCTTTTTCTAATCTTGTATCATTTTGATTATGTCTTTTTGTAGCAATAACAGGTATATTTGTTACTTTTTCATCTCCTGCTACAACCCATCTATTTCTAAATTCTCTAGGCATAGCATCTAAATCAGAATATTGATTTCTAAAAAATGGATCTAATCTTACAACATTCCCGAATGAATAAGTTGCAAATATATTAAGAGTTAAACCTTTGTATTTAAAAGTATTTCCAAAACTTCCTACATCTGTAGGATCCATTGAACCACTGTATTCCAAATTATCTAATAAATCTCTTTCTTGGAAATTAATATCCGTTGAAGTAGTTTTCCCTTCTCTATTTGTAAAAGTAGGTAAACCCTGCTCATCTAATCCCTTAAATGGAATAGAAAATAAAGACCTTACTGGGTATCCTACCCTTGTAAATCCTGTTCCTGAAACCAAAGTAAACATAGTTGTATTATTTTCAAGTCTTGTTACTTCATTTTTAGATTTAGAATAGATAAAACTAGTAGTCCAAGAGAAATCATCTGTTTTTATATTTTGTGTAGATAAAGCCAAATCAAGACCACTTGATTTCATACCTGCTACATTTCCAAATTTTAAAACTTGCCCTCCAATACCTTGAGTGTTTACAGGACCTATAAGGTCATAGTTATTTCTCTTATACCAATCTACACTAAGATTAATTCTATTGTTAAGAAAACCTAAATCTACTCCTATATTTAACTCGTTTTTCTTCTCATAAGTAAGTTCTGAGTTTTCTAAACCATCAATGTATAAAGAACCTTCTTGAGCATCGGCTTTATGCCTCCAAATAGTTTGATTTTTGATAACTATAGATGAATTTGATACACTACCTCTTGTAGCAGTTAAACTATAAGAACCTTTTAATGTAAGCCTTGATAATGCAGGCTGTAAACTACTAAAGAAATCTTCTTCATGAGCATTCCATGACCCAGATATATTCCAAGTAGGTAACCAACGAGATTGTTTACTCTTACCTAATTGATTAGACCCCTCATAACGAAGAGTTCCATTAAGAGTATATTTATGTTTATATGAATATGTTAAATTACCAAAAAATGCCAATTCTCTATCAAAAAGATTTGTTGTTCCATAATATTCATTTCCATCTTCCTTCATTTTTTTAAAGTATTTATAATCAAAGAAAGGAGTTTCTCCCATTGAATATTGCATACCCACACCTCTATTCCATGTAAAATGCCTATTAGAAGAATTAGCTTGTGTTCCTACAAAAGCATCAATTATATGAGTATTATCAATATTTTTACTGTATTGAAGACTCGCTCTAAAACTATTAGCCATTAATTCATTAAAATAAGATGTATAAAAACCTCCTTCTGGTAATACAACTTTCTTAACTCCAAATTTTTCATCAGGGTCTTGGTATAAATTAGAATTATTTTTTCTTACAACTTCTGGGGAAGCCGTTCTATAAGACATTGCTTTATTAGAGAACTCCGTTATATGATGTTCTCTTTTAGAAGAAGTATAATTTATAGACCCTAAAAATTTAGCCGTAAGTCCTTTTGCCACATTCCAAGTAAATTCTCCTTGAAATTTTAAAGCACTTACATTAATATCCATATAATTATTATCTAATTCTTTTAAAATATTAAAAGGAGCATAATCTCTCTTATAAAATTCTTTAGCACTTAAAGCCCTTGATGTTGATAAAGCATATTTATAAGGGTTTATATCAAAATCTCTACCTACAGCCCCCATTACATCATTCGGTTTTGATACCTCAGAACCTGGTGCTTTTTGCTTTCTATAAGAACCTGAACTTATTACGTTTAATTTTAATTTATCAGAAAGTTTATATGAAGCATTTAAATTTGCTGTATATCTACGAACACTACTTTGCTTAGTCCACCCCGGATCTACAAGAGCACTTAAAGAAGCATAATAAGTTGATTTCTCTCCTCCTGAAGACATACTAATAGAATGATTTTGCATCATATTATAATTAAATAACTCTTTAAACCAATTAGTATTTCTTCTTTCTGCCTTTCTTAAATAAGATAAAATACTTGCTTCATCTGCACCTAATTTAAAATCTCCTGTTTTAGGGTCTAATTCATATAAATCTTCATACATTTTACCATAAACCCCTACACTTGATTTTCCTTTCATATCAGAAATACCAAGATAACCTGCTCTTTGCATATCTTGATAAACTTCCATTTGTTCTTGAGAGTTCATAATATTAAAATTACTATAACGAGGAACTACCCTATGCGTAAAATTTGATGTATAGTTAAATGTACTAACTCCATTTCTACCTTTTTTAGTTGTTATAACAACAACCCCAGACATGGCTTTCGCCCCATATATTGAAGTAGCAGAACCATCTTTTAAAACATCAAAACTTTCAATATCATCAGGGTTTAAACCAGCAATAGCAGAACTAATTAACGTTGTAGGGTCTCCTGACGCTAAATCATCTGCCGTTACATTAACAACATCTTCTAATATAACCCCATCAACAACCCATAAAGGTTTTGAATTACCATAAATAGAAGTAGCACCACGAACTCTAATTTTTGGAGCAGCCCCAAATGTACCTGATACATTTTGAACAGAAACCCCTGCTGCACGCCCTTCTAATGAACGGCTAATATCTGGTACCCCCTCAATTTTAACATCTGTCGCTTTTAACTTCGTTACAGCACCTGTAAACAGTCTTTTATCAGTTTTTGTAATACCTGTAATTACAACTTCATCAATTGCTTCAAATTCAGACTCCAATTTTACATTATAAACCGACAATTTTCCCACTTTTTTCTCAACGGTATTCATACCAAGAAAACTAAACACAAGAATATCTCCTACTTTAGCCTTAATGGTATATTTACCATCAAAATCTGTTTCAGTACCTTTTGTTGTGCCTTTTTTTAAAATACTAACCCCCGGTAATGGACCTGTTTCATCAGAAACCACACCCGAAATAACTTTATCTTGCGCAAAGGTTATTTGCACAAAAAACATTAAGAGTAATACCACCCCACCTTTAAAAAGTTTTTTCATTTTATGTTTATTTAAGTTTATTATTTCACAAATAAACGTTAAAATTTTATAAATACATAAAATTTTAACATTTAAATTATTTTTTCATTAAAAAAATATTAACTATTATACCAAAAACAAAGTTTTAAGTAAAAAAACAATACTTAATTTGTTAAGCTCATTTTTTTAATGTAGTTTTGCACCGTCCAAGAAAAAGAGACACTTCTAAAAGTTTCAATGAATACGTAAGAATTTAGTTAAGTTGAAAAAACATTTACAATTCTTTCACTTCAATAAATAATAAATAAAACACCTTTTTAGAGGAGTTTCATCATTAAAATTAATTAAGAATTTACGGATGGGCATCTGTGAATTCTACTAAAAAATCACAGTTATGTCAACATTTACTGATTTAGGCTTACAACAGCCTATACTAGATGCATTATTAGATTTAGGTTACGTAAAACCTAGTGTTATTCAAGAAAAAGCAATTCCACAAATCATTTCTTCAACGACTGATTTAAAGGCATTTGCACAAACAGGTACAGGTAAAACCGCAGCATTTAGTTTACCAATAATAGAACTTGCCGATTTAACAAATATGAACACCCAAGCGATTATTTTATCGCCAACACGTGAATTAGCTGTTCAAATAGGTAAAAACATTGAAGATTTTTCTAAATATATACCAAACCTAAAAACGGTTACAGTATATGGAGGAGCTAACATTGATGAACAAATAAGAAAATTAAAAAAAGGAGCACATATAGTAATTGGAACACCTGGTAGAACGGTTGATTTAATTAATCGTAGAGCTTTAAAATTAGGTAATATTAAATGGGTTGTTTTAGATGAAGCCGATGAAATGCTTAATATGGGCTTTAAAGAAGACCTAGATAAAGTTTTAGAAGCAACTCCTAACGATAAACAAACATTGTTATTTTCAGCAACATTCCCAAGAGAAGTTGAAGAAATTGCAAGAAATTATATGAAAAACCCTGTTGAAGTTACTTCAGGTGAAAAAAATACAGGTTCAAATAACGTGAGTCACGAATATTATTTGGTAAATGAAAAAACTCGTTATCCTGCTTTAAGAAGAATTGCTGATGTTAATCCTGATATATATGCAATTGTTTTTTGTAGAACACGAAGAGAAACACAGCAAGTTGCAGATAACTTAATTCGTGATGGTTATAATGCTGACTCTTTACACGGAGATTTATCACAAGCTCAACGTGATAGTGTAATGGAAAAATTCAGAAAAAAAACTGTTCAAATATTAGTAGCTACTGATGTTGCTGCTCGTGGAATTGATGTAACTGATTTAACACACGTTATAAATCATAAATTACCAGACCAAATTGAAAACTACAATCACCGAAGCGGACGTACAGGACGTGCTGGTAGTAAAGGTATTTCAATTGTACTTGTTAATAGAAAAGAAAAAGGACGTTTACACTCTATTGAACGAATTATTAAACAAAAATTTGTTGCAACAAAAATTCCGACAGGAAAAGAAATTTGCGAAAAACAATTATTCCATTTAATTGATAAAATTAAAAATACTGAAATAAATACAAGCCAAATAGAATCTTTTTTACCAAGTGTTTATGAAAAATTTGAACATTTATCTCGTGAAGAATTAATTCAAAAGTTTGTGTCATCACAATTTAATTCATTCTTATCTTTTTATGAAAATACTTCTGATTTAAATGATTTGTCATCAAAAGAAAATTCAAGAGGAAGAGCATCTAGTGAAAATATGACTCGTTTCTTTATTAATATAGGAAGAAAAGATAGATTAAATCCTGCTAAATTAATAGGGTTAATAAATGACCAAAATATTGGAGATAAAATTGAAATTGGAGCTATTGATATTTTAGATACTTTTTCTTTCTTTGAAATTGACAAAAGTTTTGAAGATTCTACCTTAGAGGCTTTTAAAGTAAATGAACCTGAATTTGGCGGACGTTTTGTAAACATTGAAATTACAAAATCTGAACGTGGAGGAGGAAACCGAGGAGGTAGAAAAAGAGGTAAAAAATCTTTTGGAAGTAAAAATGAAGGAGGATTTGGACGTAGAAGAAGTTCTGAAAAACAAAACTCAAGAGGAAGGCGTAGTGGTAGTGGTTTTAAAAACAACCAAGACTCTGGCGGATTTGGAAGAAAACGCAAGAGAATAACTAAAAAATAACATTATTACAAACAAAAAAAAAATCCCATAAATTAAAATTTATGGGATTTTTTTTTGTTATGATAAAGGGAAATATCACTTCACTTTATCTATATTTTCAAATATTTTTTGACTAAATAAAAGAATTGGCAACCAACCAATAAAAAATGAAAAAGCAGGATTAATATTAATAATGTCATTTTTAGCTAAAATTTCTACTGTTGCTATAAGTACAATATTAATAAGAATACAAAGCAAGATTAAAAGAATTGCTTTTCTCTTAAAAATAAGACCTCCTATTTTAATTTTAAATTCTCCCATAATCTATTTATTTTATTTAGCAATATTAACAGCCCTTGTTTCACGGATAACAGTAACCTTTACTTGCCCAGGGTACGTCATATCATTTTGTATTTTTTGAGATATGTTAAATGAAAGTTCAGAGGCTTTTTGGTCATTTACCTTCTCACTTTCAACCATAACACGTAATTCACGTCCTGCTTGTATTGCGTAGGCTTTTTGAACTCCGTTAAAACCAAATGCTATATCTTCTAAATCTTTTAAACGCTTAATATAATTATCTAATACTTGGCGTCTTGCTCCCGGTCTTGCTCCTGATATAGCGTCACAAACCTGTACTATTGGAGATAATAAACTCTTCATTTCTATTTCATCATGGTGCGCACCAATTGCATTACAGACATCAGGTTTTTCGCCATACTTTTCAGCCCATTCCATACCCAATAATGCATGAGGTAATTCACTTTCTGTTTCAGGTACTTTACCTATATCATGTAGCAATCCTGCACGTTTAGCTGCCTTTGCATTTAAGCCCATTTCAGCTGCCATAATACCACAAAGTGTAGCCACTTCACGAGAGTGTTGTAATAAGTTTTGTCCATATGAAGAACGGTATTTCATACGCCCAACCGTTTTTATTAATTCAGGGTGTAACCCATGAATACCTAAATCTATTACTGTACGTTTACCTACTTCAATAATTTCTTGTGAAATTTGTTTTTCAGTCTTTTTTACTACTTCCTCTATTCTTGCAGGATGAATCCGCCCATCGGTTACTAATTTATGCATTGATAAACGTGCAATTTCCCTACGTATAGGATCAAAACAAGAAAGAATAATGGCCTCTGGTGTATCATCTACTATAATTTCTACCCCTGTAGCAGCTTCCAAAGCTCTAATATTTCGTCCTTCTCTACCTATAATTCTTCCTTTTACATCATCGGACTCTAAATTAAAGACAGATACACAATTATCAATAGCTTGTTCTACTCCTACTCTTTGTATGGTATTTAGAATAATTTTTCTTGCTTCTTGCTGAGATGTTATTTTAGCTTCTTCAACAGTTTCTTGAATAAAAGACATTGCATCTGCTTTTGCCTTTTCTTTTAAACTTTCCATTAATTGTTGTTTAGCTTCATCTGCAGATAACCCAGAAATTTGCTCAAGCATTTCTACTTGACGTTTATGGTTTTTACCTAACTCTTCTTCTTTTTTCTCTAACAAATCAAGTTTAAAATCGTATTCTTCCTCTTTCTTTTCTAAAGAAATTGTAAGTTTTTTGTTTTTATCTAATTCAGCAGACACTTTAGACTCTTTATCTCTAATACGTTTCTCTACATCAGATATTTTCTTTTCACGAGCTAAAATAACTTTTTCGTGTTCCGATTTTAATTCAATAAATTTTTCTTTCGCCTGAAGTATCTTATCTTTTCTAACAGCTTCAGCCTCAACTCTAGCTTCCTTTAAGATATTATCAGCTTCCTTTTGCGTTTCTTTTATTAACTTATTACCACTTATTTTTGTTAATAGTACAGAAATGGCAAAACCAACACCTATACCTATCATTCCTACCAATACAGGAAATAAAATTTCATTCATAATTCAAATTTAATATATATAATAAAAGCCTACACCAGCAAGGTTTTTATAAACTCCTAAAAACAGGTTTAGGACTAACGAGCTAGTCAATAATCCGTCCAAGAAACCAAAAATATTGGCACTAACGGCATGCTTTTCTAACCACGACTCATCCTTTCTAATTAAATAGTGTTGAGTTTATCAAACAATTTTACTAATGTAGGCAGTATATTATCTGTTATTATTTACAAGAACTTACTTTAAATTATTATCTAATAATTCTGTTAATTCATTTAATTTCTCTATTGATTTATTTGTATCTTCACTCATTTTTAACGTAGCTATTTCTAGCTTAGATGCAAACTGCAATGCACACATTGCCAATACATCTTGTTTGTCTGCTACAGCATAACTTTGCTCAAACTTCCTCATTAAATTGTTAATATTTTTAGCTGCCTTACGCATTCCTTCTTCCTCTTGTGTAGAATTAACACTAAGCGGATAAGTTCTTCCTGCAACCACAACATTAACCTTTAATTTTTCCATACAAAATAATCTCTTAAGAACTTAACTGAACTATACATTTATCAATTTCCCTAATTAAAGTATTTACTTTAAGTTTTGTTTCTCTCACACTATCATTACTGCCATTGATAGCTTTCGCAATTTTTAATAAATCATATTCTTTTTTTTGATTTATTAACTTTTGCTTATTTTCCTCCAACAGTAGAAGCAACTTAGTATTATCTCTAAGCAAAGCCTCATTTTCCTCTTTTAAAAAATTGTAATTAGAAATTAACTTTTCTAACTTACTTTTAAGTGAACTAATTGCTTCTAAAGTATTACTCATCTATCTTTTTGAGAAAAAAACTATTTCAAGCAAAATTACTAATCTAGTATAAGACTAACAAGATTTTTTTTGTTTTTTGTTCCATTATGAAAAAATATGATAAATTTACCATCAAATATAATTTTACTACTTTTATCACAAAAACATTACAAATTGAAACTACATTACTTTTTTATAATACTAATTTTAAGCAAATTTGGATATTCTCAAACTAAATATCCTGAAAATTATTTCTCTTCTCCTTTAAAAATACCTCTTAAATTATCAGGTACTTTTGGTGAACTTCGTAGTAATCATTTCCATTCAGGAATAGATATAAAAACACAAGGTAAACAAGGAATACCTATTTATGCACCAGCAAACGGATATGTTTCTCGCATAAAAGTTTCTCAATACGGTTTTGGAAAGGCATTGTACATTAATCATCCTAATGGATATACAACTGTTTATGCTCATTTAAAAAAATATGAACCTAAAATACAGAAATACGTAAAAAAAGTACAGTACAAGAAAAAAAACTACCAAACAGGAAATATTTTTCCTAAAAAGGATAAATTCCCTATAAAAAAAGGACAAATAATCGGTTATACAGGGGACACAGGAGGGTCAGGAGGACCTCATCTACACTATGAAATTAGAGATACAAAAACCGAAAAAATAATTAATCCTATGCATTTCGGTTTAGATATTGCCGACACAAAAAATCCGTCAATTAATAAATTAATGGCTTTTCCGTTAGATGATTTTTCAAAAATAAATCAATATTCAAAAAAAACAACCATACCTATTAAGAATTTAGGAAATGGTAATTATTTAGCTGATAGATTTTCTGCTAACGGTAATATTGGCTTAGGAATTAATGTTTTTGACAGGCTTAATAACGCCAACAATAAAAATGGAATATACAGTTTAGAAATGAAACTAAATGGCGAACGTATATATTATCATAATCTTGAAACTTTTTCTTTTAGTGAAAGTAAATATATTAACTTACTAATTGATTATGAACACTATGCAAAATACAGAAATAGAGTTCAAAAAACATATAAAACTGATAAAAATAAATTAAGCATTTACAAAGATTTAGTAAATAGTGGTAAACTATATATTGAAGATGGATTAAATTACAATGTTGAAATTATAGCTAAAGATTTTAAAGGTAATATTTCTTCTTTAAAAATTCCTATTAAAGGAACAGCAAACAATTCTGTTTTTATTGAAAGAGACACTACTAACTACAAAATAATAGCTAAAGATTTTCATAAATTTAAACTAGAAAATGTTACTGTAGCTTTTCCTAAAAACACTTTTTATAAAGACACTTATATAGATTTTAAAGTAGAAAATAACATTGCAAAAATACACGAACCTATAATTCCGTTAGATAAACGTTTTACATTAACTTTTGATACAAGTCATTTATCTGAAAAGCAAAAACAACAAGTATACATTGCCAATGTTACTAGAAAGAAATACCCTAGATATACATCAACTAAAAAGAAAGATAATAAGGTTTACACCACATCAAAAAGTTTAGGAAGTTATACTTTAAAATTTGACACAAAAAATCCATCAATTTCATTATTAAACTTTAAAAGCAAACAGTGGATTTCAGCAAATAAAACCTTAAAAGTTAAAATAAAGGATTACGAAACTGGTATTAAAAGTTGGTATGCAACAATTAATGGGGAATGGATTTTAATGGAATACAACCACAAAAAAGGAATTTTAACATATGATTTTTCTGATAAAAAATTATTAGGAAGTAAACATTTATTTAAAATTACTGTTTCTGATAATGTAGGAAACACAAGTAAAACTTCAGCTATTTTTTATAAAAAGAACTTTTAGTTTTCATTGAACAACATTCTATAAATATAAAGTCCTTAAAGGTTTTAAAAACCTTTAAGGACTTTATATTTATTATTCTTTATTAGTAATTTTATTGAATATAAAACTACGCTGTTTTAGGTTTTCTAAAAAACAAATAAACTCCTATTAAAATTAAAGGAATACTTAATAACTGCCCTGTATTTAACCCTAAAATTATATCTTCTCTACCTTCTACCTGTGGTTCTTTAACATATTCTATAAGGAAGCGTAAACCCCAAACAGACATCATAAATAAACCAAATAAATATCCTTCTCTGTGCCTTTTATAAGTATCCCAAAAAATAAACCAAAGCACAAGGAATATCATTAAATAACTAAATGCTTCATATAACTGTGTAGGATGACGAGGTACAACTTCTCCTGCTCTTGAGAAAATAATTCCAAAGGATGCATCTGTTGGTTTTCCATAAATTTCCGAGTTGAAAAAGTTACCCATTCTTATAAAGAAACCTGCCATTGCTACCATTATACACAATCTATCTAAAATAAATAACCACGATTTTTGTAAGTATTTTTTATTATAAAAATACAATGCAATAGGAATTGTAATAGCAGCACCGTGACTTGCTAACCCTGTAAAACCTGTAAATTTATACCCCTGTAATAACCCGAAAAAAGTAGAACTACCTGCACTTTCTTTTATTGGTAAAAATATTTCTAATAAATGATTTTGATAATAATCCCAGCTATAAAAGAAAACATCTCCTAAACGCATTCCTATTAACATTGAAAAAAATACATAAGTAAATAATGGATCAACTTTTTCAGTTGGAATTCCGTCAGCTCTATACATTTTTTTCGTAAGGTTTATACCCGATAAAAATGCTACAATAAACATAAAACTATACCAACGAACACTTATTCCCCAAAGGTTAAACATTTCAGGGTCCCAAAACCAATCTACTGCTAAAAAATTCATATAATATTCCCTTTTTGTACGTTAGGGTAAACGTTTTTTACTATTAATAATCATTTATTCTCTTTTTTGTAGGGACAGGGTCGTACCCACTTCCCCCCCAAGGATGACAACTAAAAATTCTTTTTATGGCTAATTTTCCTCCGTAAAAAAGTCCGTGAGTTTTTAAAGCTTCAATCGTGTAACTTGAACACGTTGGACTATACCTACAAGACGCTGGTTTATAAGGTGATATAGCTACCTGATAAAACCTAACCAACAAAATAAACGGATATGTTAAAATTTTACCCAAAAATTAATTTATTGAATATGTTGTTCCCTCTCTACCGTCTTTCAACTGTATTCCTTTTTCTAATAATTCATCTCTTATTTGGTCAGACAATGCCCAATCTTTATTTTCTCTTGCTTGTTTTCTTAATTTTATTAGCAATTCTACTACTCCGTCTAATTTATCAGAACTATGTTCTTCAACATCATTAACCAAACCAAGAACATCAAATACAAAAGCATTTATTGTTGATTTTAACAAAACTAAATCATCTTTTGATATGGTAGCTTTATCATCCTTTAATTGATTGATAAACTTAACAGCCTCAAATAAATGTGATATTAAAATTGGCGTGTTAAAATCATCATTCATTGCATCATAACATTTCTGCCTCCATTCTTTTACATTAAAAGTAGATTCTGAACTTGCCTCAACATCATCTAATAAATTAATGGCTTCAATCAATTTTTTATATCCTTTTTCTGATGCTAATAATGCTTCTCCTGAAAAATCTAAGATACTACGATAGTGTGCCTGCATAATAAAAAACCTAACAACTCCTACCCCAAAATCCTTTGGTAATACATCGTTATTTCCCGTTAAAATATCATTAGGAAGTACAAAATTACCTGTTGATTTTGCCATTTTTTGCCCATTAAGCAATAACATATTAGCGTGCATCCAATAATTTACTGGGCTAACACCTGAGCAAGTTTTAGATTGTGCAATTTCACATTCATGATGTGGAAATTTTAAATCCATTCCACCTCCGTGAATATCAAACTGCTCTCCAAGATATTTTGAACTCATTACCGAACACTCTAAATGCCACCCTGGGAAACCATCACTCCAAGGCGAAGGCCAACGCATAATATGGCGTTCATCTGCTTTCTTCCAAAGTGCAAAATCTTGCGGATTTTTTTTATCAGATTGCCCATCTAACGCACGAGTATTATGAATTGCATCTTCAATAGTTCTACCTGATAAAATTCCGTATCTATTAGTTTCATTATATTTTAAAACATCAAAATAAACCGAACCATTTACCTCATAAGCCAAACCTTTTTTTACGATTTCTTTAATCATTTCAATCTGTTCTACTATATGCCCCGTTGCAGTAGGCTCTATACTTGGTGGTAAAAAATTATATTTGTTGGTTACATTATGAAAATCAACCACATAACGTTGTACTACTTCCATAGGTTCAATTTGCTCTAAACGGGCTTTTTTAGCAATTCTATCCTCTCCCTCATCAGCATCATTTTCTAAATGCCCTGCATCTGTAATATTACGTACATAACGCACTTTATAACCTAAATGCAATAAATAACGATACACCATATCAAATGACATAAATGTACGAATATTACCCAAATGAACATTGCTATATACCGTAGGACCACAAACGTACATCCCTACTCTACCCTCTACTAATGGTTTAAATAATTCTTTACTTTTTGATAAAGAATTGTAAATCTTCAATTTATTTTCTTTGTATAATTCCATATAAAAATTACGTTAACAAGGCGTAAAGATACTTACTTTTAACCAAAAATAGAAAGTATTTTAAACAGATAAATAATTTTTATTTGGCAGACTTTATTTTTTCAAGTCCTTTTTCTAAAATTGTTATTTTATCAATTCTTGTACCTCTATCATGTGCTTTCATCCAATTTCTTACTGGTTTTTTAAACATTTCTACTCCATCTTCGGTAAGATTAGAATACATTATTACCAAATCTAATTTAACATTGCCGTCCTTATCGTATGGCTGTATATTAACTAACAAATTGTTGTTGTATAAAAAATCTACAAGAACTTTTGTCATTTTATGAATACGTTCTTGATAATCGTTACTTTTATTTGCATTAAGCAAACTTTCATAACGATAAACTATAAAATCTTTTAATTCATTCATTTTATCATATTTTTTTACTCAAAAAAACATTTGCATAAAGATAATAAAATAATTGTCGCTTTTTTACTTAAAAATATTTAATATTGTTCCTTTAATTATTATAACAAAAAAATCTTTAAAATTATGATAATAGGAGTTCCTAAAGAAATTAAAAACAATGAAAACCGTGTAGGGCTTACCCCTGCTGGTGCTTATGCTTTATCAAAAAACAACCACGAAGTTTATGTGCAATCAACTGCTGGTGAAGGAAGTGGTTTTTCTGATGAAGAATATGTAAAAGCTGGTGCTAAAATATTACCAACTATTGAAGACGTTTACAACATTGCTGAAATGATTGTAAAAGTTAAAGAACCTATTGAAAAAGAATATGATTTAGTAAAAGAAAATCAAATATTATTTACTTATTTCCATTTTGCTTCTCATCGCCCTCTTACTGATGCTATGATAAAAAGCAAAGCTATTTGTTTAGCTTATGAAACTGTTGAACTTAAAGACCGTTCTTTACCATTATTAACTCCTATGTCAGAAGTTGCTGGTAGAATGGCAATTCAAGAGGGAGCTAAATTTTTAGAAAAACCAATGAAAGGACGCGGTATTTTATTAGGTGGTGTTCCAGGGGTTGAGCCTGCAAAAGTTGTTGTTATTGGTGGTGGAGTTGTTGGAACTCAGGCTGCTAAAATGGCTGCAGGATTAGGAGCTAATGTTTATATTTTAGATGTAAATGTTAATCGTTTAAGAGAATTAGCAAACATATTACCATCAAACGTAACTACATTATATTCAAATGAATACAATGTTCGCAGGTTAATAAAAACAAGTGATTTAATTATTGGTGCTGTTTTAATTCCAGGAGCTAAAGCTCCTAATATCATTACAAAAGATATGTTAAAAGATATGCAACCAGGTACTGTACTTGTTGATGTTGCTGTAGACCAAGGTGGTTGTATTGAAACATCTCGCCCAACAACACACGAAGACCCTACATTTATTATTGATGATGTAGTTCATTATTGTGTTGCTAATATGCCAGGTGCTGTTCCTTTTACGTCAACTACAGCATTATCTAACGTTACATTACCATACGTTATGCAAGTAGCTAACAAAGGTTGGGAAAAAGCTTGTGCTGATGATGAAGCATTAAAAAAAGGCTTAAATATAATTAAAGGAGATGTAGTTTACAAAAGCGTTGCAGATACTTTTAATTTACCTTATGTAGAATACAAATAAAGCTACAATGTAATTTTTATAAAAAAAGTCCATTTTACATAAACAAAATGGACTTTTTTATTTTAAAGACCTACTATTCAATCTATTATTTTTTTTGATATTATAATTTTTATTATGTACATTGTGGTAAAACATTTAAAATTCCATAAAAAACTTATTACAATTAGTATTTGGTGTGTTTTTTGATTGTTTTCAGTTGATAGGTTTATTTTCTGAAAAGAAAAATTCATTACCACAATTAAATTCTGAATTAGAAAAAGGAAATATAGAATGGAGAAAAAAAGTATTTTTTTAAAATTATTAAGCTTAATTTTATTATTTACAATCAATAATAAAATTTTTGCTCAGTTAGATAATCCTGATAATAATACTGATAATTCATTTATAGGAACTTTAAAAGTTCCTGTTGAAAAAATTAAAAAACCTAAATCATTAGATTTTGATAATGATGCTGGTTTTAAAACTGCAAATAAAAAACTTCAAGAAAAAAATAGAAGAAAACAAGAAGAAGAAAACCTAAAAAACAAAGGAATTATACTTCCTGAAATGATTGCCAAAGAAAATTATAAAAAGAATTTTGAAGGCAAATTCCCTAATTTTCCAATAGTTGATATGGATTTAGGTAGTTTTCATACAAATTCTAAATACATTTACATTAGTAGTTATGATTTTGGTAGATTTGACGGAGATAAAGTTCAAATAGCTATGAATGGGAAAGTTCATTATCATGAATTTTTATTATCCCCGAGAATTAAAACCATAAAAATTCCTTTAGAAAAAGGCATTAACAGATTAGAAGTTACAGCAATAAATGAAGGAAAATTAACACCAAACACAGGATATTTTGCTTTTTTTGATGATAATAAATACGTTATTAAAGAAGGCGAATGGATGTTAGCAAAAGACGCTAAAGTCATTGCAATTATTGTAAAAAAATAACAAAACCTACTAATTACTTCGCTTACATCTTTTATATTCTGTTAATAATCGTTACTTTTGTATCTTGCTTATCAAAAAAAAATAGTATAAAAAATGGAAGAAATAACCAAAGACACTTACTTAAAATGGTATAAGGATATGCTATTTTGGAGAAAGTTTGAAGACAAACTTGCCGAAGTGTATATTCAACAAAAAGTAAGAGGTTTTTTACACCTATATAACGGTCAAGAAGCTGTTTTGGCGGGAGCTTTACACGCAATAGACTTAACAAAAGATAAAATGATTACAGCATATCGTAATCACGTACAACCTATTGGTATGGGAGTTGACCCTAAACGTGTTATGGCTGAATTGTATGGTAAAGCCACAGGAACATCACAAGGTTTAGGTGGGTCTATGCATATTTTTTCTAAAGAATTCCGTTTTTATGGAGGTCACGGAATTGTAGGTGGGCAAATTCCTTTAGGGGCTGGTATTGCTTTTGCCGATAAATATAAAGGTAGCGATGCCGTTACTTTATGTTGTTTTGGAGATGGAGCTGCTCGCCAAGGGTCATTACACGAAACTTTTAATATGGCTATGAATTGGAAATTGCCTGTTGTTTTCATTTGTGAAGATAATAATTATGCAATGGGTACATCAGTAGAAAGAACTGCAAATCATACAGATATTTGGAAACTTGGTTTAGGATACGAAATGCCTTGTGGACCTGTTGACGGAATGAACCCGATAAGCGTTGCTGAAGCAATTGATGAAGCTATACAAAGAGCAAGACGTGGAGACGGACCTACATTTTTACAGATAAAAACATATAGGTATAGAGGACATTCAATGTCTGATGCTCAAAAATATCGTACTAAAAACGAGGTTGAAGAATATAAAAAATTAGACCCTATTAACCAAGTATTAGAGCATATTAAAGAGAACAAATATGCTACTGATGAAGAAATTAAAAAAATAAACAACGAAATTAAAGATAAGGTTAAAGAATGTGAAAAATTTGCTGAAGAGTCTCCGTACCCTGATGTAAATATATTACACGATGTTGTTTACGAACAAGAAGATTATCCGTTTATAAAATAGTTATTATATATTATGGCAACAGTAATTAATATGCCTCGCTTAAGCGACACAATGGAAGAAGGAACAGTAGCTACATGGCTAAAAAAAGTAGGAGATAAAATTGAAGAAGGAGATATTCTAGCTGAAATTGAAACCGATAAAGCTACAATGGAGTTTGAGTCTTTTCACGAAGGTACTTTATTGCATATTGGAATTGAAGAAGGAGAAACTGTGCCTGTTGATAGTTTATTAGCTATTATTGGAGAAAAAGGTGAAGATTTTTCTGATTTATTACAAAATACTAATTCTAAAGAAGTAGAAAAAGAAAATACTACCCCAATAAAAGAAAATAAAGAGGAAATTATTGAGAATAAGGTTGTTGAAAATATTAATACTGAAACTAGCCATACAAATATTACATCAGAGGGAAGAATTTTTGTATCGCCTTTAGCAAAAAAAATAGCTAAAGACAAAGGAATTAACCTATCTGAAATAGCAGGAACAGGTGAAAATGGACGTATTATTAAAAAAGATATTGAAAACTATACTGTTACTTCAACAAACCAAAAAAATACGTTTACGAATGTTACAAAAAATGAGAATATTACAACCAATGTAGATGACACAAGTGAAATTAAAACTTCACAAATGCGTAAAACTATTGCTAAGGCTTTGAGTGTTTCAAAATCATCTGCTCCACATTTTTACTTAACTATTGAAGTAAATATGGATAACGCAATAAAATCACGCAAAATAATTAATACTATTCCTGATACAAAAGTATCTTTTAATGATATTATAGTTAAGGCTTGTGCTATGGCATTACGTAAGCACCCTCAAATTAACACTACTTGGTCAGAAGACACCATAAAAATACATAACCACATTAATATTGGGGTTGCTGTTGCTGTTGAAGACGGTTTAGTTGTGCCTGTTGTAAGACATTGTGACAATTTAAGTTTATCACAAATAGGTGTATCAATAAGAGAATTTGTAGGAAAAGCAAAAGACAAAAAAATTACACCTAATGAAATGCAAGGCAGTACCTTTACAATTTCTAATTTAGGAATGTTTGGGGTAGAAAGTTTTACTTCAATTATTAATCAGCCTAATTCTGCTATTTTATCAGTTGGTGCTATTGTTGAGAAGCCTATTGTTAAAGACGGGCAAATTGTAGTTGGCAATACTATGAAATTAACCTTAGCTTGTGACCACAGAACAATTAACGGAGATGTTGGTGCTAAATTTTTACAAACATTAAAAACATTTATTGAAAATCCTGTTACTATGATTGTTTAATAAACAATAATGAAAAAAATCAAAAAAAGAGAGTAATATATTATTAATATTACTCTCTTTTTTATTCTAAGTTATATAAAAATAAGTTTAAGAAACAAACTCAAACTTTTTTAACGACTACTTTTATATACTAAATTAGAATTAAATTTTTATTAATTAACTCAATAAAAGCCATATTATAAAATCATAAAGCCTCACAAATAAATTATTTGTGAGGCTTTTAGCGGAGAAAGAGGCTCTATCTCCACAACTTCCATAAACCGTTTTTGAGTGTCAAATATCTGTATATTAGTGTTTTAAATGTATTTTAGATGTTTTAAACTATCATAAAGTGTCATAAAAAATCATAAAAAGTGGGTGTATTTTTGGGTGTAATTTATTATGTTTGTACCCAAGTTAAATTAAAAGCACCAAAATGAAAGTCATAAAAAGAACTTTAACATTTAATATTCACAAGCGAAAAGGTCAAGAAAACAACGCACCTATTAGACTTCGTGTTTCGTTTTTAGGAAATAGAATTGATTTATTGACAGGTTATAGTATTGCCGTAGATGACTGGGAAGATACCAAAGTAAAAGTGGGTGCAATCAACAAAAGAGGAGTTTCGGCAGATGTTATAAACGATAGCATAAACGATATTAAGTCAGCGGTTGAAAATGTGTTTAAGTTAGCCGAATTACAAGACAGAGTTCCTGATAAGGAAGAACTTAAATTAGCAGTTGCTGAAATCAAAAACAAAAATAAGCAAGTAGTAGTCAAACCAAAGAAAGAAGAAAACGAGGAAAAAGAAGATGAAAAGGATGTTTCGTTCTTTGATACTTTTGATGAATTTATGCGAACAAACGGAAAATTAAACAACTGGACAACTTCTACTTTTACCAAATTTAAGACCGTTAAAAAACATTTACAAGACTTCAATAAAAAACTGACTTTTGAATTTTTCAATCAAGAGGGTTTATCTGATTATGTTATCTTTCTGCAAACAAAAAAGAATATGCGAAATTCCACGATAAAAAAGCAATTAGGCTTTTTAACTTGGTATTTGCGTTGGGCTTATAACGGAAATTACACCAAAGTAGATGATTTCAAAGCATTCAAACCAAAGATAAAAAATGTACAGAAAAAAGTAATTTTTCTAACGGAAGAAGAAAAGAAAAAGATAAACGAATATGAAATTCCACAAGAAAAACAATATTTAGAAAGAGTTAGAGATGTGCTGATGTTTAGTTGCTATACAGGTTTGCGTTATTCCGATGTTTTTAACTTAAAACGAAGTGATGTTAAAGCAAATCAAATAGAAATTACAACCGTAAAAACTTCCGATAGTTTGATAATTGAACTTAATAAACATTCAAAGGCAATTTTAGATAAATACAAAGAAATTCCTTTTGAAAATGACAAAGTTTTGCCTGTTATTTCAAATCAAAAAATGAATGACTATTTGAAGGAATTAGGACAATTAGCAGGTTTGAATGAACAAGTAAGAATTACGCATTACGAGGGAAATAAACGAATTGATAATTTATATCCTAAATATCAATTATTATCAACTCATATAGGGCGAAGAACTTTTATTATTACCGCTTTATCTATCGGAATACCTGTTCAAGTGGTAATGAAATGGACAGGACACAGCGACTACAAATCAATGAAACCATACATTGATATTGCTGATAAAACCAAGAAAAACGAAATGTCTAAATTTGATATGCTATAAGTTATGATTGATATAAACAAAATGAATAATATTGACGGAAATTATGCTTTGCTTTACAAAACATATGAATTGTGTATTTTTCATATAAGGCAAGAAATTAATTCAAATGGTGCTTGTTTTGATTTTGAAACCCAAGATTGTTTTAAAGATAGCAGAAAAGATTTATCAACAATAGAATTATCCGAAAAAATATTTTCAGAAAATGATAAGCCTGAAAGAATGGAATTGAGTAAAATCATTATAGAAAAAGTTCAGATGTATATTGAATTATACGAGCAATATAGAGAACTTTTTAATTCTTATGACAGATATAGTTTGATGTTGGCACAATATAGAAAATTCTATAATTTGTCTTCTGATGTTTCTAATGAAGATATTTTACAAAGTTATTCAATGGATTTAGGCTTTGTAAATCCTAACAAGTATTTTGAGTCCGAATTTTACAATAATATTGATTTTGTTTCCGTAGATTATCACTATTTCTTTTATAGATATGCTTGTTTTTTAAAATTAATTTTTACGAGAAATTTAGAGTTCAAATACGAAGATGAATATCTTATAAAGAAGACAAGTGTATTTATTCATAATTCATTATTGCACTTTGTATATCAGAAATTATCAGATATTTTGTTTGAGCCTATTTCTGAATTTGAATTTATAAGTTTTTTCAATCTTAAAAATGATTTCATTAAGTTGAAAAGAAAGAAAAATCAAACTAATAAGATTTATGGTTTGATAGGTAATTTGCACAGGCATATTGAAGATGATTTAAAAGATATTTGGCTTGATAATATTCTTAAAAACTTGGGATTACAAAAAAGTAGATACAAAAGTAAAAACAGAGAATATTTGAATGCAACAAAAGGCGATAATTTGGATTATAAAGACAAAATAGAAACCCTTTTTGACACTTATAATAAACTAAATGAAATTTAAAGATGTTTTATGACAAGTGATTACTTGCTAACCACTTAATAATTTTACATTTTATTTTATAAATAACTGCTAAATAATATTTTATCAGTTATTTTTTTTGAAATAAACTTGAATTACCACTTTGCTACCACTTGTTTGTCAATTTAGATTTGCAATGCAAAAACACTAAAAAATACATTATGAATTTAAATGACAAACCATTATAGCAACTTACAACAAGGGAGTTTGTTTCAGTTGCAAAAGAGTTGTTTTCATCAAAAACATCTGACGAAGAAAACAAAGAAGAAACCACCGAGAAAAAGGAATATGTTTATGGTATATCAGGCATCGCTAATCTGTTAGGTTGTTCCAAATCAAAAGTTTCTCGGATAAAAGATACCGTTTTAAAACCTGCGTTAATTACTAATGGTCGTTCTATCATAGGCGATGCAGAGTATTTACTGAAATTATATAATCAAAATGAAAAGTACAACATAAAGTAAATTTTGATTATGGAAAAAGAACAAAACGCAAAGCAATCCAAAAACGAGCAGATAGAACGATTTTTAAAAGAGCATTACGAAAGTCGGTTTAATACGGTAAAAAGTCGTACGGAAATTCGCAAGGTAAATACAAAAAAACCATTTGCACCGATGACTAAATTTGATGTAAATTCTATTCGTAGAGCGTTGGATAAAATACAAGGCATAACCACATCAAGTGATAATATTCGTGCAATTTTAGAAAGTAACTTTTGCCTAAAAGTCAATCCTGTACAAGATTACTTTTTAGCCTTGCCGACTTGGAATACTAACAATTCATCAGCAATACACGAATTAGCAAATTGCGTTACGGTTGTCAATGCTGAAAAGTGGGAATTTTACCTCAAAAAATGGTTAGTTGCTGTAATTGCAAATGCAATGAATGATTTAAAATGTTGTAATCACACTTGCTTGGTTTTAACAGGCGAACAAGGTAAATTTAAGACCACTTTTTTAGATTTACTTTGTCCTAAACCATTGAGTAACTACCTATATACTGGTAAAATTTACCCACAAAGCAAAGACACACAAACATTGATTGCTGAATATTTATTTATCAATATTGACGACCAACTCAAAGCCTTGAATAAACAAGATGAAAACGAACTCAAAAATTTGATAACCACACCACGAGTAAAGTATCGCAGACCTTACGATGTTTATATTGAAGAATATCCACACTTGGCGAGTTTTATGGCATCGGTTAATGGAAATGACTTTTTAACTGACCCAACTGGTAGTCGTAGGTTTTTACCTTTTGAGGTTAAACATATAGATATTCAATCAGCGAAGAAAATCAATATTGATAAGGTGTATAGTGAGGCATTTAGTTTATTAAAAAAAGGCTTCACTTACTGGTTTAACGAGGAAGAAATCGCAGAGTTGCACAAACAAAACGAGCAATTTCAAGTACAAACCATTGAATATGAAATGCTACTCAAAGGCTTTGAGAAACCAAAAGAGTATGAAGATGATTATATGACCACATCAGAAATTTTGGCTCATTTACGATTATTTACATCAATCAGATTGCAGGAAAAACGAATGGGCGAGGCATTGCGAAAAGCAGGATTTGAACGATTGTCAAAACGAGTACGAGGAAATCCGATGTATGTCTATCATATTCGGAAGATTGAACCAAATCCGTTTTTAGGTTAGTTTTTACTTACTACATTACTACAATAAGAGATAATATATTGAAAATAATAAACTTAAATCGTAGTAAGAATTAAAATTTAACCTTACAACAATCCTACTACCTAACTACAATTTTAGGTGTAGTAGTTACTACAAAAAATAATCATACTACATTTTTGTTTCTGTCAATCAGTGATTTATAAGGATGTTGTAGCGTAGTAAGAAGAACCCTAAAAAGTATGAAAAAGTGGAAACGGAAAAATATACCGTTCCCACGAAAAGAAAAAAATATAAATTTTAAAATCTAAAAAAAATGAATAAAGAAATAGCAAAAGCGATACCTATTGCTGATTATTTAAGTACAAAAGGAATACACCCACAACGACAAAACAATCATTCGTTATGGTATATAAGTCCATTTAGAAAGGAACAAAAAGCATCGTTTAAGGTCAATTTATTGCTCAATAAATGGCACGACTTCGGCAACGACCAAAAAGGTGACATTATTGATTTAGTAATGAAATTAGAACAGATTGACAATTTTAATACAGCAATTCAATTTCTAAAAAACAACTTCAATTCCACTTCTTTTTCTTTTCGTGGGAAAGAAGTTTTGAGCGACACAAAAAACAATAACACAATCACAAATCTAAAAGTTGAAAAATTGCAACACCCAGCCTTATTAGAATTGTTGCGAAAACGCAAAATTCCAAAAACATTAGCCGAAAACTATTGTAAGGAAATTCATTACGACTTAAACGGAAAACATTATTTCGCTATCGGTTTTGAGAATAACAAAGGAGGTTTTGCAACGCTTAATCCGTATTTCAAGGGGTGTATTGCACCGAACGACATCAGCAGTTTTGAAAGCAATAATATAAGTGCTTTGGTCTTTGAGGGGTTTATAGATTTTCTGTCTTATTTGACACTTAAAAAACGACCTTACACAAAAACACCACTGCAAGATTATCACATTTTGAACTCCGTTCACAATGTAGAAAAGTTGTTGCCAAAACTAAAAAAATACCATAAGATTTATTGCTTTTTAGATAATGATACAAGTGGAAAAAATGCTTTAAAAAAGATAAAAAATAGATGGACTGACCGAGTGATTGACCAGTCAAACCATTACAGAAAACACAACGATTTAAACGAATATTTAATACATAAAACAGATGGCGAAAAGTTGCATTCGAGATGTGGATATGTGGCACAAAAAAATTAACCTACGGATTTTTTTGCACCCCATATCCCCACTCGTTTTTCTCCCTACGGTCGCAAAAGTTTTAAAGAAGATTAAGACAATATGAGAACAGAAACGATACGATTTAGAGTAAGTAAATTAGAAAAAGACATCATTAAAAATAGAGCGAGAAAATGCAATTTAAGATTATCAGAATTTTGCAGAAATACCATTTTTGACAAACGGATAACCTATGCTTTGACCGATGAAGAAATTGAAATTTACAACAATTTCACTCGCTTTATAAACGACTTTGAACGATTAGCAAATTACTTCAAACACAAGGATAGTATTTTGTCAAATGAAGTGCGAAAAGTGGCTTACGATTTAAAAAATGAACTAAAAAAATTTAGAAGATGATAGGATTAGGAAAGGCAATTACACACGCCAAAGAAGGTATTGATTATGCTTTGCGAAAAGATGATGCCGAAGTGTTAATCAAAAACAATATCATCGGTAATAATGGACAAGAAATTAAGTCGGAGTTTGTATTTTTTCAAAATAGAAATCAACGCTGTATCAATAATGATTATTCCTTTGTGCTTTCGCCAAGTATTTCGGACGGAAACCTACTTTCAAACGATGATTTTTCGGATATTGCCAAAGACTTTTTAACGAAAATAGGACTTGACAAACATCAATATATTGTGATTAAACACAATCCGAAAGGCAAACACAAACATTTACATATTTTCGTTAATCGGATAGACCAAAAAGGCAAGGCTCACGATGATAAATTTATAGGAAAAAAGCACAACGCATAGCCGATGACATTGCACAAGAACGAGGACTAACACAAGCAACGGAAGTCAAGGAAATTAAGAAAATTGCCAAATTAGAGGAATTTAAGGAATTTCGAAAAGAGATTTTTAGGCGACATAAAATCGCACTAAATGACCACAAAGCGAGAAATTTTGAGGAATACCAAGACCTTATGAAATCGCAAAAAGTGGATATTATCCCAAGTATCAACAAACAAGGAAAATTGCAAGGCTACCGAGTGGAATTTGATGGTGTTAATTTAAAAGCATCGGAAGTGCATCGGCAAATGACACTTTCACGAATGAAGTTTTATAACGAAGAAAAACAACACCAAACACAAGAAAAAGCACAAACAAAACAGATAACACAAGAAGAACAACCACAACAAAAATTTAGAATACGAAGATAAAAACAGAAGATTATGACACAACGAAAAACACACAAAAAGCAAATGAATGTTCAAGACATTGCAGAAGTATTGATGCAACAAATTGAGGAATTGAAACTGATTGAAAACAAAGCAAGTCAGACAATTAAAAATGCGTTGTTGCATATTCAGGCACAACACAATCAAAAAATAGATGTTGACCCTACGAATTTCAAAAAGGTTGGCGATGAATTTTTAACCAAATTCAAAGAGCCACAAGCAGAATATCTACTTCTTATCAAAGAAACAATGAAACGAGTGGCAGAAGAACAAAACGAACTCAATGAAGAAACACGAAAACTAAATTCTCAACTTTACGAGATACAAACAGAAGTTAAAAAGTTAAGCAAAGTTGGTTTTGGTAGGTTACCGAATTATTTAGTGGCTGTCCTTTTGGTTATTTTAGTTGTTATGATTTTATGGAGTTTAAAACTACATCAATGATATTTTAGTTTCCAAATTAAAAAACTTTTCGTTTTTTTTTTTGGAAACTAAAAATAAACCTCTATCTTTGCAAAAGTTTTTAAACAGAAATCTTTAAATAAGGTTGAACTTTCTTCATTGTTGAGCATCTATTTTATTTCTTGCTTTCTTAAAAATGAAATGGTTAAATGGATACTAAAAGACAACAACTTATCGAACAAACAGTAGAATTATACAAACAAATCGGTTATTCGCCTATTGCGGGTAGAATAATGGGATTACTTAATGTGTCGGAGCAAAAATACTTCACTTTTGAGCAGTTAATGGAAACGCTACAAATCAGTAAAAGTGCCACCAGTAAAGCCTTGAAATTCTTATTAGAAATCAATGAAATAGATTTTATCATCAAACCCGAAAATACCCGAAGACGCTATTTTTATATTTCAGGAAAAGGCTCGGTAAAGTCTATGGAAGTTTGGTCAAATTCCTTGCTTTTGCGAAAACAAATTTTAGAAAAAATATTGCAAGTAAGAAGTGATAAAAACCAAGAAATCAACGACTTTATAAAGCAAATGATAGCCTTTATAGATGATGTTTATCCCTTTATTACAGATAAAATACAAGAACATTTTGTAGAAAATAAATTAGAAAACAATAATCAAAATAAATAAAAGTTATGACAAAAAAGTTATTTTTAACAACCATCGTATTAAGCCTTTTATTAGGTATAACACGGCTTAATGCACAAGGTCTCGGAGGACACCCAGGTGATGTAGATTGGCAAGAAATTGACACCAAGCATTAAGGGTAATTTTCCCAAAAGGACTTGAACAAAGAGCCTTTCGTATTGCAAATATTATCAATTATACCAACGATAATAATCACACTTATTCGGTAGGTGAAAAGTCAAGAAAATTGGATTTGGTATTGCAAACCAACCAAGTAATGTCTAATGGTTTTGTGGCACTTGCTCCGTACAGAAGTGAATTTTACGGAACAGGATTACAAAACCATAACATTATAGGAACGCTTAACTGGTTAGATGTCTTATCATTACACGAATACCGACACGCCTTACAATATGTAAACGGCAACAGAGGGCTTACCAAGTTTTTGAGTTACTTTCAAGGGCAAGCAGGTTGGAGTTTGGGGTATAATTTTGCCGTTCCAGCGTGGTATGCCGAAGGTGATGCCGTAGTAGCCGAAACCGTTTTGAGTAAAGCAGGAAGAGGTAGAATGCCAGCATTTTACAGAAATTTAAGAGCCAACTTATTAAATGGTAAGGATTATTCGTATATGACTGCCGAAAATGGGTCGCTTTTACATATGATTCCAGACCATTATAAATTGGGTTATACGATGAATAATTATGTGCGAAATAAGTACGGTGCCGATGTTATGAAAAAAGTTTTGGCTGATGCAGGTGCTTACAAAGGGATTATTTATCCGTTTTCTCACGCAATGAAAAAATATACAGGACATTCTACAAAAAAGATGTACAAATTGGCGTATGCCGACTTAAAAAAACAGTGGGAAGAGGAGTTGAAAAACACCAAACTAATCCCTACACAAACCATTACGCCAAAACCAAAAAGAACGGTAACCAACTACAATTATCCTCAAATTCTTAGTGACGGAAGTATTGTGGCTATCAAAGGTTCGTATGATGAAATTAAAAAATTGGTACATATCAAAAACGGAAAAGAAAAGAAACTTTGTGTTTACGGAACAACGCCATTTCCTTTCTTGTCAGAGAAAAACGGAAAATTGGCTTGGACAGAATTACAATCTGACCCTCGTAGAGCCAACCGCAACTATACCAGAGTGGTATTGTACGATATGAATACACAAGAAAAAACTTATATCACTGAAAAAAGCAAGTATTTTTCACCTGAATATTCTGCCAAAGGCGATAAAATTATCGTAGTAAGAGCCGACAAAAAACTAAAAAATAATTTAGTAATTATTGACGGAACGAACGGCGAGGTAATTGCTGAATTACCAAACAAAAACAACGACTTTTTATCTGTTCCAAAATGGACAAACAACGATAAAGCCATTGTTTATCTTGCAAAACGCAATTCGCAATTAGCCATTCTTAAATACGATTTAGACAGCAAAACCACTACCGAATTAACCAAATGGACAGCCACAAATATCGGAAATATTGATGTGGTAGATAATAAGGTGTATTACTCGGCAGGATACAGCGGTATTGACAATATTTACTCGGTAAATACCAACGGCGACCAAAAAATAAGCAAAATTTCTTCGGTAAGAATAGGTGCTTACGAGCCTGTGGTTTCTAAAAATCAAAAGGAATTAGTAATGGTAGAATATACCGATATGGGAACTTTGCTTACTAAAATGGATTTAAGCAAAAACAAAGCAGAGGAAAATTTCTCGTATGTAGAGCCGATTGAAATGAAACGATACAATGTGGTAACCAACGAAAACGAGCATAATATTTTTGATAAAATTCCGTCTAAAACTTACAAGGTTAAGCCTTATAAAGGATTTTTCAAAGGAATGAAATTACACAGTTGGCAGATAGGAGCAACAGGAAGAAATCCACAGGCTACTTTAATGATTGATAATATTTTAACCGATTTTAAAGCACAGTTGGGAGCAATGTATAATACCAACGAAAAAGGGTTTAATTATTTTGGCGACATCATTTACAGCAAGTACTTTGTAGAAGTAGGACTAAATGCGAAATATTTAAACAGAAGTGTTGATTATTTTGCAAAACCAGACAGCCTTGCAGGTCAGAAATTTAAAGAGCAAAATTATGGAGCGACACTTGGCATTCCGCTTAGTTGGAACAAAGGAAGTTTTAACTTTACCTTCAAACCAACAGCAGGATTTACCTATCATAAAACATCAAAATACGAAAAACCAGCAACGCTAAAAGGTTTGGATTTTGGAAGTGTAACATCAAGTGTTAGTTTCTCGGCATTGCAATCACAGGCAAAGCAAAATTTAATGCCTCGTTGGGGAATTGACCTTAATGCTCAACATCAAAAATCAATATCAAAAGAGGTTGATGCAGAGCGAATTAATGTAGCAGGAAATGTTTATATACCTGCCTTAATGAGAAATCACGGTATAAAAATAGGTGGTAATTGGCAAAAAGAATTGACAACTAACAATTTCAGATTTGTAGATTATTTTGATTATGCAAGAGGGTATCAAGCATCGCCAAATGATGAAATTTACAAAATGTCTGTGGATTATAGTTTGCCATTGCTTTACCCTGATTGGGGATTTAATGGAATTGCTTACTTTAAACGAGTGAGAACCAACTTATTCTACGATATGAGCAAAGTAAAATATCTTGGAAAAACCACCGACCAAAATTCTTACGGAGCAGAATTGTACTTTGATACTTCTTTGATGAATATCATTCCGCTTTCTGTTGGATTTAGACAATCATTCCTTTTAAATAAAGATGTTTTAAATGCTGATGCGAAAAACAGATTTGAAGTTGTCTTGAAAATGGGATTTTAATAAATTAATAATCAAAAATTAAGGACAAAAAGCATCTGTCTTGTTTTTTAGGCAGGTGCTTTTTTAAAAAATAGAATTAAAATAAAACAATGCAAACACAAGAGCCAAGCATTAAGCAATTTAAACACAAAGCAGAAAAACGATACTTAATAATAGGTTATACTTTAACCATAATCACGGTATTAATGTGTGGTTTGGTGGTCTATTGGGGTGCAGAACTCAATGGCTGGACATACCTTGTTTTGGCAGGATTACTCGCACCTTTTATCGGTAATTATGTAGCGAAATTACTGTATTACAGACATATTGCCGATGCTATCCATATTGATGAAAATCAAATGCCCGAACTTTACAAAGTGTATAAAGAAGTTGCCTTAAAAATGGGGTTTACCGAAGAAAAAGGAAAACAGCAAATTCCGCCTTTGTATGTGGTTAATGGCTACGGTGTTAAGTCGTTTTTTTCCTCACAATCGGTTTTTTATCAAAAATATATTGTTATCAAAAGTGATATTGCTGAACTTATTTATGAAGAAAACCCAAATATTGGAGCGTTACGCTTTATGTTTGCTCATTATTTAGCAGATGTTAAATGTAATCATTCCGACACTAAAAAATTTACGATTTATCCGATAATACGACTATTATTTTTGCATAAAAATTTGTCAAGAGCCGAGCAATACACGGCTGACCGAATGGCTTGTTATTACTTTTCAGACGATATAGATGCTGTGATAGATTTGCATCTTACGGCAAATTTTGGCGAAAAAATAAACAAAGAGGCTTATTTTGAAGACATCAAAAAATATCAAAATAATTTCTTTTTAAAACTTGCTAATTCCTCAAAAGATGGCTTGGCATATCAACGAATAAAAACCTTAAAAGAGGCTCAAATAAAGGGCTGGAATGTACACGGAAAAATATCTTAAACAATGAATAATCTCACTAAAAAACAAAAAATAGCCTTATTTGGCTCGGTTATTTATACGGCTCTTATCGGAATCGGAATGTATGTTTCGTACCACATCAGAGGAATTGACTACCACAATAACAAAATAATGAACACGCTTTGGGTGTCGGAAGTTTTAATGACACTTTGGACGATTTTCTTAACGCTAAAATATTTTTCGTGGAAAGAAGTCGGTTTTGTAAAGGTTGATAAAAAGCAAATTTGGTGGTTTGTACCGTCGTTATTGATAGTTTCGGCGATGCTCCTTGCAGGAATTTACGCTCTTTTTACCAACGATTTATCTTCGGAGCAATTACAACAAATCAGTTTGATTGGTTTTGCCACTTTTTTGGTTGGTTTTTCCGAAGAATTGATGTATCGTGGTATTGTTTTTAACGCTTTTTTCAAAACGCACAGCAAATTAAAAACCATACTAATTAGTGCCGTTGCCTTTTCGCTATTGCACTCGGTAAATATTTTCGGCGGACTAACTTTTTACGAGATGTTAGGGCAACTATTGATGACCTTTTTATTCGGACTATTTTCAGCACTGATTTTTATGCGAATTAAAAGCATCATTCCACTGATTTTCTTTCATTGGCTTTGGGATTTTTGGCTAATGGCTGACGGTGTAATGAACGGAAAAAGTTTAATCGGCGACATTTCAACAGCACATATTTTTATACAATTCGGATTGATTATCGTGCTTTTTATCGTTTTGAGAAAATTTAAAAAAATAACTAATACAAATAAATAAACAATGCACACACACGACATTAAAAAATGCAAACACCCCAAAGAAAATAAACTTTTTACTTTGGGAGTTATCGGAACAATTTTGATTTTATCGCTTTTATTTTTCGGCTCTTTTTTTAGAACGGAAATCATCAAAGAGGTAAAAACTGAAATGATTAAAACCTACAAAAAAGACAATCCGTCTTATGACAAAAAATTAACGGAAGAACAACTTATCAAACAACTTTCCGAAGAGGACAAAGACACCTTAAATATGTTAGATTATTACTACTGGTTTGTTGTGATTTTAGCACCTTTGGCGTTCTTTCTTTTGGTCTTGTTTTTCATCGGAAAAATGTATGGCGATTTACGAGGAAATTCGGTAAGACTTGATGAAAATCAATATCCCGAAGTGTATAAAATCTTTGTTGAATTAGCCACAGAATTGGGGTTTGAAGAAATTCCTGAATTGTATTTAGTCAATGGTAACGGTACTTTGAATGCTTATGCAACTTGTGTTCCCGGATATAGAAATTTTTCAGCCATTTATTCGGATATTTTAGAACGATGTTTGAAAAATAATGATATGGAAACGCTAAAATTTATTTTAGGACACGAACTCGGACACATTCGTTTTAATCATGTAAAATGGTGGTATTCGTTCTTAACTTTTTGGACAAATTTACCTGTAATTAAGTATTTTGTAGGACTTCCGATGTCAAGAGCAAGAGAGTATGGTTGCGATAAAATAGGCGAAAAACTTTCGGGCGATTCCACAGGAAGACCGCTGATGATACTCGGAGCAGGAAAATATGCTTATCAAGATATTGACTTGGAAGAATATACCAAAGAACATTTTGAAAAACCGAGTTTTTGGGTTTGGCTGTCTAACCTAACCAAAGACCACGGACTTACTTCGTGGCGAATTGCAGCGATTAGAAAAAAACACCACGCAGGACTGATTTTTAAGAATAAGAATGAAAATGAATTGGAGTAAATTACTAAACAATGAAAAAATTAATTTTAACGGCATTACTACTGCCTTTGATGATGGTAAATGCACAAGAAAAAGAGCAAACAGATTACAAAAACAGCATACAGTTTGACCCTGTCAATCCCTTTGTATTTGGAACTTTTGAGTTTCAATACGAACGAGCGATAAGCGATAAATCTACTCTTTTATTGGGATTAGGGCTTAAACCTCTTGGAGGATTAATTACCGTAAAAGGTTTTGATAATTCTACCATAAAAACCGATGATTTTAAGTTTAAAGGAATTACTCTTACCCCTGAATATCGTTGGTATTTTCAAAAAGATACAAAGGTGAAACGCACAGGTTTATATGCAGGAGCGTATTATAAATATAGAAATGTAACTGCACATATAATAGGGAGTTATACTTCTTCTAATACAAATACAACTTCGCCTATTGATATTGGTGTAGGGTTGCAGTCGCATTCTTTGGGAGCCGTTTTTGGGTACAAAGTAATGTTAAATAAAAAGTTGTATGTTGATATTTTAATAGCAGGACCCGCTTATTCTTTTGCA
>JAGYHQ010000012.1 GCA_018456245.1 Tenacibaculum sp. | reverse complement strand
TGCTGTGCTGTGCTGTGCTGTGCTGTGCTGTGCTGTGCTGTGCTGTGCATTTCATTGTAATAATTAACTGCTGTAAAAATACAAAAAAGTAAACATGAATACAAAATTATTAACCACTTTCTTATTTATACTATTTAATGGGTATAATTCGTAAAATAATATGAAACTTCCTAATAAAGCTATACTTAAAAAAGCCTCTAAATTAAGATTAACTAAATGTTAATTTTATTTATTAGTAACTTTAAACCATTCAGTTGTTTTATAGGCATTATTTAGTAATGGTAATTCAGGTTGCGGAATATAAACAGTAAGCCCACTATGCTTATTTATGTAAATATTTATTAACTTACTAGTATTTGCTTTATAAACAACAACTTCATTTAAAATTTTATTAAATTTAGTTTTTTTTAAATTTGGTAGTAAAAGATTATAATAATCTTTAAAATCAAAAAATAAATGAGGCGTTTTCCTATCAAAAAATTGCAATTTATTTAATTCAGCTTTTGTAATATTTCTAAAAGGTATTTCACTCACCTCTTTCGCCAATTGCTTCATAAAATAAGTATTTAAAACACTTATAGTTGCTGAACGATATGGTCCTTTTTTCTTTTCAAAAAAATTATAAAAATCTTTTGCAAAACCTACTAAATTAGGTTTCTTCAAATACAATTTATTTAAAGAAGTAGAATATGTTTTTAAAAACCCTGGGCTTAAAATTTCTGCAGAAGACGCTACAATATATTTTGTTTTATTTCTTAATGCATAGGTAGTTTCAGCACCAGCCATAAAACACGTATCAAAAACCAAAAAATCAAACATGTTATTAGGAATAGCATCAACAAAGTCATTTAACTCCATTTGCCTTGTTTTATCTTTAAAAATAGAATATGTTTTAATAGTAGAATGCCAATTTTTAGGTTTTTCAAAAGCATTTGCAGGTAACCAACCCGTAGCATGGCTAAAAAGTATCATACCATAATTTAATGATGGTGCAATATTTTGGGTGTCTTCTATTACTCTTTTTAGTAAAGTAGATGACGCCGAATTATCATTACCATAACTCTTTATTGTATCAGCATATACTTTATTATTTTCTTCCCTTAAACGTAATAAAACAGGTTTGGTTTTAGTAGATACATCTGCAAAAATAACCAACTCGCCTAAACTCTTGTTCCACCCCTTTTTAATATACTCTATTTTATCATCTACTTCTAAAGACAAACTATTATCACCTCCTAAATATACTAAAATAGTACGTTTATTTTGTTTATTTTTATTTAATGATACTATCTTTTTTCCATAAGAACACGATATGAATAAAACTGATATAATTACAAAAACATATATGTTTTTCATAGTTTTTTATATAAATTTGTTACATTGCGAATATACATTTTTAATATACAAAAAATATTTTAATGCCCGTAATAATTAAAATATACTTGTATTCATCAATTTAGCAAAAAAATATTACTAAATTATCTTACCTTTAAAATTATAATAATAAACACAGTTTTACTACTTTTGCACCATTATAAATAAAATTTAAGATTTAATCAAAAAATATAAATGGAACAGAAAAATAAATTTGACAAATCGTACTTTATAGGAATTCTTTTACTTGGTGCTATTATGCTTTGGTATGCCAATATGAACAAACCAAAAACTACACCTAAAGAAACAAAAGAAGAAACCACTGAGGAAGTATCTTCAAAAATAAGTAAGAATAAAACTTCAACAGATGATATTACAAAATATTTGAGTGATTCTTTACTTCAAATTCATTTAAAAAACAAATTAGGAGCTTTTGCTACAAGTGAAATTAAAGGTAAAGACGGTTTAACTGTTGTTGAAAATGATTTAATAAAATTAACTGTTAGTAATAAAGGAGGACAAATTACAGAGGCTATATTAAAAAAATATAAAACACATGACTCTTTACCTCTTTACTTAATTAAAGATAAGAACGCTTCTTTCAATATTAACTTCGGAACTACTGATAGCAGAATTTTAGACACAAAAAATTTATTTTTTGAACCTGAATTAATTAAAAACGAAGGAAAAACTACACTTTCAATGAAATTGAAAGTATCAGAAACAAAATTTTTAGAATATCGTTATGAAATAAAACCTAATGATTATCTTATTAGTTTTTCAATCCGCTCACAAGGGTTAAATGATGTAATTAATAGTTCGCAAGAAATTAATTTAAATTGGAATTTAAAGGCTTTTCGTAATGAAAAAAGTTTAAAAACTGAAAACATGTATTCTACATACTATTACAAAAGTGATGGTAAGGTAGATTATCTTTCCCCTAAAGATGAAGAAATTATTAGTGATTTAAATTGGGTAGCATTTAAACAACACTTCTTTTCTTCAATTTTAATGACAGACACGCCTTTTAATAGTGCTAAATTAACATCTATAGATATTGATACTAAACAAGAAAATATTGCCTTTGCAAAAGCATACGAACTTAAAACTCCTTTAAAATTAAATAATGGGGAATTAAGCTATAATATGAAATGGTTTTATGGGCCAACAGATTATAATTTATTAAAAACCTATAAAAACACCGACTTATCTGAAATTACAGATTTAGGTTGGGGTATTTTTGGATGGTTAAATGAATGGGTGTTTTACCCTGTATTTAACACCCTAAAAGGGTTTATTGGCAGTTTAGGTATTATTATTATTTTAATGACTATTGTTGTTAGAATTATTATGTCCCCTGTTTTATATAAATCATATATTTCAAGTGCTAAAATGAAAATTATTCGCCCAGAAATGGAGGAAATAAATAAAAAATACCCTGGTAAGGAAAACGCTATGAAACGCCAACAAGAAACAATGGCTATTCAAAGTAAGGCTGGTGTAAATCCTTTATCGGGTTGTATCCCTGCGTTACTACAAATTCCTGTTTTCTTTGCTTTATTTAAGTTTTTCCCTACAAATATTGATTTTCGTCAAAAATCATTTTTATGGGCAGATGATTTATCATCTTATGACTCTGTATTTAAGCTTCCATTTAATATTCCTTTTTATGGAGACCATGTAAGTTTATTTCCAATTTTGGCATCTGTTGCTATATTCTTTTATATGAAAATGAACCAAAGTCAACAAGCAAATATGCAAGCACCGCCACAAGAAGGTATGCCTGATATGAGTAAAATGATGAAATATATGATTTATTTATCTCCTCTTATGATGCTCGTATTCTTTAACAGTTATGCTAGTGGATTAAGTTTATATTATTTTATATCAAACTTATTAACCATTGCTATTATGTTTATCATAAAAGAATATGTTATTGATGAGAAAAAAATACACGCTCAAATAGAAGAAAATAAAAAGAAACCTGTTAAGAAAAGTAAATTTAGAGCGAGGTTAGATGAAGCTATGAAACAAGCTCAAGAGCAACAAAGAAAAAATAAATAACACTAAATTTATATAACTATTAAAGCCCTTTAAAATTAAAGGGCTTTAATAGTTAAAACATATATTTTTTCTTTTTTCCTTCTTTTTTTAGGCTAATGTTATAAATATATACTTTTGTTTAAAACAAAAAAACAAATGAAAATACAAGAAAATATATCATTAAAAAATTATAATACGTTTGGTATAAATGTAAAAGCCAAGCGTTTTATTACAATAGAATCGGTTTATGAACTACAAAAATTAGTAGAAACCGAAAAAGATTTATTTTTATTGGGTGGCGGAAGTAATATGTTATTAACCTCTGATATTAATAAATTAGTAGTTCATTTAAATATTAAAGGAATTTCTATTGATAGTGAAGATGAAAATAATGTTTTTATAACTGTTAATGCAGGCGAGGTTTGGCATGAATTTGTATTGTGGGCTATTAGTAAAAATTATGGAGGAATTGAAAATTTATCATTAATACCGGGGAATGTAGGAACATGCCCTATCCAAAATATTGGGGCTTATGGTGTTGAGGTAAAAGATGTTATACACAAAGTAGAAGCCATTGAAATAGAAACAGGAAAATTAGTTTCATTTTTAAATAATGAATGTAATTTTGGTTACAGGAATTCAATTTTTAAAAATGAAGTTAAAGGGAAATATGTTATTACATCAGTAGTTTTTAAACTAACAAAAAAGGAACATAATCTTAATATTTCTTACGGAGCTATAAAAGATAAATTAGCATTAAAAAATATACAAAATCCTACGTTAAAAGACGTTTCAGATGCTGTAATTTCAATCCGTGAGGAAAAATTACCAAATCCAAAGGAAATAGGAAATAGTGGAAGTTTCTTTAAAAACCCAATAATTTCAAAAAAACAATTTAATGATTTAAAAGAAAAGTTCCCTAATATTCCAAGTTATGTGGTTTCTGAAAATGAAATTAAAATTCCTGCAGGGTGGCTTATAGAGCAAAGCGGATTTAAAGGAAAACGTTTTGGAAATTATGGAGTTCATGAAAAACAAGCATTAGTTTTGGTAAATTATGGCAATGCAAATGGGCAAGATATTTATGAATTAGCTAAAAAAATACAAACAACAATTAAAGAGAATTTTTCTATTGATTTAGAAATTGAAGTAAACATAATTACATAATTTATATTGATTTTGTATATATTTGTTGTAAAATAATTAAATGAAATTAGTATTATTAACAATAGTTTTATTAGCAATTTCCTTTATAGGAATTGCCATTAAAATTTGGATGAAAAAAGACGGAAAATTTTTAGGAACATGTGCGAGCCAAAATCCTATGTTAAATAAAGAAGGTAAACCCTGTAGTTTTTGTGGAAAAACACCTGATGAATTTGATACTTGTACTGATACTAAACATAAATAAATATTTTGAAAATAAACCAAGAAAAACTTTTACAACAAATACAAAAAGCAAAAGAAAAAAATCAATCAGCATTTAAATTTTTGCTTGATACCTTTTGGGATAGTGTTTATAATTATCAATTAAAACATACATTAAACGAAGAAATTTCTGAAGATATTACAATAAGAACATTTTCAAAGGCTTTTGATAAGATAAAAACGTTTGATGAAAAATATCAATTTAAAACGTGGTTAATTACTATTTCAAAAAATGAGTATATAGATTTTCTTCGTAAAAAAAAATCATCAATATTTTTTGAAACAATTGCAAGTAAACAAGAAGAAGTACATAGAATTATTGATGATGCCCTCTCACCAGAAGACGAAATAATAAAAGAACAGAATTTGGCAAAATTATTATCTGATATAAAAAAATTAAAACCAAAATATCAAGAAATAATTAATTTACGTTTTTTTCAAGAATTAAGCTATAAAGAAATTTCAGAAAAAATAGGAGAACCAATAAATAATGTTAAGGTTAAATTATTAAGAGCTAAAAAATTATTAGCAGAAATTATAATAACTTGTAGGTAAAAATGTAATAATGTTTTTACTTGTTGATAATAAAATTTTACATATTAATTTCTCTATTTATTGTTTTATAGATTTTTTTATCTGTAATTGTTCTTCCGTAAAATCATCTTCTATCATTGGTAGTATATTTTATAAAAACCTACAAAATCATTTAAAATACTACAAAAATTGACTATTTTGGCTGAAATTTGTTAAACATAATAAGTAATGGGGCAAAAAATTAAAAAAATAGATGAAAATATTTGGAAAGTAATGCATAAAATAGGTAAACCTTGTTTACGTATATCATTTGCAATTGTTTTTATTTGGTTTGGGCTTTTAAAACCTTTTGGGCTATCTCCTGCTGAAGGACTATTAAGAGAAACTGTAACTTGGTTACCTTTTGGCTCACCTGATAATTGGTTAATTATTATAGGTTATTGGGAGGCTTGTATCGGAGTTCTATTTTTGTTTAAGAAAACATTACGTATAGCCATTGCCTTATTATTTTTACAAATGGTAGGAACATTTATGCCTTTAATTTTCTTACCAGAAGTAACATTTCAAAACAACAATATCCTTACATTAACTATGGAAGGACAATATATTATAAAAAATGTATTTATTATTTCTGCTGCTTTAGTTTTAGGTGGTGATTTATATAAATCATCAAAAAAATAAATTTTATAGTTTGTATTGTAATGTTACATACCAACTTCTTGGAGCTGACGGAATAATCCCCGGACCTGGGTAACCAGTAGCTCTACGAGTGAAATAGCTTTCATTTAAAGCATTATTTACTCCTGTTTCTAATTTCCATTTTTTATATGTATATGAAAATGAAATATCTAAAATTGAATAAGCAGGAATTTCTCCTATTGTACCAAAGCTACGATGATATACATCTACAGAAGAATGAGAAGCATCAGAATACTGTTTTGATAAATAGGTAAATTGAATGCTACTTAAAAAATTTTGATAGCCAAATTTTACACCTGTTTTTAAATTAATTCTTGGTATAAACTCTACTTCTTTTCCTAAAACCGATTTTTCTTTTGTTTTTGTATATTTTGATTTTGTTATAGCTGTATTAACAAAATAATTTAATGCTACTCTCTTATTATTAAATTTTAATATTTCCGAAATACTTACATCAATAAATCCTTCTAAACCATAAATAAAGGCATCACCTATATTTGTTCTTAATCTATCTCCACTATTAGGTCCTTCCTCTACCCAATACACCCCTATTCTATCATTATATGCCAAAGCAAAAGCACTAATATCATAAGATAAGTATTTCCGCCAACGCCCTCTTATTCCTATATCAGCAGTTCCTCCTTTTTCATCATCAATATTTTCATCTACTATAAATGTTGGTGACATCGTTCTTATATCATTAAAAGTAACCGAACGATAATTTTGAGAAACATTACCATAAAATTCAATTGACGGATTTAACTTATAACTTAACCCAACCCCAAATAAAGCAAAACTTCGTTCTTTTATACGATTATCATCATAATTAAAAGTCCCGTTTGGTAAAGGGTTACCTGCTCCGTCTCTTAAAATAATTCTATAATTTCCATTACTCTCTGTTTTAATATATTCTAAACGGAAACCTGGAGTAATTGAAAATTTATTTGAAACATTAAAAATATTCTCACCAAAAAAAGCTAAATTTTGATTTGGAAATTTAAAACTGGATTTATTACTATAGGTAGGGTATTGGTTATCTTTAAATGAAAAATCAGCATCAGTATTTTTAGATCCTGCCCCTTGCCTTTCGGAATTATTTGCATTATAATATTTTAAACCTAATAAATAAGTATGTTTTTGTTTACCCAAATTGTAATTTGATAAAAAACGTGCCTCTAATCCCCAGTTTTTGTAATTACCCACAATTAAATCTCTATTATAAATATAATTGCCATTTTCAACCTCATCAATTAACCAAATTGGCGAAACCCTATAACCTAAAGCCTTTCTGAAAGCATTTAGCCCAAACAGATTTAAACTAAATTTTGAATTCTCACTAAAATTATGCTTAAATTTTACAGCCCACAAGTTCCAATTTACATTAAACCAATTTCTTTTACGATTACTTTGTAACGGATTTTCATTAAATTGTGTATCCGTTAACCCTCCTGCTTGTTTTGCTAAATAATTTAAATATGTAGCCTCTAATGTTAATGATGTTTTACTACTAAAATAATGTTCTAAATGTGCATAAATATTTATTGAATTAAAATTAGAATTTGGTCTAAATCCGTCCCCTTTTTTATAATTTACATACCCATAATAACCTGTTTTATCAACCGTTCCTCCTATACTATTAAATGAATTAAATAACCCATATGAACCTAATGATTGACGAGTTACTAACTCAAATTTCTTATTTTTTACGGGGTCTTTAAATTTAAAGTTTAACAAGCCTCCAAATTGAGTTCCGTATTGCAATGACGCAGCCCCTCGTATAATTTGAATTTCCTTTAAAGCGTCAGTTGGTGGTGTGTAATAACTTTCAGGATATCCTAACACATCAGCACTAATATCATATCCGTTTTGACGTGTATTAAAATTTGATGTTCTATTAGGATCTAAACCACGTCCACCTATATTTAGTTGTAAACCAGCATCATCATTTTCATAAATATTTAATCCTACTACTTGTGAATAAATTTGACGGGCATTATTGGTTGATTTATTTACTACCAATTCATCTATTAAAATTACTTCACTTTTTTTACCTTCATAAATAGAAGTTCCCTCTACCTTAGTTAGTTGCCTTAAAGCAAAAATTTTACGTCTTTGTTGGTTTATTTCAATTTCATTTAATTCTTCTGTTAACGGATTTAAAACAACAATAACACTTGGCTTATTTACTTGTAATTTTGTTTCTTTAATATGATATTCTTCTGTAAAAAATACTAGCTTAATTTGTTTTTCATTTGTTTCAATTTCAAAATATCCATTTGAATTTGAAGTTGTTAAAAGCCCTCCTAAAGCATTGTAAACTTGTACTTTTTTCAAGTTTTCACCTTCTTTATTTTTTACAATTCCTTTAATTATATTCTGTGAAAAAATAACTGAACTTAACAAACAAAAAACAAAAACTAATAACTTATTCATTATAAACCTTTTATTTTAATTTTATGATTAAAAGGAATTAACCATTCTTTATGTTTAAAACCTTCCTTTTGTTGATATAAATCAACATCTGGTTTTACAAATTGTGTGCTTAACCTCCCGTTTAAAGTAACATAATTATCTACAAAAACTTGCGGATTTCTAATTCCTTTTTCTTTATAAATATCACCTAAATAATGAGCATATTCTAAAATAAAATCAGATTGAAAACTCATCTGTTTTTCTTGTGTTGTGGTTAAATAATCTTTATTATCAATATAAAATTGTTTCCCCGTATCTTTATCTACCACCTTAAATTCTGCATATCCTGCTTTTTCAATAAGCATTACCCTCCATGAAAATCTATACCCTTCTTCTGTCCAAAATAACTCATCTGGGTATAATAAATATCTCCAAGGCAAAAATAACTGAATTGTAAAAAACACAATTAAAATAGTTGTTTTTATTGGCTGAAAAGTTACTTTACTCAAAATTTTTCCGTTACTAAATTGTTCTTTTGATATTTTAAAAACACGAGAAATAACATTTAATATTTTATGATGAACATTTGCATCAAAGAAAATAATTGACCCTACAATCATTATATAAGGAAACATTCCTATTTGAAACAAAATACGTGTGAGAACGTGAAAAACAACAACCAAAAAGAAGGCAAAATTTCTTGTTTTTTTGTTTAATAATAAAAACGGAATAAATAAATCATATAACGCACCTCCCCAACTCATTGCAAAATGAATCCACGTTTGTGGCATTAAATCTCCTATAATTGGCAAAGTATTTCTAATAGGTAACCAAATATTTAATGGGGAAGCCCTAAACAACCAATCAGAATTTAGTTTTGCCAAACCTGCATAAAAATACACAATACCTAACATTAGTTTTATGCTATCTACCATCCATTGTGGTATTTTTTGAAATCTTAATTTAGGATTTACTTTAGCATCTACCGAAAAATAAGATTCTGCAGGTAAAAATATTAGAATAAAACCTACTAAACTTATAAAATAATAATGATTTAGGTAATTAGTTTTATCCATTAATTCTATATAAGTAAAACTTAAGAAAAAAGTAATAATTGATAACCTATATTTATAACCAATCATTACAAAAAATGATGCTAATGCACATATAAAAAATATTATATATGTGTATTGCCCAATAGGTTTTACCCATTCAAAACCATAAAACGAAAAGAAAAATTTAGGTTGTATATAAAGCTCATTTATCCAACCATTTAACCAAAATCTTATGATGCTTGATAACATCATAAAACCGAAAAAAATACGAAATACAGCTAAACTTGCTGATTCCGTACTTTTTTTAAAATAATTTTTAATACTACTATTAATCATTATCAGTATCAGTAGAAGTATTTGTTACACTCATTGCACTCATCATATCTGGTTTAAAACTTTTTAAAACCGATTGAATTGCATTAAATATATCAACCATTTTTTTTCTATCTGTTTCTATTTGTTTTACAAAATCATCATCTAATGAATTTGATAATTCTGTTAATTTTTCAAATTTAGTATTAATAACCTTCACTAAATCCTCTCTTTTTAAAAACTGTAAATATTGTTGTAAACTTTTACCTGTTTTTGTTCCGTCATAAGATTTTCCTTTAAAGAAGTTCTTTATAGCTTCTAAGGTTACCATATATAACTCTTTAGAAATATTTTTAGCGTAATAAGCCTCCACTTTTTCCACAGCTACTGTTCCTGTTCTTACACCTGTAGGAGTTGATATTTTATTTTCTCTAAATTGTTTTTCATAAAAAGGAATTACATAAAAATTAACCATTTTAGTTACACTTCCTGTAATTGAATAACCATCTTTGCTTATAAAAATATCTCTATAGCCTCCTTTCCAATCATTATAAACTTGGTTTGCCAAATTATTTATTCTTGCACTTATATCTTTTAAGTACTTTAAATAGTTAACATTCGTACTATTTTTATAAAAATTTACCGTTTCTTGCTCTGTTCCTATTCCGTTTAACAAATAATCTAAAGCAGGAAAACCCTGTTCATCGTAAAGACTCGGTAACTCTAAAATATACTCCCCTTTTTCAGCGTATTTTTTTAAACTTTCTACATCAGTCGGATAAGTATTCATATTACCAATCATGTATAACTCTTCAGCCTTACCAATTTGAAATAATGATACTTTTTGCCAAGAAATATATGCTTGTTTCCATTTATTTTTAGCTATACTTAAAGTTCTTGTAGTAGGTTTTTGTATAAAAATTTTTATAGCATCATCTAAACTTTTTGTTTTTATATTAAAATCATTATAAGCTGGCATTATTATATCATCAGCCCAAAATGTTAACATTTCTTTTCGGTTAAAACCATCTTTTTTAGATTCTTGCTCTTTTTCACTACCACCACACGAAATGAATAAAGCAGATATTACTAAGCATATTATTTTTTTCATACAATTATTTTTTATTTAACCCCTTTATGAAAAGATAAAATATTAAAATATCACAAATTACAAAAAAGGTTACCTAAAATACAATACTTAAGCAACCTTTTTTATTATTCATAAATAATAAATAATTTATTCTTTAGCTTCTTCAACAGTAAAACCAAACAATTTAGCTATTTTTTCAGAACCTTTAGCTAAAACCGATGTTTTACCCTCTGCTTCATCCCATAAATTAACAGTTGAGAATTCTTTAGCTTCTTCTGAAGTTAAATAATATCCATGTGTTTTTCCATTATAAGCAAACTGTAAAGAGTAAGCAAAACCTAAACCTTCACTAAGTTCGTGAACATTATGTCCTGTAAAACCGTTTTTTTCTTTAATTTTTTCTCCATATTTAGCTAAATAATGTACACCTCTAAAAGCAACAACTTTAGTAACATAATCATTTAATTCTAATAAAGCTGCATTATATACTTTTGCTTCATTAGTATTTTTAGAAGCTACTTTTATAGTTTCATATATTTTACTATCAATATCTTTATACTTAGTTGATTTACTTACAGAAACCATGTATTTACCAAAGCTATTACCTTCAGCTTTAAATTGATCTTTACTTTTTGGTTCTCCTTTATAATCTCCTAAAATATATGATACAGCCTTATCAAGAGCCTCTTTACGTTCTTTTGCTTCTTTTACTTGAACACCTAACATTAAAGCATTATTAAACCCATTTAATTGAAAAGCTCCAATAAGTCCTTTTTTAATTAATTGTTCAACTTCTATACCTTTAGCATTTAAAAAACGTTTCTTTTCTCCATCTGGTAAAAAACCTTCTTTTCCTTTCTTAGCTTTATCTGTAAGCTTTTTAAGTTCCTCAAACTCTATTGCCCAATCAGTTAAATCTTTTTTAGCATTTTTATTTACTTCTGATTTAATGTCAGCATCTTTAACAAACTTAATAGCTCCTATTATTTCTTCTATAATTGTTGATTTTACATCTATAGGACCATCATTATCACTTGAACATGATGTGAAAAATAAAGCAGAAACTGCTATTATTGATAAAAATATTTTTTTCATTTTGCTTATAATTTAATTGTTAAAACTAGGGCAAAACTATAAAATAAAACAACACTAACCAATATTTATTTAGATTTATTTTAAATAAAATCTAATACTTATCAAAAACCTCTAAAGCCTTGTTGTAGGCACTTTCAAAACTCATTGGATTTATGTTAGTGTCAATATTTTTGGCTGTAAAATAAGATAATAATTTTTCGGTTGGCATATTACCTGTTAATTCATCTTTTGCCATTGGGCAACCACCGTAGCCTTTTATTGCTCCGTCAAAACGAAAACATCCTGCTTTAAAGGCACTATCAACTTTTTCAAACCACATATTTGGTGTTGTATGTAAATGTGCACCAAACTCAATATTAGGATATAACGGAATTAAATTTGAAAATAAATAACTTATTATTTGTGGTGTAGAACTACCAACAGTATCAGATAAAGAAATTATTTTAACACCCATTGTAGATAATTTTTCTACCCACTTTCCTACTATTTCAATATTCCAAGGGTCTCCATATGGGTTACCAAAACCCATTGACAGATAAACAACAACCTCCTTATTGGTTTTATTTGAAATTGATAATATTTCTTGTAAAACCTCAACTGACTGAGCAATAGTTTTATGTGTATTTCTCATCTGAAAAATTTCAGAAATTGAAAAAGGATAGCCTAAATAATCTATTTCTTCAAATTGTGATGCATCATTTGCTCCTCTAACATTTGCTACAATTGCTAATAATTTACTTTTTGTTGATGATAAATTTAATTTTGATAATACCTCTGCCGTATCTCGCATTTGTGGTATTGACTTTGGCGATACAAAACTTCCAAAATCAATAGTATCAAAACCCACTTTTAAAAGTGAATTGATATATTTTGCTTTTGCATCCGTAGAAATAAAATGGCTTTTTATTCCTTGCATTGCATCTCTTGGGCATTCTATTATTTTAACCTTATTCATCATTAGTATCAAAAATATAATATTTTTATGATTTAATAAGAATAAAGGTATTAAAAAATAAGCACCTTTACTTGGTGCTTATTTTCTTTATTCTACACTTAATTTTTTAGCATTCTTAACTTTTTGTTTAGTTAAAGCAATATCAATTACTTCTTTCATTTCTGTTACATAATGGAAAGTTAATCCCTTTAAGTATGTTTGATTTATTTCATCTACATCTTTTTTATTTTCTGCACATAAAATAATTTCTTTAATATTTGCTCGTTTTGCTGCTAAAATTTTTTCTTTAATTCCGCCAACAGGTAAAACTTTTCCTCTTAAAGTAATTTCCCCTGTCATTGCTAATTTATTCTTAACCTTTCGTTGTGTAAATACTGATACTAATGATGTTAGCATAGTTATACCAGCACTTGGTCCGTCTTTTGGGGTTGCACCCTCAGGAACGTGAATATGAACATCATAATTATCTATTATTTTATGATTTATACCCAATTCCTCTGCATTTGCCTTAATATATTTCATTGCAATAGTAGAAGATTCTTTCATTACCGTTCCTAAGTTACCAGTAATAGATAAGTTTCCTTTTCCTTTTGATAAAATAGATTCAATAAACAAAATATCTCCACCAACACTCGTCCAAGCCAAGCCTGTTACAACACCTGCAGTATCATTATTTTCATACTTATCTCTTTCCATACGAGGAACTCCTAAAATAGTTTCAATATCATCTACTGATAATTCAACGTTATATTCCTCCTCCATTGCAATACATTTTGCACAATAACGCACTACTTTTGCCACTTGTTTCTCTAATCCACGAACTCCTGATTCTCTTGTATACCCCTCAACTATTTTTTCAATTTCTTTTTTACCAACTTTTAAATGTTCGGTTGATAATCCGTGTTCTTTTAATTGCTTCGGGAATAAATATTTTTTAGCAATTTCTACCTTTTCCTCAATTGTATAGCCTGTTACATTAATAAGTTCCATTCTATCTCTTAAAGCCCAAGGAATTTCATTTATATTATTTGCAGTTGCTATGAATAATATTTTTGATAAATCATACCCAACTTCTAAATAATTGTCGTAAAATTCGGTATTTTGTTCAGGGTCTAACACCTCTAACATTGCTGATGACGGGTCTCCTTGATGACTTTGCCCAAGTTTATCAATTTCATCTAACACAAAAACAGGGTTTGATGTTCCTGCCTTTTTAATATTTTGAATTAAACGCCCCGGCATTGCACCAATATACGTTTTTCTATGACCTCTAATTTCTGCTTCATCTCTTAAACCACCTAATGACATACGAACATATTTACGCCCCAATGCCTCTGCTACCGATTTTCCTAATGAAGTTTTACCAACCCCCGGAGGACCATATAAACAGATGATTGGCGATTTCATATCTCCTCGCAATTTTAAAACTGCTAAATGTTCTATTATTCTCTCCTTTACTTTTTCTAATCCAAAATGATCTCTATCCAATACTTTTTGAGCCCTTTTTAAATCAAATTTATCTTTTGAATATTTTCCCCAAGGAAGCTCCAACATCAATTCTAAATAATTACGTTGCACCCCATATTCTGCCATTTGAGGGTTCATTCGTTTTAAACGATTTAATTCCTTTTCAAATACTTCGGCAACTTCTTTATTCCATTTCTTTTTCTTGGCATTAATACGCATTTCGTCTAATTCCTTTTCGTGCGAAACGCCTCCTAACTCCTCTTGAATGGTTTTTAATTGCTGATTTAAGTAATATTCACGTTGTTGTTTATCTAAATCTGACCTTGTTTTTGATTGAATATCATTACGTAATCGTAATTTTTGAAGTTCTTTATCTAAATTCTTTAAGGTTAATAAAGCTCGTTCTTTTAAGTTATCTTTTTCAAGGATTACCTGTTTATTCATTACAGATAAATCCATATTTGATGAAATAAAGTTAATTAAAAACGGATTTGATTTAATATTTTTAATAGCAAAAGATGCCTCCGATGGTAACATTGGATTTTCATTTATTACCTGTAAAGCCAAGTCTTTTAAAGAATCTATAATTGCCTCAAACTCTTTTTTATCATAGTCTCTTTCTTCAATAGCTTCCTTTACTTCTGCTTTTAAGTAAGGCTCTTCTTGAACAACCTCACCTAACTCAAAACGCTTTTTACCTTGTATAATAACGGTAATATTACCATCAGGCATTTTTAAAACTCGTAGTATTTGAGCAACAACCCCCACCGAATAAATATCATTTATTGTAGGGTCTTCAACATCTTCTCTTTTTTGTGCAACTACGCCTAAAATTTTATTTCCTTTACTAACATCTTTTATTAATTGTATAGATTTATTACGCCCTGCTGTAATAGGAATTACAACCCCTGGGAATAAAACCGTATTCCTCAATGGAAGTATTGGAAGAACCTCAGGAACATCCTCTTTATTAATTATTTCTTCATCTTCAGGCGTTAATAATGGAATTAATTCCGAATTTTCATTAACTGCATCTTCAAGCGACAAACTGTCTAAATGTATTATTTTTGTTTTGCTCATAATATCTTTTATTCTGTCATTCTGTCATTTCAACATTAAAATTATTTTTATTTTTTAAATTGAAATATTCTATCTCACTGTAAATAAATTAAGTAAAAAATATTTTACTTATTAACATTTATAATAAGTCAATTGTTATGCCATTAATTAAAATTGACATTTAGTTACTAAATAACTCTATATCCTTTAGTTATTTCAAAAATGTGTTCAATAATTTTTTGCTCTTGCTCATTAAATTCAGCATCTCTACGTTTCATTACTTTATCTATGGTATCAAACACTTTATCAATTTTATATTCTTTAAAACCCGATACTCCTCCCCAACTAAATGACGGAATAAAATTTCTAGGAAATCCACCCCCAAAAACATTTGCTGAAACGCCTACAACAGTTCCTGTATTAAACATTGTATTAATTCCGCATTTTGAGTGGTCTCCCATCATTAAACCACAAAATTGCAATCCTGTTTTAGTAAATTTATCTTCTTCATAATTCCATAATTTAACCTCTGCGTAATTATTTTTAAGATTAGAATTATTTGTATCTGCCCCTAAATTACACCATTCTCCTATAACTGAATTTCCTAAAAAACCATCGTGTCCTTTATTTGAATAACCGAATAAAACCGAATTATTAACCTCTCCTCCTACTTTACAATAAGGTCCTAATGTGGTTGCTCCGTAAATTTTTGTACCTAATTTTAATACCGAATTTTCACACATTGCTAATGCCCCTCTTACCATAACTCCTTCCATTATTTCGGCATTTTTTCCTATATAAATAGGTCCTGAAGACGCATTTAACGTAGCAAAAGTTAACTTAGCTCCTTCTTCTATAAAAATATCTTCCTCATTAATACATTGAATTGTGCTTGGTATAGGCTCTGACTTTCTTCCACTGGTAATTAAATCAAAATCTAAACGAATAGCCTTATCATTTAAAGAAAAAATATCCCACGTGTTTTTAATTTGCAATAGTTCTTCTTCAAATTCTATTTGCTTATAAGCATCAAAATTTACTTCCTCTTGCATATTAGAAGTGTAAAAAGCAATAACATCTTCACCTTTAAAAATAGCCTCATTTTCATTTAGGTTTTTAACCATATTTACCAATTTTTCAGAGGGTAAAAAAGAAGAGTTTAATAAAATATTATTCTCCATTTCTACCATAGGATATTTTTCTTCTAAATATTCTTCAGTTATGGTTGTGGTTGTAAGCCCTAAATATTTTTCCCATTTCTCTCTAATGGTTAATATTCCTACTCTAATATCAGCAACCGGCTTTGTATAGGTAAACGGAAGTAATGATTTACGTACATCTCCGTCAAATAAAATATAATTTATCATTTATTTTTATAATTTAGCTCCACAAAATTACTATTTCATTTTGAAGTAAGAATATAAATATTACTTTTGTTTTATGAAAAAAACTTTATTTATAATACTATTTGTAATTTCTTTAATAGCTTTTGGCTATTATAACTTTATATATTACATATCATATAGTGAGGGCGTACGTTCAGGAGAACTAATAAAATTTAGTAAAAAAGGCGTTTTAACAAAAACTTGGGAGGGGGAAATAAGTCAAGGAATTTCTGGTGCCCAAATTTTTCAATTTTCTGTTGAAAAAGATAAAAAAGAAGCTATTTATGACTTAAAAGATTTACAAGGGCAGTACGTAAAAATATTTTACAAAGAACGATATGGTACATTTTTTTGGTTGGGAGAAACCAAATATTTTGTTACCAAAGTAGAAAAAGAAATTTCTCCTCATTTTGGAGGTGGTAAAAACATTGAAGAGTAATGACACATAAATACAAAAACGCTGAAGATTCAACTATTGAAATTTCAGAATTAATGCGCCCTTCATGCGCTAATTTTAGCGGGAAAGTAAATGGAGGATATATATTAAATTTAATGGATCAAATTGCTTTTGCATGTGCCTCTAAATACTCTGAAACTTACTGTGTTACAGCATCTGTTGATACTGTTAATTTTTTAAAACCTATTGAAGTTGGAGAGCTCGTTACAATGAAAGCATCAATAAATTATGTAGGTAAATCTTCTATGGTTGTTGGTATTAGGGTTGAAGCTCAAAATATACAAACAGGTATAGTTAAACATTGTAATTCTTCTTATTTTACAATGGTTGCTAAAAATGATGACGGAAAAAGCGTTAGTGTACCGGGGTTAATACTAAGCTCAGAAAGCCAAATCCGTAGATTTTTAGAAACAATTAAACGAATTGAAATAAAACACAAATGGAAAAAAGAATTTGATGAAGATAAATTTGTACTAGATGCTAAACATATTAAAGTACTAGAAAGTTATAATGTACAAGTTAATATATAAATTCTTTTATCAAAACCTTAGTAATTGTAAGGAAAAATGATTTAAAATTATTACTTTTGACCGCTTGTTACATATCCTTAAACGGTTATGCATATAAAATATTTTAAACTTATATAACAATGATTAAAAAGACTAAAAACGCATTTCAAAGATTTGTTGAAATGGAAAGCTTTAGTGGTATATTACTATTAGCTGCAACTATTATTGCTCTTATTTGGGCTAACTCTCCTTTTGGAGATTCTTACCAAGCATTATGGACTCAAAAATTTGGTGTATCTTTTGGTTCTTTTGAGTTAAAAAAAGATTTAATTTTATGGATTAATGACGGGTTAATGGCTATTTTCTTTTTCTTAATTGGATTAGAAATTAAACGTGAATTCTTAATTGGTGAGTTAAACTCTCCTAAAAAAATTGCCTTTCCTTTAATAGGAGCTATTGGAGGAATGATTGCCCCTATTGTAATGTTCCTGTTATTAAATGAAAACCCTGAAACAACACGTGGTTGGGGTATTCCTATGGCTACTGATATAGCTTTTTCTTTGGCTGTTTTAAATGTTTTAGGTAAAAGAGTTCCGCTAGCTTTAAAAGTATTCTTAACTGCATTTGCTATTGTTGATGATTTAGGAGCTGTTTTAGTAATTGCCGTTTTCTTTACCACAGGATTAAAAATTAATATGTTATTAATAGCGTTAGGGCTATTAGCTTTCTTATACTTTTTATCATACAGAAACTTATATTCTAAAGGATTAAATATATTTATAGGAGTTATAATTTGGTACTTATTCTTAAAATCAGGAATACATCCTACAATTGCAGGAGTATTACTTGCTTTTGCTGTACCTATTTCACAAAAAATTACTACTGATACTTTTTTAAGTAGTTTAAACAAATTAACCGATAAAATACGAGGTGCTAAAAAACTTGAAGAACCAATATTATCTAACGAACAATTACATTATATTGATGATATGGAAGATTGGGCTAATAAATACAAATCTCCTCTTCAAAATTTAGAACATAAATTACACGGTGTGGTTGCCAATGTAATCATTCCTATATTCGCTTTAGCTAATGCTGGTGTTGCTATTAGTAGTGATGCTACTATTGAAACCAATTTAGTAATTAGTATTATGCTCGCTTTAATAATTGGAAAAAGTATAGGAGTTACATTATTTGTAACGCTAACAAAAAAATTAAAAATAATTTCAGTTCCTAAAGATATTACTTTTAGGCATATAATTGGGGTTGCATTCCTTGCAGGTATAGGTTTTACAATGGCAATTTTTATTGCTGGTTTAGCATTTACAAACCCTGCGTATATTGATTCTGCCAAAATAGGTATTTTAATAGGGTCATTAGTTTCTGCAATTATTGGTTTTATTATACTAAAAACAGCAAAACCTGCTAATAATTAGTGTAGTAAAACTTAAAAATATTCAATATAAATCCCGATGTTTAGTATCGGGATTTTTTATTAAGTAAAATTTAAACAAAAACTCTACTTTTGTAAATAAACAATTAAATGAAACAACTAAAACACGAAGAGATAAAAAACAATCAACAAAAATTTTCTATAACAATTGTTTGTGATGCAATACGCACACCTGAAAATATAGGAATGTGTTTTCGTATTTCTGAAAGTTTTGGTGTTCAAAAAATTTACTTACACGAAACATCTCCGCTTTTAAATAATAGAAAAGTAGAAAGAACAGCACGTAATACTATTAATAATATTGAACATTACAGATATAACGATTTTAAAAAACTTATTAATAAACTAAAAGCAGAGGGAAATAAAATTGTTGGTGTTGAAATTACAAACTCAAGTGTAAGTATTCATAATTATAATTTTTGCACTAACGAAAAAATTGTATTGCTTTTAGGTAGTGAACGCAACGGAATTGAAGATATTAATTTGGCTGATGTAACTATATCTATACCAATGTATGGGTTAAATTCTAGTATGAATGTAATAAATAGTTTAGCTATTACACTTTATGAAATTACAAAACAAATTACTTTAAAACGGTAATTCTTCTTATATTTTCATCTATATTATTTACTCTTTCACCCCAATATTCTATTGCTTTTTTTATATCAGTTTTTCGTTTCTTTTTTGTTCCTGTTGTAAACTTACTTGGCAACATAGCAATAAACTCACCATTTTCTTTCCTATCTTTATTTTTCTCACTTTCAGTTTCTGGTTCTACCCTTGTTTTCCAAAACCGTAAATGTTTAATATAAATTTGTTTATTTTTTTCTAATAATTTAATTAAAGAAGATTTATCTCTAGGAATATACCCCGGCCCCGTGCAACCACAAGAATGAAAAGTAATTCCTACTTCATAAAGGTCTTTCATATGGTTCCATGCTTTTAAATCATTCTTTTTAGGCGATTCAAAATCTAATCCCATATTTGCCATTATTCCACCACACTCTGGGCAACTATAAGGTTTCTCTTTTTCCCAATAAGGCGTATCACCTTTTGTACAAACAGCACCTCTATCAATATCAACTAATAACCTACGTTTAAATGTTTTTCTACATTCAAAACAAGCATAATGTGGTTTATATGGATAGGAGTATCTACACATTTTTATTTAAAGGTAAACTTATTCCCTTATTTTCCTCCATTTATTAGAATGATTAGGAGCTATTCTTTGCAGTACATTTTTTAATTCTTCCTCCTTACCTATTCTTTTACCCCCTGAGAAAATATCTAATATTTCATCTGATTTTGCATCTAAAAAGAAACGAAGTAAATAATTACCAACCGTTACATTATGAAGTTTGGCTAATTCTAAAACACTATTTAATATCTCTTTTTTAGCTTTATTTTCATCTTCGTCAAAAACATCAATACCTTTACGATGATACTTATAGTAAGTATTTCGTAAAGTGTTAAATTTAGGAGATAACAAATTATTTATAAATATAAAATGGCTTTTCTCCCCCACTTTATTTTGCCATTCACTAAAGTTACTTTGTTGAGCTTGTAAAACAACCTTTTCAGCACTTTTAAAATAACTCTCCCCACCTTTTAAAGCAAATGTATCAGCATCTACACCCAATATTGTATATACATAAAAAACAATTGTTGATACCAAATTACTATCAAATGAAGTAGGATTATAAATTAATGGGTCATATTCATTATACCTAAAACTAAAAGAATCATTTATATTTACAATAGGTGTTTCATAAGATGAATTATAAACAGGACGAGTTGCCTTTACCTGAATATTTGCTTTAAAATTATTATTATCTTGCGAATTTATAATTATTGTAAAGGCACAATTAATACGTTCTTGTGGCAAGAACTCTTTATTTGTCCATTTTGTTTGATTTATAAATTCAGATAAAGATTTCTGTAAAGTTTTATAAACCTGTTTATTAGAACTTTGTACTTTATCTGCATTAACAGTTACTATTGCATTAAATTCCTCTTGTGCAACTACTGTAAACACAGAGAAAAATATAATTATAAGAGTTAAAAATTTACGCATTAATTTGTTGTATGATTTCATTTATAATGTCTTTTGCTACTTCTTTTTTTGATTTTAAACTAAATACATTTTCTTTAAAATGTTTATCAATAATAGTTACTTTATTCGTATCCCCCTCAAAACCTGCTCCTTTATCTTGTAATGAATTTAGCACTATCATATCTAAATTCTTCTTTTTAATTTTTTCTTTTGCATTAGCTACTTCATTGTTTGTTTCTAACGCAAAGCCTACTAAAAATTGATTATCTTTTGCTTCTCCTAATGATTTTAATATATCTTTTGTGGGCACTAATTCAATAATTAATGAAGAATTTTTACTTTTTATTTTTTGATTATCAGTATTTGATGGTTTATAATCTGCCACAGCTGCCGAACAAATTGCTATATCTACATTTGAATAATATTTGTGACAAGCATTATACATATCCTCTGCCGATTTTACATCTACTCTTTTTATTAATGAATGTTCTACTATTTGAGATGAAGGACCTATTACCAAAATAACTTCTGCCCCTAAATTAGCAATTTCTTTTGCTATTTCACACCCCATTTTACCCGAAGAACGATTTCCTATAAAACGAACAGGGTCTATATTTTCGTATGTTGGACCAGCTGTAACTAATACTTTTTTTCCTTTAAGTGGCAATTTAGAGTTAATATCGTCTTCTATAAAACATACAATATCTTTCGGCTCAGCCATTCTACCCTCACCTATTAACCCGCTTGCTAACTCTCCTGAAGTAGCAGGTATCATTTTATTTCCAAAAGATTGCAATTTATCTAAATTTACTTTTGTTGATTGATGTTTATACATATCTAAATCCATCGCAGGAGCAAAATATACAGGGCATTTAGCCGATAAATAAGTAGCAAGTAACAAATTATCACAAACACCATTTGCCATTTTAGACAGCGTGTTTGCAGTTACAGGGGCAATAACCATCATATCAGCCCATAAACCTAAATCAACATGATTGTTCCATAATTCATCTTCCCCTTCCTTTTTATCATAAAAAGTGGAATGAACAGGATTTTTAGAAAGTGTAGAGAGTGTTAAAGGAGTTATAAAATCTTTAGATGCAGGGGTCATAACTACTTTAACCTCTGCACCTAATTTTATAAATGCACGGACTAATTCTGCTGTTTTATAAGCAGCAATTCCGGCAGAAACACCGAGTAAGATTTTTTTTCCGTTTAATACAGACATGTCTTACTCTTCATCTTTTCTATTTCTGTGGTAAATTTTATCATTCAACCACTCCTCTACTGCTATTGCATGTGGCTTTGGTAAACGCTCATAAAATTTAGAAACTTCTATTTGTTCTTTATTTTCAAAGACCTCTTCTAAACTATCATTATATGTTGCGAATTCGTCTAATTTTTCAACTAATTCAGTTTTTAAATCTGAATTAATTTGTGTTGCTCTTTTTGCAATGATAGATATAGCCTCGTAAATATTATTTGTTGGCTCTTCTATTTTTTCTCTATTGTATGTAATAGTAGTATCTGCAGCGTTTGTTTCTTTATAATCCATAATTAATTTTAACTAATTGTTGTTCTTCTTTTTGTAACGTTTCTAACATTTTATTCGCATCTTCCAAAAATTTAGATTTTGGGAAGTTTCTCTTCAATTTATCATAAGCCTTAATAGCCGATTTTATTCGTTTTGGTTTACGGCGTTGTGTACTTTTTACAGCAAAATCATGAGATGCTTTTAAAATATAAAACAAAGCCTCTTCCTTAAAACTTGTGCCTAAATAATCTGACAACAAATTATTAAACGCAGCAATTGACGCCTTATAATTTCTTGAATCATAGCCTGCCGTTTCGTAATACCCCTTAGCTATTTCAAATGATTTTTTCTCTAACTTATAAAGTAAGTCTTTATAATACTTATTAGCCTCCTCAATTCGTTTAGAATTCGGGTAATTATCTATAAAAGTTTGAAAGGCCTTTATTGCTTTTTCTGTATCAGTCTTATCTAAACTATAAGCTGGTGAAGATTTATAATAACTTAATGCCGACATAAAATCAGCCTCTTCTTTTTTAGAACTTTTAGGGTAATTTGTTGCGAACCTATCAAAATAATAACCTGCCGAACTATAATCTTTTTTATTAAAATTAGAGTTTGCAACCATATATTGAATACGCTCCATTTGTGGTTTACCCACAAAAAACGGTGTTATTTTTTCAAATAAACGCAAAGCCTTACTATACTTTTGAGTTTCGTATAATTTTACAGCCATTTTATACTGTTCTTCTACTGTTCCTCTATTAAGAACTCTATTATATTCTCCACATGATGATAAAATCAACAATGCTACGAACAAATACGCTATGTTTTTAATTTTCTGCATTTGGCAAAATTAATGATTAATTCTGGATTATTAAAACTGTTTTTTAACATTACAATAATCAGTAAAATTATTAATATATCTTACTAAATATTTGTTAAATGAAAATATAAAATAATTTACATTTAACGTTATGCATTCGTTTTTTACTCAATTTATCCATGTAATATTTATATTCATCTAACATTTTTTTGGGTAAAACCAGTTTAAAAAAACGTATTCTTATAAAAAATCATACTTTTGCAAAAAATAATTAAGATGCAACAAATTGAATTAATGGCTCCTGCGGGAAATTTTGAATCGTTACAAGCTGCCTTAGAAAGTGGCTGTAACTCGGTGTATTTTGGTGTTGAGCAATTAAATATGCGTGCCAGAGCATCAATCAACTTTACTTTAGATGATTTAGAAGAAATTTCAAGAAGATGTAAAGAGAGAAATGTAAGAACCTATCTTACATTAAATACCATTATTTATGACCACGATTTATCAATAATAAAAACATTAATAAAACGTGCAAAAAAGGCTGATATTACTGCTGTAATTGCAATGGACCAAGCAGTTATTTCCGTAGCAAGAGCCGAAGGAATGGAAGTTCATATTTCTACTCAAATAAATGTAACCAACATTGAAACTGTAAAGTTTTACGCAATGTTTGCTGATACAATTGTACTTAGTAGAGAATTAAGTCTTCGCCAGGTTAAAAAAATCACAGAACAGATTGAAAAACACGAGATTAAAGGACCATCAGGTAGATTGGTAGAAATTGAAATTTTTGGGCACGGTGCTTTATGTATGGCTGTTTCTGGGAAATGTTATATGAGTTTACATTCTCATAATTCATCAGCAAACCGAGGAGCTTGCAAACAAAATTGTAGAAAAAAATATACGGTTATTGACCAAGAATCAGGCTTTGAAATGGAGTTAGATAATGAATACATTATGTCTCCAAAAGATTTATGTACCATTGATATTTTAGACCAAGTTGCCGATGCAGGAATAAAAGTATTAAAAATTGAAGGACGAGGAAGAGCCCCTGAATACGTAGCAAAAGTTATTAAATGTTACCGAGATGCTATTGACAGCATTTACAACGGAACTTATGACAAAGAAAAAGTAATTGGCTGGATGAAAGAACTTGAAAAAGTATATAATCGTGGTTTTTGGAACGGGTATTATTTGGGTCAAAAATTAGGGGAATGGAGTAAAGAACCTGGTTCTCACGCTACACAGAAAAAAGTTTATATAGGTAAAGGAGTACATTACTTCCCAAAAGCTGAAATAGGAGAATTTAAAATTGAAGCATATGATTTAAACGTAGGCGATACAATTTTAGTTACAGGACCTACCACAGGTGCAAAAGAAATGGAACTAAAAAATATGTATGTAAATGATAAGCCATCTGAAAAAGCTAAAAAAGGCGATGAAATTACGTTAAAATTAGATTTTAGAATTCGCCCGTCAGATAAATTATACAAAATAGTAAAAACAGAATTTGCAAACTCATAATGGTTATTATCACTTTACAACGAAATAAATGCATTGGATGTAATTACTGTGTAGAATTAGCCCCATCACAATTCCAAATGTCTAAAAAAGACGGAAAGTCAGTTTTATTACATTCTGAAGAAAAAAAGGGTTTTTTCACATTAAAATCTCGTGATGACACCATTTTTGATTCTTGTGATGAAGCAAAAAAGGCTTGCCCTGTAAAAATTATTGAAGTTAAACAACGGTAAAATATATCCAAAAAAAATACGGAGAAAAACTCTCCGTATTTTTAATATACTTTGTGCTAAAAAATAATACTATTTTATTCCAAAAGTTGATACAATAACATAATCTCTACTATATGAGTCTGGATTATCTACTATAACTCCATACTCTGCATCTCTATCAAAATTTTTAATTGTTAACAAGTATGATTGTTTACCATATCTTTTTCCTCTAAATGTTAAATAATCAAGATTATCAGGATCCCCTCCTACAAAAGTACCTACCGGAGCTACCACAACCCTTTTATTTGTTTTCTTTTTAAATTTAAAAACTTTTACTACATACAACGGGTCTTTTTCATTATTAGGGGCTTTTACCACAATTTTAAGTTCTCTTTTAGGTCTATAAACCGAACCAGAACAACAACCTGAAATTTTTATTTTATTTTTATTTTTTCCAATACCTACTGAATGTAATCCTACAATTTGTTTCTTAATTTTAACACGCTCTCTATCAAGCTCTAACATAGAATTATCATCTTTAATAATAAAGGCTTCTCCTACAAATGGAGGCTCTTTAACATTATCTTTATCTTGTGCAAAAGATGAAAATACTAACAATAATAACACTACAAAAATACTTTTTTTCATAATTAATTTAATTAAATACAACCTACTTCAATTTAAAGTCTCTTCGGCTTATTCCGACATAATGTAAAAAAACTATATGAAATAGCTTTACCCACCAGAACAAAAGTAAAAAAAATATTATAAATAATTATATATCATTAAATCAATGAATTATAAAAATAGTAGGACGCTTGTGTAAATCAGGATTTTGGTTTTTCCAATCTTTAACCTTTAATGTTTTTATATATTCTGAAGGCAATGTAATATCACAAGCTACACAAAGACGGGTATTAGGATTTAATACATTTTTTAAATCATCTAACATTTTTCCGTTTCGGTAAGGAGTTTCAATAAATATTTGTGATTGATTTTTACTTACAGATAAACGTTCTAATTCTTTTATTGCTTTTTTACGTTCAGCTTTATCAATAGGTAAATAACCGTTAAACGCAAAATTTTGCCCATTCATACCTGATGACATCATTGCCATTAAAATTGATGAAGGACCAACAAGCGGAACAACTTGAATATTTTTTTGATGTGCTAATTTAACTATACTCGCACCAGGGTCGGCTATTGCTGGCACACCTGCTTCCGATAATATACCTACTGAAATTCCGTCATTACAAACATCTAAATAATTTTGAGTTTCTAAATCATTTGAACGTTTATCTAACACAAATAATTTTAATGAAGGTTGAGGCTTTGTTGGGGTAATACTCTTTATAAATCTTCTTGCTGATTTTTCATTTTCAACAATAAAATAATCAAGGTTTTCTACCACTTTTTTTACCGATATTGGCATTACTTCCAAAGGCTCGGTTTCTCCTAAAGTTGTGGGTATTAAATAAAGCTTTCCTTTCATTAATTATTTATTTTATTGGCAATTTTGTTACAAGCCTCATCTAACATCTTATAAACACTTTCAAAACCTTGGCTTCCTCCATAATAAGGATCAGGAACGTTTTTATCATCGCAATTATCTAATTCATTTAAAATTAGCTTTACTTTTTTAACATCATCATTATTGCGAGATTTACCTATAATATTATTAAAATTACTTTTGTCCATTGCATAAATAATATCAAAATTATCAAAATCTACAACGGTAAATTGACGTGAACGTTGATCGGTAATATCTATTCCATATTTACGAGCTACTTCTATTGATCGTTTATCTGGCAATTCTCCTACATGATAACTTGCTGTTCCTGCTGAATCAACCAAAACATTTTTACAATCTACTTTTGATTTTAAAATACCTTCAGCCAATGGTGAACGACAAATATTCCCTAAGCAGACCATTAAAATCCTTTTCATTTTTCAGCTTAAAAAGTTAGTTTCTTTGTTAACTCTTCAACATACACTCTAAACTGCTTATCGGTTTCTGAAAGATTATCAACAACCTTACAGGCGTGTAAAACAGTAGCATGGTCTCTACTACCTATTTGGCTACCAATACTTGCCAATGAGTTTTTTGTTAATCGTTTAGCAAAAAACATTGCTAACTGGCGAGCCTGAACAATATGTCTTTTTCTTGTTTTTGATTGTAAAGTAGCAACATCAATATCAAAATATTTTGATACCACTTTTTGAATATAATCTACTGATAATTCTTTTTTCGTGTTCTTTACAAACTTATCTACTATTTGCCTTGCTAAATCTAATGTATATTCTTTTCTATTAAATGATGCTTGTGCTATCATTGAAATAATCACCCCCTCTAATTCCCTAACATTTGAAGTAATATTTTTAGCAATATATTCTATTATTTCATTTGGCATTTCCACTCCATCTCTATACAATTTATTTTGAAGGATAGAAATACGTGTTTCATAATCAGGTCTTTGCAATTCGGCAGATAACCCCCATTTAAAACGAGATAATAAACGTACTTCAATATCTTGCATATCAACAGGTGCTTTGTCTGACGTTAATATAACCTGCTTTCCATTTTGGTGTAAATGATTAAAAATATGGAAAAACACATCTTGCGTTCCTTTTTTTCCTGATAAGAATTGAACATCATCAATAATTAAAACATCAATCATTTGATAGAAATGAATAAAATCATTTCTTGTGTTTGATTTTATTGAATCAATAAACTGTTGTGTAAATTTTTCTGATGAAATGTATAAAACCGTTTTATCAGGGTATTTATCTTTAATATCAACACCAATAGCATGTGCTAAATGCGTTTTACCAAGCCCTACTCCTCCATAAATTAATAACGGGTTAAATGAAGTTCCCCCCGGTTTATTTGCCACTGCCATACCTGCCGAACGAGCCAATCTATTTGAATCTCCTTCTACAAAACTTGTAAAATTATAATTAGGATTTAATTGTGATTCAATCTTAACTTTTTGCAACCCCGGTATTACAAAAGGATTTTTTAATTCCTTCTTTGTTTCAGGAAAACATACTGTTTTCTGCTCTTTTAATGGGTTTCGGTCAGAACTCGGTCTTGTTGTTATTTGAGGACTGTTACTACCATACGTATTTTCTAAACGAATATCATATACTAATTTTGCACCCTCCCCTAATTCTTTAATTAAAGCAACACGAATTATTTTTATATAATGTTCTTCTAAAAATTCATAAAAAAAATGACTTGGCACTTGTATGGTTAAAATTTCACCAGATAATTTAACAGGTTTAATTGGCTCAAACCACGTTCTATACCCAGTTTCAGGTACATTATCCTTTATGAAAGACAAACAATTTGTCCATACTTCTTGCGCTGTTTTACTCATAATTAAAGATAGAAATAAGGGTGTTTTTACTTTATTCAAAAGTCTAAAATCATCACTGATTTAGCAACAACAAAAGTGTGAATAAATTTCATTATAAAAAAATAAAAAAGGTATTGTTTATTAATTATTTTTTATGTAAGATAGCAAAATTTTAAAAACAATTATTTTGCCAAAACACATAACTAAATTTAGGGTAAGATACTCTGAAACAGACCAAATGGGAGTTGTTTATCATGGTAATTACGCCCAATTTTTTGAAATGGGAAGAACTGAGTGGTTACGTTCAAAAGGTATCACTTATAAAAGTATGGAAGAGTCTGGAATTATGCTTCCTGTTATATCTTTAAACTGTACCTTTAAGAAATCTTCTTACTATGATGAAACGCTAACCGTTATAACCTCATTAAAAAATATACCTACTGTTAAAATTGAGTTTGATTATGAAATAAGAAACCAAAAAAATGAATTAATTTGCCTTGGAAATACAATTTTAGCTTTTATTAATTCTGAAACAAAAAAACCAATACGTTGCCCTGAATATATTCTTAAAAAAATAAAGTAATTCTCATTCATAATTTGGTATAAACCCTATATAAAAAACTACAAATAAGTTCTTTATTATGTTTTTTGAAATTTTTCAGCAAAAAACTTGACTTTTTAAGTTAAAATTTTATTTTTGCACGAAAATTAAAAATCTGTTTAAAAATGTATTGGACACTTGAATTAGCATCTTATTTAGCAGATGCACCATGGCCAGCAACTAAAGATGAATTAATTGATTATGCTATAAGAACAGGAGCTCCTTTAGAAGTTGCTGAAAACCTACAAGATATTGAAGACGAAGGAGAAGCATATGATTCAATTATTGAAATTTGGCCAGATTATCCTACTGAGGAAGATTATCTTTGGAATGAAGATGAGTATTAAAATTATGATAAAAAAATAAAAAAGTCTCTTTTGAGGCTTTTTTTTTGCTTATTTTTAAGCCCTATTAAAACAATAAAACAAACCAGTTACTTAATAACTGATTAACAATAAATTACATAAAATGAGTATAATAAATTCTATTATAAAACTGTTCGTTGGAGATAAAAAACAGAAAGATTTAAAAGAATTACAACCTATTGTTGACAAAGTAAAAACATTTGAAACAGCTTTAAGCAACTTATCAAATGATGAACTTAGGGCAAAAACAACTGAATTTAAACAGAAAATATTTGAGGCTACCAAAGAAGTTAATAGTAAAATTTCTTCTCTTGAAGAAGAGGCTAAAACTTTAGATATTGATAGCCAAGAAGACATTTATGCTGAAATTGATAAATTAAAAGATGAATCTTACTCTATTTCAGAAAAAATCTTAGAAGAAATTATGCCTGAAGCGTTTGCCGTTGTAAAAGAAACTGCAAAACGTTTTGCTAACAATGAAGAACTAGAAGTAACGGCAACTCCTTTTGACAGGGAATTATCAGCCACAAACCAGCATATAACCTTGGAAGGAGATAAGGCTTATTGGGCAAATTCTTGGGATGCATCAGGTAAAGAGGTTACGTGGGACATGATACATTATGACGTGCAGTTAATGGGTGGAGCCGTTTTACACAAAGGTAAAATTGCCGAAATGATGACTGGGGAAGGTAAAACTTTAGTATCTACCCTACCTATATATTTAAATGCCTTATCAGGTAATGGTGTACACGTTGTTACTGTAAATGATTATTTAGCAAAACGTGACCGTGCTTGGATGGCTCCTATCTTTGAATTTCACGGATTAAGTACTGATTGTATTGATGTTCACCAACCTAATTCTGAAGCTCGTAGAAAAGCCTACAATGCTGATATTACTTACGGTACAAATAATGAATTCGGTTTTGATTATTTAAGAGATAATATGGCTTCTTCAAAAGAAGATTTAGTACAAAGAGCTCCTAACTACGCAATTATTGATGAGGTAGATTCTGTTTTAATTGATGATGCTCGTACTCCTTTAATTATTTCAGGACCTGTACCACAAGGAGATATACACGAATTTAACGAATTAAAACCATTAGTAGCTGAATTAGTTGACCTACAAAGTAAATATTTAGTTGGGGTTTTATCTGAAGCTAAACGATTATTTAAAGAAGGGGACACAAAAGAAGGTGGTTTCCAATTATTAAGAGTATTCCGTGGGCTTCCTAAAAACAAAGCATTAATAAAATTCTTGTCGCAAGAAGGAGTTAAACAAATTCTTCAGAAAACGGAGAACTTCTATATGCAAGATAATAATAAATTAATGCCAGAGGTTGACAAAGAATTGTTCTTTACAATTGATGAAAAAAATAATCAAATTGATTTAACCGATAAAGGAATTAAACACTTATCTCAAGTTACTAAAAATGACACATTTTTCGTTTTACCAGATATTAGTATAAAGGTTGATGAAATTGAAAAAAGTGATAATACTCCTGAAGAAAAAGCCGAACTAAAAGAGGAATTGTATAGAGAATTCAACGTAAAAAGCGAACGTATTCATACTATGAATCAGCTTTTAAAGGCCTATACCCTATTTGAAAAAGATGTTGAATATGTTGTTGTTGACAACAAAGTAATGATTGTTGATGAACAAACTGGGCGTATTATGGATGGTCGTCGTTATTCTGACGGATTACATCAAGCCCTTGAAGCCAAAGAAAATGTAAATATTGAAGATGCTACGCAAACATTTGCAACTATAACACTTCAAAATTATTTTAGAATGTACCGTAAACTATCTGGTATGACAGGTACAGCTATAACCGAGGCGGGAGAATTTTTAGAAATTTATAAATTAGATGTTGTAGAAATACCTACCAATAAACCTATTGCTCGTGATGATAAACAAGACATGGTTTATAAAACAACCCGTGAAAAATATAATGCCGTTATTGAAGATATAGTAAAATTAGTAAAACAAGGACGTCCTGTTTTAGTGGGTACTACATCGGTAGAAATATCTGAATTATTGGGTAGAATGCTTAAAATGCGTAAAATACCTCACAATATTTTAAATGCTAAATTACATAAAAAAGAAGCTGATGTTGTTGCTGAAGCTGGTAAACCGGGGCAAGTAACAATCGCTACCAATATGGCTGGGCGTGGTACCGATATTAAACTTTCAGATGAAGTTAAAAAAGCTGGTGGTTTAGCAATTATTGGTACTGAACGTCATGATTCTCGCCGTGTTGACCGTCAATTACGTGGTCGTGCGGGGCGTCAAGGAGATGTTGGTTCTTCTCAATTTTATGTAGCTTTAGATGATAATTTAATGCGTTTATTCGGTTCTGATAGAATTGCTAAAATGATGGATAGGTTAGGTTTAGAAGAGGGGGAAGTTATACAACACTCTATGATAACAAAATCTATTGAAAGAGCACAAAAGAAAGTAGAAGAAAACAACTTTGGTATTCGTAAACGTTTATTAGAATATGATGATATTATGAATGCACAACGTGAATTTATATATAAACGTCGTCGTCACGCATTAGAAGGTAAACGCTTACAAGTTGATATTGCAAATATGATTTATGATACTTGTAGTTCAATTGTAAAAGAAAATAAACCAACTAAAAACTTTGAAAATTTTGAATTTGAGTTAATTCGCTTCTCCTCAATGACATCTCCTTTTTCAGAAGATGAATTTAATAACTTGTCAGAAGATAAATTAACCGATAAGCTGTATGAAATAGTTTCTAAACATTATAAAGAAGATACCGAAAGAAATGCAGCACAAGCATATCCTGTAATTAAAAATGTTTTTGAAAACGAAGGAGATAAATATGAGCGAATTGTTGTTCCTTTTACAGATGGTATAAAAACACTACAGGTTGTAACCAATTTAAAAGAGGCCTATGAAACAGAAGGAAAATCATTAGTTAATGATTTTGAAAAGAATATTACACTAGCCATTATAGATGAAAATTGGAAAGACCATTTACGTAAAATGGATGAATTAAAACAAACTGTTCAAAACGCAACATATGAGCAAAAAGACCCTTTATTAATTTATAAATTTGAGGCATTTGAGCTTTTCCAAGCAACAATGGATAAAATTAACAAAGAAGTTTTATCTTTCTTGTTTAAAGGAAAATTACCTCAACAGGATAGTTCTCAAATTTCAGAAGCTCATGAGCAAAAACGAGAAAAATTAGATTTACGTAAAGATGAAGTAGAAAACTCAACACAAAGAGCTATTAGAAACTCACATGCTCAACAACAAGAACGTGAAGTTGTAGAAACAATTGTAAGAGAACAACCTAAAATTGGGCGTAACGAAAAGGTTACGATTAAAAATGTAATGAACGGCGAAGAAAAAACAGTTAAATACAAACAAGCTATTCCTTTATTAGAACAGGGAACTTGGGTTTTATACAATAAATAATTAATATGAAATACGATGTTATTGTTATAGGTTCAGGACCTGGAGGATATATCTCCGCAATAAAAGCATCTCAATTAGGTAAAAAAGTAGCTTTAGTTGAAAAGTACTCTACCTTGGGAGGTACTTGTTTAAATGTTGGGTGTATTCCTTCAAAAGCATTGCTTGATTCTTCTCATCATTATTATGATGCCTTAAATAATTTTGAAGAACATGGTATTTCTATTAAAAATCCGTCTTTTGATTTTGGTAAAATGATAAATCGGAAAAATAAAGTTATTGAAAATACTACTGCTGGTATTAAATTTTTAATGGATAAAAATAATGTAACAGTATATGAAGGTTTAGGCTCTTTTGAAGATAATACACATATAAAAGTTACAAAAAAAGACAGTTCTTTTGAAATTATTGAAGGTGAAAATATAATTATTGCTACAGGTTCTAAACCATCAAATCTTCCTTTTATAAAAATTGATAAAGAAAAAATTATCACATCTACCGAAGCTCTTAATTTAAAAGAAATTCCAAAACACTTATTAGTTATTGGTGGCGGAGTTATTGGTTTAGAATTAGGGTCGGTTTATAAACGTTTAGGAGCTAATGTTACTGTGATAGAATATGACAGTAAAATTACCCCAACAATGGATTCTGACATATCAAGAGAACTTCAAAAAGTTTTAAAAAAACAAGGAATTAAATTTGCTACTGGGCATCGTGTTACTTCTGTTACAAGAAATAATGACGAAGTAACAGTAAAAGCCACAAACAAAAAAGAAGAAGAAATTATCTTTAAAGGAGATTTTTGTTTGGTTGCTGTAGGAAGAAAACCATATACTGAAGGATTAGCCCTAGAAAAAGTAGATGTTAAAGTTAACGAGCAAGGGCAAATTGAGGTTAATAAACAATTTCAAACCAACATTAGTAATATTTATGCCATTGGTGATGTAATTAACGGTTTAATGTTAGCTCATAAGGCTGAAGAAGAAGGTATTGCTGTTGCAGAATATTTAGCGAAGCAAAAACCTCATATAAACTATGATTTAATTCCTAAAATAATATATACTTGGCCTGAAGTGGCATCAGTAGGAAAAACAGAAGATGAATTAAAAAACTCTAAAATGGAATACAAATCAGGTAAATTTCCTATGCGTGCTTTAGGACGTTCAAGAGCAAGTGGAGATATTGATGGATTTGTAAAAATATTAGCTGATAAAAATACAGACGAAATTTTAGGTGTACATATGGTAGGTGCTCGTGTTGCCGATTTAATTATGGAAGTAACAGTAGCAATGGAGTACAGAGCTTCTTCTGAAGATTTAGCTCGTATTTGCCACGGACATCCAACATACTCAGAAGCCATAAAAGAGGCTTCAAAAATAGCTTGGGACGGAGTAGCTTTAAATTCATAAGAAACATTATCAGTTATTTAGTATTTATATAAAAAATTCTTTGAATTATAGTGACTTTTTAACTAAATTAGGAGTCTTAAAAATAAATAACTTTAAATAAATAACAATGGATCAAATTTTACAAACATTCAATGATCTAACAGGGTCTTTCGGAGGAGTAGTTACTGCGTTAATCGTCATAATAATAGGATGGTTTATTGCTGGATTACTAAAAAAAATAACAACTAAATTAGCAGAAAAGTCAGGCATAGACAATGCTCTTAAAAGTGACAAAGTAAGCATAGGGAATTTATTAGGTAAACTTGTTTACTTCTTGGTAATGATTTTAGTTTTTATGTTAGCTTTAGAAAAATTAGGAATGACTTCTGTTTTAGAACCAGTTAAAAATTTATTAAACGGTTTTACAAGTTTCATACCTAACATTGTAGGAGCAGGTTTAGTTGGTTACATAGGGTACATGTTAGCAACTATTGTTTCTGAATTAGTAGGGCTTTCAGGAGATACTATAAGAAAATTTTCTCCTAAATTACATTTACCAGAAAATATTGATATAGTAGCTGTATTGAAGAAAGTTATATTTATCTTCATATTTATACCTTTATTAATTTCAGCCTTAAATATTTTAAATATTGATTCTGTATCAATACCTGCAACAAATATGTTACAAAGCTTCTTTGATGCAATTCCTAAAGTATTAGTAGCTTCTTTAATTATGATTATATTTGTTATAGGAGGACGTTTCTTAAGCGGATTATTAAAAGATTTATTAAACAGCCTAAACTTAAACAGCATTTTAAATAAAGCTGGTTTAACTTCTTTAGTTGGTAAAACCAATATAGAAAATTTAATTGCTAATATCGTTTATACTTTCATCATATTCTTTGGGTTAATTACAGCTATTGATAAATTAGAATTTACTCAATTATCTGAAATGATGCATAATATTGTAGAACTTGGAGGAAATATATTATTCGGGCTACTTATTTTAGCTCTTGGTAATTGGATTTCTACTTTAGCAGCATCAAACTTCTTAAAATCAGAAGGAAACCCATTTGTTGGTAGTATTATTCGTGTAGCAATATTTGCTGTTTTCTTAGCAATTGGTTTAAGAAGAATGGGAATTGCTAATGATATTATAAACTTAGCATTTGGTATAACATTAGGAGCTGTTGCTTTAACAGTAGTACTTGCTTTCGGTTTAGGAGGGCGTGAAGCTGCTGGTAAACAAATGAATAAAATTTTAGATAAATTCAATAAAAAATAAATTTATTTAACATTAACTATAAAAGCACCTTTAAAAGGTGCTTTTTTTATACTTTTGCTTCTCTAATTTTATTATAAATGGCACGCAGAGAACGTAACAAATTTGTTAAAAGAGGACAAATTTTAGAAATTGAAATTGAAGACTATGCTTTTGGAGGAAAAGGAATTGGTCGTATTAGAAATGAACACGGAGAATTTGTTGTTTTTATACCTAATACACTACCAGGGCAATTGGTAAAAGCTCAAGTAAAAAAGTTTAGTAAAAAATATGCTGAATGTAAATTATTTGAGGTTTTAAAAACTTCAGAAGATGAAGTTGATGTTCCGTATCAAGAAATACCGGGGGCTCCTTATATAAAACTTCCTATTGAAAAACAACACAATTATAAAAAAGAAAGTACCTTGCAATTATTTAAACGTATAGGTAAAGTTGATAATATTTATGATTTATTTGATGAATTTGTAACCTCCCCTAACCTATTCCACTACAGAAATAAAATGGAATACGGGTTTTCTGCTATTGGGTATAACAGAGAATTAAAAGAAGATGTTGATGAATTTACTTTAGGATTTAAAAAGCGAGGAACTTGGTGGTGCGGAGAAAATCTTGACAAAGATAGCGGACTTTTTGACAAAGAAGTTGAAGACAAAATTAATCTTATAAAAAAATATTGTGAAAATACAGGGCTATCTCCTTGGCACGCCCCTCAAAAAAAAGGTTTTTTTCGTTATTTTATAATTCGTAAATCGTATAAAACTAATCAGTTATTATTCAATTTAGTAACTACTTCTTATGATTTACCTAAATTTGATTTACAAGAATTTTCAAAATTTTTAATTGAATTATTCGACGATAGAGTTGCTGGTTTCTTACACACTATTAACGATGAAATTGGAGATAGAACATTAGCTACAACAGGAAGTATAAACCTTATTTACGGTGAAGATAAAATAGTTGAAGAACTATTAGGGTTAAACTTTGAAATTAGTATGAAAAGTTTCTTTCAAACAAATCCTAAATCTGCAGAAAAATTATATTCAAAAGTAGTAGAATATGCCCTTGAAAATAAAGAAGCGATAGACAATACTATTGTTATGGATTTATTCTGTGGAACAGGAACTATTGGGCAAATAATAGCATCAAAAGCTACGAATACCAAAATTATTGGGGTTGATATAGTAGCATCAGCAATTAAAGACGCAAAAGAAAATGCAAAACGTAATAATATTGAAGGATTAGAATTTTTTGCTTCAGACGTTGGTAAATTTTTATTTGAACACCCTGAGTATAAAAACAAAATCCGTACGATTATTTTAGACCCTGCTCGTTCAGGAATTTCCCCTAAAACATTACGAAAAATAATACGCTTAAATGCTGATAGAATGGTATATGTTTCTTGTAACCCAGCAACACAAGCAAGAGATACCGAACAATTAATATTAGCAGGATACAAACTAAAAAAAATTAGTTTAGTTGATCAATTTCCTCATACAGCACATATAGAAACGGTTGCTTTATTTGAGAAATAGAATTTATTTTGCTAATTAAAAAAGCACCAAATAAAAAGATATTTTTTACTTGGTGCTTTTTGGCTCTCTGCCATTTCCTTCAAAACTCTTATTAAAGTTTAATTATTTTCTATTAAATAATCTTTTGCCAAAACTTCAATATAGCTATCATACCCTTCAATCAAAAAATGTTTTAAATTTAGTTTTTTCATAGGGTCGTATATAGAATTCATTTCTTCTAACCATTTAGAATTTTCGACACTATAAAATCCAGAATTAGCACAATAACCATTTTCTTTCCAAAAATCTAAATCAGAAATATCATTTTCTTTAACTTCAACAATATTAAAAGCATTATAATTACTTTCTCTAAAATTTATTGTTTTACAACATATCTCTGCAACAACATTAAATTTTAGTGTTATTTTAATGTAATTATCCCTATCAATACAGTTCTGAAATAACAAACCTTCAACTGTTATATCTGCTTTTGCCTCTTCACTATATCTCGCAAATAGACTTGTTGTTGATATTTGAAAATTTACTTTTTCTGGTTTTAAAATTAACATATTCAATTTACAGTTGATAATTTTCTACAAAATAAATGTTAGTATATTTCTATATAACTTAAGCCAAATCCAAAGCAATTTGCATCATTTCTTTAAATGTAGTTTCTCTTTCTTCACTGGTCATTGATTCTTTTGTAACCAAACTATCTGATATTGTTAAAAGTGATAAAGCATTTACATTATATTTAGCTGAAACTGTATATAAACCTGCTGTTTCCATTTCCACGCAAAGAACTCCAAATTCTGCCCATTTTTTATAATCATTAAAATCATCGGCATAAAATTCATCTGAACTTAAAATTCCTCCAGCTTTTACTTTTATATTTTTTTCTTTGGCAACCTCAACTGCTTTTTGAAATAAATTAAAACTTGCTGTAGGGGCATAATCTGCACCATTAAAACGGATTTTGTTTAATCCTGAATTTGAAGATGCAGACATTGCAATAACAATATCTCTTACCTTAACTTCTTCTTTATAAGAACCTGCCGAACCAACACGAATTAAATTCTTAACGCCAAATTCGGTAATTAATTCGGTTGTGTAAATTAACGTTGAAGGAATTCCCATTCCTGTACCTTGAACCGAAATTCTTTTTCCGTTAAATGTACCTGTATAACCGTACATTCCTCTAACTTCATTATAACAAACAACATCTTTTAAAAATGTTTCTGCTATCCATTTTGCTCTTAACGGATCACCCGGTAATAAAACTGTTTCTGCTATTTCTCCTTTTTTTGCCTTAATATGTATGCTCATTTTCTCTTAATTTATATCTTTTTAATACTGATTTTTATCGGCAACCCCAGTAGTAACTAATTTTACACCTGATGAAGTTCCTAACCTTGTAACACCCATTTCAATATATTTATTGGCAGTTTCAATATCTCTTACTCCTCCTGATGCTTTAATTTCAGCATTATCTTTAACTACTGATTTTATTAATTCAACATCTTCAAAAGTTGCTCCTCCTGTTCCAAAACCTGTTGAAGTTTTTACAAAATCAGCCTTTGCTTTCACACATAATTCTGATGCTAATGCAATTTCTTCTTTTGTTAAATAACAGGTTTCTAAAATTACTTTTAACACCTTATCTCCTATTGCTTTTTTTATTGATGCTATTTCGTTTTCAATATAATCATTATTACCTGATTGTAACATTCCTACATTAATAACCATATCTATTTCATCTGCACCGTCTTTTATACATTGTTCAGCTTCTAAAACTTTAGCCTCGGTACTCATCATTCCTAAAGGAAAACCAATTACTGATGCCACTTTTACTTCAGTATTTTTTAATTCCTCTTTTGCTAATTTAACATAACAACCATTTACACAAACTGCATAAAAATTGTATTGTTTTGCTTCATTACATAATGAAATTATATCATTTGGGGTTGTTGTTGCTTTTAATACTGTATGGTCTATAAATTTATTAATCATAACTTTTTATTTTTATAATACTCGCAAAAATAACGATACTTATTAATATTTATAATGATTTACACATTATAAATATTAACATTATTGATATTATTCTGAAATTTGTGATTTTAAAAACCCTAATCCGTAACCTAAAAACTGAATAAATGTTGTTAAACAACTTAAAAAAGCTATTTTAATATTTTTATTTATACTAAATGAGCCAAGAAAAATAGTAATAAAATACACAATAAAAGGTACTAAAAATAACCAACTACATAAAACAGATAAACAAACACTTACCATAAAACTTAAAATAAATAATGTTGGAAACCAATATATTATTTTTGCTGTTTTTGGGTACATTTTATTAAGTTTTGGTCGGGCAGTTCCAAAAGAAAAAGTTTGTTTTAAAAACTGTTTTATTGTACTTCTTCTTTTATGGTATACAAATGCTTTTTCTATAAATTGAGTTTTAAAACCTGCTTTCCATAATCTAAAAGTTAAATCAATATCTTCACCTACTTTCATTTTTGAAAACCCTTTTGTAACCTCAAAAGCATTTTTTGAAATTCCCATATTAAAACTTCTTGGCTGAAATTTCATTACTGATTTTTTCTTCCCTCTAATTCCACCCGTGGTTAAAACAGAGGTCATTGAATAATTAATTGCCTTTTGTAAATCGGTAAAACTATCGTGAGCATTATCTGCACCTCCAAAAGCATCAGTATAATTAAGTTTTAATCCTTTTTTTACTTCTGATAAATAATTATTAGGAAGAATTACATCAGAATCTAAAATAATAAAATAATTACCCGTTGCACGTTGCATTCCGTAGTTACGACTTGCTCCTGCTCCTGAATTTTCCTTAAAAAAGTATTTTACGTTTAGTTTGCCAGAATAC
>JAGYHQ010000011.1 GCA_018456245.1 Tenacibaculum sp. | reverse complement strand
AAGAAACTCAACAACAAAAAGTTCATACTTTAGATGATGAATTAAAAGGTACCATTCCTGTAGATATTACCACAAAATTACTTGAAAAATCATTAAATGATAAACTACAAAATACAATACAAATAGAATTAAATGACCGAATTGCCTTTGTACAAAATTTATTTGACGGTAACCAAGGAGATTTTAACCGTGTAATATCACAACTTAACACCTTTGATACTGAAAGGGAAGCAAAATCATTTTTACGAAAAACCGTAAAACCTGATTACGATTGGAGTGAAAAGGAAGAATACGAACATAAATTAATACAAATAATAGAAAAACGTTTTGAATAATTTTCAAAACGTTTTTTTCTTTGATTAAAAGAATATTTATTGCGTTTTAAGATAACTTTTCTTTTAAAGCATTTATAACCTTTTTAGTATTACCAACAAAAACCTGATTATCAACAATAAATACAGGACGCTTTAAAAATGTATATTCTTCTAAAATATATTTTTTATAATCATCTTCTGTTAATTGCTTGTTTTTTAAATCTTTCTCTCGGTAAAGTTTTGCTCGTTTATTAAACAATGCCTCGTAACTATTTGTAAACTTATACAATTCCTCTAACTGATTAATAGTTATAGGATTTTGCTTTATTTCTTGTTTTTCAAACCCCTCTAAATTTAATTCCTTTAAAATACGAGTACAAGTATCACACGTTTTTAAAAAATATACTTTTTTCATAATTACATCTATTATTCTTTAATATTTTTACTTCTCTTTTCATTTTTCAACTCCATATCGGATAAACGAATATTTAATGCCTCGTTTGATATAAACAATTCTTTTACAGAAAACAACAATGAAATAATAAGTAAAATCATTGCTAAAGCAAACGTAATATGAGCCAAAACTACCCAACCAATATACAATAAAAACATAACAATGACCGACAATAACAATGAAGAAACTCCTGTAACTTGCATCCATTGAATTAAATTTATACGTCTTCTAAGTGATTTTATTTGTCTTAACAAATTTTCAGAAGGTTGTGTTTCATAATTATCATATAAATTTCTTACCAATGATGCCAAACTTAAAAACCTATTAGTATAAGCAAGTAAAAGCAATGAAATTGCTGGAAACATTAAAGCTGGTGTTGTTAAACTTAATTGATATAAGATATTCATGATATTTTTATTATTTACGGTTAAGCAACAAATTTAAAAAAATATAGCACTTACTTAAATTTCTTTTAAAACTTGTAAAGCCTTGCTAACATTATCAATTCGTATAAATGTAACAAGTAATCGCAATCCATTTTTAGTCTGTTTTTCTTTCATTACGCACAATTTTGGATTTTTTTGCACATATGATAACATCTTCGTAAAGTTTTCCGTTTGATAAAAATCACTTTGTTGGTCGGACACAAAATAACCTATCATTCGTTTTTGCTTTAAAATTATTTTTTCTAATCCTAAATGTTTTGCAAGCCACTTTATTCTAACTGTATTTAATAAATCTTCAACTTCGGTTGGCAATTCCCCAAATCGGTCAATAAGTTGTTTTTCAAATTCTTGTAATTCTTCTTCGGTAGTTAAATTATCTAAATCAGTATATAATTTTAATCGTTCTGAAATAGCATTTACATAATCATCAGGAATTAAAATTTCAAAATCAGTATCAATTTGAACCTCTTTTACAAATTCTTTTTCGGTTTTTTCGTGTTCGTATAATTCTTTAAACTCATTTTCTTTGAGTTCCACAATTGCCTCTTGCAAGATTTTCTGATAGGTTTCAAAACCGATATCGTTGATAAATCCGCTTTGTTCACCGCCAAGTAAGTCTCCAGCACCACGTATTTCTAAATCTTTCATTGCGATATTTAACCCACTTCCTAAATCCGAAAATAATTCTAATGCCTGAATTCGTTTTCGTGCATCTTCGGTCATATGATGATACGGTGGTGTGATAAAATAACAAAAGGCTTTTTTGTTAGAACGTCCTACACGTCCACGCATTTGGTGTAAGTCTGACAAACCAAAATTATTGGCGTTATTGATAAAAATGGTATTCGCATTCGGCACATCCAAACCACTTTCAATAATCGTTGTAGAAACCAAAACATCAAACTCTCCGTCCATAAAGGCAAGCATTAATTTTTCTAACTTTTTTCCGTCCATTTGTCCGTGTCCGATACCGATTTTTGCAGACGGAACAAGTCGTTGTAACATTCCTGCCACTTCCTTGATATTTTCAATTCTATTATGGATAAAAAACACTTGTCCGCCACGAGAAATCTCATACGAAATCGCATCACGCATCACCTCTTCGCTTAAACGAATAACGTTGGTTTCTACTGGATGCCTATTCGGTGGCGGTGTTTTGATTACCGATAAATCACGTGCCGACATCAACGAAAATTGCAAAGTTCTCGGGATAGGTGTTGCTGTTAAAGTTAGCGTATCAACGTTTTCTTTAATAGTTTTTAATTTGTCTTTTACGGCAACTCCAAATTTTTGTTCTTCATCAATAATCAAAAGTCCTAAATCTTTGAAATTGATGTTTTTATTAGTCAGTTGATGCGTTCCTATAACGATATCAATACTTCCGTCAGCAATACTGTCAAGTACCGTTTTTCGTTGTTTTGGAGTTCTAAATCGGTTGAGATAATCAATCGTAACGGGGAAATTTTTTAATCGTTCCGAAAAAGTTTTAAAATGTTGAAACGCCAAAATTGTCGTAGGCACTAAAATTGCGACTTGTTTTCCGTTGTCCACCGCCTTAAATGCCGCCCGAATGGCAACTTCCGTTTTTCCAAAACCTACATCTCCACAGACCAGTCTGTCCATTGGTCTGTCTTTTTCCATATCTTGCTTAACCTCTTGTGTAGCAGAATATTGGTCAGGCGTATCTTCGTAAATAAAACTCGCCTCTAACTCGTGTTGCATATAGGTATCTTGCCCAAAAGCATAGCCTTTTTGCAGTTTTCGTTTGGCGTATAACTGAATTAAATTAAACGCAATTTCCTTAACTCGTGTTTTGGTTTTTTGTTTTAATTTTTTCCAAGCCTGTGAGCCGAGCTTGTATATTTTTGGTGGTTTTCCGTCCTTTCCGTTGAATTTTGAAATTTTGTGCAATGAGTGAATGCTCACGTACAAAATATCCCTATCACCGTAAATTAATTTGATTGCCTCTTGTTTATTTCCCTCAACGTCAATTTTTTGCAGACCTGCAAATTTTCCTATTCCGTGGTCAATGTGGGTTACAAAATCGCCAACTTCAAGGCTTGTGAGTTCCTTTAACGTAATGGATTGCTTTTTGGCATAACCGTTTTTAAGTCTGAATTTATGATAACGTTCAAAAATTTGGTGGTCGGTGTAGCAAACGAGTTTTTCGTCTTCGTCAATAAAACCTTGATGCATAGGAAAAACCAAAGTTTCGTAGTGAATACCTTTTTCTACGCTTAAATTTTCCTCTTGATTTATCGAATCAAAAATATCGTGAAAACGTTGTGCTTGTTTGTCGTTCGCACATAAAATAAAATTCGTAAATCCGTTTTCGTGTTTTTCTTTTAAATCTTCAATTAATAAGTTAAATTGCTTATTAAAAGACGGTTGGGGTTTTATATTGAAATTAATACTATTATTATTTTTAGCAGTATTTGTAACTTCACAAGTTGTGAAATCTTGTAATTCATTAAAAACTAACTCACCATTACAAAACAATTCGGCAGGTTTTAAATGCTTAATATTTTCAGATAATTTTTCAAATTCTTGCTCTGCTTTTTGATAGAATTTATCCAAATTTTGCTTTACAAGTTCCTTATTTTTAAAGAAAACAACCGTTTTTGACGAAATATACTTTAAAAAACTCTCTCGGTTTTCTTGTAAAGATTTATTTTCAACATTAGGGATAATGCTAATTTTTTTATGTTTTTCAATAGAAAGTTGAGTTTCCACATCAAAAGTTCTGATGCTATCTACTTCATCGCCAAAAAATTCAATTCTAAAAGGTTCATCATTAGAAAATGAAAATACGTCAATAATTCCTCCACGTACCGAAAATTCCCCTGGTTCTGTAACGAAATCTACTCGTTTAAATTCGTATTCAAACAACACTTCATTTACAAAATCAAGTGATAAATTCTCGCCAACCGAAACTTTTAAAGTATTTTTATCAAGGTCTTTTTTTGTTACAACTTTTTCAAATAAAGCTGTTGGATAAGTTACAATAATTATAGGTTTTTTTCGTGAATTTATACGATTTAAAACCTCCGAACGCAATAAAACATTAGCATTATCAGTTTCTTCAATTTGATACGGACGACGATACGATTCAGGATAAAAAAGTACGTTTTTATCGCACAAAAGTTGTTCTAAATCATTTAAAAAATAGGCAGATTCTTCTTTGTCGTTTAAAATGAGTAAAAAAGGTTTTGCTGATTGCTTAAAAGTTTCAGAAATGACAAAAGACAACGACGAGCCAACCAAATTCATAATTTGAAAATGGTTTTTCTCATGTTGAAGTTCGCTTAAAATCTGCTTTGTCTTCGCAGAATTTTGATAATGGTTTACTATTGTTTGCTTACTCAACTTAGTTTACTTTTAGGCAAAGGTAAAGGAAATATTAGAAATGAAAAATATAGTTAAAAACAATCTTTAACTTTAATTACTCAAAAAAATTAAATAATAGAATTAAATAAATTAAGTTGTTATATCCATAATAATTATAAGATTATTTATCTTTGGGCTTACAAATTATTTTATATAATCTTATACCTTAATATATGTTTAAAAAATTAATTATTATTTTCACAATAGCCTTCTCTAGTATTTGTTATTCTCAAACAGATTATAAATGGCGATTAGGCGTGGGTACTTCTATCATTAAATTCGCTGATAAAGATGTTGAATATATTGGAGATAAACACCTTATTCAAATTCCTAATTTTAGTATTACTAGAAAAATTAATGATAGATTTTCTGCTGATATTACATTTTCATTAACAGCTCTTAACAAATTAATAGTTACCAATGAAGTTGATTATTTTTCAATAGATTTTTCAGGAAGATATAACTATTTTCAAAATATTGAAAAGTTAGAGCCTTATGTTTTTGTTGGAGGAAGTATAGTGAGCCCTACTAAATCAAAAAGAAAAACAACTCCTACATTTAATATTGGTACAGGTGCTACTTATTGGTTTTCTGATAGAATTGGAGCTAATGGACAAATATGCTATAAATACTCTTTAAAAAGTTTTGAAAGTATGCGTTCTCACCTACAATTCTCTTTAGGTATAGTAATTTCATTAGATTTTGGAGGAGGTAGATTAAATTGTGAATACTAAAAAGTATAAAAAACTAAGCCCATTAAAAATGGGCTTAGTTTTTATTTAAGAATTTTTATTAATTGCGTTTTCAATACGTTTTATAGTAGTTTCATTACCAAGCATTACCATAATTTCAAATAAATCAGGTCCTGCTAATTTACCAACCAAAGCCAACCTTAATGGTTGCATAACCTTACCAAAACCTATTTCTTTACTACTAATCCATTCTTTTATTATAGTTTGAGTTGCTTCAAGTGTAAAATCATTAATATTTGAAATTACTTCAACTAATTCTTGCATTAAGTTAGAAGTATCTTCTTTCCATACTTTCTTTACATTTTTAGCATCATATTCAGTTGGGTTTTCAAAAAAGAAACTTGATAAACCCCATAAATCGGTAACAAAAACAGCTCTTTCCTTAACAAGTTCTACTACTTTTTTTACATAATTTTTATCAGATGAAATTCCCTTTTCAGTTAAAATTGGTAAAAATAAATTCGTAAGCTCTTCAACTGATTTCTTCTGTAACCATTGTTGATTAAACCATTTAGCTTTATCAGGGCTAAATTTTGCACCTGATTTACTAACTCGTTTTAAATCAAATTGATTTACTAATTCTTCTAATGAAAATATTTCTTGTTCTGTACCTGGGTTCCAACCTAATAAAGCTAATAAATTTATAAATGCCTCAGGAAAATAACCATCTTCTTTATACCCTCGTGAAACATCTCCTGTTTCTTCATTCGTAAACTTTAAAGGAAATACAGGAAATCCTAATTTATCGCCATCTCTTTTACTTAATTTTCCTTTTCCTTCTGGTTTTAAAATAAGTGGTAAATGTGCAAATTTTGGTGCATCCCAACCAAATGCCTTATACAACATAACGTGTAATGGCATTGATGGTAACCACTCCTCACCACGAATAACGTGTGAAATTTGCATTAAATGGTCATCAACAATATTTGCTAAATGATATGTTGGCATTCCGTCGGACTTAAATAAAACTTTATCATCAAGCGTATTAGTATCAATCTTTATTGTTCCACGAATTTCATCTTCCATTATTAAAGTTTCATCTTGTGGCATTTTAAATCTAATAACATATTTTTCGCCCGAATTAAGTCTTTTTTCAACCTCATCAGCCGATAAAACCAAAGAATTAACCAATTTTCCTTTGCTTCTATTATGCCAATTATAAACAAATGTTTTTTTATTTGCCTCGTGTTCTTTTCTATGAAAATCTAACTCTTCTGCTGTATCAAAAGCATAATATGCCCAACCACTCTCAATAAGTTTATCGGCATATTGTTTGTATAAATGTTTTCGTTCCGACTGGCGGTAAGGAGCAAATTTTTCATTCTTCCCCATACCTTCATCAAACGGAATTCCACACCACTCTAACGCATCAATAATATATTTTTCGGCATTGGCAACATAGCGTGTTTGGTCGGTATCTTCAATACGCAACACAAATGTTCCATTATACTTTTTAGCAAATAAATAATTGTATAAAGCGGTGCGAACACCACCCATATGCAAAGCTCCCGTAGGACTTGGCGCAAAACGAACTCGTACGTTATCCATTGTATTAATTTTTAAGATAACGCAAAGATAAAATTATTATCAGTTAAAATATTAAAAATGTATTTAAACAAATATATTATTTTTTAAAAATACATACCAATCATCATTTGTATCATTATTAACTAACCTAAGATAGTCTTTACCAAAAACATAAAATTTTAAAAAATCACATAAGTTCAAATTAATATCAGGCACATTTTCATATTCTTGTGAAGAATATACAACATTTTTAGTTTGGTAATCTATAAACAAAGGTTCATATAATATTTGACCAAATTCATAATAACTACTATCAATTACCCTAAACTGAGAAGTTGGCATAAATTCATAATCCCAAATATCTATTACACCGAAACGACCTCCATTAAAAATTTCAAGTATATGTTTATGTTCATCTGTTATTTTAAAATCATCAAGATTATCTTTAAATTCAATAGGATCTTCAATTTTTCCATACAATATACTATCTGAATCTTTTAATAATCCATTTTTAACATTTTTTACAGTTATCTCTAAATCTTTCATTTTAATATTTTTCTAAATTTAGTAATAACAAAAATAAAATTATTATCAATAGAAATATAATTATATTTGATATCATGATAATAAATAACCCTAATACATACATTGATTTTCATACTCATAAAATTCGTAGAGAAGATAATGATGATATTCTTGAAATTGTATCACTTCATTTAGGAAAGGAAACAGAGTGTGATTATTTTACGGTAGGGAAACATCCTTGGTGGACAAATTCATTATTAAATTCTTCAGAGAAAGAGCAGTTAAATAAATTATTATCACTTAAAAAATGCTTAGCTGTAGGAGAAATAGGGCTTGATAAACTAAAAGGAGAAAATTTAAATATTCAAAAAAATATTTTAAGAGAGCTTTTACAAATAGCAACAGAGCAACAAAAACCTGTAATTATACATTGCGTTAGAGCTTTTGATAGCCTTATAAAAATAAAACGTGAATTTCCTGAAATTAAAAAATGGTGCATTCACGGATTTTCAAGACATTCAACCCTTGCAAAACAGCTTATTAATGAGAGGTTTTATCTTTCAATAATGCCTGTTAAGAAAATTTCACCAAAATATACTGAGCTAATTAAATCATTACCAATAAATTCATTTTTTTTAGAGACTGATAGTATGCCTAATACTAAAATAGAAGATATTTATTTACAAGTTGCCAATATTAGAGAGATTTCAGTAGAAGAATTAAAAGTTCAATTAATTAAAAATTTTAATGATTTTTTTAAAGTTTAAAAATAAAACTTAACCAAACTTTCTAACTTTTACATCACCTTTATATATTTGCCCAAAATCAATCTACAAAAAAATGAATAACTGGTTAAGCCGTACAGAGCTGTTAATAGGTAAAGAATCATTACAAAAACTAAAAAATGCCCATATTTTAGTTGTTGGTTTAGGGGGTGTTGGAAGTTATGCAGCGGAAACTATGATTAGGTCTGGCGTAAGTAAAATAACTATTATAGATGGCGATACCGTTGATATTACAAACAAAAACAGACAGCTACAAGCCTTAAATTCTACCGTAGGACTATCAAAAGCTGATGTATTACGTAACCGTTTTTTAGATATTAATCCTGATTTAGATATTACTGTTTATAACAAGTTTTTAGAACCTGAAGCTATGCAAGAACTTCTTACAAACAATAAATTTAATTTTGTAATGGATTGTATTGATAGCCTAAGCCCTAAAATTAGCCTTATACTAACATTACGAGGAATGAAACAGCCTTTCATTTCATCAATGGGATCTGGGGGAAAATTAGACCCTACAAAAATTAAAATAAAAGATATTAAGAAAACTCGTGAATGTAAATTTGCTCAAGCAATAAAAAAACGACTTTCAAAATACAAGGTTAAAGATGATGTTTTATGTGTATATTCAGAAGAAATACAAATAAGAGAATCATTACAACTTACTGATGGCTCTAACTACAAAAAATCATTCTACGGTACTATTGCCTATATGCCTGCAATGTTTGGTATGACAATGGCTTATGAAGTAATAAGAAGATTAACAAAATAATTTTTTATATAATATTTCCTATAATTTTTTTATGTAACCTAATAGCAAAACCGTCAGATAAACCTGCAATATAACCACATATTTGCATTAATCTATCGTATAATTTTCCTCTTTCTGTTTGAAATTCATCAGGAAGTAGGTTTAAAACAAGGTTATCATAATTTGAAGCTACTCCGTTAAATTTATTATTAAGTGCAGTGATAAAAACATCTAACAAATCAAATATAATTCTATAACCCGCAACTTCTTTTTCTACAACTTCTTTACTTTTATAAACTTTTTCAATACTAATATTAATAATATCCTTTATTTGAGCTTCGTATTTACATCTATCTAACAAGCCTCTATCAAACTCTCCTTTTAAAATAGATTCCTCATTATCTAAAAATACATCTACAGCTTCATCAATTAATGAACCTATAGCCAATGCTCTTAAATAAGCCGTTCTATCTTTTGTATGTTTTAAAGAATAGTATTTTTCATTTTTTACACTTTTTATTAATTTAGACATATATTCAAGCATATAACTTTCATCAATTAGCCCTAAATTAATCCCGTCTTCAAAATCAATAATTGTGTAGCAAATATCATCAGCAGCTTCAACTAAATATGCCAATGGATGACGATAAAAAGAAATTCCTTCTGATTCTTTTTTTCTTAACCCTAAAGAATTTACCACATCTAAAAACGCCTCTTTTTCTGACTGAAAAAAACCATATTTTTTATCTACTATATGATTTGTTGGTTTTTTAGGCAAACTTTCCTTCGGATATTTTATAAATGCCCCTAAGGTTGCATAAGATAATCTAAGCCCACCTTCTATACCTTTTTTACTTTCGGTTAAAATTTTAAATCCGTTCGCATTCCCCTCAAAATCAATTAAATCTTGATACTCTTTTGGTAATAATTCACTTTTATATTGTAGTCCTTTTCCTGATTTAAAATACTCTCCTATCGCCTTTTCTCCTGAATGACCAAAAGGAGGATTACCAATATCGTGCATTAATGATGCTGAAGCTACAATTGCACCAAAATCATTAAAAGTATATCCTAATTTCTGTAAATTAGGGTGTCTTTTTAAAATTTCTTTTCCTACCCTACGCCCTAATGTTCTTCCAACTACTGAAACCTCTAAACTATGAGTTAATCTTGTATGAACAAAATCAGTCTTTGATAAAGGAATTACCTGTGTTTTATCTTGTAAACTACGAAAAGATGATGAAAAAATAATTCTATCAAAATCAACTTCAAAACCTAATCTTGTTTCATCTTGCTTTGCTCGTTCTCTTATTTCGGTATCTCCAAATCGTTTAAGTGATAATAATTGTTCCCAGTTCATATTTAAAATTTATTCAAATTTACTTAAAAAATTTAACAGAACTTCATTTTTGAAGTGAATAAATAAAAAGTTGATATTTTTAAGTAAATTTTACAATATTTCGCCATTTTTTCATCGTATATTTGGCATTTAAACTAGGTTGTAGTGGCTAAAAAACGAAATAAAAAAACAATAAAAGAAAAACTAACCAATAAACACAGGTTAGTTGTTTTAAATGAAGATACTTTTCAAGAACGTTTTTCTTTAAAACTTTCTGTGGCAAATGTATTTGTTTTTGGAGGGGTATTTTCAATTTTAATTATTATCCTAACAGTTGTATTAATATTTTTTACATCATTAAGAGAATATGTACCGGGATATGAATCAGCAGGCTTAAAACGTAAAATTACTCGTTTAGTTTATCAATCAGATTCTTTAAAAACAAAGTTAAATACTTTAGAACAATACACTAAAGCCATTAAACCTGTATTAACTGGAGAAATAAAACCTAATTTAGCAAATTCAATAAAAAGAGAAATACAAAAGAACATTATAAATAAGATTGATTTAAGTGCTACAAAAAAAGATTCTTTATTTAGAGAGAAAATAGAAAGCAAAAATAAATTTACTTTATCTGAAACATCTCAAGATAAAGCTCCTGTTGTATTTTTTGCTCCTATAACAGGTAATATTTCTCAAAAATTTAATTTAAAAGATAAACATTTTGCCACTGATATTATAGCCAAATCTGGTACTCCTGTTAAGGCAATTGCTGATGGAACGGTAATTTTTTCTGAATGGACAATAGAAACAGGATACGTAATTACTTTACAACATACAAACGACTATGTATCAATATACAAACACAATGGCGATTTACTAAAACAACAAGGTGATTTTGTAAAATCAGGTGAAGTTATTGCCACAGTAGGCTCTACCGGTAAATTTTCAACAGGTCCTCATTTGCATTTTGAATTATGGAACAACGGTTACCCTGTAAACCCTGAAAAATATATTAATTTCCGATAAATATTTTTAAAATATGAGTTTAAAATCATTTTTAGCAATTCCTTTTGCAAAGTTTGCTTGTAAACAGGTTTATAAATGGGCTAATAATCCTATAAAAACTCAAGATAAAGTATTTAAAAACTTAATTAATGAAGGTTGTAAAACTGTCTTCGGCAAAGACCATAATTTTACATCAATAAATAATTATGAAGATTTTAAAAAAAATGTAAAAATCACTGACTACGAAGGACTTAAACCATACATTAACAGAATTATAGACGGTGAGGAAAATGTTTTATGGAAAGGGAAACCTATTTATTTTGCTAAAACATCAGGTACAACATCAGGAGCAAAATATATACCTATTACAAAAGAATCTATGCCTACACATATAAAATCAGCAAGAAATGCATTGCTTTTTTATATTGCAGAAACTAAAAATTCAGATTTTGTAAACGGAAAAATGATTTTCTTACAAGGTAGCCCTATTTTAGAAAATAAAAACGGAATAAAATTAGGTCGTTTAAGCGGAATTGTAGCACATTACGTTCCTAAATACTTACTAAAAAACAGATTACCATCTTGGGAAACTAATTGTATTGAAGATTGGGAAACCAAAGTTAATAAAATAGTAGAAGAAACATTACCCGAAAATATGACTGTTATTAGTGGTATTCCTTCATGGGTGCAAATGTATTTTGAAAAACTAATTGAAAAAACAGGAAAAAATATATCTGAAATTTTTCCTAATTTTAATTTCTTTATATACGGAGGAGTAAATTTTGAGCCTTATAAAAATAAATTTGAAAAACTTATAGGAAAAAAAATTGATTATGTTGAACTATACCCTGCATCTGAAGGATTTATAGCATACCAAGATAGCCAAAAAGAAAAAGGAATGCTTTTACAGTTAGATAATGGTATTTTCTATGAATTTATTCCTGCAAATGAATTCTTTAATGAAAACCCTACGAGAATATCATTAAAAGATGTAAAATTAAACGTTAATTATGTAATTATTCTTAATACCACCGCTGGTTTATGGGGCTACAACATTGGAGATACTGTTGAATTTACATCTTTAGAACCTTACAGAATAAAAGTTACAGGGCGTATAAAACACTTTATATCTGCCTTTGGAGAACATGTAATAGGTAAAGAGGTGGAAAAGGCTTTAAACGATGCTATTAAGGGTAGTAATATTAGTATAAGTGAATTTACTGTTGCTCCACAGGTAAATCCTGAAGAAGGGCTACCATACCACGAATGGTTTATTGAATTTGAAAATGAACCGAGTAATTTAGATGAAATTTCTACTCGTATTGATGATTTAATGCAATTACAAAATATTTATTATAAAGATTTAATTGAAGGTAAAGTTTTACGCCCACTTGTTATTAGAAAAGTGCAAAAAGGAGGTTTTCATGAATATATGAAATCTATCGGAAAATTTGGCGGACAAAATAAAATACCTCAACTATCTGATAATAGGAAAATTGCTGATATACTTCAAAAATATTTAAAATAAAATTTTTCTTACCAAGAAAATATAAAAAACCCGTTCAAAAAAACTAATGAACGGGAAAAATTACTATGAAAAAGAATAACTATTTCACAAACCATGGTACGAATATATTACATTAATCATAAATATATAGTGTTTTGACCATCATATTATAAATAATTTAACATATATAAAAAAGGGATAGATTAATCTATCCCTTTTTTATATTATTATAAGTATGTAAACACTACTATTCTACATTAAATACAATCGGTAATGTATAACCAACACGTACTGGCTTACCTCTTTGTTTACCTGGTTTCATTCTAGGTAATTTCTTTGCTATACGAATAGCTTCTGTTTTTAATCTAGGATGAGGTGCTCTTGCCTTAATATCTACTATACTACCATCTTTATCAATCTTAAACTGAACATAAATTCTTTTCCTACCCGATGGTAACCCTAACTCATTAGCCAAATCTGCATTAAAGTTTCTTGTAACGTGTCTACGCATTTTTTTGTTTAAACAGTCTTTCTTTTCTGCCTTAGAACCCGTACACCCAGGAAAAACAGGCACTTCCTCAATAATAGAAAATGGTACATCTTCTACTATTTCTTCAACCTCTTCTACTTCTTCTATCTCTTCTACTTCTACTGCCTCTGCTTCATCTGTTTCAGTAGTTTCAATAACCGTTTCTTCTATTTCCTTCTCATCTTCAACAACTTCTATTTTTTCAGGAGCTGGTGGTGGCGGTGCTTTTGGTTTTGGTGGCGGTGGTGGTGGTGGTGGAGTTAACATAATAGTTTCATCCTCTACCTCTTTTCCTAATTCAGCCACTCCTAACTCATCGTATTGTTTATCATATGTTTTATTCTCAATAGATACATATGTTACAAACAAAGCAAGAACTAAACCAAGTTGTATGAACAACTTACTGTAGTTTTCTAAATTTGATTTTGGGTTCTTCTTAATTTCCATCCTAGAAAGTTTTTAATAGTTCGCTAATTTAACTAAATTATTTTTACTTATACAAACTTTAATGTTGATTAATTTTTAGAAAAAAGTTTAAAAACTAATAATCCTAAAAATACACCTACTGTATTAGCCAAAAAATCAGACCATTCAGCTGTTCTATAACTTGTTAATAATCCTTGCAAAACCTCAATAATAATGCCAAAAATAATAGAACAAATTACTACTAATATTATCATTCTTTTATTTTTTGCCAAGGCTATTAACCATGCTAATGCTAAAAAACAATACGCTATTGTATGATATACCTTATCTATATTAGTTATACGATAACCAAATGATACTTTACCTAATTTAACTAAACTTAATACAGTAATTGATAAAGTAATTATAATTGCTATAACAAGTGAATTACGACTGTATAAGTTCTTTATAGCTTTTAGCATCTAATAAATTTTCTATTTGGCTACTGTCAGATACTTTAACCTTAATCATCCAACCTTTACCATAAGGATCATTATTAACTAACTCTGGCTCATCTTCTAATGCCTCATTAAACTCTACTACTTCTCCACTTAAAGGCATAAACAAATCTGATACCGTTTTAACAGCCTCAACCGACCCAAAAATTTCTTCTGCATCTAACGTATCATCTAATGTATCTACATCTACAAAAACAATATCACCTAATTCACTTTGTGCAAAATCGGTAATACCTATTATAGCTGTATCTCCCTCTATTTTAACCCATTCGTGGTCTTTTGTATACTTTAGTTCTTCTGGAATGTTCATTTTATATTATTTTATATTAATTTCCTAAATTATAAATTATATTAATTCCTGTATTTATTGATTGTCTTGGAAATGACGTTGATATCGCATAATTAAAAGTATTATGATTATAATAAAATGCTGCTGTTATATTTCTTGTTAAATTATAATTTGCAAGAAACTTAAATCCGAACAATCTTTCTCCTCCTGTAATTTGACTATTATTTTCATCAATAGAACGAATGAGTGTTAAATTATCTCTCAAAGATAAATCTGCCCTTAAATTTATATCTCCTTTTAAAGTTTGCTTTTTCCCTAAAAGCCTTGTTACAAATTTAACATCTTTTATTCTATATCCAACACCAAATATATATTCTGTTCCTCTAACATCAGTTAATGTATTGTTATTAAAATTAAGAGTTAAACTTCTATCTTTTCTTATTTCTCCTTTAATTGATATTGAATTTCTCATTTTCATATCTACCCTAATTAATGGTGAAAACTCATCAATTAAAGTTGCTTGAGCAATTAAAATTTTAGGATTATAATTATTTGAAACATCCGTTAAATTAGGATTATCATCATCATATTGCAAATTATTCGTATAATTACCTATTGTATAAGACGATTTATAACCATGTGAAAGAGTAAACGAACTAAAGTTCTTTCTAAACCATGTGTAATTCATAAATCCGTTATAACGAATAGTCCAATTAGGAATAGGAATATTTCTAAAAATACCCGTACTAATTTTACTTGCACTAGTACCTGAATATGCTGATAAAAATGCAGGAAGCATAACTTGTTGCCCTGAATGTTTAAATCCTGCAGTATTTGCATCTTGTGAGTTAGATAAACCTGTTTGTTTTGCCAACCTATTAGAAATTATAGCTCTATTACTTAAGAATTTTTTGAAAAGAGATTCTCCATTATTAAACATAGTTCTTAACATAAAATAACTTGTACTATAATTACCTGTTTCAAAAGTTTTTAAATCTTTATTTAACCTTAAATTACTATAATCATTATCGGTTGAATTATAATCTCCTAAAACGTCTAACTGTTTTGTTAAACTTGACGTTTTTATTCTATTACCTACAATATCAACAGTAAAACCTTTGGCTGGTATTACTGAAATATTATAATCTAATTTACTATTCTTTGTTTTAGCATATGTTTTATTGTAATATAAATCATTCTTATTATTAGGGTCTCTTGTTATTAACCAATTATTTTCAATCGCATGATTTAAAATATCCGTTTGGCTTCCAAAAACAAACCCTAAAGTTGGTGCTAAGCCTCCTGCATAATTGTCTCTTCCTAAAAACCCTATAGTTGGTTTGTATCCTTGTAATAATGTTCCACTATTTTTAGAATAATTAATTCTTGCCTTTTTAATAGATGTTAAAATATCATATGTTCCTTTTAATATTTTATTTGAAAAAGAAGCATTTTTCTTAAGTTTATTGTTACCATTTACAGAAGTTTCTCCTTTTTTAGTTCCTTTCAATAATAATTTACTTAATCCTAAATTTTTATAAAGACCTCCAAAATTAACATCTACACTTAACCTATGAGTATTTGAATTTTGAATTACATTACCAACTTTATCTCTAACATTTGGTAATTGAGAGCTTGATTGCCAATCAAAATCAGCATCATAACCATAATTTGCTGTTATAAAACTTAAATATGGCAATTTATTTATTGGTAATTTATATGTTGCATTTAATTTTTGATGATAATGATCTGGGCGACCAATATTAAAGAAATTATCATAAATTCCTAATTCTTCTTTTTTCCCAAAACTATCGTATATGTAATTATTGGTAGCGTTAAAATTAAATTGTAATGATTTGGTTAAATCAAAACCTACAGTGTAATCCCAATTAAACATAAATCTCCTTTGTATTAATTTTGGTTGTTCTGTAAAACCAGGAACTAAATTTCTTGATTGCTGAATATTATAGTTTCTATTAATTACTGAATTAATTGAAACTACTTTAGGCACAGGATTAAAGTTTAAATCTTTAATAAAACGCCAATACTTATTACTTAATTTACTTGATTTTTTAAACGGTTCTATAACCCATGGTTTAAAATTAAAATTATAGCTTAAACCTGTTGTTAAGTTCTGATTTAAATATTTTAAAATATTATAATCTCTATGAAATTCCTCATTAAAGGCATAAGAGAATGATACATTTTCTATATCATAGAATTTAGGTTTTTTATCACTTTCAGGATTTCTATTCTTTTTAACATTTATAAAACTTACTCCTTTCCTTAATGTATAATTTTGTGCATTTTTAGCATTTTGTTTTGCTAATTTCCCTCCTGATTTTAAAGCATCAGACTGCTTTACATCTTGGTATTGAGGATTATACTCAGGATCTCTAAACTCTTCTCCATAAGTATAATTCATTGGTAATTGTACATTCCATTTTTTAGGCATCATCTTACCTAATTGAACATTAGTAGACACATTGTATTGTTTTACATTTTCAAAACTTCTTTCTTGCACTCTATCTTCAACATCTCCAAAACCAACGGTTGACATACGCCCTGTTAAAGAAACATTAGCAACATCTGCAAAATTAGCATCAGCACTTAATACAGCTGCCCATCCTGCTTTATTATCAAAACCAACTGCACGTAATTCATTAAACCAAACTTCAACTGTTTTTTCAGATAATGAAGTATTTTTAACACCCAATATCACAGTTCTTATTTGCCCTAAAGTAGGATTTCCTTTTATCTTTACTTTTAATCCATTAGACGTAACACCACTATAAATTGTAGAGATACTAATACCAGAACCATCTCTTTTTAATTTTAATTTAGATAATTCATTTAGTGACAGTTCTAAATTATTCTCCTTTGGCCATACCTCTAAAGAGGTTGGATTTAATAATGTTCTTGATAATTTAAGAGGTTTTTCAATTTCATAATAATTATCATCTAAATCAGTACCAAGCCTAACAACAGCCAAAACATCATTATCTTTTACTGTATTCAAATCTCCTTCAGCATGCAAATACATACGTAATTTTTTATACCTACGCATATCCATACTTATATTTTTGTACATGGCTCTTGTATTATCTGATTTCAAGTTTAAAACTTTTAAAGACACCGATTGCTCATTTCGTCTTCTAATTCTATTAGTACCTTGTATATTTTCACGAGTAATACCTGGTGGAAGGGCATAACGTCTTTCATTTTGCTCAATACTAACTACTCCTACTTCAAAATTATTAATTTCTTGTGGTGATAAATTTGTTTGTGGTATATTAGGATTTAACGTTTTTGTATAACGTCTCCAATCTCCACGAACCAATTCTAATTCACCAAAACGTAGTACAACAGGTATTTTAAATTTTGTTAAATACATACGCATAAATCTAATACTATTAAAGTCGGTTATACCTCCAACAGCCCCCGAATAACCACTTCTTACAGGAATTCTAAATTGATACCAATTAGTTGTATTAACTTTTCCGTTTGGCAGGGTAATTCGTTTTGTTTTAACATCTACAATATGATTTCTTCCTTTTACAAAATCACTCTTTTTTAATGAAATTTTATACTCGAAATATGAACTTACCATATTCATAGTTTGATCTCTATTAATATCTTCAGTATCAGGATAACTTGATGACGATGTTATATAAGATTCTTCTGATTGATCTGGAGTCGGAGAATTTCCTTGTGTTCCATTATAATTTTTATATCTAGCTAGTATTGATGCATTTTGTGCATCTAATTTTCCCCCTCTAAAAAACTGAAAGTTATCTCCTGCTGGGTCTTCTAAATGTGCAAATGATGGAAATTTTAACTTTTCTTCATCATCATTTAAACCATCTAAACCTACATCTTGTTGCTTTCTATCTGATTTATTATCACTAAAAGCATACATTATTGATGGATTAACAGGCACTTTTCCCCAAATAGTCTCTTTCATAGGAGAATTATTACTTGTTGTTGAAAGTCCGTTTTCATACTGTTTTCTAGAATCTCTTAAAATATCTTCAGATAGGTTTCCTAAATTTATAAATAACTCCCCTTGATTATTTAAATCATTAGGATCTAAACCGGGTGTTAACCCTTCTTTTTCTGTAATAGAATAATTTTCGTAAGGATCCATTAACCAAAACTGGATATATTCAACATTAGCTTGTTCAAAGTTATTAGTAGTTAAAGCCCTCATAATCCCACCCCAATTATCTTGAGATTTATTTGGAGAAGTATTAAAATTATATGGTCCTCTTTCTTCTGGGAAATAAGCTAAATCTAAGGTTTTTACTATATTTAACCTTGTTATATCTAAATCGGTATTTGGGAACAATTCTGAATAACTAACCTGGCGAGTTTCGCTTCTAGATAACTCATCCTCATCAATATTTTTAGGTCTATTGGAACTTTTTGAATAAAATAATTGATCAATATTATACCAAGCTAATTTTGCCCTCTTATAATTATAATCTAAACCATAAGAATTACCATTAAATCCTTGTGAAACTGGCGTACTTGCCAAAAACCATTGCCTTTGATTATTTAAATTTATTGGAATTTGAGAAGCCTCAAAATCATCTAAATAAGAAGTTGCTGAACCATTAATATCAATTCTACTTGGCGTACCAGGTAACAAATATGCCATATCTGCTCTCACTGATAAATTAGACATAACATCAGTTTCAACAAAAGGCAATTTATTAACTAATTTTGTAAAATAAGGTACCTCCGTTGAATAATCTAAATTCAATCCTAACATTATATTATTTATAGGCTCTCCTCCTAAATTAACCTTTGGAGTAATTGGCTTTTCACTTACATTTAAAAACGTACCCCCAACAACAAAATTTTCATTAAAACGATGTTCAACATCAACACCTATAAAGGTTTTACGTTGCCTATTAAAAAACGTATTATTCTCTACTCTTGCACTAATAGGCACCCCTGAAGCCTCTAATCCTGGGTCAAGAATTTTTACACTTCCCATTTGATAATCTACAACATAATCTACACCTTCAACTAAAACTCTACCTCCTGCTGTAACTCTTACTGATCCTCTAGGAATATTAAATGCTCCTAAAGAAATACCTCTATTTGTTTCAGATTTAAAATATCCTTTTAAAAAGAATTTATCTTTATTTTGATATTCATTTTTGGCTTGAATTTTTGTAGTTAAATAAAGCTCATTAAATAAATATTTATTTCTATCATCAGGGTTTTTTAACACTCCATCTAAATAATTACCAAAAGGTTCTGGCTCTGGGAAAATAATATACCCTCTTTCTGAATTAACTGTTACTCCTTCTACATAATCAAAAAAACCATCTCCATTAGGAACAGCGTATTCACTTTGGTCTAATTTATCTAAATTTAAAATATTTAGTAATGTTCTATCCCTTATATCTGTTTCTTTTGCTCCTTGCAAAGTATTTAACAATACTCCTGTTTCATCATCTCGATACATTAACTCAAACCTAAAACCATCTCTCATTAAAGGAAAAGCCCCTATTGGATAAATATTTTTCATCATTAAGCTCCAAGTTGGAAATGATTTATTCTTATTATCAGGTCTTCGTGTCGTTAAAATTTCACTTCTTAATAATTTAACAGCAATATTTGCCGGTGCAACTATTCCATCATTAGAAAATTCACCTACTTTAAAAATTGTTTTACTATTAGAAGCACCAACAACACTATATTCATAAGCAACAGCAAGTACTTCTCCATCATTTAATCTTCTACTTAAAGAAATATAACCTAATTGTGGATGCACTTTATATTCACTAGCATCTAATTTTCTTGCATTTTGTAAATAAGAATAATCTAAACCTTGTTTAGCTTTAGGTAAAACCGTTTTTATTGAAGCTTCTAATGTAGACACATCTCTAATTCCTCCTTTTGATTCATCTAACAAACTTTCTATTTTATTAACTTTATTATAAGGGAGTATTTTACCATTTACAGAAATCGGATTTGTAACAGTAACCAAATTTTTTGCAACCAAATTTTCCTTTACAGATTCACCAATATCAGCAAAAGCAACTATACTTCGATAATCTTTAACATTTTGATTTCTATTTGTTACCCAAACCTCAACTCTTGTTATATTAATCGGGCTACTTATTAATGGATAATTAGCCAAAGAGGAAGCAAAATTTTCCCTAAAGTATTGTGATAAAAAGAAGTGTCTATCATTATCATAATCTGAGGCACGTAATTCAAATTCTTCAATAACGGCTCCTCCTCTAGACACAACTTGTTTTGTTTGTGAATTTTGTTGAGAAAAAGCAGCTCTAATTGTAGTTTTTCCAAACTTTAAATCTGTACGTATACCAAATAATGATTGAGCTCCATTTATTAAAGAGTTTTTTATTGGTAAATTAATATTACCTACATCTATTTTTTGTAAAATATCATCTTCAGTAGGAGTATATTGTAATTTAACCATATTCTGAAAATCAAAAGTAGATTGCGTATCATAATTTGCATTAACTTCTAATCGTTTACCTATTTTAGCTTGAAGCCCTGCTCCTATCTTTTGATCAAAATCAAACATTAAATTACTTTGATTCTCTATAGATATTTGTGGATTTTCTGTTCTATTATATATAGCTCCTAATTTAATACTAACCTGTCCACTTGTAACAAATTCTACTTCATTACCACCAAAAACAGATTCAAAAAACTTAGAATTTACATAATACTTTGGTAATAAATTTTTTCTATTACCTCCGTTACTACCACTCGAAGAATTTACTTTTTCTTTAAAATATCCTTTTAAATCATTATTTAACCTATATTTATCATACTCATCAACAGTCATATAAATAGGGGTTCCTATATAATAATCCCCTATCTTTTCTACTAAAATAAATTTATCTAACTCCTCGTCATAAGTAACTTCTGTTTTTGTTGAATTATTTAAAAATAAACTTCCTTTTTGAGTATTTTTAAAGTCATATTTTAACGGAATAACAGAGTCTTTTTTTACTCCATTTGTATGATTATTTTTTTGTGAATACGACACTACACTTACCAACAATGTAAATGTAGTAAACAATATATTAAGACTATTTTTTTTCAATTTTATTATAATTTTTTTAATGCCATCTTTATTAGTTTTTCAACACTAATTTCTGGAATTTCTTTTAAAATACCTATAATTACTTTTTCAGATTGTTTACGAGAAAAACCTAAAACATCTAATGCTGATAACGCTTCTTCTTTATTTGTATTGCTTTCAATTACTGAAACTTCATCAATATCAAACATTTTTAGTACTTTATCTTTTAAATCTACAATAACACGTTGTGCTGTTTTAACACCAATTCCTTTAACCGATTGTATTAACTTAACATCACCTAAAGCAATTGCCTGTTTAATTTCTTTAGAAGTCATAGAAGATAACATTGTTCTTGCTATGCTTGCACCCACCCCTGAAACAGATATCAATAATCTAAAAATATCTCTCTCAACTTTATCAATAAAACCGTATAAAATATGTGCATCTTCCCTAACAATTAAATGAGTATACAACAATACATTTTCACTTGTTGGTAACATAGAAAATGAATTTAAAGAAATATGTAGCATATACCCAATTCCATTGCAATCTACAACTACATAAGTAGGGTTTTTCTCTACAATTTTTCCTTTAATTTGTGTAATCATTATTGTTATGCTTTAAAATTCATTCATTAATCTAAACAACAAATGTACTATTTATCTTTCTAATAATTATTTTTACTGCTTATAAATAATTACAACTTAATGATTTTATTGGTTTTACATTTTTTATTGGTAATCAAATTTATTAATTATACTTAACAATAAAAAAATAATTAATAAGTTATTACCTTTGTAAAAATTAAACTTATATGAAAATAAATAATTTATACTTAACATTAATAATAACATTCTTTCTAGGGTGTCTAATTTCAAATGCGCAATTAAACATTAATAAAACTGAAAATATTACTTCTTTAATTAAAAAGAAGAGAGAATTTAATAAACGACACGGAACGGGATTTAGAATTCAGATATACAATGGGGTTGAAAGCCGTGCAAGAAGTCTTAAAATTAAGTTTGAAAAAAAATTCAGAGGAGTTTATACTAAATTAAACTATATAGCTCCTGAATGGAAAGTACAAGTTGGAAACTATCTAAACAGATTAGATGCTGATAGAGAATTAAATAAAATAAGAGAAGAATTTCCTAGTGCTATAATAATTCCATTATAGGATAGATATAGGCTTAAAAAATAAACCCAGATTAAATATTTAATCTGGGTTTATTTTTATATCAAAACTTTATATTATCTCAACTTTTTCTTAACAGCTATTTCAGTATAAACTTCTAATACATCTCCTTCTTTTATATCATTGTATCCTTTTATTTGTAATCCACAATCATAACCTTTAGTTACTTCTTTAACATCGTCTTTAAAACGTTTTAAAGATTCTAAAACTCCATCATGAACAACAATTCCTTCTCTAATAACACGCACTTTTGAATCTCTTGTTATTTTACCACTCATAACCATACAACCTGCAATATTACCAACTTTAGAAATTTTATATACTTCTCTCAGTTCAACATTACCAATAACTTCTTCTTTCATTTCAGGAGATAACATTCCTTCCATTGCATCTTTAAGTTCATTAATAGCGTCATAAATAATAGAGTATGTTCTAATATCAACCTGTTCTCTATCTGCTACTGCACGGGCATTTCCTTGAGGACGAACATTAAATCCTATAATAATTGCATCTGATGCAGTTGCTAACAATACATCCGATTCTGTAATTGCCCCAACACCTTTATATAAAATATTTACGTGTATCTCTTCTGTTGATAATTTTTGGAATGAATCTGTCAATGCTTCTACCGAACCATCTACGTCTCCTTTTAATATTATATTTAATTCCTTAAAGTCACCTAAAGCAATACGACGACCAATCTCGTCTAACGTTAATGTTTTTTGAGTTCTTACTGATTGTTCTCTTTGTAATTGCGAACGTTTAGTTGCTATTTGTTTAGCCTCTCTTTCATCATCAAATACATTAAATTTATCACCTGCTTGTGGCGCTCCATCTAATCCTAACATAGCTACAGGAGTAGAAGGTCCTGCCACTTTAACCTTATGCCCACGTTCATCAAACATAGCTTTTACCTTACCACTGTATTTACCAGCTAATAAATAATCCCCTACTCTTAAAGTACCGGCCTGTACTAAAATTGTTGATAAGTATCCTCGCCCTTTATCTAATTGAGCTTCAACTACTGTACCTACTGCATTCTTATTAGGGTTAGCTTTTAAATCTAAAATTTCAGCTTCTAATAATACTTTTTCTAATAATTCATCTACTCCCTGCCCTGTTTTTGCTGAAATTTCTTGTGATTGAATATCTCCTCCCCAATCTTCAACTAATAAATTCATAGTTGATAATTGAGTTTTTATATTATCAGGGTTTGCATTTGGTTTATCTACCTTATTAATAGCAAACACAATAGGAACTCCTGCTGCTTGAGCATGAGATATTGCTTCTTTAGTTTGTGGCATTACATCATCATCGGCAGCAATTACAATAATTACTAAATCAGTAACTTGAGCTCCACGTGCACGCATTGCTGTAAATGCTTCGTGCCCTGGTGTATCTAAAAATGCTATTTTTTTACCATTTTCTAATGTTACTCCGTAAGCTCCAATATGTTGTGTTATACCTCCACTTTCTCCTGCTATTACATTAGCTTTACGTATATAATCTAATAATGATGTTTTACCATGGTCAACATGCCCCATTATTGTAATAATAGGAGCCCTATGAACTAAATCTTCTGGATTATCTACAACTTCTTCTATAGATTCCTCAACTTCAGCACCAACAAACTCTACAGAATAATTAAATTCTTCAGCAACTATTTGTAAGGTTTCAGCATCTAAACGCTGATTCATTGTTACCATCATTCCTAACATCATACATGAAGAAATAATTTTTGTAACAGGTACATTCATCATTGTAGCAACTTCTGAAACAGTAACAAATTCGGTTACTTTCAATACTTTTGCATCTTCTTTTTGAGCTTGTAACTCAGCTTCTAATTGCTGACGATGTTGCTCTCTTTTATCTCTACGATACTTAGCTCCCTTACCTCTACCAGACGATTTTCCTTGAAGTTTTTCAAGAGTTTCTCTAACTTGTTTTTGGATTTCTGCTTCTGTTGGCTCTTCTTTAGGCTCTACTCTTCTACCTCTACCTCTATTATTACCACCTCTACTTTGTCCTCTTCTATTTCCTCCTTGTGGTTTTGGATTTCCTCCTGTATTTGGTTTTGAAATTCTACGACGCTTTCCTTTAGCATCATTCTCTTTTTTAGTTGCGGTTTTCTTTTTAGGTTTTTCAAATTGCTTTAAATCAATTTTTTCACCTGTCATTTTAGGACCATCTAACTTTTTATACTGAGTTTTTAAATGCTCAGCATTTTCAGCGGTTACCTCTTCTTTTTTTGTACTTTCAACTTCCTCAACAGTTTCTGCAGATTTAGATTCCTTTTTGGGTTTATCTTCTTTAGGTTTAGATTCCTCAACATCTGAAGTTTTTTTATCTCCTCCGTCAATGTCAATCTTACCTACAGTTTTTAACTTTAACTTTTCTGCTTTAGCTTTTAAAACTTCTTTCTTCTTAGCTTCCTCTTCTTCTTTCTTCTTAGCTTCTTCTTTTCGCTTAGTTTCTTGTTCTTCTTCTAGCTTTCTACGAATTTCCTCTTTTTCCTTTCGTTTTTCTTCACTTACCTCAATAGAAGCTACTTTTTTAGATTTATCAGTTTGAAACGCATCTACCAATACTTGATATTCTTTACTTGATATTTTTGTAGTAGGACGCGCTTCAACATCATGACCATTTTTAGTCAAATGTTCTACCGCTCTATCCAAAGAAATATTTAATTCTCTTAAGACCTTATTAAGTCTTATTGTTTTAGCATCAGCCATAAATTACTTTTATACTTTTTATTCAAAAAACACACTTTATACAAATGCATAGTTATGCTCTTTTTCTTTTTGTTAGCTTTTAAAAGGCACTAACTTCCTTATATTTACAAATTGTATTAAAAACACTATTTATTCTCAAAGTTCCAAAAATACTAAAAATTAATTAAATTAATTTTCAAATTCTTCTCTTAAAATTTTCTGAACATTTATAATTGTTTCTTCCTCTAAATCAGTTCTTTGAACTAACATTGACACATCTTTTTCTAAAATACTTTTAGCTGTATCTAAACCTATTTTCTTAAATTCTTCTATTACCCAATCTTCTATTACATCAGAAAATTCTGTTAATTCAACATCTTCATCTTCCATTCCTTCACGTTCAACATCAATTTCATAACCTGTTAATTGGCTTGCTAAACGTATATTAACTCCAGCTCTACCAATTGCTTTTGAAACTTCCTCAGGTTTTAATAACACCTTTACTCTTCCTTTTTTACCATCTCTTTCCTCTTCATAAAGCTCTATTTCCATAGATGTAACTTTAGCAGGACTTAATGCTCTTGAAATATAAAGTTGCTCGTTTTTGGTATAATTAATTACATCAATATTTTCATTTCCTAACTCACGTACTATTCCGTGAATACGAGAACCTTTAACACCAACACAAGCACCAACAGGGTCTATTCTATCATCATAACTATCAACAGCAACTTTTGCTTTATCTCCCGGTATTCTTGCCACTCCTTCAATAGTAATTAAACCATCAAACACCTCTGGTATTTCTTGTTCAAATAACTTCACCAAAAATTCAGGCGAAGTTCTTGACATAATAATAGCAGGTTTATTTCCTCTTAATTCTACAGATTTTATAACCCCTCTAACAGAATCTCCTTTTCTAAAGAAATCTGAACGAATTTGTTCACTTTTTGGTAATATTATTTCATTACCATCATCATCTAATAAAATTACTGCATTATGACGAATATGATGAACCTCTGCAGTATATAAATCTCCTTCTAAATCTTTAAATTGTTTAAAGATATTTGTACTGTCATGTTCATGTATTTTAGCAATTAAGTTTTGACGTAATGCTAAAATAGCACGTCTTCCTAAATCAACCAGTTTTACTTCTTCTGATACATCTTCCCCAATCTCAAAATCTGGCTCAATTTTTCTTGCCTCTGATAATTCAATTTCTTCATTATCATCTTCAGACATACCATCGGCAACAACCACTCGGTTTCTCCAAATTTCTAAATCTCCTTTGTCTGGGTTAATAATAATATCAAAATTTTCATCTGACCCAAACTTACGTTTTAAGGCTGCACGAAATACTTCTTCTAAAATAGACATTAATGTTACCCTGTCTATACTTTTATTGTCTTTAAAATCTGAAAACGATTCTATTAATGCAATATTTTCCATTTATTTAAAATATAATCTTAACTTTTGCTTCTTTAATATTTGAATACTGTATTACAGCTTCTTTCTCTACTGTGTGCTTTCCTTTTCCTATTTCTTTAGGCTCTCTTGCTTTCCACTTTAACTTAATTGTATCTTCATTTGCTTCAACTAAAGTTCCCTCAAATTTTCCTTCATTAGTTTCAACTTTTAAAATACGATTAACATTTTTAGCATACTGTCTTTTAACCTTTAAAGGATGTGAAATATCTGGCGATGTAACTTCTAAAGCGAAATCTTTTGCTTCTCTATCTAAATTATGCTCTATATTTCTACTTATACGAACACATTCACTTAAAGGAATACCAGAATCTCCATCAACAATTACTTTAATTTTATTATTTGCTAAAAATTGCAAATCAATTAAAAATAATGACGGATTTTCATCCAAAGCCTCTTGCAATAATTCCTTAACTAATTGTTGATTCATTTTGTGTATAAAAAGAGGGGACAACCGTCCCCTCCACTATCTTTTCGTTAATTTCTCTGCAAATATACGAAGTTTTTTATAAACTGACAAATCATTAATTAATTTGTCATATTCATATTTTACTCTTCAAATTTTAGTTTCACTAAATTCGCAGCACGTTTTAACAATTTTATTGATTTTTCATTTAAATTTATAATCTTAACTTCCTTACCTAAATCTTTATATTTATTAGAAACTTTATTTAATGTTTCTATAGCACTCATATCTGATATTACACTATGTTTAAAATCAATAATAATTGAATTAGGGTCTTCTTTAATGCTAAACATTTCTTCAAATGCTGTTACCGCACCAAAGAATAATGGTCCGTGTAATTCATAAGTTTTAACTCCATCAACCTCTTTTTGATTAGAACGTATTGAATTCGCCTTTTTCCAAGCAAAACTTAATGCAGATATTAAAATACCTATTAATACAGCCACAGCTAAGTTATGCCATATAATAGTTACAGCTGTAACAATTAACATTACAATTACATCAGTTACTGGCATTTTATTTAATATCACAAAACTAGACCATTTAAAAGTAAAGAATGCTACTACCATCATTACCCCTGTTAATGCAGCCATAGGAATTAGCTCAATAACTGGTGCCGCTACAAGAATAATAATAAGGATAGTTATAGCACCAACTACCCCTGCAATTCTTGTTCTTGAACCTGCTTCTAAGTTTACTAATGTTTGAGCAATCATTGGGCAACCACCCATACCTGTAAAAAGTCCGTTTAAAATATTTGATGCTCCTTGTGCAAGAGCCTCTCTTGATCCATTACCTTTTGTTTCAGTTATTTCATCAACTAAATTTAACGTTAATAACCCTTCCGTTAAACCTACTGCTGCCACTACTGCCCCGTAAGGTAATATAGTAACAAATGTTTCCCAAGTAAGAGGAACCATAGGGATATGGAATGGTGGTAAAGAACCACTAACAGGAGAAATATCTCCTACCGTTCTTGTATCAATTCCAAAAATTAACACAATAGCAAACACCAAAATAATAGCAAATAATGATGCTGGGAATTTTTTTGTTACCTTAGGAAAAAGAAAAGTAGTAGCAACTGTTAATGCAACAAGCCCTGCCATTATATAAAATTCCATTCCTTCAAGTAGCATATGTTGCCCCGTAGCATCTAAAAGATTTTTTCCTCCTTCTCCTTTTTGATAGAATTGTTCTAATTGAGCACTAAAAATAATTACCGCTAAACCATTAACGAACCCGTACATTACTGATTCAGGTACTAAACGGATATACTTAGCCCATTTAAATATTCCTACAATAATTTGAATTACCCCTGCTAATGCAACTGCCGCAAAAGCATATTCTAAACCGTGTGATTGAATTAAAGCAATAAGTGTTACTACTGTTGCACCTGCCCCACCAGACACTAAACCTGGTCTACCACCAAATAACGCTGCCACCAAACCAGCTATAAATGCAGCATATAACCCTGATAAAGGTGGAAAACCTGCTAAAATAGCGAAAGATAATGACTCTGGAATCATCGTCATAGCCACCGTTAAACCTGCTAAAATTTCAACTCTCCAATTAATTTTTTGATTTAAATCAAAGAACTCTAAAACCTTGTTCATTTTGTTTATTTTTTATTTATACAACTTTGTATATGTTTGATTAGTTTTACAAATATATTAAAATCACATATTATAAACTTTAATTATTGTATTAATTATTAAAAAGAAGTAAGATTTTAATTTTACAGGAAGAAAAAACTGCAATAAAAAAGGTTGACTTTTTAGTCAACCTTTTAGTAAATCACTTAAAAATTGTTGGCCTACAAGGACTCGAACCTTGAATATCGGTACCAAAAACCGGTGTGTTACCATTACACCATAGGCCACTCATTAATTGCGAGTGCAAATTTATAACAATCTATTAAATCTGCAAGATTTTTTTTATATTTTTTTCTTTTAACATAACTTTATCTGTGTTTATATTAATCAATCTTATATTTTTGTTCATTCAAATTTGCTTTAACACAATAAATTACATCGTAAAAATAATTAGTACATTCGCATTTATTTTTAAACTATATTATGAATAACTTCAATTACAAAAAGTGGAACATAATTTTAGGCTGGGTATCATTTGCCATAGCACTAATTACATATACATTAACTCTTGAGCCAACCGTTAGTGCTTGGGATTGTGGAGAATATATATCAACATCAGTAAAATTAGAAGTTGGTCACCCTCCTGGGGCTCCATTATTTCAAATGTTAGGGGCTTTCTTTGCAATGTTTAGTAATGACACTAGTGATTGGGCTATGTTGGTGAATTTCATGTCGGCATTAGCAAGTGCTTTTACAATACTATTTATGTTTTGGAGTATTACCAACTTAGCAAAAAAGATTGTTGTTAAAGGTAATTATTTTGATAACGGAGGAAAAATAGCAATTTTAGGAAGCGGATTAGTAGGTTCATTAGCATACACTTTTTCTGATAGTTTTTGGTTTAGTGCTGTTGAAGGTGAGGTTTACGCAATGTCATCATTTTTAATGGCTTTGCTTTTTTGGTTAGGTTTAAGATGGATTGAAGAAATTAAAAAACCACAAGGAAACAAGTGGTTAATATTAATTAGTTTCGTTATTGGGTTATCTTTTGGGGTGCATATATTATCTTTATTAGTAATTCCAGCAATAGGAATGTTATATTTCTTTAAAACTTACAAAAACATTAATTTAAAAACAACAGCCATTGCCTCTATTATATCAATTCTTGTATTAGCATTTGTATTTAAGTTTTTATTCCCAATGACGCTGAAATTTTTCAGTATTTCAGAATTATTTTTTATTAATTCCGTAGGAATGCCATATAATTCAGGAACTATTATTGCAGGAATTATACTAATAATAGCATTTTATTTAGGATTAAAATATACCCATAATAAAGGTAAAGTTACTGCAAACACATTAATATTGTCTGTTTTGTTTATAATGATTGGGTTTTCATCTTGGCTAATGCTACCTATTCGTGCCAATGCAAATACAACAATTAATGAAAATAACCCTTCTAGTGCAAGGGAGTTATTAGCATATTACAACCGTGAACAGTATGGAGATGCTAATGTTTTTTATGATAAATACTATTCATTTGCTTATGAAAGAGAGCAAGATGCCTCTAACCCATATAAAGATGATAAACCTAAATATGAAAAAATTAATGGTAAGTACGAGATAGTAAATAATTATAAAAATGTAATTCAAAATTTCTCTGACAAACACAAAGGATTTATTCCTCGTATGGTTGACCCCTCAAGAGCAGAAACCTATAAAGCCATTGTGGGTATTCCTCAAAATAGCACTCGCCGACCAACATTTTTAGAAAATTTACAATTTATGTTTGATTTTCAGTTTGGTTATATGTACGGGCGTTATTTTATGTGGAACTTCGTAGGGCGTCAAGACGATATTCAAGGACATTTAGACAACCACGGAAATTGGTTAAGCGGAATAGATTTTCTTGATGAAATCCGTTTAGGCTCTCAACAAGAATTACCTGATTCAAGCGAAGAAAACAAAGGAAGAAATACATACTTTTTCTTACCTTTAATTTTAGGAATTATAGGATTACTTTATCACATAAAAAGAGACATAAATAATTGGTATGTATTAGCATTATTCTTTGCTTTCACAGGTTTTGCAATTATTTTTTATACAAATCCTAAACCTTTTGAACCTCGTGAAAGAGACTATGCTGTAGTCGGCTCATTTTACATTTTTGCTATATGGATTGGTTTTGGTGTTCTTGCTTTATATGAAAAGTTTAAAGCCTACGGAAATAAAAAGACTATTGCGTTAGGAATTTCTACAATTTCACTAATTGTTGTACCAGCTTTAATGGGCTTCCAAAATTGGGACGACCACGACAGAAGTAATAGATATACAACACGCCTAAATGCCGAAGCATATTTAGAAAGTTGCGACCCAAATGCCATAATATTTACTATTGGTGATAATGATACTTTCCCATTATGGTATATGCAAGAAGTTGAGGGTGTTCGTACCGATGTTAAAGTTATAAACACAAGCCTCTTCCAAACCGATTGGTATATTGACCAAATGAAGAAAGCTACATATAAAGCTCCTCCTATTCCTTCAAAATTAAAACACGAACAGTATAAATACGGAACTTTAGATGCTGCTTATTATTTCCCTGAGTTATACCCTCAGTTAAAAGACAGCATTATAAGTCTTAACAATTTTATGAGTTGGATTGAAAGCAACAACGAAAGCACATTTTATGATTTAGAAGGAAATGGAAACTTTGACAAAATGTTGCCGACAAACAAAATACGTATTCCTGTTAATAAAGAAAATGCCTTAAAATACGGAATAGTTAAACCAAATGATGCTGATAAAATGGTTGATTATATTGATATTACTATTGATAGAGCCATTGGTAAAAACAGCATTTTAATGTTAGATATTTTAAATAATTTTGATTGGAAACGCCCTATATACTTTACAGGAGGCTCAAGTTCTGATTCAGAATATATTTGGATGAAAGATTATTTACAATTAGACGGATTAGCGTATAAATTAGTACCAATTAAAACTCCTAATGAAATTGTTGCTGCTGACGGTAGTGTTGAAAAAAAATCATTCCTTGAAATGGGACGTATAGACCCTGAAAAAATGTACAAAAATGTACAAAAATGGGATTGGAAAAACTTAAACAGTGATAAAATTTATTTAGATGAACAAACAAAAAAGAACGCCTTTTCAATGCGTAATAACTTAATGCGTTTATCTGAAGCCTTTGCTAAAAAAGGAGATACTATTAAAGCTGTTGAAGTATTAGATTTTTCATTAAACAAACTACCAATTAAAGATTTTGGGCATTATACAATATCATTAGGATATCCAGAAACATATTATAAATTAGGTGAAATTGAAAAAGCCCGAAAAACAGCTAATGAATTAATAGGCTTATATCAACAAAAAATAAAATGGTATAGCACTTTTTCCCCTAATGAACTGGAAATGGTTTTTGATGATTTTGATACCGATATGTACTTATACCGTCAAATAATTAAACAAGTTGACCAATTTGACCCAAACAAAGAGTATTTAAAGAAACTTCAGGAAGATTATATTAAACAGATGAAGTTATTTCAATATCTCGCTGATGAGAAAAATTAAAAATAATTAAATATATTTTTGATATTCATTAAAAAGGAAACAAAAAAGCAATCTCTAAAAAATAGAGATTGCTTTTATTTTATTAGTAAAATTAACACTATTCTTGGTTTTCAATAGCTTCTTTAATTTTTCCTTCTAATTCTTCCATTAATTCAGGATTATCTTTTATAATTCCTTTTACGGTATCACGTCCTTGTCCTAATTTTGTATCACCATAACTAAACCAAGAACCACTCTTTTTAATAATTCCTAATTCAACTCCAATATCTAAAATTTCCCCTACTTTTGAAATTCCTTCACCATACATAATATCAAACTCTGCTTGTTGGAATGGTGGAGCAACCTTATTTTTAACTACTTTTACTTTTGTTTGGTTTCCTATAACCTTATCACCATCTTTTATTTGAGTTCGTTTTCTAATATCTATACGAACAGAGGCATAGAATTTTAAAGCATTACCTCCTGTTGTTGTTTCAGGGCTACCAAACATTACACCAATTTTATCACGTAATTGGTTAATAAATATTACAGTACAATTGGTTTTACTTATAGTACCCGTTAACTTACGTAATGCTTGAGACATTAAACGAGCATGTAATCCCATTTTACTATCTCCCATTTCTCCTTCAATTTCAGATTTTGGAGTTAAAGCAGCTACTGAATCTATAACAACAATATCAACTGCACCTGAACGGATTAAATTATCAGCAATTTCCAAAGCCTGTTCCCCGTGGTCTGGTTGTGAAATGATTAAATTATCAATATCAATTCCTAAATTTTCTGCGTAGAAACGGTCAAAAGCGTGTTCTGCATCAATAAATGCTGCAATTCCTCCTGCTCTTTGTGCCTCTGCAATAGCGTGTAATGTTAAGGTTGTTTTACCTGATGATTCAGGACCATAAATTTCTATAATTCTTCCTCTTGGGTATCCTCCAACTCCTAATGCTAAATCTAACCCTAATGAACCTGATGAAATTGCCTCAATATCTTCAACAACCTTATCTCCCATTTTCATTACAGTACCTTTACCGTAAGATTTATCTAATTTATCTAATGTAAGCTGAAGTGCTTTTAATTTTGCTTCTTTTTCTTTATCTGTTGCCATAAACTAATTAAAATATTATAATAATTAGGTGTAAAGTTACGCAAAAACACCTATTATAAAATTATGAATTCTGTTTTTATTTTTTAACACTCTCTTTTTTAGTGTAAAACCCCTATTTACAATTAAAAATTTATTTTACTAATTCAGCAGGGCGTAAAATTTCTTTCCCTTTCATCTCAATTATACTGTTTTTAGTATAATTTGTATCAATTTTACTTTGTAAATTGTTTTTAACCTTTTGTAATATTTCTTCATATACCTCTAATTTAGAAGTATAATAAATATTACTTTTTTTAAAACGTAAACTATCTATTTTATAATTTTCATATACCAAAGGCATATAATTTATATCTCTTTCAAGTCGTTTATTTTTAGTAAATCTTGCCGATGAAGCTATATACATATCAGTAAGCAATAAAATCATTGTGTCTTTTGGTATTAAATCTTTTGGTTTCTTGTAAATAGTATTACTTGTACAAGAAACTAAAAAAATAAACAGCAAACTAAATATTGTCTTTTTCATAACCTTATTTGTTAAATATTAAGCAATTACTTTTCAACTACTTTGGCAATCCTTTTAATCGCATTTTTATAACCCCAAATAATGCTTCAGATATAATACCTTTGTTCATTTTAGATTCCCCTAATGTTCTATCTATAAATATCACAGAAACCTCTTTAATATTAAAACCGTGTTTCCACGCTTTATATTTCATTTCTATTTGAAAGGCGTATCCAACAAATTTAATTTTATCTAATTTAATTGTTTCCAATACTTCTCTTTTCCAACAAACAAAACCTGCAGTAGTATCACACACAGGAATACTTGTAATAAAACGCACATATTTTGATGCTAAATATGATAATAACACCCTCTTCATAGGCCAATTAACCACATTTACACCTATTGAATATCTTGAACCTACCGATACATCAGCACCATCAATAGCACACGAATTATATAATCTTATTAAATCATTTGGGTTGTGCGAAAAATCGGCATCCATTTCTATAATAAAATCGTATTTCCTTTCAAGAGCCCATTTAAATCCGTGAATATAAGCCACCCCTAAACCATTTTTACCCTCTCGTTTCTCAATATGTAATCGGTTTGGAAATTCATTTTGTAGGCTTTCTACAATTTGTGCTGTTCCGTCAGGCGAATTATCATCAACAACCAATATATCAAACTGTTTTTCTTGATTAAAAACCGCCTTAATAATTGCCTCTATATTTTCTTTTTCATTATAGGTAGGAATAATGACTAATGTATCTGACATTTTATAAATTTATATAGGCAAATATACATCAATTTTTTACTAAATTTGCCCAAATATACAAGTATAGCCCACAGAATAAAATATGGAAGCCATAGAACGCACAAATATATCTAATGATTGGATTACTTTAATCTTTCTGTTTTGCTTAATACTTATTTTTTTAAAAAAAACATACAAACCTAAACTATTATTAGGGTACTTTATTTCTTTTTTTTTACAAAGATTTATAAAAAATCGTTCAGAAGAACCTATTAGTGTTTTTCCCATTTTTAAAATTTTATCCTTTATATTTAGTGTTACTATTGTTTCACTTACCATTACATTTTACACAAAAACAAAGTATTTTTTATACATTTTTATAGGAGTAATTTTATTTGTAACATTAAAGTTATTTGTAACATTATTAATATCTCATTTATTTATGATAAGAAAAAGTATACGATATTTTATTTTTACAAAATTAGGATATCTATACAGTATTTGTTTATGGGCTTTCCCTATACTTATTCTACACCATTATTACTTTAAAAATATTTATTTTTTATCCTTCTTCATAATATTATTATTGTTGGGTAGGTCATTTTTTATTTTAAAAAATAATGAAAAAACAATTTTAGCTAACCTATTTTATTTTATTTTGTATTTTTGCACCCTCGAATTAGCTCCTTTGCTAATTATATATAAAATTATAAGCACCTAAGAGAAAGAGATATGAAAGTGAAAACTATTTTAGTATCACAACCTGCACCGAAGACGGAAACTTCTCCTTATTTTGATTTAGCGGAGAAATATAAAGTAAATATTGATTTTCGTTCATTTATCCACGTAGAGGGTATTACTGCTAAAGAAGTTCGTGCTCAAAAAATTGACTTAAATAATTTTACTGCAATTATTTTAACAAGTAGAAATGCTGTTGACCATTTTTTTAGAATTGCTGAAGAAATGCGTTTTAAAGTTCCTGATGATATGAAATATTTTTGTCAGTCTGAAGCAGTAGCCTACTATTTACAAAAATATGTAGTATATCGTAAACGTAAAATATATGTAGGAAACAAAACTTTTTCAGATTTAACTAAACTTATGAAAAAGCATAAAACAGAAAAGTTTTTACTACCGTCTTCTGATAAATTATCTGAAGATATTCCACAAGAATTAGATAAACTAAAAGTTGAATGGAAACGTGCCGATTTGTACAAAACAGTAATGAGTGACTTATCTGATTTAAGTGATGTGTTTTACGATGTTTTAGTGTTTTTCAGCCCTTCAGGAATTGATAGTTTATTTAAAAATTTCCCTAATTTTAAGCAAAATAAAACACGAATTGCTGTATTTGGTAGTTCAACTGTAAAAGCTGTAGAAGAGAGAGGTTTACGTGTAGATATCTCTGCACCAACACCTGAAACCCCTTCTATGACTATGGCATTAGAAAAATATATTAAAGAAGTTAACGGTAAGAAATAATTGTTTAATTGATAAAGTTTAAAATAATTTATATTTATGCTTTAATTTAGAAATGTATTTCTAACTGCAATCGATATTCTAAACCACCTTTTTGGGTACTTGTGATATCTTTGTAAGTTATATCAGTTTGTACTTTTAATTTATGCCCAACAATATATTTTGATAATCCCAAAGTATAGTAATTTGTAGAAAAATCAGTTCCTTTAACTTTTACTGTTGTATATCGTCCTGCTAATTCTATATTGTTTTTAAATAAATATCCTGCTTGTACATTTGCTGAGTAATCTTTTTTAATACTATTACTTGTAGTTTCTGTAATTTTTCTGTCTGCATATTCTACCATAAAAGAGAACCCATTATATTTAAACATTGCATCAACAAAAATGGTTGAAATATCTCTTGTTCCTGTATAATCTCCTTTGTAACCCTTTGTTCTTACAGCATCATCATTAAAATTATATGTTGCTCCAATAGCTAATTTGGGTTTTTCTTCACGCTTTAAATCACATTCCGAGTAATCTCCTTTACTTTTAAATATTCCAAAAGGCAAAAATTCAAGTCGTCCTGTGTATTGATACCCTCCTTTATTTCCTGTAACAATATTTCGTCCTTCCCCTTGTGAAATAGCAAACATTTCACGAACAATAAAATTATTACCAAGTTTAAAATGATGCCTTAATTGTAAACCTAAATCACGGTCAATAGTAAATTCTTTATTTAACCTTGAACGGTCAACAAATTGCATATTTCCTGAAGAAATTACACGCTCTCTATTCCCTGGTAATTTGTCTTGTCCTACCCATAAACTAAAGTTTTTGTAAAAGTTCCACCTAATTACTGCAGCTAAAATAGTGCGCGGAGCATAATTTGTGTATTTTGTTGCTACTCCCATATCTCTGTTTGAAAAACCTAATTCTATTTTGTACTTTAGTTTTGGCGATAAAACAAATCCATCAAATTTTAATCTTGCTCGTCTTATAAGAATTGAACTTTGTAGTTGTCCGTAGTTTCCTTTAGAGTTAATATTCCAAGAATTTGTACTTAAAAGTTGTATTCTTGCTCCAACTTTCATTTTCCAACTATTATCTTCTCCTTTTAAATTTAAAAGTCCTTTTCCAAATTGTATTTTTTTTGTTTGAGTAATAGAACTGGCACTTATTAATAGGAATATTATTAATAAAATATTTTGAAATCTTTTCATATTTATATGTTTGTACAAACAAAATAAATACTTATTTGTTTTTTATTACCTTAATATTAATTAATAGTTTCCTTAGTGTTATTTTAACCTCCTCTTAACAGAAAACTTTTCTTACCTATCTTACATTTGTAAGTAAAATAGAATAAAAGCATAAAAAATGGATATAGACGTAAGAGCAATTAACGAAAAAATAGAACGTGAGAGTGCGTTTGTAGATTTACTAACTTCCGAGATGAACAAAGTCATCGTGGGTCAAAAATATATGATTGAACGATTATTAATCGGACTTCTTGGAAACGGACACATTTTATTAGAAGGTGTTCCGGGACTTGCAAAAACACTGGCGATTAACACGCTTTCAAAAGCAGTGCAAGGTAGTTTTAGTCGTATTCAGTTTACGCCTGATTTACTTCCTGCCGATGTGGTCGGAACGATAATTTACAACGTAAAAGAAAACGATTTTTCAATTAAAAAAGGTCCTATTTTCGCAAATTTCGTGTTAGCAGATGAGATTAACCGTGCTCCTGCAAAAGTGCAATCGGCATTATTAGAGGCGATGCAAGAGCGTCAAATCACTATTGGCGAAGAAACTTTTAAACTTGATGAACCTTTTTTGGTAATGGCAACGCAAAACCCTGTGGAACAAGAAGGAACATATCCGCTACCAGAGGCACAAGTTGACCGTTTTATGTTAAAAACCGTGATTGATTATCCGAATATTGAAGACGAACAACAAATTATGCGAGCAAACTTAAAAGGAAGTTTTACAAAGGTAAATCCTGTGGTTTCTATTGAGCAAATTTTAAAGGCTCGTGAGGTTATCAACGAGGTATATATGGATGAAAAAATTGAAAAATATATTTTAGATATTATTTTCGCAACACGTTATCCTGAAAAATACAATCTTGAAAAATTAAAACCTTTAATCAGTTTTGGAGCATCGCCTCGTGGTAGTATTGCCTTGGCGAAATCGGCAAAATGTTATGCGTTTATCAAGCGTAGAGGTTATGTAATTCCAGAAGATGTACGTGCTGTGGTTTATGATGTGTTACGCCACCGTATCGGAATTACTTACGAGGCAGAAGCAGAAGATAAAACTTCAATAGATATTATCAACGAGATTATTAATGAGGTGCAAGTACCTTAATCAATTATCAATAAACAATTATCAGTTTTCAATTTAATTAATTGAAAAAAAAATTATGGAAAAAATAAAAGCACATAAACATTCAAGTAATCATTATACAGAGATTATGCAAAGTGAAACTTGTGGTTGTTTTCATTGTTTGGAAATTTTTAAGCCTACGAGGATTTACGAATGGATTGATGACGGACAATGTGCAATGTGTCCAGAATGTGCGATTGATAGTGTTATCGGTTCAAAATCGGGCTATCCTATTACAAAAGAATTTTTAACAGAAATGCGTAATTATTGGTTTGGTGAAGATTAAATTAACCATAAATAATACATTTTAGAAATTAAAAGATAAAAAAACAACGCTAAACTCCCTCCCTTTGGGAGGGCTGGGGTGGGCTTTGGGCTTATGGATACAAAAGAATTACTAAAAAAAGTTCGGAAGATTGAGATTAAAACCAAGCGTTTGTCTAATCATATTTTTGGAGGGGAATATCATTCTACGTTCAAAGGGCGAGGAATGACCTTTTCGGAAGTACGAAAATATCAGTTTGGCGATGATATTCGTGCGATTGACTGGAACGTTACAGCACGATACAGCGAACCATATATCAAGGTTTTTGAAGAAGAACGAGAACTTACAATGATGTTAATGGTTGATATTTCAGGCTCTGGTTTTTTCGGAACGACCTCGCAATTTAAAAAAGATACGATTACTGAAATTTCGGCAACTTTGGCATTTTCGGCAATTCAGAACAACGATAAAGTAGGATTAATTTTATTTGCTGATGAGGGAGAATTATACATTCCACCAAAAAAAGGACGAAGTCACGTTCTGCGAATTATCCGTGAATTGATTGAATTTCAACCAAAAACAAAAAAGACAAATATTAACGGAGCATTACAATTTTTATCCTCGGTAATGAAAAAACGAGCGATTGTCTTTATGTTGTCCGATTTTATTGATGAGGGTTACCAGCGAACTTTAAAAATTGCAGGAAACAAACACGATGTAACAGGAATACGAGTGTACGACAAATGCGATGAGGAAATTCCGAATTTGGGAATGATACCGATGTTAGACGCTGAAACAGAAACTGTTCAATTGGTAAATACGAGTTCAAAACAAGTGCGAAAGAATTATAAAATTAATGCTTTGCGTTTAAAATCAGAATTTATTGATGCTTTTAAAAAGAGTGGTTCGGGTGTGATTAATGTTCGTGAAGATGAAGATTATGTAAGGAAATTATTAGGGTATTTTAAAGCGAAGTAGAGGCATTAATAATAAGCAGATGAAAGGATGAATATACAAAATGAAATAATTTTATATCAAGATGATAGTGGAAACGTTAGGATTGATGTTCGTATGGAAAATGAGACTATTTGGCTAACACAAAAGCAAATGTCGGAGTTGTTTCAAACGACTACTCAAAATATAACGTTACATTTAAAAAATGTATATCAAGAAGGAGAGTTAGACGAATTTTCAACTTGTAAGGATTTCTTACAAGTTCGTCAAGAAGGGAAAAGAGAAGTGAAAAGAAAACAAAAAATCTATAATTTAGACGCTATCATTTCTGTTGGATATAGAATAAAATCAAGTGTTGCTACACAATTCAGAATTTGGGCAACAAAACGTTTAAAAGATTATTTGTTACAAGGCTATGCAATCAACGAAAAACGACTACAAGAAAACAAACAACAATTTCTAAAAGCATTAGAT
>JAGYHQ010000038.1 GCA_018456245.1 Tenacibaculum sp. | reverse complement strand
ATACTAGATCCTAGAGTTAAGTTAGGAGATATTGATGAAACTAATGCGGGAGCTTATGTAAATACAGAGTTTAAATACAAAAAATGGATTTTTAACCCAGGGTTAAGAGTAGATTTCTTTAAATTCCTTTATAAAGATAAATTGTTAGAGGGGGGAGTTTATAGAACTGATGATGTGTCAGAATTTACAATTAGTCCTAAATTAAATATTTTATATAATCCTACTGATAATTTACAATTATTCTTAAAATCAGGTAAAGGTTTCCATTCAAATGATACTCGTTCAAATGTTTTAAAACCAGCGGTGGGAAGTAAAATAACTAAAATTTTACCATCTGCTTATGGTGCTGATTTAGGATTTATTTGGAAACCAGCTCCTAAATTAATGTTTACTACAGCATTATGGTATTTATATTTAGATGAAGAACTAGTTTATGTAGGAGATGCAGGGGTACAAGAAGCAAGTACTGAAACACATCGTAAAGGTATAGATTTTAGTGCCGTTTATAACCCTACCACTTGGTTAAACCTTAATTTAGATGCTACTTTTACTGATCCTAAAGCTAAAACAGAAGATGGCAGTGGTTATGAAGAAGTGGCTCTTGCTCCAACATTTACTTTACAAGCAGGTGCTACAGTAAATCACCCAAGCGGTTTCTTTGGAGGGGTTAAAGTATTACACTTAGGTGATAGACCAGCAGGAGATGATATTACAGCTATAGGTTATACAGTTACTAGTTTAAATTTAGGTTATACTTGGAATAGTCTTACTTTTGGTTTCCAAGCTAGAAATCTTTTTGATGTAAAGTGGAGAGAAACACAATTTGCTACAGAATCTAGACCTATAAAAGGAGGAGAACCAATATTAGGTCGTCACCTTACACCAGGTTTACCGTTTAACTATAAATTTACTTTAACTTATAGATTTTAGGCAATTTATTATGTGTATAACGAAATTTTAGTTATTTATTTACATAATTGTTTTTTATATTTTTGAATTAATTGAAGAGAAGCTTACGGTTTGTAGGCTTCTCTTTTTTTTTGTAGATATATTTTATATGAAAAACGTGTTAATTTAACTTAAATTCCTTAAATTTGTTCAGATAATTTTAAACAGTTATTAAAGTAATATTTTTTAGAATAGATTAAAAAGATTAAAGAAAAATGAAGATTGTTTCAGAGATTAAAGGAAATGCAAAAAATATAGATTTAGCAGGAAAGGAAGTTGATTATTTTGACTTGGAATGGTTTGAAACCACAAGAAAAGTATTACGAAAAAAAACAAGAAATAATAATGAGGAAGTAGCTTTTCGTATTTTAAAAGAAAATTTTAGAGTAAAACATTTAGATATTCTTTTTGAAGAGGGGAATAAATTAATACTTGCAAGTGTAATACCGGCACCAGCAATTATACTACAACCAACAACAATGTTACAAATGGGAACCATTTGTTATGAAATAGGTAACCAACATATCCCTATTTTTATAGAAAATGATGAAGTTATACTGCCGTACGAAGATCCTATTTTTAAGGTGTTAGATAAGGCTGGTTATAACCCAGTAAAAGGTAAAAGAGTTTTTGAGAATATGTTAAAAGCTACGCCAGATCATGTTGTTGAAACAGGTGACCATAAATCAGTAGATGTAGATGCTTTATTTAGTAAAGTATTACCAAAAAAATAAAAGGCAAAACAACATTTTAATTAATGTTTTTTGCCTTTTTTAATTTAAAAAAAATAATTAATCAAACATAAATAACACACATAATGAAAATAAATGCTTTATTAAACCTATTACATGTGGCAGATCCTAACTTGCCTATTGGTGGGTACTCGCACTCAAACGGATTAGAGACTTATGTTCAACAAGGAAAGGTTAATAGCCCAGAAACTACATTAACTTTTATAAAAAACATGTTAAAATCTAGTATTTTACATAATGATGCATCTTATGTGCGATTAGTATATGAGGCATTAGATAATAAAGATTTTGATGAAGTAAAAAAAATTGATGCAGAATGTAGTGCTCAAAAAAGTCCGAAAGAAATTAGAGAAGGAAGTTATAAACTAGGAGCAAGATTATTTAAAATATTTGTAGAAAAGAATGAGCATCCTATGTTGAAAGAATTGGAAAAATACATAGTAGATAATCAAGAAATAGGAAACTATCCTATTGTTTATGCTGTAATTTGCTACATTAGTGATATAGCATTAGATGAAGCTTTAGCAGGTTTCTTTTTCTCTACTGCTTCAGGTATGGTGACAAATGCTGTAAAATTAGTTCCTTTGGGGCAATTACAAGGGCAATATGTACTATTTGAAGTTCAAAAAGAAATAGCAGCTTGGGTTGAGAAAACTATTAATTTAGATAAAAAATTAATAGGACTTGCGAGTGTTGGTTTTGATTTACGATCAATGCAACACGAAAAATTATACTCAAGATTATATATGAGTTAACAAAAAAAGAAATAATAATAACTACAAGATACGGTTAAAGTGCGTATCAATTAAATATTTATAACACATGAGAAAATACGTAAAAATAGGGGTTTGTGGACCTGTAGGAGCAGGAAAAACAGCGTTAATTGAGGTTTTATCGAGAAAAATGGCTAAGGATTACTACATCTGTGTAATTACAAATGATGTATACACAAGTGAAGATCAAAAATTCTTACAAAAAAATAGTTTATTAGATGCTGATAGAATTATTGGTGTTGAAACAGGAGGATGCCCTCATACAGCAATTCGTGAAGATGCAAGTATGAATTTAGAGGCTGTTGATGAAATGGCAAAAAGACATCCTGATATGGAAATATTATTTGTTGAGAGTGGGGGAGATAACTTATCAGTAACATTTAGTCCTGAGTTAGTAGATTTAACAATTTTCGTTACTGATACTGCTGCAGGTGAAGATATTCCAAGAAAAGGAGGACCTGGTAATACAAGATCAGATTTATTATTAATTAACAAGTTCGATTTAGCACCACACGTAGGAGTAAATTTAGATAATATGAAACGTGATGCTTTAAAAATGCGTAACGGAAAACCATTTATATTTACAAACTTAAAAACAGGAGAAGGTTTAGATGCTGTAATTGGGTGGATTAAAAAATATGCATTGTTAGAAGACGTTGAAGAACCTAATTTTGTTAAATAATAGTAAATAAATTATAGTATGAAAGTATTACAAAAGAGTGAATTAAAAGTTTCAACGGGAATTCTTGATGGATACCATAGATTAATGGATAAATATCATACAACTCCTTTTGGATTATTAAGAATAGATAGCCGTGCACCTTATGACCCTTGGTTGCGTTATATGATTCGTAGTTCGGCACCGGGCATATTGGCAGGAGATTTGTATGAAATGGATTTTAATGTTGCTGATGACACTAAGTTAGGATTAGAAACACAGGCATATTCACGTGTTTATGAAATGAATAACGGAGGTCAGGCTTGGCAAAACACAAGAGTTAATGTTGGAGAAAATGCTTTACTTCATTATATTCCTCATCCTTTAGTTCCTCATAAAGATTCTGATTTTGAGGCTAATAACACAATAAAGATAAAAAAATCATCTCAATTAATTTGGGGAGAGATATTAACTTGTGGTAGAAAGGCATATGAGGCACATGGAAAAGATGGAGAAGTATTTATCTTTAAACGTTTAATGAATAATACAGAAATATTTGTTGAAGATCGTTTAGTTTTTAAAGATAAATTACTTTTTGAACCAGCAAATGAAAATTTACATACTTTAGGGCAAATGGAAGGGTATACTCATCAAGGTACCTTATTCATTTATCAAGATAAAGTAAATGGAGAAGATATTTATGAGTTCATTAAAAATCTTATAGAAGAAGAAAGTAAAGTTGATAAAATGGAATTTGGTATGACATCAACGGTATTGGAAGATGCACGTGTTGTAAGAATTTTAGGTACTGGTGCAGAGCAATTATATGGAGTACTTAAAAAAATAGAATATTATATATTAGATACTTTGGTAGAAGATTTATAGGATATGTTAGAATCATCTTATTTATTAGCTGGTATAGCTGCTGCTATGTTACATGTATTAGCAGGACCTGATCATTTGGCAGCTGTAGCTCCTTTCGCAATTGAAAGAGTGAAACGTGCTTGGAAAGTAGGTTTTTTATGGGGAGTAGGGCATTTAGCAGGAATGTTAATTATAGGTTTTTTATTTTTATTGTTTAAAGACCTTATTCCTGTAGAAAAAATATCAGAATATAGTGAAAAATTCGTAGGTGTTCTTTTAATTCTTTTAGGTGTTTGGATTTTGTTTAAAGTTTATAGGATTACAAAATCTCATAAACATGTTCATATTCACGCTGATGAAGAAGGGCAAATACATGATCATGAACATATTCATGAAAATGAAGAAGAACATGAGCACAAACATGAACAAGAAGAAGCTAAAAAAGGATATATATCTACCTTTTTTATAGGGCTTGTACATGGTTTGGCAGGTGTAGCTCACTTTTTGGTATTTTTACCTCTCCTTGGTTTTGAAAGTAAATTTCAAGGAGTTCAGTATATAATAGGGTTTGGAATTGGTACATTACTATCAATGACAGCTTTTGCATTTGTAATGGGGCAAATAGCATATTTAACTAAAAAAGACCATAACGAAAAGTTATTTAAAGGAATGAGAATTGCTAGTGCAATATTTGCTATTGTTTTTGGTATATACTGGATGCTTGCAAATTAATATAGATGATTTAAACCAATTATTTCTATTTTAATAAAAACTTTGATAAATTTACCTCTATAACTATTAAATGGTTGTAGAGGTAAATTTTTATAATAAAATTAAAAATATAAGTTATGTCTTTTATTTTAGAAAAAAGTGAAAAGCTATTTAATAAACTTAGAGATATTTATGAGGGGCATAAGGCTAATATGCTTATAAGTAAATTACTCGTAATTATTTTTTTAGTAACCACTTTAATTAGTTTATTAGTAAAAGAAGAGTATATTTATTTAGGAGCATTAAATAAGTATTTTCTTAATTCTTTCTTCACGATAGAGCTTTGTTTTGTAATTTTATTAATGTTTGAACTTTTAAGTTTGGTTTTTATGTTACCTAAATCGGTATCTAAATCAGTAGGGAAGCAATTAGAATTATTATCATTAATTTTTATTAGAGGAGCTTTTAAAGAATTTAGCCATTTAAGAGATATTAATGATTATACTTTTGATATTACAAATATACCTGACCCTATTGTTAATATGATGTTTTATGCTTTAGGGTCGTTAATTATGTTTACGCTTTTAGGTTTTACTAATAAATTAAGAAAACATACCCCTATTACAAATGTAGAGGCGGATACATTAAAATTTATTCAGGCAAAAAAATTAGTATCATTATTCTTATTTCTTTCTTTTTTAGTTATTGTTGGTATAGATTTAATGGCGTTTTTTAATACAGGAACTTATTATCCGTCTTTTAGAACATTTTATACAATGCTTATTTATAGTGATATTTTAATTGTTTTAATAGCATTAAGATATACCTTAAATTATTTTAAAATATTTAGGTATTCAGCCTTTGTTGTAGCTACTATATTTATACGATTAGCTTTAAGTTTAGAACCATATTATGATGTTATTATAGGTGTTTTTACCTCTGTTTTTGTATTGTTATTAACAGCAACGTATAATTATTTTTTAAAAGATATTTCTACTAATAAATTAAGAGAATAATATAAAAAAATAATTTGTTATTTTTTGGCTTGAATTTTGAGGAGAGTAAAATATATGAAACAATTAAGTAATATGGAAATAAACAATAAATACAAAAAATTAGTATTAAGTTTAATATTTGATGCTGTAGGTTTAATTCCTTTTATAGATTTAGTTTGGGCTCCTATTTCAGCCTATTTAATGATTAAAATGTATAAAGGAAAAGAAGGAAAAATAGCTTCTATAGTTTCTTTTACAGAAGAGATTCTTCCTTTTTCAGATACAATACCTACTTTTACAATAATGTGGTTATATACATATGTTTTTAAAGAAGTAATTGAAAGTAAATTTGAAAAAATAATTAAAAGTTAATCAATCTCATTTATCCATTTACCTTGAACTCGCATAACTTGTTCTATAACATCACGAGCACAGCCTTCACCCCCTTTTTTATCTGAAATATATTTTGAAATTTGTTGAACTTCTCTAACAGCATCATTTGGGCAACACGGCATTCCTACTTGTTGCATTACAGGAAAATCAGGAATATCATCACCCATATATAAAATATTTTCTTTGTTTAAGTTGTATTTTTGAATCAACTCGTTAAACTGAACTATTTTATTTTTAGCCCCTAAATATATATCAGTAATTCCTAATTTTTCTAAACGAGTACGAACTCCCTCGTTCTTTCCTCCTGATATAATACATACTCTAAAACCATTATTTACGGCCGATTGTAAAGCGTATCCGTCTTTTATATTCATATGTCTTAATAACTGTCCGTCAGGATATACGGTAACAATTCCATTTGTTAAAACTCCATCTACATCAAATATAAAGGTGTTTATTTGAGGGAAAATTTCTTTATAATTTTTAGCCATTTTGAATTGATTTTGTTAATAATTTATAAATTTTATGTTGTTCTTCATTTAATAATTTTAAATGATTTTTTATTGTTATTTCATCATTACGTATAGCAGGACCTGTTTGTGCTTCTTTTGGAGATAAATATTCAACTTTTAATGCTGTCTCTTTAATTAACGGCAATAAAATTTCAAAAGGAATATTGTATTTATTACAAATATCATCTCCAATTTTATACATGTAGTTAGTGAAATTATTTACAAATACAGCCGATAAATGTAATTGTTTGCGCTGTTCTGAATTTATAGAATATATTTTTTTACTAATTAATAATGCTAATTGTTTTAATAGTTCTAAATCTTCATTGTATTGAGCCTCTAAACAAAAAGGAATTTCATTAAAATTAACCTCTTTATTTTTTGAGAAACTTTGTAAAGGGTAAAATACTCCTTTTCGTCCGTTATTTTTTAAATCATTTATTGATGTTGCACCTGAGGTATGAACTACAAAACAGTTTTTTAAATCAATTTTTGAAGATATGTTTTTTATAGCATTGTCTGAAACGGAAATTATATATACATCAGCTTTTTCTAAATTTTTTAAATTATCAGTAATTAAAGTTTTATTTTTTAAATGTTCAATTTTTTTTATTGAACGATTATATACTTGTTTAACATTAATATTTTTAGTTTTTAAAAACGTATTTGTTAAATGATATGCTAAGTTTCCGTATCCTAAAATTATTACTGAAATCATAATGTAATATATTGAAAAAAGGAGAATAAAGAATTAAATATCCTTTTCAATCCTTTTTATTATGTTTTTTATATCTTCTTGGTAATCAAACCAAATGATGTTATTATCTTTTCGGTACCAAGTTAATTGCCTTTTTGCAAACCTACGAGTATTTTTTTTGATTTCCTCAACAGCAAAATTTAAAGAATATTCATTATTAAAATATTTGAATAATTCAGTATATCCAACAGTTTGTAAGGCGTTTAAGTTTTTATGGGGGAGTAGGGCTTTGGCTTCTTCTAAAAGTCCGTTTTGTATCATTATATCTACTCTTTGGTTAATTCTGTTGTAAATAATTTTTCTATCGGCAGATAGTCCTATTTTAATACATTTAAAATTACGTTTTTGTTTAGGTTTATTTTTAAAAGAAGAATATGTTTTACCTGTTCCAATACAAACTTCTAAAGCACGAATAAGCCTGTGTGGGTTATCAATAGCAATATCATTGTAACTTTCTAGGTCTAATGTTTTTAGTTTATTTTGAAGGTGTTCAATGCCTTTTTCTTCTAATTTTTTGTTGAGGTTTTCTCTAATTTTTGGTGGAACATCAGGAAAATAATCTAAACCTTTTATAACGGCATCAGCATATAAACCACTACCACCTACCATAATTTGAATATTATTTTTAACAAATAATTCTTCTAATTTTAGTAAGGCTTCACGTTCAAATTGCCCAACGCTATATTTATCAAAAATACTTATGTTTTGTATAAAATGGTGTTTTGCAGAGGCTAATTCATCAGTATTAGGAACAGCAGTTCCAATAGTCATTTCTTTAAAAAATTGCCTACTATCACACGAAATTATTTCACAACCAAAGTGTTGAGCTAACTTTATAGATAAAGCTGTTTTTCCTATTGCTGTTGTTCCTGCTATGTAAATTAGAGTGTTCATTATTAATCTAATTTATTTCCACAATGTTTACAATATAAAGCATCATCATCATGTCCTTCATATGAACAACTAGAGCAAGATTGTGTATTTGTATTAATTTTTTTATTTTTCATCAATTCATTTGTAACAATTCCTGTTGGTATTGCAATAATTGCATAACCTAAAATCATTACAACGCTAGCTATAAATTGTCCTAATGGAGTTTGTGGAGATATATCACCATAACCAACTGTTGTTAACGTAACTATTGCCCAGTAAATACTTATAGGAATATTTGTAAATCCGTTTTCTCTACCTTCAACTAAGTACATTATTGTACCTAAAATTATACATAATATTAGTACGAAGAATAAAAAAACTGAAATTCTTGCTCTACTAGCTTTTAAGGCTTTCATTAAATGGTTTGATTCCCCAATAAACCTAGTAAGTTTTAAAATACGGAATACTCTTAATAACCGTAACGCGCGTAAAGCAACTAAATGGTTTGTGCCAAGGAAGAATAAAGAAAGATATTTTGGAATGGTAGAAAGAAAATCAGTAATACCATAAAAACTAAAAACATATTTTAAAGGTTTTTTTATACAAATTACCCTTAATATATATTCAATTGTAAATAAAATTGTAATAATCCATTCAGCAATATTTATTTCATTTTTATAAACTCTTTCAATACTTGGTACGCTTTCTAACATTACAATTGCTATGCTAAAAAGTATTGCGAATAATAATATTACATCAAATAGTTTACCTTCTTTTGTATCGGCTTCATAAATTATTTCATGAATTATTTCTCGCCAATTTCTTCCTTTTGTTTTTAATTTTTTCAAGAAAATATGGTTTTAAATAAAATGTAAAAGTAATTAATAAAGATTTCTTTTAAAAAAAAATAAGCGCTGCAATTGCAACGCTTATTTTTTTTAAATATATAAAATATATTTTTAGCTTCTTCTTTCTTTAATTCTTGCTTTTTTACCTGTAAGGTTTCTAAAGTAGAATATACGAGCTCTACGAACCACACCTCTTTTGTTTACTTCAATTTTTTGAAGAGTAGGTAAGTTTACAGGGAAGATACGTTCTACACCTATAGTACCTGACATTTTTCTGATAGTAAATGTTTCAGAAGTTCCGCTACCTCTTCTTTGTAACACAACCCCTCTAAAGAACTGTGTACGAACTTTATCACCTTCTCTAATTTCGTAGTACACTGTTATAGTGTCTCCAGCTTTAAATTCTGGCAACTCATTTTTTTTAACAAACTCGTCTTGTACAAATTTTATTAAATCCATTTTATAAAATAATTAATGTTTTACACAAAGCAACATTCACGATTTTCGTCAGAGGTTGATTTTGAGGATGCAAATTTAATACTTTTTTTTAAATATGATAATTAATTTACATTAAATTTCGTTGTATATGTTTTATAATCCACTCTTTTAAACTAAAGAAATTTTGAGGGTTAATTCCGTGTCCCATATTATATTCAAAATAATCATATTTTAAATTGTATTTTGATAGTATTTTAGGCGCTTTTCTAGCCCAATCTATCGGTAAAACTTGGTCAACAATTCCGTGAGATATATAGTAATTAGTTTTTATGTTGTTTGGTATTTCTTTAGGTAGTAAATCTTCATTAATATATCCACTTAAAGCAATTACATGTTGTACTTTATTTGGGTGTTTTAAACTTATAGCATAGCTTAAAATAGCTCCTTGACTAAACCCTAATAAAAAAGTTTTATTAGGATTAGTATTGTATTTTTCTTTTATTTCATCAATAAATAATGATATTTTATTTATTGATTCTTCAGCCTCATTTAAATTGGAAAATTTACCATTTATTTCGTTAAAATTAATAGCATACCAAGCATATGAATTTAATCCTAATTCATATGGGGCTTGTACTGATATGATTAAAAACTCACTAGGTAATTCATCTGCAAATGAAAATAAATCTTGCTCATTACTTCCGTAGCCATGTAATAAAATTAATAACGGAGGATTTTTTATAGATATTTTAGGCTCTCTTTTTATATAATTTAGCATTGTTTATAGGTTTGTTATTTTAAATACTAAAAAATATGAATATTTTAAGTAATAAGTAGAGAAACAAAGAAATTAATTTTATTACTTTTACGCAAATTTTATATTTTTAATGTTATGATTGATAATGATTGTGTTACACAAATTCCTTTTAAAAAAACAGGATATTTTTCTGAAATAATTTTAGACTATTTGCAAGAATCACCAAAATTAAGTGATTTTTATGATCGCTTTCCAAATTTTGAGGATTTTGAAAGTCAGATAAAAACTAAAGAGCTTTCTTTTAAAAAGGAGCAACGTTTGGTTTTGCATTCTGTTATTAAAAATCAATATCATAACGTACAAAAGTCAGAAAAAACACAGCAAAATATTAATTTGTTGTTAGATGAAAATTCGTTTACTGTTACAACGGGGCATCAATTAAATTTATTTACAGGACCTTTATATTTTATATATAAAATAATTTCAACAATTAATTTATGTGAAGAATTATCAACAAAGTTTCCTGATAAAAATTTTGTTCCAATATATTGGATGGCAACAGAAGACCACGATTTTGATGAAATAAATTTCTTTAATTTTAAAGGAAGAAAAGTACATTGGAACTCTGACGAAATAGGAGGGGTAGGTAATTTTTCAACAGGTGGTTTAGAAGAAGTGTTTAATGTTTTTTCATCTTGCTTAAATACTTCAAAAAATGCCGATGAATTAAGAAATTTGTTTAAAAATGCTTATTTAAAACATAATAATTTATCTGATGCAACACGTTATTTAGCAAATGAATTATTTGGCGAATATGGTTTGGTTATTATTGATGCTAATAATAAAGATTTAAAACGTGAATTTACTCCGTTTATTAAAAAAGAACTTTTAGAGCAAGTTTCTTTTAACAAGGTATCTAACACAATTTTAAAGTTAGAGAAAGATTATAAAATACAGGTAAACCCAAGAGAAATAAATTTATTTTATTTAATTGACGGTTTGCGAGAACGTATAATTTTAGAAAAAGGAAAATATAAAGTAAATAATACTGATATTACTTGGACTACTGATGAAATATTAAAAGAGGTTGATGATTTTCCTGAAAGATTTTCGCCTAATGTAATTATGCGCCCATTATATCAAGAATTAATTTTGCCAAATTTATGTTATATAGGTGGTGGTGGTGAATTAGCATATTGGTTTGAGTTAAAAGACAATTTTGATGAATTGAACATTCCGTTTCCTATTTTATTACTACGAAATTCGGCTTTAATTGTATCAAAAAAACAATTGAATAAGTTAAAATCATTAAATATTTCGTTAGAAGAAATATTTTTAAAACAAAATGATTTATTAAATAAAAAAGCAACTGAAAAATCTACCATAAAAATTGATTTTTCTGAACAAGAATTATTTTTACAAAAGCAATTTAGCAAGTTAAAAGAAATTGCCGAAAAAACCGATAAATCTTTTATTGGGGCGGTAAAAGCACAAGAAAAAAAGCAACTTAAAGGATTAGAAAATCTTAAAAAACGTTGGTTACGTGCCGAAAAACGTAATAATAAAGATTTAATGGATAGAATTTCATCTATTCAAAATGAATTATTTCCAAGTTATAGTTTAGAGGAACGTCAGCGAAATTTTTCAGAATTTTATTTAGAATATGGTAGTTCTTTTATAAAAACTTTGAAAGATAATTTACATCCTTTACAGTTAGAATTTACTGTTATTGTAATGTAACAAAAAAGGTTGTTTAAAATTTTTTAAACAACCTTTTTTATGTTTTTACCCTTTATAAAAAGGAGCTTTTATCACTTTAGCTGGTACTTGTTTTTTTCTAATTTGAATAAAAAATTCAGTATCTATTTTTGAGTTTTCAATGGTTACGTAGCCTAAACCAATTCCTTTATTTAATGATGGTGACATAGTTCCTGAGGTAACATTACCTATAATATTTCCTTCTTTATCAACAATTTCAT
>JAGYHQ010000037.1 GCA_018456245.1 Tenacibaculum sp. | reverse complement strand
TGCTGAAGCAAAATAAAATTTATCATCCTTAAAAAAACCTCCAAAATCAGAATATGATGTTGTAGAGTTAGATTCAGTAAAACCTGTATTACTTACCTCTATAAAAACTAAATTTCACGAATCAAATTCTGTTATTACATCTGATGGTAAAACAATGTATTTTACAAGAGATAACTATAACAAAGGAAAAAAGAGAAAGAGTAAGGATAAAATAGTTAAATTAAAACTTTATAAAGCAATAAGAAATTCTAATGTAGAAGGGTGGCATTCAATAGAAGAATTGCCATTTAATAGTGATGAATATTCTGTTGGTCATCCTGCATTAAGTTCTGATGAAAAAACTTTATATTTTACATCAGATATGCCAGGAGGTTATGGTAAAACAGATATTTATAAGGTTGCAATTTATTCTGATGATAAATATGGAGTTTCTAATAATAAATATGGAGTTCCTGAAAATTTAGGGTCAGTTATAAATACAGAGGGTAGAGAAATGTTCCCTTACATGTCAAAAAATAATATTTTATATTTTTCATCTGATGGACATTCAGGATTAGGAGGATTAGATATTTTTGAAAGTAAATTAAACGAATTAGGTGATTTTAAAGAAATTATAAGTTTAAAAAGACCTTTTAATAGTAAATTAGATGACTTTGGTTTTTGTATAGATTCTAAAGATGAATTTGGTTTCTTTAGTTCTAATCGTTCAGGGGGTAAAGGAGATGATGATATTTATAGCTTTGTTTTAAACAGAAAAAAACAAGATTGTTTACAAACTGTTAGTGGTTTTGTAACAGATTCAAATACAGGTAAAATTTTGCCAAATTCTACAGTGAAATTAATAGATTTAGAAGGAAGAATTTTACAAGTAGTAAAAAGTGATTTAAGAGGTTCTTATAGATTTGAAGTAAGTTGTGATACAAATTATAAAGTTTTAGCAAGTTATCCTGATTATCGTTCAAATTATAATAGTTTGAAAACTACTTTAAATTCAGAATTTAAAAATAGCTTAGATTTAGAGTTATCACCATTAATAGTGGGTAATGAAATTAAGATAAAACCTATTTATTTTGATTTTAATAAATCATATATTAGAGAAGATGCTAAATATGAATTAGAGAATATTGTAACGGTAATGAATAATCATTCGGATATAAAATTACGTATAGAATCTCATACGGATAGTAGAGGAAATAATGATTATAACCGAAAATTATCTGACCGTAGAGCAAAATCTACAAGAGATTATTTAATTTATAGAGGAATACCAAATGATAGAATATTAAGTGCTATTGGTTATGGAGAAGACAGATTATTAAATGGATGTGATGATGAAAATGAATGTAGCGAGAAAGAACATCAATTAAATCGTCGTTCGTATTTCTTTATTGAAAGATAAGTGATAAATATTAAACCCGTAGTGGAAAACACACTACGGGTTTAATTTTTTGTTGAAAATTAATTAGCTTTTTCTATGCTAATTTTAATGAATTATTGTTGTTTTTTACAGCTTCAGCTGATGCTTTTAAGTGTTCTTTTTCAGCTTCATTTAAATTAATTTCAATAATCTTTTCAATTCCGTTTTTACCTAAAACTACAGGAACTCCTATACATAAATCTGATAAACCATATTCCCCTTGTAATAAAGCAGAACAAGGATATACTTTCTTTAAATCGCAAGCTATAGCTTGTACTAATCCAGAAACTGATGCCCCTGGTGCATACCAAGCAGAAGTACCTAATAATTTTGTTAATGTTGCTCCGCCTACTTTTGTGTCTTCTTTTACTTGTTCTAATCTTTCATCAGATAAAAAATCAGATACAGGTACAGAGTTACGAGTAGCTAAACGAGTTAAAGGTACCATTCCTTTATCAGAATGCCCACCGATAACCATTCCGTCAATATCCGAAATAGGAGCTTGTAATGCCTCTGCTAAACGGTATTTAAAACGAGCAGAATCTAAAGCTCCTCCCATACCTATAATTCTATTTTTAGGTAATTTAGTAGCTTTATGAACTAAATAGGTCATAGTATCCATAGGATTGGAAACAACAATGATAATTGTGTTAGGCGAATGTTCAACTAAACTTGAAGCTACCGATTTAACAATTCCAGAGTTTATACCTAATAATTCATCACGGCTCATACCTGGTTTACGAGCAATACCTGAGGTAATTACACAAATATTAGAATTTGCTGTTTTGGTATAATCACCTGTTGTTCCTGTTATTTTAGTATCAAATCCGTTTAATGATGCTGTTTGCATTAAATCCATTGCTTTGCCTTCGGCAAGTCCTTCTTTAATGTCTAATAAAACTACTTCTGATGCAAAGTTTTTAATAGCGATATATTCTGCACAACTTGCTCCAACGGCTCCAGCTCCAACAACTGTTATTTTCATGATATTTTGTTTTTAATTAACAATATTCTTCGTAGGCTTGAACTAAATTAGAAGCAATCATTTGAGGAGAATGTCCTTCAATATGATGACGTTCTAACATATGTACTAATTTACCGTCTTTAAATAATGCAATGGCAGGAGAAGAAGGAGGAAAAGGAATCATATATTCACGAGCTCTTTCAGTAGCTTCTTTTTCTACACCTGCAAAAACGGTAGCTAAATTATTTGGTGTTTTGTCTGCCCCTAATGATGCAATGGCTGCAGGACGACAGGCACCAGCGGCACATCCGCAAATAGAGTTTACAACGACTAACGTTGTTCCTGGTTTTGCTAATGCTTTATCAACATCTTCTGCTGTTGATAGTGATTCAAATCCAGCTTCTATTAGCTGGTTACGCATAGGGTTTACTAATTCTTCTGGATACATAATTTTATAGTATTAATTTAGACAAATATAGCTTTTTATGTAAGAAAAACAAATTACTATAAAACCTATAAATCGTGAGTTTTTATATTTAAAACTTCATAAACTGTTATATTTGGGCTTTTAAAATATTATTTATGATAGGGTATCTTATAACATTTTTACTTTTTTTATTTGTTTTTAGAATGTTCAGTTCGGGTTCAGTAAGGACGCAAGGATATGAACAACCTAAGGATTTTGAAACAAGTTTATTAGTATTAGCTTCAATAATTATAAAGGCTGATGGGCGTATTAATCAATCGGAATTAGATTATGTTCGTCAATATTTTGTTAGAGCATATGGGAAAGATAAAGCAAATAAGTCTTTTGCTCAATTTAGGGAGGTTATTAAAGAACGAATTTCTGTGCGTCAAACTTGTGCAGAAATAGGTAGTTTTATGACTTATTCTAATAGATTGGAGCTAGTAAAGTTTTTATTTGGTATAGCATATTCTGATGGAGAGGTAACAGCTTCAGAGGAGTTAGAAATTAGAAGAATTGCGAGCTATATGTTTATAAATGAGTTTGATTATATTTCATTGCGTTCAATGTATTATAATCAGCAAAATAGAAGAACTCAATCAGCAAGATATTCACAAAGTTCAGATTATGAATATGAAGTTTTAGGAATTTCAGAAAATGCCTCGGAAGATGAAATTAAAAAAGCGTATAGAAGCTCAGCTAAAAAATATCATCCTGATAGATTACAAAGTGCTTCAGAAGAAGACAAAAGAGCTGGTAAGGAGATGTTTCAGAAAATACAATCTGCTTATGAAAAAATTAAGGCAGATAGAGGTATAAGTTAAATTTTAATTAAATAAAAAACCTTAACTTATTGTAAGTTAAGGTTTTATTTTGTGACCTCGACAGGATTCAAACCTGTAACCTTCTGAGCCGTAATCAGATGCGCTATTCAGTTGCGCCACGAGGCCATTGTAATGGGTTGCAAATATACAAGTATTTTGTAAAATCAAAAATTATTCTGAAATTTCTTTTGTAAAAATTTCAATTATTGGTTTTTCTTTTATTTAAAAAATGTACAAAATAAAATAAGTACGTAGAGAAAATTATTAAGAAACCAAACTTTAAAGTTTATATATTCGCAGAAAATAAATTAAGTATATGGAGTCAATTTTTTATGTTATTGGAGGGTTAGTGTTGTTGGTGTTAGGAGGGGAGTTTTTAGTTAGGTCATCTATAGGTTTATCACTTAAATTGAATATTTCAAAAATGGTAATAGGTATGACGGTAGTTTCATTTGCTACGTCTGCCCCTGAATTATTGGTAAGTTTACAAGCAGCCTTAGATGGTTCTCCTGCTATTGCTATTAATAATGTTGTAGGCTCAAATATTGCAAATATTGGGTTGGTATTAGGTATAACAACAATTATAGGAGCAATAACAGTAAGCAAAGGTTTTTTTAAATTTGACTGGCCTGTAATGGTAGCTTTTTCACTTTTAATATATTATTTTTTAGCGAATGATAATGTACTTAGTAGGGTAGAGGGAATTATATTATGCGTTCTTTTAGTTGTTTTTTTAATTGTGCTTATAAAGAAATCAAATCCTGATGAGGTAGATGATGAAGTAGATGATAAATTAGCAAGTGCAGGATGGTTAAAAATATTTTTATGGTTGTTAATAGGTGCATTTGCATTATATTATGGTTCGGAATTTTTAGTGAGTGGAGCAAGAGATTTAGCCATAAAAGTAGGGGTTTCAGAAGCGGTAATATCTGTAACTTTAATAGCGATAGGAACAAGTGTTCCAGAATTAGCGGCATCAGTTATTTCAGCAGTGAAAGGAGAAAAAGCCATTTCATTAGGTAACTTAATAGGCTCAAATATTTTTAATATAGGGTCTGTTTTGGGGTTAACAGCAGTTGTTAAAGAGATTCCTGTTACTGAGGCGTCTATTTTGAGTAGAGATATTTTTTGGATGTTAATTTTTGCAATTGTGTTATTGCCATTAGCTTTTTTACCTAAAAAATTAGAAATAAGTAGATATAAAGGGATGATATTATTTGTAGGATATGCTTTCTTTGTATATTTAGCATTTATGTAAAATGTACTAATTTTATATAAAATATTATTCATGCCCCTAATTTTTTAGGGGTTTTGTTTTTTATAAAGGTGTTTTTTGTATTTTTACCCTATAAAAATATAATAATTTACAAAAATGTCTGTAATTAGATTTAATGCGTTAAAGCAAACTCAAGATAGAGTTCCTGTAAAAATTAAAAACACCCAACGAGCTTCTGAAATTTTCGGAAAAAATGTATTCAATGAAGATGCTATGCGTCAGTTTTTAACCAGAGAGGCCTTTAAAAGCGTTATGGATGCTATAGAATCAGGTAAAAAAATTGATAGAAAAATTGCTGACCAAGTAGCAGTAGGAATGAAAGATTGGGCGTTATCAAAAGGAGCTACACATTACACTCATTGGTTTCAACCTTTAACAGGAACAACAGCAGAGAAACACGATGCTTTCTTTGAACCTATCGGTAATGGTAGGGCAATTGAAAAATTTGGGGGTATAGAGTTGGTTCAACAAGAATCAGATGCTTCAAGTTTTCCTAATGGAGGAATAAGAAATACTTTTGAGGCTAGAGGCTATACAGCTTGGGACCCTACATCCCCAGCATTTATATACGGAACAGCTTTATGTATTCCTACTATTTTTGTGTCATATACGGGGGAGGCATTAGATAATAAAGCACCGTTGTTAAAGGCTTTATACGCTATTGATGTAGCAGCAACAGATGTTTGTAAATATTTTGATAAAAATGTAACTAAAGTAAATGCAAATTTAGGTTGGGAGCAAGAATATTTTTTAATTGATACAGCATTAGCAGAATCAAGACCTGATATTATTTTAACAGGGAGAACATTATTAGGTCACCCACCTGCAAAGGGGCAACAATTAGATGATCATTATTTTGGGTCAATTCCTTCCAGAGTGGTTAGTTATATGCGTGATTTAGAAAATGAATGCTTATTATTAGGTATTCCTGTAAAAACAAGGCACAATGAGGGAGCGCCTAATCAATATGAATTAGCCCCTATGTATGAGGAGGCAAATTTAGCTGTTGACCATAATTCATTACTTATGGATGTTATGGAAAAAGTTGCTCAACGTCATAAATTTAAAGTTTTATTACACGAAAAACCATTTGTAGGAATTAATGGTTCAGGTAAGCATAATAATTGGTCATTATCAACAAATACAGGGGTTAATTTATTAAGTCCTAGTAAAACACCAATGAAAAACTTACAATTTTTAACCTTTTTTATAAATACCATTAAAGCTGTTTATGATTATGAAGAGTTAATTAGGGCAGAAATTGCAAGTGCGAGTAATGATCATCGTTTAGGGGCAAATGAGGCTCCGCCAGCTATTATATCAGTATTTATTGGTACACAATTATCTAATGTTTTAGATGAGTTGGAAAACGTTACCAAAGGGAAATTATCACCTGAAGAAAAGACAGATTTAAAACTAAACATTGTAGGAAAAATTCCTGAAATATTATTAGATAATACCGACAGAAATCGCACATCGCCATTCGCTTTTACAGGAAATAAATTTGAATTAAGAGCTGTTGGTTCTTCAGATAATTGTGCAGGAGCAATGACAGTTTTAAATACAATTGTAGCGAAACAACTACGAGAATTTAAAAAAGAAGTTGATCTTTTAGTTGAAGAAAAAGGACTTAAAAAAGATGAGGCTATTTTCAATATTTTAAGAGAATATATAAAGGCATCAAAAAATATTCGTTTTGAAGGTAATGGTTATGGAGAAGAATGGGAAAAAGAAGCAAAAAAACGAGGGTTAAGTAATAATAAAACTACTCCAGAAGCTTTAAAGGCAAAGATTTCAGAAAAAGTATTAAACCTTTATGAAGAAATGGATGTAATGAGTAGAAAAGAGGTAAAGGCTCGTTATGAAATAGAGTTAGAGAAATATGTAAAACGCATTCAAATTGAAGGGAGAGTTATTGGAGATATTGCTCGTAACCACATAATACCTACAGCAATCCGTTATCAAAATACATTAATAAAAAATGTAAAAGGATTAAAAGGTATTTTTGAAGAAGACTTTAAAAAATACGCAAAAGAACAGTTGGGATTAATTAAAGAAATATCAGAACATATTGCAAATATAAATTCAAGCATTAATGAAATGACGGAGGAGCGTAAAAAAGCAAATAAGTTAAGTGGGCAGAAGGCTGCAGATACATATTGTAAAAAAGTAAAACCATATTTTGATAAAATCCGTTATCATTGTGATAAGTTAGAAATTATGGTTGATGATGAGCTTTGGCCATTAACTAAGTATCGTGAAATGTTATTTACAAAGTAAAAAATAACAATTAAAATGAATATGGTAAGTTCAAATACTAATTCGTAAATTTGCACCTCAATTTAAATAAAGTATGTTAGATAAGTTACAAATAGTAAGACAACGTTTTAATGAAGTTTCTGATTTAATTATTCAGCCAGATATTATTTCAGATCAAAAGCGTTATGTTCAATTAAACAAAGAATATAAAGATTTAGGAAAAGTTGTAAAAAAGGCTGATGAATATGAAACTTTGTTAGGGAATATAGAGGAAGCAAAGGAAATTATTGCCGATGGTAGTGATGCTGAAATGGTAGAAATGGCAAAAATGGAAATGAGTGATGCTCAAGAACGTATTCCTGAGTTAGAAGAAGAAATTAAGTTTTTATTAATTCCTAAAGACCCTGAAGATAGTAAAAATGCTGTGGTAGAATTACGAGCAGGAACAGGTGGAGATGAAGCTAGTATTTTTGCAGGAGATTTGTTTAGAATGTACACAAAATACTGTGAAAGTAAAGGTTGGAAAGTTTCTATTGTAGATTATTCTGAAGGGACAAATGGAGGCTTTAAAGAAATTCAGTTTGAAGTTACAGGAGAAGATGTATACGGAACTTTAAAGTTTGAGGCAGGGGTGCATCGTGTACAACGTGTTCCTCAAACGGAAACGCAGGGGCGTGTGCATACTTCGGCTGCTACTTGTATGGTTTTTCCTGAGGCGGAGGAGTTTGATATAGAAATTAACCCTAAGGATGTTAGAATTGATTTCTTCTGTTCGTCAGGACCAGGGGGGCAATCAGTAAATACAACTTATTCGGCAGTACGTTTAACACATATTCCTACAGGATTGGTTGCTCAGTGCCAAGATCAAAAATCTCAACATAAAAATAAAGAGAAAGCATTTAAAGTACTACGTTCACGTTTATATGATATGGAACTTGCGAAAAAGCAAGAAGAAGATGCAGCAAAACGAGGTTCAATGGTAACATCGGGAGACCGTTCTGCGAAAATTAGAACATATAATTATCCGCAAGGTCGTGTAACAGACCATAGAATAGGATTAACGCTTTATGACTTACAAAATATCGTAAACGGAGATGTTCAAAAAATTATTGATGAACTAATGCTTGCTGAAAATACATCTAAACTTAAGGAATTAGGAGAAACGATATAAAGTTGTAATCTTAAAAAAGTTTTCACTATTATGAATATAATGTTATAATTCGTGAAAAAACTTAAAAATTATTGTAACTTGCCACATTATTTATTCTATCCTTAAGAGGAAAATGGATATTCTTTTTTAGTTTTATAATCTTCAAAAAATATATATCTACGTAATGCTTAATAGGTATTTTTTTCTTGTTTTAAAGTTTATAATTAAAACTTTGTTTAGGTAGGGTTTAAAAATAAACATTAATAACAACTAAAATATAATATATGTTAAGAATTATAGTAAAAGAAGGAGAAAATATAGATAGAGCTTTAAAGCGTTATAAACGTAAGTTTAGAGATGTGAAAGTTTTACAGCAGTTAAGAGAACGTAAACAATATACAAAACCGTCTGTGTCTAGAAGAGCAGAAGTTGCTAAAGCCGCATATATTGAACAAAAATTTAGACAAGAATAAAGTATTTAATACAAGAGCAAAACACAACTGAATAGGTTGTGTTTTTTTATTAAGAAAATACAAAAAAATACTTTTTATTATTCTCGTTGCACGGTGGTAGCACAAAAAAGAAAATTAAAAACCTTAATAAACTGTAAAATAGTGAATTAAGGTTTCTAATTGTGGAGACGCCGAGAATCGAACTCGGGTCCAAACAAGTAGCCAAAAGGCTTTCTACATACTTAGTCTTTTCTTAATTGTAGGTATAAAACAGGTTAAAGACAACCGATTTTTATACTTAGTTTCTTAAACTTCAAAAACCTACCGAAACCATAAGCTTTCTATGTTTACTTTTACGATGCCCAAAAATGAAACGCCGTAAACCAAGGCTTTTCGAGGACATTTAGCTTGTACACCTTGTGTACCGAGGCTTGGTCTTACTATAATTCAGACTAGGCAGCTAAAGCGTAGTTATCTTCGCCGTTTAAAAAGTTGAAATAAGTTTAACGAGTTGTCATCTCACTCCTCGGTATGCTTACATTTTAACTAGTCTTGCTGTCAAAACCAGTCGTCCCCTTAATTTAAGGAAATACAAAAATATAAAAATAGATTTTGTATTTCTTTATTTTTAGGTAAAAAGTGTTAAAAAACAAAAAACCGTTGAAAAATCAAAAGATTAACAACGGTTATTGTACTGAAGGCGGGACTTGAACCCGCACGACCTAATGGTCATTGGATTTTAAGTCCAACGTGTCTACCAATTCCACCACTTCAGCATGGTATTTTATAAAGAGTTGAGCGAAAGACGGGATTTGAACCCGCGACCCTCACCTTGGCAAGGTGATGCTCTACCCCTGAGCTACTTTCGCGTAGTCATTTGTTTAAGAACTTGTGCATATTGCCGTATGCGGGTGCAAATATACAATCCTTTTTCTATTTTCAAAAAGAAAAAATGTTTTTTTTACGAAAAAATTTAATTTAAATTTATTGTTAAATGTAAATAGTTGTATTACAGTTTTGTAAGGTGTGGTAAAATATATTTTTTATAATAAGTAATTTAAACTTATTTATATTTGCTTAAAAATATTACACTTGGCAATTATTTTAAATATAGAAACGGCAACAAAAAACTGTTCGGTTAGCATAGTAAAAAACGGAGAATTAATGGTTTTAAAGGAGTTGAATGATGGAAATTATTCACACGCAGAAAAGCTACATCCATTAATTGAAGAAATTTTAGAAGAAGCAAAAATAACTTTAAATAAAATTGATGCCTTTGCAGTAAGTAAAGGTCCTGGCTCTTATACAGGTTTAAGAATAGGGGTATCGGCTGTAAAAGGATTAAGTTTTTCACTTAATAAACCATTAATTTCAGTAGAAACTTTGGAATCTTTAGCTAATTCAATAAAGATTGATGATGGAGTTATCGTTCCGATGTTAGATGCTCGTAGAATGGAAGTATATTCATCAGTTTATGATAAAAATTATAACAAAATACGAGAAATTAGGGCAGAGGTTATTAATGAAAATTCATTTTCAGAATATTTATTAAAAGGTAAAGTTTATTTTTTAGGTGATGGAGCAGAAAAATGTAAAGAAATATTAACTCATAAAAATGCCATTTTTATTGATGATAAATTTCCGTCAGCAAAAGAAATGGCAAAATTAAGTTTTGAAAAATATAAAAACAGCAACTTTGAAGATGTTGCTTATTTTGAGCCTTTTTATTTAAAAGATTTTGTTGTAACGCCTGAAAAGAAAAAGGTGTAATTATTACTTTTCTTCATTAAAATATACTTTGTAAAATTTCATTTTTCTTTCTTCGTCATAGCCTTTTTCAAGGTGTTCTGATGAGGCATCAGGAGCATCAATATCAATTTTTATTTGTATGTTGGTATCTAATTTTATTTCAGTTTTAAATTTTGTTTTTTCCTTTTTTAAAACTGTATCTGATACTTCAAAATGGTTTCTGATTAAAACATCGTTTAATTTTTCAAAGTGTTTTTTGTAATCTTCAAATAAGTTTTTTTGTTTGTCTTCCTCAAAAATTTCTTGTTTAAAATTATGATAATCTACACTTTCGTGTTCTTTAAAATAATCAACAGTATTTGCTAAAAATTCACTTTGTTCCTTTTTTCCAAATTCTGGTTTAATTACTTCTTCTGAAAATTCCTTACATAATTCTAAATAATTTTGAGTGTGTAAATTTCTATCATCAGCATATTTTACATTTAAGAAATTTTTAATCCAGTATTGAGCATCATAATTGTTATTATCAACACTTAAAACTATTGTGCCTTCAATATCGGAGGTTTCTAAAATTAAGCAACCTTTATCTAATTTTTTAGTTGAAATTCCTTTTTGAACAACAACATCAAAACTATCATCTTCTAAATAAGTTTGGAAGAAATCAACTTTATTTTCAATTTTAAAAATTCCGATTGCATTTACTAAATTTTCGTTATATTCAATATTCTCAAAAAGTACAACTAAAACATCTCCTGATTTTATTTGAGCAGAATTTGATTGTTCATATAAGTGATTTACAATATTTTTTGATTGTTCAATAAAAACAGAATCATCTTCAAAAATATCAGAAGAATATTTATTTATTTCATTTAATCTTATGTCGGCATGGTGGGTAAAACGATAACTTTGTGTAACAGTTGTAAATGGTTTTAGTAAAAAAGGGAGTAATAATTCATAGCTTTCTTGGTCAAAACTAACCAAATCTTCTGATAAGGCATTTTTCCCACTGTTGTATTTATTTCCTACTTTATGAATAATACATTTACTAATTTCTGCTCGTGTTCTTCGTATCATTTTTTATTTTTTAAGGAAAACAAAAATACGTAAATTAGTAGCGTTAAAAATTAAAATTATGAAAATATTAGGAATAGGGTCAAGAATTAATCATCCTGAATTCGGATTTGGAGTTGTAACAAATGTAGATAGCAAAAATTATTGGGTAACTTTTATGGAAAAAGGTTTAGAAACTATTGAAATAAGTTCTGAATTTGAAGTTATTGAAGCGATAGAGGATGAACTTGATGTAGTAAGTTTTTATGAAGTAGAGAGTGTTTTACGTAATCTTTTAAAGAAATATAGTGACATTTCAGAAGTTGTTCATATTGCCGATAAATGGAAGGGGGGAAAACTTATTTTAGAGCCTGCTGATACCAATTTAGTATCAAAAGAAGTTCCTATTGAAAGTTTTTTCCATAAAATTGTAATGGTACGTGATAGGGTTAGGGTAATGGAGCAGAAAATAAATTCTAGTAAAAATTTAGATGACCAAGAAAAGGTAGATTTACAACAATATATTACTCGTATTTACGGTAGTTTAACAACATTTAATGTGTTGTTTAAGTTGAAGTCTGATTATTTTGTTGGAGCGAAATCTAAATAATACAGTTAAAAAAGAGGGTTGTTTCAACAACCCTCTTTTTAAATTTATTTTATTTCAAAAACAAAGGGCATTCTTGCTTGTATGCCTTTTAAGTTTTTCATTTCATTAATATTATGGAATAAACGATAATTTTCATCACCTAAAGCCTCTTTTAAAATATCTTCTTTTGATACGCCTATACCGAACGGAGTAATTTTATAATCCTCTAATTCTTT
>JAGYHQ010000036.1 GCA_018456245.1 Tenacibaculum sp. | reverse complement strand
ACTTAATTTTACTCAAAGAATTAAGAAAAAACAAACTTAACTAATCTTGAACCTATTTTAATGTTTTTTGGAATAAATATTGTATATTGTACATCAGTTAAAAATAATTATTAATTACAAAAAAAGTAAAAGAATATGGGATTATTTTCATTTATTAAAGATGCTGGTGCCAAAGTATTTGGTATTGGAGAAACAACCGAAGAAACAGAAAAAAAATTAGTAGAAGCTGTTAATGCTTTAGAGTTAAAAGTAAACGATTTATCTATTAAAGTAGATGATGACAAAGCAACTATTCACGGGGAAGCTGTTGATTTATCAACTAAAGAAAAAGTTGTTTTAGTTGTTGGAAATACAGAAGGAGTATCAGCTGTTGAAGACAATATGACTGTTGCTGAGGTAGAAGAAATTAAAGAAGAAGAACTTGCTAAATTCCATACTGTTGTAAGTGGGGATACATTAGGAAAAATAGCTAAAGAATTTTACGGAGATGCAATGAAGTATCCTGTTATTTTTGAAGCGAACAAACCTATGTTATCACACCCTGATAAAATTTACCCAGGGCAAGTTTTAAGAATTCCGCCATTAGTATAGATATTTTACCCCAAAATACACCTATTTTAGGGAGAATTTTAGATAAATAGTTAGTTTCTTACAGTGTATAATACATTAAGAAACTAACTATTTGTAGTATTTTTCATACACTATTGAACATTGTTAGTTCAAAATTTAATCAACTACATTTACTTAAATCCAACATATGTTTAATATTAACAAAGTCCGTGAAGATTTCCCTATTTTAAACCGTAAAATAAACGGAAAACAACTAATATATTTTGATAACGGGGCAACTTCACAAACTCCTAAAGTTGTAATTGATACTATTGTAGATTATTACACAAATTACAACGCAAACATTCATAGAGGAGTTCATACTTTAAGCCAAGAGGCTACTGATAAATACGAAGAAGCACGTATTAAAATACAAAAACATTTTAATGCAAAACAACCTTATGAAATCATCTTAACATCAGGAACAACCGAAAGTATTAATATCATTTCTTCAGGTTTTTCATCTATCTTAAAAAAAGGAGATGAAGTTATAGTTTCTGCTTTAGAACATCATTCTAACATAGTTCCGTGGCAAATAATGTGTGAAAAATCAGGTGCGGAATTAAAGGTAATTCCAATGAATGAAAATGGTTCATTACAATTAGATTTACTTGATGATATGCTTAATGAAAACACAAAGTTAGTATTTTGTAATCATGTATCAAATGCTTTAGGAACTATAAATCCTATTAAAGAGATTATAGAAAAAGCACATAAATATGGTGCTTATGTTTTAATTGACGGAGCCCAATCTTGCCCTCATATAAAACCTGATGTTCAAGAATTAGACGTTGATTTTTATGTTTCTTCAGCACATAAAATGTACGGACCAACAGGCGTTGGAGTACTTTACGGGAAAGAGGAATTATTGAATTTATTACCACCCTATCAAGGGGGTGGAGAAATGATAAAAACCGTAACTTTTGAAAAAACAACCTACGCCGACCTACCCCATAAATTTGAAGCAGGAACACCTAATATTTGCGGAGTTATTGCCTTTGGTGTAGCTATTGATTATATGAATTCAATAGGTTTTAGTAACATACAGAAACAAGAAAATGATCTGTTAGAATATGCTACGGAAAAGCTACAAAAAATTGACGGTTTAACTATTTACGGAACACACAATAAAACATCAATAATATCTTTTAATATTAAAGGTATTCATCCGTATGATATAGGTTCAATATTAGATAAATTAGGAATTGCTGTACGTACAGGACACCATTGCGCACAACCAATTATGGATTTTTATAAAATCCCTGGTACAGTACGTATTTCTCTTGCCTTTTATAATACCAAAGAAGAAATTGATATTTTAATTGAAGCCATTAAAAAAGCAAAAACAATGTTAAGTTAATTATTACACTAACTTTAAAGCAATAAAAAAGCCCGTTCATAATATGAACGAGCTTTTAATTTATATCACTAAATTTTACCCTTTTTTATAGAAAAACTTATAATTTAAATATTGATAAGAATCTCTCGGTAAAATTTTAATCCACTTTTTATGTTTTAAAAACCATTTAAAACGAATAGAATTTAAGCCTTTTGTTAAATAAGCTGCTATAAAAGGATGTACATTTAATGTAATTCCTTTACAATTTTTATTATTATTTAAAATTCTTTCTAACTCTATTTCTATTTTTTCTATCAACACAATCGGAGCTTCTACTTCTCCATTTTTATTAGGATTTGGCTCTGTTGTTTTTATTTCTAATTCTTGTCTTACACGCTGTCTTGTAATTTGTACTAAACCAAATTTACTTGGCGGTAATATTTTATGTTTTGTACGGTCTAAAGACATAGCTTCTTTTAAATGCTGATACAGTTTTTGCCTATTTTCAGCAGATTTCATATCAATAAAATCTACTACAATAATTCCACCCATATCACGCAATTGTAATTGACGAGCTACTTCTGTTGCAGCTATTAAATTTACTTCTAATGCAGTTTCTTCTTGACCCTTTGCTTTGTTTGATCTGTTACCACTATTAACATCTATAACGTGTAACGCTTCGGTGTGTTCTATTACTAAGTACGCACCTTTACTCATTGATACTGTTTTGCCGAACCCTGTTTTTATTTGCCTTTCTATTCCATATTTCTCAAAAATAGGAGTTTCAGAACGATGAAGCTTAACAATACTTTCTTTTTCAGGATAAATTTCCTGTAAGTATTCCTTTATTTCAACTTTTAGTGCTTCATCATTCGTTACTATATTAGTGAAAGAGTCATTCATTACATCTCTTAAAATAGAAGATGCTCTGTTTAATTCACTTAATATTTTTGTTGGTGTATTAGTATTTGCAATACGTTTACACATTGTTTTCCAACGTTCAAGTGAGTTTTGTAAATCCTTATCTAATTCTGCTACTTTTTTACCTTCAGCAACAGTTCTAAGAATAACTCCAAAACCTTTGGGTTTAATGCTTTTCACCAATCTTTTTAAACGTTCTTTTTCTTTGTTATCTTCAATTTTTTGAGACACTGATATTCTATCAGAAAAAGGAACTAAAACCAAGTATCTTCCTGCTATTGAAAGCTCTGAACTAATACGTGGTCCTTTGGTAGAAATAGGTTCTTTTACAATTTGTACTAATAAATTTTGACCTGTTTTTAACACTTCATTAATCTCTCCATCTTTATCTATATCTTTCTCAAGAGGAAAGTTTTTTAATGAAAAATCTTTAAATTTACCTGTACTTACTTTCTTAATAAATTTATTTAAAGATTGTACTTGTGGCCCTAAATCATGGTAATGTAAAAATCCATCTTTTGGGTATCCAACATTTACAAAAGCGGCGTTTAAACCACCCATTACCTTTCCTATTTTAGCAAGAAAAATATCCCCTACTGCAAATTTATTATCGCCTGTTTCTTCTTTATTCAATTCAACAAGTCTACCATCTCTCAATAATGCAAAATCAATATCAGAAGAAGTTGAACGAATTATCAATTCTGTTTTCATCTGAATGTATTTTTATGCTAATGTATATTTCGTACAATAGCCGATTAAATTTGTAATGTTACCGTTGAGGTTTTAAACCTCATGTCAATGAACTTAAACTTATAAATTAAGTTTGTTAAAAAACGCAAGAAAAAGTAAGTATTAACTTACTTTTTCTTGTGACGATTTGCTCTTGCTCTCTTTTTTCTTTTGTGTGTAGAGATTTTCGCTCTTTTTCTTTTTTTACCACTTGGCATAACTAAAACTGTTTTATAACTCTATAAATAGAGTAAGTTAATACTTCTTTATTTTACTGCAACCTTACTTTTAACTCCTTCTGTAAAAGTTTTTGCTGGTTTAAATGCTGGAATATTATGAGCTGGTATTTTAATGGTAGTATTTTTAGAAATATTTCTACCTGTTTTTTCAGCTCTTGTTTTTATAATAAAACTACCAAACCCTCTTAAATATACATTATTTCCACTCTCTAAAGATCCTTTCACTTCGGTCATAAATCCTTCAACTATTGCTAAAACATCTGCTTTTTCAATTCCTGTTTTATCCGAAATATTCGACACTATATCTGCTTTTGTCATTTTAAATATATGTTTATTTGTTTATCCTCAAAATTTTCAAGAGTGCAAATATATGATAATTAATCAATTCGTGAAAAATAAAATTATAATTTTAATGAGTTAAAAAGTTTAATTAATTCTGAATCAGAAGGTCTTGGAGCATTTGCATCAACAATATTACCTTTTGGGTCTAACAAAATAAAACGAGGAATACCTCTCACTTTATACTCTTGCATAAATTCTTTATCTCCTTTAAAATGAAGCTGAACCCCTGTCATTCCTTTATCTTTAACCATTTGCTTCCACTTTTCATAACTTCTTGGGCTATCAATTGAAATACTTACAAACTCAATATTTTTGTTATGATACTTTTCTTCTAGTTTTTTCATATAAGGAATTTCAAACCTACAAGGCGGGCACCATGTTGCCCATAAATCAATATACACATATTTTCCTTTAAAATCATCTAAAGACGTCGTACCTCCGTTATAATTTTCATAATCTACAAATTTAGGAGAAGGGCTACCCATTCGTAAGTTTTCAGACATATATTTGTTTTCTTCAAATTTCTTAACAAACATCTGCTTTAAACCTTCAATATTTTGTTTTTGAGAAGTAACGAAATTAGAATCAAAATCTTTACTTTCTAAACTTTCACTAATTTTACTAATAAAATTATTTATTTTTAAATCAAACTTTTCTTTATCTAAAGAAAATAAATTTTTATCAAAAAATAACTCTTCTTGCTGTAATGCTAATTTTGCTAAAAAACTACTTTCTTCTGCTCCTTTTCCTTCAAATTTTATTGTTTCGTCAAATTCTTTGGTATCAAGAGTCATTTTAATATCATCTCCATTTTTTAAATAAACGGTAGTATATTCATTACCATCAAAAACAGAATAATAATCAGTTTTCACTTTTAAAGTATCTTTAAAAACACCTTTTTCATTTACTGAAATGGTTTTCTTATACCCTATTTTAGGATTAGAAATAGTTAAAGATTTAGAATTAGGATTGTTTATTTTTCCTGAAAATGTTACGTAATCTTTCGGCTCAGTTTTACAAGCTAAAAAAACTAAAACCATTAACGATAAATAAATACTTTTTGTCATATTATAATATTTTAATGCTTGCTAAAATACATATTTTATTTATAAAACCCCTTACTTTCAATATATTTTAAAACACTATTTGGTACTAAAGGCTTTATATTTTTGCCCTCTTTTATACTATTTCTAATTAATGTTGATGAAATTTGTATAATTGGAGCATCTATTTTATGAATATTTTTACAATTTTTAAATTGAGTTTCTTCAACTTCTCCTGAAATTCTTGGGTACACATAAATATCATGATTTTTTAATATAACCTCATAATTACGCCATTTATGTAAGCCTTTTAAATTATCCTCTCCCATTATTAAACTAAACTTATAATTAGGGTATTTATCGGAAATATGGGCTAAAGTTACTACTGTATAATTAGGTTGTGGTAATTTAAATTCAATATCTGATGATTTAATTTTATCATACTCTTTTATTGCTAAATCAACCATTTCTATCCTATCAAAACTATGCAATAAAGAAGTCTTTTTTTTATGCGGATTATGAGGAGTTACCACCAACCAAACTTCATCTAAATCAGAATTTTCAACCAAATGATTAGCAATAATTAAATGCCCCACGTGAATTGGGTTAAATGTTCCGAAATATAAACCAATGTTTTTCATAAAGCCCCTCCTAACCTCCCCAAAGGGGAGGAAATTAATAATCGATTTTAATTATTTATTTTCTAATTCGCTCACTTGCTCCCTCCCTTTGGGAGGGTTGGGGTGGGCTTTTATAAAATCCCCCACCAATTCCTCAGCCTCCTTTAAAGCAATTTCTAAATCATAATTTTTTATAATCTTGTCAAATTGCGGAGCAGTTGCTAATTCTACCGATGCCTTGGCAATACGCATATTAATTTTATCAGCACTTTCAGTTGAACGCTTTTTTAAACGGATTTTTAACTCATCAACACTTGGTGGCTTTACAAAAACAGCCAATGTTTCTTTTGGAAATTTTTTCTTAATTCGTAACCCACCAACCACATCAATATCAAAAATTACGTGTTTTCCTTTGCTCCAAATTCTTTCAACTTCAGTTTTTAATGTTCCGTAAAAATTATCACGATAAACTTCTTCCCATTCTAAAAATTCATCATTTTTTATCTTATTCTTAAAATCTTTTAAAGAAATAAAATAATAATCTTTTCCGTCAATTTCATTTCCTCTTGGTAAACGAGAAGTTGCTGATACTGAAAACTCTAAATTAAATTCAGGTTGGTTTAATAAATGACGTACTATCGTGGTTTTTCCTGAACCTGACGGTGCAGAGAATACAAATAACTTTCCTTTAAAATCTTTCATTTTTTATATTTAAAATTACAGAACATTCAAAATTTGTTCCTTAATTTTTTCTAATTCATCTTTCATTTGAATAACTAATTTTTGCATAGGGGCATAATTAGCTTTTGAGCCTGTGGTATTTATCTCTCTACCTATTTCTTGAACAATAAAACCTAATTTTTTTCCATTAGAATTTTCACCCGATAATTCCTCTAAAAAATAATCTAAATGATTTGCTAAACGCACCTTTTCTTCATTAATATCTAACTTCTCTAAATAATAAATTAACTCTTGTTCAAAACGATTTTCGTCTATTTCAACCTTTAAATCATCAATAGCTTTACGTAATCGTTCTTTTACATTGTTAATTCTATCACTATCCATTGTCTTAATTTCTTCTAGATATTTTTTGATATTAACAATTCTTGTTTTAAAATCTTCTTCTAATGATTTTGCTTCATCAATTCTATATTTAACTATATGATTAATAGCAACATCAATATGTTTATCTATTTCTAACCATTCGGTTTCATCTAACTCTTCTCTTTCAGTTTTTAATGCATCAGGCATTTTTACAGCCATTCTCATTAATTCAACTTCATCATTACCCTCTGTTGTAACAATATTTTTTAATTGTTCTATATAATTTCTAACAACTTTTTCATTAACTAAAGTAGAGGTTTCATCAGCAGTCATTTCAACATAAATTGAAAAATCAATTTTACCACGTACCAAAGCAGATGCTAACTTTTTACGCACATTTAATTCCTTTTCTTTGTAATATGACGGAATACGCGTATTTAAGTCTAAATTTTTACTGTTTAGTGATTTTATTTCAATCGTTACTTTTTTAGTAGGTAGTTGTAATACGGATTTTCCGTAACCTGTCATTGACTGTATCATTCTCAAGAATTTTTAGCAAAGATAAGAAAAGCTACATTATTCGTTAAATAAACCAATTCCAAACCAAACCGAAACGAATTGTCATATCTCTATACGGATAATTTGGTGCTGAAAAATAATTTTTCTTAGCCCATTTAGAAGTTACATTATCTAACTTAAAATAAATACGTGTTCTTCTTACCCTGCAATTAAAGAATAGGTCAAGCGTTGGGAAACCTATTTTTGTATTGTCTTGCAAAGTAAATTCTGCTAATAACGGATTATAAGCATTTGCATTATATTTGGTAAAATACTTAAAAGTTGCCCCTATTTGCACTAATAACGGTTTTCCTTTAAACCATTCATCAGTATAGTATAAAGTATTTCTTGTAACAATTTCAGGAACTCTAAAAACAGACTTTCCATTAGCTACTTTTTGGTACATTACTGTATTATCTAACGCAAATTTACCCAACCTAAACTCCTTATTTACTTTTAGTTTTAAGTAAGTTACAGGTTTATCATATTGTTTAGGTTTATTATTTTGATTGAAATAAACATAATCTTCAATATTGGTAAAATCAAGTGTTGCATTTCCCCATTTAGATAAAAATGAAAAATTAATATTTCTTGTACCTATGTTTTTAAACGTATTATTCCAATTGTATTCATTATATGAGCTTTGAAATAATTGAAAGTTAAAATTCGGTTTTTTTGAATTTATTAATAATCCTCCTTTTACAGTAAATAAATCATCTTTTTTATAAGAAATATCTCCATTATAATATTGACCCGATAGATGCCCACTCCCCGGTATAACCGTAGCGTCTGCATTAACCTCAAAATTACCTATTTTACCTCTCCAATCAACACCAAAATAAACAGCATTTCCTTTTAATTTTTGGTTATCAATTAATGAATTAGCGTTTAATAAACGGTTATAACCATAACTAATATTAGAATAATTTGCTTTTACCTTAAAACGCCCTAAAACGTATTTAGAATTAAACTCTAAATAAACCTGATTATCAATTAATTTATAATTAGTAATTTCATTATTTTCTCCTGTTGATGTTCCTTCTCCAAGGAAAGAGGGCGTAGCTGTTTTTTGATTAAAAATATATTCCTTTTCTTGATAAGAAAATATATGCCCCAGTTTAAGATTACTAAAATTCTTAGTATTAGTAGTGTCTTTAACCGAAAATAATTTGTAATTATGATTTAAATAAAATCTCATTGCATTAAATTTATTTTCGGTATCATTTAAGTTTACGTCTAATCTTCCTCTTTTGGAAAACTTTTTTTCATCGGATATAAAGTTTTTAAGAGATATTTGTGTAAGCCCTCCATTTTCTTGATTAGTAGCATCTTGTTTGCTTAAATGCCCTTTAATACTATATCTTTCTTTTGGTGTTCTATAATTAAATGTTCCTATAAAATTACCATAACTCACTAATGAACGGCGATAATGCCCTAATGAACGTAAACCTTTATAACTTAAACTAACATTAAACCTACGAGAAAAATTTACTGTAAATAACGCATTTAAAACCTGCCCTTGTTCCATTCCTGTTCTGTACATTATTTCAGATGTTGGTGTTGAAACTTCATAATAATTTACCTCATTAATTGGTGTAAAATAAAAACGTTTAGTCTTAAAACCAATATCAGGTAATAATGATATTTTATTATAATTATAAGCTAAATTATTAAACGTTTGCCCTTGATTATGAAATGGTAACAACTCAAAATTATCTTTTCTACGGAAATTAAATTTATACTCCTTTTTTATAGTAAGTGTTGTATCTATATGCGTTGTGTCATTTTTATAATTGATTACCTTGTAATCAGTGTATCTTGTTTTGCCATTTAACTTTACACTAATTTCATCATTGTTAATAGAATCTCGTTGTTCAACATTTCCTCCTAAATTACGCATATCTCTACCCAATCCTCTAATCTGAGAAAAAAGATGATTACTAAACAATAATACAAACAGTAAAAAAAATAATTTCTTCATACAGCAAAAGTAAAATAATAAAATTAAAAAAAACACGAATATTTTACTTGAAAAACTGTTAATTTGTGATATGTTAGAACTTAATTTTAGCGGATTTAAACTTGAAGCAGGTACAGATGAAGCCGGTAGAGGTTGTTTATCGGGTCCTGTAGTAGCTTCTGCTGTAATTTTACCTCCTAATTTTCATCACGAATTATTAAATGATTCAAAACAATTATCTGAAAAAAAACGAAAGGAGCTTCGCCCATATATTGAAGAACATTCTTTGGCTTACGCCGTTACTTTTATTGATAATAATGAAGTTGATAAATTAAACGTATTACAAGCCTCTATAACAGCAATGCATCGTTCAATAGATAAATTACAGATAAAACCAGAGTTTATTATTGTTGATGGAAATAAATTTAAACCATACAAAGATATTCCTTACAAAACCATTGTTAAAGGCGATGCAAAATACATGAGTATTGCAGCGGCATCAATACTGGCAAAAACATATCGTGATGAGTATATGGAAAAAATACACAATGAATTTCCTAATTATTTATGGAAAAAAAACAAAGGATACCCCACAAAAAAACACAGGGAAGCTATTAGAGAATTTGGAATTACTAAATACCACAGAAAAACTTTTAGATTATTACCCGAACAATTAAGTTTAAATTTTTAAAATAATTTATAATAACTACAACCCTCTTTATATCATAGTTTATTACATTTGCAATACGAGAATATTAATTAACTATCTATAAAAATTAGCTATAAAAAATTATTCACTAATGGATATCTACGATTTTAAAAATGCTTTCATATTTGGTGTTTTTATGGCTTTTATGATAGGTCCTGTATTTTTTATGCTGTTACAAACAAGCATATTAAGGGGGGTTAAGGCCGCATTATCTTTTGATTTAGGAGTAATTTTGGGAGATATAGCTTTTATGACACTTGCATACTATGGAAGTAGAAGTATTCTTGAAAAAATTAAAAATGACCCTCGTTTATTTATTGCAGGAGGTTTAATTTTACTTGTTTACGGATTAATAACTTATTTTAATAATAAGAAAAACAGGGAAGAATCTGATGAAATTGAAATTTCTAATAACAATAATTATTTTAGGCTTTTTTTAAAGGGTTTTTTCTTGAATATTATAAATGTTGGCGTTTTAGGAAGTTGGTTAGGAGTAATAATTGTTATTGGACCAGCATTAGATATGAACCCCCAATATATTCTCTGGTATTTAACAACCATTTTAATAGGCTATTTTATTACTGATATTTGTAAAATATTCCTAGCAAAACGACTTAAAAAGAAACTAACCCCAACAGTAATTTATAACATAAAAAAATGGATGAGTATTTTTATAATTGTTTTTGGGGCAATTTTAATTATAAAAACATTTATACCAAAAGAACAAATCAACACATTTATTCAGAACTTTTAAAGTTTAAAAAAAAAATCGCCTAAAATTTTTTAAGCGATTTTTTTGTTATAGGCTTACAAAATGTATTTTAACTTTATCCCTATTGTAGGAAAAAAACCATCAAAACCTCTATCATTTACTAAAAAATATCCTAAACCAAAATGATAATCAAGTAATAATTTACCATCTAATTTTGCTTGTGAACCCCAATATATTTCATTCATCATATATGCTAAATCATTATGTTTAGGGTTATTTCCATAACCATACATTATTTTATTTTGAATACCTATAAAATTACCTACATTTAAGGAAATACTTTTACCTTTTTTAAGGCGTTTTTCTCTATTGTAATACCATTTTAAGGCTACGCGAGAATAAGGTCTATACGTAGACAATCTAAATCCTACTGTTGGCGCTGCATAAACAAAAGAACTCCCTATACCTACTGATATTTCACTCAAAATTTTATTAGATAAAGGATATTCATAAAACACACCTGCTCCTAAAATAGTAGCATCTATCCCTAATTGTTTGTTTAACTTACTTTCTTTTTGCTGACCAAAAGTTAGTAAGGGAACCATAATAAATAATAAAAATATTTTTCTCATAAATTACTAATTTTTATATTGAATTATTAAGTATAACAAACATATTAAATTAAATTATACAAAATATATAATTTAATTTATAATTTTTTATATTTAAAATCTTACAAAAAAACAAAAAATGCCACTTTATAAAACTATAAAAATAAACACCGAAACAACCCTTTTTATTTGGGAAGTTACAGAGAGTTTGGAAGATTTACAATCAGGAATTCAACTGACGGAAAATAATAAAATCCGTTTAAAAAAAATGAAATCAGAATTGCATAAAAAAGCATTTCTTGGGGTACGGCATTTATTTAAAATTGTAGGATATAATGACGATGATATTATTTATGATGAATTTGGTAAACCGCACTTAAAAGACAGAAAATATATTTCAATTACACATTCTTTTAATTTTTGTGGAATAATTATATCTAAAAATAAATCTGTAGGAATTGATATTGAAAAACAACGAGAAAAAATTATAAATATAGCCCATAAATTTACCCCTATTAATGAATATAAAAACCTTTCAAAAAACGATTTAACAAAGAAATTAACTATTGTTTGGGGAGCAAAAGAAAGTTTATATAAGATTTATGGCAAAAAAGAAATATCATTATTAAAACACATCCATATTAATAATTTTAAATTATCAGATAATAATATCTTTGGAAGAATAAGTTTTAATAATGATAATACTTTATACTCTATAAAATTTATAGAATTTAGCGATTTTATTTGTGTGTATGCCTTAAAAAATTAATCTAAATGATAAATATCCATTATCTTATGTAATATTTTATCAAAATCAATCTTTAAATCTACTATTTCACCTGTATGAATATCAAAAACCCAACCATACACATTTAAGTTTCTTTCTCTATGAGCTTTTTGTACTGATGCTATTTTAATAATATTTACACACTGCTCTTGCACATTAAGTTCTACTAATCGTTCATAGCGTTCTTCATCACATTTTATAGCGTTAAGCTCCTTTTTATGTAATCTGTAAACATCTCTAATATTACGCAACCAAGGGTTTAAAAGCCCTAAATCTTCTGATTCCATTGCAGCTTTTACTCCACCACAAGCATAATGCCCGCAAATAACAATAGCTTCTACTTCTAAATGGCTTACAGCATAATCAATAACTGATGCCGAATTTAAATCTGTAGCAGGAACAACATTTGCTATATTTCTATGAACAAAAGCATCACCAGGGTTTAATCCCATTATTTCCTCTACTGTTACACGGCTATCTGAACAACCTATATATAAAAATTCTGGATTTTGGTCTTTCCCTAAATTTTCAAAATAGTCTTTATCTATTTTTATTTTTTCCTTAACCCACTCTTTATTGTTATCAAATATCTTTTTAAAGTCCATAAATTTAATTTTAATGCGTAAATATATAATTTTATATAAAATAAAAAAACCTCTCCGAAAGGAAAGGTTATATATTATTTGGTTCAAGATTAGTTAAGTTTGTTTTTTCTTAATTCTTTGAGTAAAATTAAGTAT
>JAGYHQ010000010.1 GCA_018456245.1 Tenacibaculum sp. | reverse complement strand
CAAAGCAATTAGAAGTAAAAAAGATTATTTCCAATAATAAGCAACGGACTAAAATAGTGTACATGAAAGCAAAGGAAATAGACCTTAAAAAAACACAAGATGAAAAAGATATTAATAGTTCTGATATTACTGATGATGACATTAAGCGTTTCATCACAGGTTACAAAAGATAAGGTTTGTGTAGATAAATCTACTTTTAAAGAAATAATGAAAGATGTACGATTAAAGGATAGCTTACAACTTCGTTATGCTGAAAAGTCTTTATTGCTGGATAATTATGTAAAGGAAAATGAAAAGTCAAATATTCTACTTGAGAAGAAAGAGGAACAGATAGAAGAATATCAAAAAATCCTGAATAAGAAGAATGAAGAAATAATCAAAGCGAGTAAAAGAAATAAAAGAGCTTGGTTTTATGGAATAGGAGGGGTGGCTATTGGAGTTGTTGTTGGTGTTTTGATTAGTCGTTAAAATCACTTTGTTTACACAAATATTTACACAATTAAAAATAAAAAACCGCTAAAAATCTAAATAATAGATGATTAACGATTTTAAAAGTGCACATAACAAGAATCGAACTTGCACGTCCGCAAGGACACAAGCCCCTCAAGCCTGCGCGTCTACCAGTTCCGCCATATGTGCAAACAAAAAAAGTTAAGCAAAGGCTTAACTTTTTTGTGACCGGGCTGGGGCTCGAACCCAGGACCCTCTCCTTAAAAGGGAGATGCTCTACCAACTGAGCTACCAGGTCATACAGCTTATAACAAGCGAGTGCAAATGTAAGCAGGTTATTTTAAAAAAAGAAATTTTTTTTGAGATTTTTTTACTGATATTTGTAAACAATTCAAATTTAGATAAATGAAGATTATTTTATTAGGTTATATGGCAAGTGGAAAATCAACAATAGGTAAATTGTTGGCAGAAAATAGTAAAATGAAGTTTATAGATTTGGATGACTTCATAGAAAAAAAAGAAAAAAAAACTATTTCTTTTATATTTAAGGAAAAAGGAGAGGTATATTTTAGGTTAAAAGAACACGAATATTTAAAAGAATTATTAAATAAAAAAGAAGACTTTATTTTATCATTAGGAGGAGGAACACCGTGTTATGCCAAAAATATGGATATTGTTTTAGCTAATAAAAATACAGTGTCTATTTATTTAAAATCAACAATTAAAACTATTGTAAAACGGTTAGAAGAAGATAATTCAGAAAGACCTTTAATAACCAATTTATCAAAAAATGATTTGGTAGAATTTGTTTCAAAACATTTATTTGAACGTAGTTTCTTTTATGAGCAAGCAAATATTAAGGTAGATATTAATAATAAATCAATAAAAGAAATTGTAGAAGAAATAAGAGTTTTTCTATAATTAAATAACTTCTTCTTCTGAAGAAGAATCATAATAATTATCAATATCTCGTCTATCTTTTTTAGTTGGTCGTCCCATTCCTTTTTTACGATAGTAATCTTTAGAATATTTTAGTAATTCTGTTTTTTCAAATTCTTCTTTAGGAGTTAAATCTTTACGGTATAAATCAACCAATTTAGCTCCCACACGGTTATTAGGAATATCAATAACTTTAATTTTGTAGTTAATTTGATTTTTTCTAATAATTATTTCCTCTCCACCAAAAATTTCTTTTGAAGGTTTTAGGTTGTTTCCGTCAATTTTAATATGTCCTTTTTTACAAGCATCAGTAGCAATACTTCTGGTTTTGAAGAGCCTAATACACCATAAATACTTATCAATTCTCATATTAAAAGTTTTATTTTTTACAAAGGTATAAAAATGCTAACTTGCACCATATAAAAAATAAAAGTTAAAATGATAAAAATTAAGCACATTTTAGTAACAGGAGTATTATCAGTTTTAATGTATTCTTGTGGAAAAGATAGTTCTTCAAAAGAAAAATTTGATTATGAAGCACAATCAATAAAAGATAATGAATTAATAGTTAAATTTTTAAAAAAGCATTATTTTGATGAAAAAGAAGGTGCTTTAAAACCATTAGCAGATGGAAAAACAGCTATTTTTAATGAAACAGAGAAATTAAAAAAGCAAGAGGTTAAAGAAGACGATGTTAATTATACGTTGTATTATTACGTAGAAAGAGAAGGAGTATCAAGTAAAGGTAACCCAACAATAGTGGATTCAGTTTTTGTAAAATATAACGGAGTAAGAATTTTAGATGAAGATAAGCTGTCAGAGTCTTTTGATAAACAAGAAGCTCCAATGTGGTTTACATTAAGTCAAGTTTTAAAAAATGGAAAAATTGATGGAGGAGTTATAAAAGGCTGGTCTTACGGATTTACTCATTTTAAAGGAGGTAAAAATGTAACCAAGAACAGCTCAATAACTTATGAAGATGGAGGGAAAGGAATATTATTTATTCCATCAGGTTTGGCTTATAAAAACTCAAGAACAAGTTCTATACCTGAAAACTCTTGTTTAGTTTTTTATATTGATTTATGGGACCATACTGAAAATACAGATGGAGATAATGATAATATACCATCTATTAAAGAGGATTTAAATAGAGATAAAAATTTATTAAATGATGATACTGATAAAGATAAAGTTCCTAATTTTTTAGACACTGATGATGATGGAGACGGTAAATTAACAAAAGATGAAGATGCTAACGGAGACGGAGACCCTACTAATGATTTTAGTGACCCTAAAAAACCAACTGTACCAGATTATTTAAATAGAGATATTTATTAAAATGAAAATGGCTGTTTAATAAAAACAGCCATTTTTTTTTTATTCTAAACTTTGCATTGAAACTAATTTAAAATACTCACCTTTTTTATCTAATAATTCTTTGTGTTTTCCTTGTTCTATAATTTCTCCTTTTTTCATTACTACAATATTATCAGCATTTTGAATGGTAGAAAGCCTATGTGCAATAACAAAAGATGTTCTGTTTTTCATCATATTTTCTAATGCTTTTTGAACTAATTGTTCACTTTCAGTATCAAGGGCAGATGTAGCTTCATCTAAAACCATAATTGGCGGATTTTTTAATACAGCACGAGCAATAGATAAACGTTGTTTTTGTCCGCCTGAAAGCATATTTCCACCATCACCAATATTTGTTTCGTATTTCTCAGGTAAATCCTTTATAAATTCGTGTGCGTTAGCAATTTTAGCAACTTCAATAATATTATCATCAGTAATGTTTTCTTTACCAAAAAGAATGTTATTTTTTACCGAATCATTAAACAAAATAGAATCTTGAGTAACAACACCTATAAGTTCTCTTAAAGAATGTTTTTTTAGGTTTTTAATATTTTCTCCGTCAATTAAAATTTCTCCTTTATTAACATCATAAAACCGTGTTATTAAATTAGCTAATGTAGATTTTCCGCTACCTGATTGCCCAACAAGAGCAACAGTACTTCCTTTAGGAATTTTTAAAGAAAAATCTTTTAAAACATATTCATCTTTATATTTAAAATAAACATTTTTAAATTCAATTTCTTTATTAAACGTTTGCTTTGTAATAGCGTCTTCTTTATCACTAATAGGGTTTTCAGTTTCTATAATTTCTAAAACACGTTCAGCAGCTGCGTTTCCTTGTTTAACCTTATAATTTGCTTTAGAGATAGTTTTTGCAGGGGTTAAAATATTAAAAGCTAAACCTAAAAAAGTGATAAAAGCCTCTCCGTCTAAACTTTTATCAATTAAAACCAAAGTACCCCCATACCATAATAAAACACTAAAAACAGCAATACCTAAAAATTCACTTGATGGGCTTGCTAAATTTCTTCTATTAATAAGTTTATTTAAATAGGTTTCAAACCTATTAGTAGAGTTTTTAAAAATTTTAAAAAAATGATTTTCCCCATTAAAAGCCTTAATAATTTTTAAACCACCTAAAGTTTCTTCTATAAGAGATAAAAAATACCCTTGTTCTTGCTGAACGTCCTCTGATTTTTTTCTTAAACTTTTTCCTAATCTAGAAATTAAAAACCCAGCTATTGGAATAAAAATAAAAACAAATACAGTAAGTTTCACACTAATTATAAGCATAAAAATAATAGTAATAAGTATAGTTAAAGGTTCTTTAATAAGTAATTCTAATACTGATAAGAAAGAATGCTGAATTTCTAAAACATCAGTTCCTATTCTTGCCATAACATCACCTTTTCTTTTTTCAGAAAAATAGGAAAGAGGGAGGTCTATTATTTTTTTGTAAAGGTCATTACGAAGATTTTTTAAAACACCATTACGTAAAAAAGTTATGTTGTATAAAGCTAAGTAATTGAATAAATTTTTTAATAAAAAAGCAATTAAAATAAGAAATATAACAACTAATAATGTTTTAGATTTATCTTCGCCACCTATTTTATAAACCTCGTAATTTAGGGTTTGATTTAAATAATTTCCTAATGAAAAAATATCTGTAAAAACAGGTTTACTTATTTCTTTAGGCATTTCTGGTTGAAAAATAACCTTTAATAAAGGCATTATAACCACAAATGATAAGGCTGAAAAAATAGCGTATAAAATATTAAATACAATATTTAAAATAGCATACTTCTTATATGGTATAGCGTAACGTAGTATTTTTTTAAAGTAAGTCATTTAAATATTTAATTGTTTAACTATAGAGTTTATTTTGTTGGTTAATTTCTTTTCTTCCTCTTCAAGTTCATTAATATTTTTTACACTAGTGTTTACACTAATATAAAATTTAATTTTTGGCTCTGTTCCACTTGGGCGACAAGCTACACGTGTTCCGTTTTCAGTTTCGTAAATTAATACGTTTGATTTTGGAACGTCAATGTTAAACTCTTCATTTGTTTTAATATTTTTTTTGATAGATGATTGATAATCATAAATAAATAAAACATCTTCACCATCAATCTCCATAAGTGGATTCTCTCTAAACTGGCGCATCATTTCTTTAATTTCATTTGCTCCGTCTATTCCTTTTCTAACAATAGCAATTAAATGTTCTTTATAAAATCCATTTTTTACATAAATTTTTTGTAATTCTTTATAAAATGAACTTCCGTTTGCTTTTGCTTCGGAAGCAATTTCACAAGCGAGTAGAGTAGAGGTTACTGAATCTTTGTCTCGTAAAAAGTCGCCAACCATAAAACCGAAACTTTCTTCGCCACCACCAATAAAATTAAGTTCAGGATTTTCTCTAATTAACTTTGCAATCCATTTAAATCCTGTTAAACTTATTTTAGTTTCAACTCCGTAACTTTTTGATATTTCACTAATTAAAGGAGTGGTTACAATTGTAGAGCCAACAAATTCTTTACCTTTTAACTTTCCTTGTTCTTGCCATTTTTTTAGTAAGAAATTAATCATTACCGACATTGTTTGATTTCCGTTTAATAAAATCATTTTTCCGTTGTTATCACGTACGGCAATACCAATTCTGTCGGCATCTGGGTCAGAACCTATAACAATATCAGCATTAACTTCTTCGGCTAATTCTAAAGCCATTTTTAAGGCCTCTGGCTCTTCTGGGTTTGGTGATTTTACTGTCGGGAAATCTCCATTTGGTTCAGATTGTTCATCAACAACATAAATTTGTGAGTATCCTACTTGGTCTAAAACCTGTGGCGTTGCTTTAATTGACGTTCCGTGTAATGAAGTGAAAACAATTTTTAAATCCTCACGCCCCTTTACATTAAAGTCTCCATTTTCAATACAAGCATCCCAAAATTTTTCGTCCATTTCCTTACCAACGTACGTGATTAATTCATCGTTTCCGTTAAATTTAATTTCTGAAAAATCAACCTTTCCAACTTCTGAAATAATATTTTTGTCTTGTGGTGGAACAATTTGTGCTCCGTCTTGCCAATAAACTTTGTAACCGTTGTATTCAGGCGGATTATGAGATGCGGTAAGTACAATTCCTGCGTGGCAGTTTAATTCAGTTACAGTAAATGATAGCTCAGGTGTAGGCCGTAACTCTTCAAATAAGAATACTTTAATGTTGTTTGAGGTAAATACGTCTGCAACAATTTTTGCAAATTCCTTGCTGTTATGTCGGCAGTCATAAGCAATAGCAACACGTAATTCTTCATTAAAAACTTGGTTCATATAATTACATAAACCTTGTGTTGCACGCCCAAGTGTGTATTTATTCATTCGGTTTATACCAACCCCCATAACGCCACGCATTCCACCTGTCCCGAATTCCATTTCTTTGTAGAAACTTTCGGTTAATTCAGGAGAATTTTCATCAATTAATTTTTGTACTTTATTGCGAGTATCAGTATCAAAAGCATCTGATAACCATAATTTTGCTTTATTTATAATGTCGTTCATTTTATATTTTTTTAGTTCAATTAAATAACTTCTTTAACTTTATAATGTTTTTCTTTAGGATTACTTCTAACAATTAATTCGCCCAAGAAACCTGCTAAAAATAGTAATGTTCCCATAATCATTGAAGTTAAAGCAATGTAAAACCAAGGATTATTAGTAACTAAAATAGCTTTTTGCATATTGGCTAAACGGTATAACTTCATTGCACCAATATAAAATGCTGAAAAGAAACCAAAGGCAAACATTAATGTACCAAATAAGCCAAAAAAGTGCATTGGTCGTTTACCGAATTTTGATAAAAATGAAATGGTAATTAAATCTAAAAAACCATTGGTAAATCGGCTAACACCAAATTTTGTAACTCCGTATTTTCTTGCTTGATGTTGTACTACTTTCTCGTCAATTTTATTAAATCCTGCATTTTTTGCTAATACAGGAATGTAACGATGCATTTCCCCACTAACTTTTACTGATTTTACTACTTCATTTTTGTAGGCTTTTAATCCACAATTAAAATCGTGAAGTTTTAAACCTGATATTTTTTGAGCTGCCCAATTAAATAATTTTGACGGAATGTTTTTTGTTAAAACATTATCATAACGTTTCTTTTTCCACCCTGAAATTAGGTCAAAATCTTCATTTATAATTAAATTGTATAATTCAGGAATTTCATCAGGGCTGTCTTGTAAATCGGCGTCCATTGTAATTACTACATTTCCTTTTGCCATTTCAAAACCAGCGTGTAATGCTTGGCTTTTTCCAAAATTTCGTTGGAAACAGATACCTTTTACATTGTTATTATTCTTTGATAATTCTTTAATGATTTCCCACGAATTGTCCGTACTTCCGTCATCAATAAAAATAATTTCATACAAAAAGTTATTGGACTGCATAACACTTGCAATCCAACGGTGTAACTCTTGTAAAGACTCTTCTTCATTAAGAAGTGGTATTACTACCGATATATCCATAGAAATTGTATAAAAAGTGAACGCAAATTTACGATTTTAGTATTAAATTATTTGTTAATTTTTAACTTATTAAATCAATATACTATTTGTGGCAAAAAACTTAAAATATTATTGGAAATAAAAATTATATAAGAATAAATAATCTTAACATATTGAAATAAAAAGCCTCTGTTTTTTTCTTGATTTTGAAATCTAGACAATTTCTATTACATATGGCTTTATTTTCAAAGTTAGTTATTTATCCGATTTTTAAGATGTTCTATATACTACTTCATTTTATATATTACATATTAAAACAAATTATTAAAAATTAAACTTTTTAAGCAAACTTTATAGACTTTGAAGGAATTATTTTACTAACCAACATTGAAGGAATTATTAGCATTATAATACACAATAATAGTGTACCTATATTAAGTAGAATTATTACCAAAATATTAAAATCTACAGGAACAGTAGAAACATAATAAGTTTCAGGGTTTAAACTAATAATTTTACCATATTTCTGTATTAATAATAGTGTTATTCCTATTATATTTCCGTAAAATAATCCTTTTAATATAAGGTATGAAGCATTGTATAAAAATATCTTTCTAATACTATTATTTTGTCCGCCTAATGCTTTTAAAATTCCTATCATTTGCACACGTTCAAGTATAAGAACAAGTAAGGCTGTTATCATATTAATACCAGCTACAATAATCATAATAGCTATTATAAACCAAACGTTATTATCTAAAAGGTTTATCCATTCAAAAATTGCAGGATGATTATCAATAACAGTTTGGCTGTTTAAGTTAGAAGCAATGTTTTTATAAACTTCGTTTCCTTTGTTATGAATTTGATTAAAATCATTAATTAAAACTTCAAAACCACCTATTTCGTTGTTTTTCCAGCCATTTATTTTTTGCACTTCTCTAATATCACCAAGTAAAAAAGTTTTATCAAATTGGTCAAAACCAGTATTATATATACCAACAATAATGGGTTTACGTATTTTAAATTTGTTTTTGGTGTGTGCTGTATTAAATAAGGCTTGTGCTGTATCTCCTAATTTAAGATTTAATCTATTAGCAATGGTTTCAGAAATTAAAATTTCTCTATTTCTTTTTTCGTTAAAATTAGGTAATCTACCTTTAATTAAATATTCTTTAAAAAATGAAAAATCATAATCGGTAGAAACTCCTTTTAAAATAACTCCCTCAAAACTTTCTTTTGTTCTAATAATTCCGCCTTTATTTGCGTAAATTTGAATGTTTTTAATTCCTTTTATATTTTTAAAATTAGGGTAAAAATCTTGGTTTTTATCAATAGAAATGGTGGAAACATCAGAATTATTATTATCATAATTAGTAATTTGAATATGACCTTTAAAACCAGAAATTTTATCTCTTATTTTTTTCTGAAATCCTGAAAAAATAGATACAGAAATAAGCATAATAGCAATCCCTAATGTAATTGCTACAATAGCAATTTTTATTATTGGAGAAGAAATACTACTTTTATGCTCTTTGCCAGCAATAATCCGTTTGGCTATAAATAACTCGAAATTCAAATGTTATGATTTTAAACAGCGTCAAAAATACATATTTATTATTGTTTTTGTTAATTATTTTTAGTTCATCTTCTTGTAGTAGCCAATTACATACAAAGAAAAAAGAAGAAAAGAAGGTGTTAAAAGTGGGAGTAGAGCAAACTAATTTGTACTTATCAAAATTAAAAGATAAAAATATTGCTATTGTAGCAAATCAAACTTCTGTAATACTTAAAAAAAATGGTGGTTTTGAGCATTTAGTAGATAGTTTATTGTCTTTAAAAGTAAAAGTAAAAAAAGTATTTGCCCCTGAACACGGATTTAGAGGTAAGGCAGATGCGGGGGAAATTATAGAAGATAATAAAGATGTAAAAACAGGATTGCCGATAATTTCACTTTACGGAAAAAATAAAAAACCTAAAAAAGAACAATTAAAAGGAATTGATATTGTTGTTTTTGATATTCAGGATGTTGGAGTGCGTTTTTATACCTATATATCAACATTACATTATGTTATGGAGGCTTGTGCTGAAAATAATATTCCTGTAATTATTTTGGATAGACCTAACCCAAATGCACATTATATTGACGGACCTGTTTTAGAAATGAAACACAAAAGCTTTGTAGGAATGCACCCTGTGCCTGTTGTATACGGAATGACGATTGGGGAATATGGAAAAATGATAAATGGAGAAAAATGGTTGAATAATAATGTAAATTGTGATTTAACGGTTATTCCTTTACAAAATTATACACATAACACACCCTACGATTTACCTATAAAACCGTCGCCTAATTTGCCTAACAAAGTATCAATAAACTTATACCCAAGTTTGTGTTTTTTTGAAGGAACAAATGTATCGGTTGGTAGGGGAACAGATATGCAATTTCAAATTTATGGTTCGCCTTATTTAGAAAAAACTAGCTTTTCATTTAAGCCCAAACCTAATGAAGGAGCAAAATACCCTAAGCACAAAAATAAAATATGTTATGGTGAAGATTTAAGAAAAACAAAAACTTTGTTTAAAATTAAATTAAATTGGCTGTTAAGAACTTACGTACAATCATCTAAAGTAAAAGTTAAATTTTTTAATTCTTTTTTCACTAAATTATCAGGAACAGAAAAATTACAAAAACAGATTATAAACGGCGTTAGTGAAGAAGAAATTAGAAAGACTTGGGTAGAAGATTTAGATAATTTTAAAAAGATTAGAAGTAAGTATCTTATTTATAAATAATGATAAAAAAACATGTTATTTAAAAAAAATGTTATTTTTGTGTGAATTAATTTAAGAAAAGTAAAAGTATATGTTAGAATTAGGAGGTATATTAATATTAGGTATTTTGGCACAATGGGTTGCGTGGAGACTTAAAATACCAGCAATATTGCCGTTAATATTAATAGGTTTATTAGTAGGACCTATTTCTACCTTAATCACTGAAGACGGAACAAAATGGATAGAACCCGTATGGAATGGTAATAATAATGGAGGGTTATTCCCAAGAGAGAGGCTTTTTAATCTCGTTTCATTAGCAATTAGTATTATTCTATTTGAAGGAGGATTAACCTTAAAAAAGGAAGAAATCTTAAATGTAGGACCTGTTATTTTAAAGTTAATTACTTTAGGTAGTTTGGTTACTTTTGTAGGAGCTGGTGTTTCTGCTCATTATATTTTTGATTTAAGTTGGTCTATCTCTTTCCTTTTTGCAGGATTAATAATTGTTACAGGACCTACGGTAATTGCTCCAATTTTAAGAAATATACCGTTAAAAAGAGATGTTTCAGCTGTTTTAAAATGGGAAGGTATTTTAATTGACCCTGTAGGAGCTTTAGTAGCTGTATTGGTGTTTGAATTTATAATTGCAGGAGAAGGGGGTAATTTTACAAAAGAGGCCTTAATTGAATTTGGTAAAATTGTATTTTACGGTACTACCATTGGTGTAGCTTCGGCTTATACTTTATTCTATTCAATAAAATGGAAATTAATACCACATTATTTAATGAACGTAGTGGTATTAGCTATCGTATTAGCTGTTTTTGTTCTTTCTGATGCTTTAGCACATGAATCAGGATTATTATCAGTAGTTATTATGGGGCTTATGCTTGGTAATATGGATGTTAAAGAAATTAAAGAAATCTTACATTTTAAAGAATCATTAAGTTTATTATTAATTTCATTGCTATTTATCTTATTATCAGCAAATATTAATATTAGTGATTTAATGCTTTTATATAATTGGAAAACAATATTACTTTTTGTAGTTGTTGTATTTATTTTAAGACCATTATCGGTATTTTTGAGTACCACTAATTCCACGCTTACTACCAATGAAAAATTGTTTATAAGTTGGGTTGGTCCTCGTGGAATTGTTGCAGCAGGTATTGCTTCGTTATTTGGGTTAAAATTAATAATGCTTAAAGAACCAGGGGCTGAATATATTACTCCGTTAGTATTTATGATTGTTTTGGGCACAGTGGTATTAAACGCTACTACTGCTAGGGCATTTGCTAAAATAATAGGAGTGTTTTTAAAAACATCAGACGGTATTTTAATTGTAGGTGCCTCAAAAGTATCAATATTAATAGCATCTTATTTAAAACAAAAAAACAGACATGTTGTACTTATAGATAGTAACCCAGATCATGTTAATAAAGCTAAAAAATTTGGTTTAGAAGCTTTTGGAGTTAATATTTATGAAAGTGATTTATCAGAAAATATTGAATTTAATGATATAGCTTATTTAATGGCTTTAACAGGAAGTTCAACAGTTAATAAATATGCATTAAATAAATTTTCTGATAATTTTGGGAATAAAGGAGCTTTTAGGTTAATTTCATCTGATGAAATGAAAGAATTAGGAGATAATCCAGAAAAAAGTTTGCTTTCTTATACTGATGATTTTATTAATTTAAGTGAAGTTGTGAGAGATTACCCTGAAGTAAATGAAATAGAACTTAAATCTCATGAACACTACTCAGATATTATTAGCTTATTAAACAAAGAAGTACATTCAATTCCTGTTTTTGTAAAAGATAATAATGGTAAAATTTATACTATACCTCTTTATTCAGAAATTAATGTAGAAGCAGGACATAAATTAATGTATCTAGGAAAAAAAATAGAGCTTGAATTTAACAATAATTAATTATAATATACCCTTATTAATCTATTAAAGGGTAATAATATTTCATAAAAACAAAAAAATATAAGCTAGTTCTTATATTTTTTTTGTAACTTAGTTAACTGATTTAAATATTGAGTGATATGAGTAAAGAAATGGACTTACATAGTGCATTAAAGAAGTTTTTTGGATTTAATCAATTTAAAGGTTTACAAGAAGATGTAATTAAAAGTATTTTAAATAAAAAAGATACTTTTGTAATTATGCCAACAGGAGGAGGAAAATCGTTATGTTATCAACTTCCTGCTTTAATGTTAGAAGGAACAGCTATTGTTGTATCCCCTTTAATTGCTTTAATGAAAAACCAAGTAGATGCCATTAGAGGAATTTCTGAAGATTTTGGAATTGCTCACGTATTAAATTCATCACTAAATAAAACAGAAATAAATCAAGTAAAAGAAGATATTGTTAGTGGAGTAACTAAATTGTTGTATGTAGCCCCTGAATCACTTATAAAGGAAGAATATGTTGAGTTTTTAAGAGATCAAAACATATCTTTTGTGGCTATTGATGAAGCTCACTGTATTTCTGAATGGGGGCATGATTTTAGGCCAGAATACAGAAATCTTAAAGATATTATAAAACAGATAGATAATGTTCCTGTTATTGGTTTAACAGCAACAGCTACTGAAAAGGTACAGGAAGATATTTTAAAAACATTAGGAATGAGCAAGGCGAATGTATTTAAAGCATCTTTTAACCGCCCTAATTTATTCTATGAAGTAGTTCCAAAAACAAAAGATGTAGAAAAAGATATTATTAGGTTTATAAATAAAAATAGAGGTAAATCAGGAATTATTTACTGTTTAAGCAGAAAAAAAGTAGAAGAAATTGCTCAAATATTACAAGTAAACGGAATTAGTGCAGTACCATATCACGCAGGATTAGATGCAAAAACACGGGTAAAACATCAAGATATGTTTTTAATGGAAGATTGTGATGTTGTTGTGGCAACTATAGCTTTTGGTATGGGGATTGACAAGCCTGATGTTAGGTTTGTAATTCATCATGATATACCTAAAAGTTTAGAAAGTTATTATCAAGAAACAGGGCGCGCAGGACGTGATGGAGGAGAAGGTCATTGTTTAACTTTCTATTCTTATAAAGATATTGAAAAACTTGAAAAGTTTATGACAAATAAGCCTGTAGCTGAACAAGAAATAGGCTACGCTTTATTACAAGATGTTGTGGGGTATGCTGAAACATCTATGAACAGGCGTAAATATTTACTACATTATTTTGGAGAAGAATTTGACGAGATAAACGGAGAAGGAGCTGATATGGATGATAATACTCGTAACCCAAAGAAAAAGCATGAAGCTAAAGATGATGTGGTTATGTTATTGTCGGTAATAAGAGATACTAATGAAATGTACAAGGCTAAAGAGGTAATAAATACCATTGTGGGTAAAGAGAATGCCTTGTTAAAATCACACAAAACAAAAGAACAAAAACTTTTTGGAGCAGGTAAAGATAAAAGTCCTCATTATTGGATGGCTCTTATTCGTCAAATATTAGTAGTAAATCTTATTTCTAAAGAAATTGAACAATATGGGGTTATTAAATTAACAGATAAAGGGAAAGGTTTTATAAAAAACCCGACCTCATTTATGATGACAGAAGACCATATTTTTGATACTGATGATGACGGAACAATAATAACCAATACAAAATCAGCAGGTGGTGTAGATGAAAATTTAATTTCAATGCTGAAAGAATTACGTAAAAAGGTAGGTAAAAAGCAGGGAGTTCCGCCTTTTGCTGTTTTTCAAGACCCTTCACTTGATGATATGGCTTTAAAATATCCTATAACATTAGATGAACTTTCTAAAGTTCATGGAGTAGGTGAGGGTAAAGCAAATAAATACGGAAAAGAGTTTGTTAAATTAATTAGTGATTACGTAGAGGAAAATGATATTATTCGCCCAGATGATTTAATTGTAAAAAGTACAGGGGTTAATTCTGGTTTAAAACTGTATATAATTCAAAATACAGATAGAAAATTACCTTTAGAAGACATTGCAAAATCAAAAGGTTTAGAAATGGCTGAATTAATTAAGGAAATGGAGGCTATTGTGTATTCTGGTACAAAGTTAAACATTAGTTATGCTATTGATGATTTATTAGATGAAGACCAACAAGAGGAAATTTATGATTACTTCATGGAATCAGAAAGTGATGGAATACAAGAAGCATTGGAAGAATTTGGAGGAGATTATGAAGAAGAAGAATTACGTTTAATACGTATAAAATTTACAAGTGAAGTTGCTAATTAATTATAAAATTTAATTTATTTCAAAAAATAATTTTTATTTCAAAAAACATTTATATATTTGTCTTTTCAAAATTAGAAAATGTTGGTAAATAGTTTATTTTTTGTAGGCAATTGTCCTAATAAATTTAGGAGTAAGCACACGGGAATAAATGTGGATATAAAGAACTAAAACGCTAAAATGTAAAATTTTAGCGTTTTTTTGTTTCATAAATAAATAATAAAATGAAAAGGCAAAGGCAATCGTTTGTATTAAATTTAATAAAAAAAACAAATATTAAAGAATTAAACTCTTGTAATATCAAAAAAAAGGCGCTAACTAAAAATTAGTGCCTTTTTTTATTAAGTAAAATCAATAAATATCAAAATTAAATTAAAATGAAAAAAATCTTATCTACTCTAATGTTAATCATTGTAATGAACTCTTTTTCACAAGAAATTCAACTCCATTATGATATGAAAAAAGGGAGAGAAATATTAACATCTACAATTGAAATGTTTAGACCCGATAAATTAGGAAATACATTCTTTTTTATTGATATGAATTATGGAATTAAAGCAATAAATGAAGAAACTCCTGCAGGAATTAATTTAGCATACTTTGAAATAGCAAGAGTTTTTAAACATAAATCTTTTCCATTAGGGCTTCATTTAGAGTTTAATGGGGGGCTTGGTAGAGGAAATAATAATTTCGGATTTAGAATAAACGAAGCAATATTAACAGGTATTGATTATTCTTGGAATTCACCTGATTATTCAAAAGGTTTTACATTAAAAGCAATGTATAAATATATAGTTGATAAGCGTAATGATAGTTTTCAATTAACAGGGGTTTGGTATATTCATTTTTTCAATAAAAAATTAACTTTTAGAGGTTTTATGGATTTTTGGCGACAAGATAGTATTTTTGAAAATGAAACAACTAAATTTATATTTCTTACAGAACCACAATTATGGTATAATATAACAAAATCATTTTCAGTAGGAGGAGAGGTAGAATTAAGTAATAATTTTGTAACCACAGAAAAAGGATTCCATATTTTTCCAACAATAGGGGCTAGATATCAATTTTAAATTAAAAAACAATGAAACTAATAGAAAAACTATTTGGGTTTAATCCTAAAAATAATAACATAAAAACAGAAGTATTAGCAGGTATTACTACTTTTATGACAATGGCATATATTTTGGCAATTAATCCTGCAATTTTGGGAGATGCTGGTATGGATAAAGGAGCTGTTTTTACAGCAACTGCAATATCTGCTGTTATAGGTACTTTAGTTATGGCAATAGTTGCTCGTTTACCTTTTGCCTTGGCACCAGGTATGGGGCTTAATGCTTTTTTTGCTTATACAGTTGTTTTAACAATGGGCTATTCGTGGCAGTTTGCATTAACTGCTGTATTTTTAGAAGGAATTGTTTTCCTTTTATTAACAGCTTTTAATATTCGTGAAATGATTGTAAATGCTATTCCTGATAACATAAAGCATTCTATTTCTGTAGGTATTGGGTTATTTATTGCTTTTATCGGATTTAAAAATTCAGGAATTGTAGTAAGTAGTGAAGCTACATTAGTTACTTTAGGAACTATGACTCAACCAAGTGTTCTTTTAGCATTTTTAGGAATAGTTATTACAGGACTATTATTAACTTTTAATGTAAAAGGAGCATTATTTATTGGAATATTAATTTCAACAATTATAGGTATTCCTTTAGGATTAACTAAATTACCAGATACTAATTTTTTAAGTATTCCACCTTCATTAGACCCTATATTTTTTAAGTTTGAATGGGATAAAATTTTAACTGTTGATATGCTTATAGTATTATTTACATTTTTATTTGTTGATATGTTTGATACAATGGGTACTTTAATAGGAGTTTCAACAAAGGCTGAAATGATTGATGAAAAAGGAAATATTCCAAGAATAAAACAAGCTTTTTTTGCTGATGCTATAGGAACTTTTTTCGGAGCAATTTTAGGAACAAGTACAGTAACCACTTTTGTTGAAAGTGCATCAGGTGTTGCAGAAGGTGGAAGAACAGGTTTAACTGCTTTTACAACAGCAATGTTATTTGGATTAGCATTAATTTTTGCTCCAATATTTTTAATGATACCTGCATCTGCATTGTCGCCTGTACTGGTAATTGTAGGTTTATTTATGATGTCACCAATAAAGAAAATTAATTTAGAAGATTTTACAGAAGCAATTCCTGCATTTTTAACCATTATTTTAATGCCTTTAACTTATAGTATTGCCGATGGAATTATTTTTGGGTTATTATCTTATGTTATCTTAAAAGTAATAACAGGTAAATTTAAATCGGTTTCTGTTATGATGTACGTATTATCTGTATTATTTATACTAAAGTTTTCAATGGGAAAAATAGCTTTTTATATAAGAGAAATCATTACGCATTTTGGTTTTTAATTCTTTAAAAGAATAAATAAAAATTATTTAAATATTTTCAACATTACTTAAAAATAATACTAATTATGTATTTTTGCGTAGTTAAAATAGTTGATTATTATGGCAAAATTTGAATTAAAATTACCCGCAATGGGAGAAAGTGTAACTGAAGCAACCATAACCTCTTGGTTGAAAGATGTTGGAGACACTATTGAAATTGATGATGTTATTGTAGAAGTAGCAACTGATAAGGTAGATAGTGAAATTCCTAGTGAAGTTAATGGTACACTTGTTGAAATTTTATATCAAAAAGATGCCGTTGTAAAGGTTGGGGATGTTTTAGCTATTATTGAAGTAGAAGGGGAAAATTCTAAAACTGATTTAGATTTAGAAAAATCAATAGAAATAGAACCAAAGGAAGTAGCAGAAATAAAAGAAACAGTAGAATTAACAAACAAATTAGTATCTGTAAAAGATGATTTTTCATTAAGTGATAAATTCTATTCTCCTTTAGTAAAAAGTATAATTGAGAAAGAGGGTATATCTTTAGAAGAAGCAGAAAATATTAATGGTACAGGAAAAGACGGACGTATTACCAAAGATGATATTTTAGCCTATGTATCAAATAGAGGAGAAATACCTAATAAAAGAACAGAAAAACCTGTTACTAATTTAAAACAAGAGCCTGTTATTCCTACAAATGTAAGTGGAGAAGATGAAGTTATAGAAATAAGTAGAATGGGTAAATTAATATCTAAACATATGACTGATTCGTTGCAAATTTCTGCACACGTTCAATCATTTATAGAAATTGATGTAACAAATATTGTAAACTGGAGAAATAAAGTTAAAAATGCTTATCAACAAAGAGAAGGACAAAAGCTTACTTTTACTCCAATATTTATGCAAGCAGTTGCACAAACTATTAAGAAACACCCTATGATTAATATTTCTGTTTCAGGAGATAAAATTATAAAAAAAGGAAATATAAATTTAGGAATGGCAGCTGCATTACCTGACGGAAATTTAATAGTTCCTGTTATTAAAAATGCAGATCAGTTAAGTTTAGTGGGAATGACTAAACAAGTAAATGATTTAGCTACTCGTGCAAGAGCAAATAAATTAAAACCTGATGAAATTCAAGGAGGAACGTATACGGTAACAAATGTTGGTAGCTTTGGAAGTATTACAGGAACTCCTATTATAAATCAGCCACAAGTTGCAATTTTAGCTTTAGGGGCAATTGTTAAAAAACCATCGGTTGTTGAAACCCCTCAAGGGGATTTTATAGGAATACGCTATAAAATGATTGTTTCTCATTCATACGACCATCGTGTTGTAAACGGTGCTTTAGGAGGAATGTTCATTAAAACATTAAAAGAAATTTTAGAGGCTTGGGATGTAAATCAAGATTTCTAAATAAATTAAAAATTTAAAAAACCTCGTTAAAATTATTTAACGAGGTTTTTTAATATGCTTGTTTTATAGTTTTATAAAGTTTCTTTTAACCACTTATAAAATTCTCTGTGCCAAACTAAACTGTTTTGCCCTTGTAAAATCCAATGGTTTTCTTTAGGGAAGAAAAGTAATCTACTTTTTATACCTTTTAATTGTGCTGCTTGAAAAGCTCCTAAACCTTGCCCAATTGGTACTCTATAATCTCTACCTCCTTGAATTACTAAAATAGGAGTATCCCAATTATTAACGTAATTTATAGGATTAAACTCATTATATGCCTTTTGTGCAACTTTATTGTCTTTATCCCAGTAAGCACCACCTAAATCCCAATTTACAAAAAACATTTCTTCGGTGGTTCCGTACATGCTTTTCCAATCAAAAATTCCGTTGTGAGTTATAAAACTTTTAAATCTTTTGTTGTGGTTTCCTGCTAAATAAAGTACAGAATACCCTCCATAACTTGCCCCAATACAACCTAATTTATCAGTATCAACATAAGGTTCTTTTGAAATATCATCAATAGCAGATAAGTAATCTTTCATATTTTGCCCTCCATAGTCTTTACTAATTTGTTCATTCCATTCTACACCATACCCTGGCATTCCACGGCGATTAGGAGCAATTACAATATAACCATGGGCAGACATTAATTGAAAGTTCCAACGGAATGAATAGAATTGAGATAATGCCCCTTGTGGTCCTCCTTGGCAGTAAAGTAAAGTAGGATATTTTTTATTAGGATTAAAATTTGGTGGATATGTTACCCAACAAACCATATCTTTACCATCGGTAGTTTTTACAATTCTTTTTTCTACCTTCCCAAGTGTAACCGAGTTATAAACATCATCATTTTCGTGAGTTAATTGTGCCATTTTACCTGATGATAAATCAACCACAAACAACTCAGTTGCGTGGTTCATATCACAACGGCTAACTACTATTTTATTATTTACTTGTCCAACAATACCTCTTATATCAAACTGACCATTTGTAATTTGTTTTGGTTGCTCATTTTCAGTAGCTTTAATAACAAATAACTGAACTGTTCCTCCAATTGGGGCAACAAAATAAATTTCTTTCCCGTCTTTACTCCAAGCAAAACTATTTACTGTTCCATCCCAATTTTTTGTTAAGTTAATATGCTTTCCATTTCTACTTATTATAATATCATTTTTATCTGACTCATAACCATCTCTTTTCATTTGTAACCAAGCTAATTCTCCTTGTTTAGAAAAAGTAGGATGAGTATCATAACCTTTATTATTAAGAGTTAAATTTATGGTTTTCTTAGTTTTAAGGTCATATTCATAAATATCAGTATTTGTACTTAAAGCATATTTTGTTCCTTTTAATTTTTTAGAAACGTATAAAATTTTTGTTCCGTCATTGTTCCAAATATAGTCACTTGCCCCTCCAAATGGTTTTACAGGTGTATCAAAAGGCTCATTTTTCATTATATCAATAGCTTGTTTTTTATCTTTAGTAGGGGCATAAAAAACGTGATTAAAAGTTCCGTCATTCCAAGTATCCCAATGGCGATAATTTAGTTCATTATATATATGTACGTTTGATTTTGGAACATCTGAATGAATATCAGTTCCTTTAATATTTTCAATTTTTACAGGTTTTGAAAATAATTTTAATCCGTTTTTTTTCTTCGGATTATCAATATATTTTTTAGCTTTTTTAATTTCTATAGGACTTCCTCCATCAATAGAAATTTTATAAGTTTTCTTTTTAGTTTTATTTTCAGCAATATTGTATTGTGAAGTTTGGTAAATTACATATTTACCGTTTTTTGAAATTCCTTTTGCACCTACTTTTTTAAGTTGAATTAACTTCTCAGGTGTCATTACTTTTTGTGCTACGATTGTCATTGTAAACAAACATAAAATTAAACTTATCTTTTTTCTCATTGTATTTTATATTAAATTTTATATACTTTTAAAACGAATCAATAATCATTTGTGCTACCCTTAACGCTTCTGTTCCTTGTTGTAGTGATACAATAGGGGTAGTGTTATTTTCAATAGAATTTGCAAATGAATTTAATTCATCTAAAATTGCATTATTAGGTTCAATTTTAGGATTTTCAAAATAAATTTGCTTTTTAACCCCTTCTGCATTTTGCAAAATCATAGCAAATTCATCAGGTTGTTCAGGAGCATTTTTCATTCTTACAATTTCTGATTTCTTTTCTAAAAAATCAACAGAAATATAACTGTCCTTTTGAAAAAAACGTGTTTTACGCATATTTTTCATTGAAATTCTACTTGATGTTAAATTTGCTATACAACCATTTTCAAATTCAATTCGTGCATTTGCAATATCAGGAGTTTCAGAAATAATACTAACTCCGTTAGCGTATACTTCCTTAACTTTTGATTTTACTACTGATAGTATAATATCAATATCATGTATCATTAAATCTAACACCACAGGTACATCAGTTCCTCTTGGGTTAAATTCTGCCAACCTATGAGTTTCAATAAACATTGGGTTATTAATAAACTCTCTTGTTGCGGTAAATGCAGGGTTAAATCTTTCAACATGCCCAACTTGCCCCATAACATTATGTTTTTTAGCTAATTCCATAATAGAAAGAGCCTCTTCCATTGTAGTAGTTATAGGTTTTTCAATAAAAATATGTTTACCGTTTTCAATGGCTTGTTTAGCACAATTAAAATGATGTAAAGTAGGTGTTACAATATCAATAACATCAACCGATTTAATTAATTCTTCAATAGAATTGAATGATTTATACCCAAATTCATTTGATACTTTTTGTGCATATTCAAAAATAGGGTCATAAAATCCTATTAATTCATATTTTTCAGATTGTTGTAATAATTTTAAATGAATTTTTCCTAAGTGTCCTGCACCTAAAACTCCAACTTTTAGCATATTAATTGTAATTAGTAGTTTAAAATTTTATGATTTCTTAAATTGTTGAAAAAATAAAAAATCAACATAGGCAAATATACGGTTTTATCTATATTTATTATTACTTTTAGCCCCGTAAAAATGAAGGATACTAATAAACATAAAGGGTTACGAAATATATTAGCTAACGTGTTGCAAGCTAAAGGAATTACGGATGAAAAGGTATTAAATGCTATTCGTAAAATTCCAAGACATTTATTTATTGATAGTGGTTTTGAACAGTATGCTTATCAAGACAAAGCATTTCCTATTGCTGCAAATCAAACCATTTCTCATCCTTATACAGTTGCATTTCAATCAGAAATGTTAGAATTACAGCCAAAAGATAAGGTTTTAGAAATAGGAACAGGCTCTGGGTATCAAACAGCTGTATTGTTAGAATTAAAAGCCGAAGTTTATACTATTGAAAGACAGCATAAATTATTTAAAAAAACGTCACTCTTCTTACCAAAAATAGGTTATAAACCAAAACGATTTATTTTTGGAGACGGTTACAAAGGTTTACCAGAAGAAGCCCCATTTGATAAAATAATTGTTACCGCAGGGGCACCTTTTGTTCCAAAGCCTTTATTAGCTCAATTAAAAGTAGGAGGTAGGTTGTTAATTCCTGTGGGAGAAGAAACTCAAATAATGACTTTGTTTATACGTAAATCATTAAAAGAATTTGAAAAACACGAATTAGGAGATTTTAAATTTGTACCTATGTTAGAAGAAAAAAACTAACTATATTCGTATTGTAAAAACTAACCTTAAATATTTTAATATAATGATAAAAGATCATCAAATCTTTGATTTAATAAACGAAGAAAAAGAACGCCAATTAAACGGTTTAGAATTAATTGCATCTGAAAACTTTGTGAGTGAGCAAGTTATGAAAGCTCAAGGCTCTGTATTAACTAACAAATATGCCGAAGGATACCCAGGAAAACGATATTATGGAGGGTGTGAAGTTGTAGATATAGTGGAGCAAATTGCTATTGATAGGGCTAAAGAGCTTTTTGGTGCTGAATACGTAAATGTTCAACCACATTCTGGAAGCCAAGCAAACACAGCTGTTTATTCGGCTTGTTTAAAACCTGGGGATACTATTTTAGGTTTTGATTTATCACACGGAGGGCATTTAACTCACGGTTCACCTGTAAATTTTTCGGGTAAATTATACAATCCTGTTTTTTACGGAGTAAAAAAGGAAACTGGTTATATAGATTATGACCATTTAGAAAAGCAAGCAAAAGAACATAAACCAAAATTGATTATTGCAGGGGCATCAGCCTATTCTCGTGAAATTGATTTTAAACGTTTTCGTGAAATTGCAGATAGTGTTAGTGCAATTTTAATGGCAGATATTTCGCATCCTGCAGGTTTAATAGCAAAAGGTATTTTGTCTGACCCACTACCTCATTGCCATATAGTTACTACAACTACTCATAAAACTTTACGAGGACCTCGTGGTGGAATGATTATGATGGGTAAAGATTTTGAAAATCCGTTTGGGTTAAAACTAAAATCTGGTAAGCCAAGAATGATGTCTTCATTATTAAATTCAGCTGTATTTCCAGGAAATCAAGGAGGACCTCTAGAACACGTTATTGCTGGTAAAGCAGTAGCTTTTGGAGAAGCATTAACTGATGAATTTTTAGAATACGCTATACAAGTTCGTGAAAATGCAAAAACAATGGCATCGGCATTTGTAGCTAAAGGTTATGATGTTATATCTGGCGGAACAGATAACCATATGATGTTAATTGATTTAAGAAACAAAGGAATTACAGGAAAAGACGCTGAAATAGCCTTAGGAAAAGCAGAAATTACAGTAAATAAGAATATGGTTCCTTTTGATACCGAATCTCCGTTTGTAACCTCAGGTATTCGTGTAGGTACACCTGCAATTACAACTCGTGGTTTAGTTGAAGAAGATATGAAAATTATTGTAGATTTAATTGATGAAGCAATTACCAATGCATCAAACGATGAAGTTTTAGAGCAAATAGGAGATAAGGTTTATGATTTAATGCATAACCGTAGGTTATTTGTGATGTAAAATATTTAGGACTTTAGTGGGCTATATATCTTTTTATAACTCTAAGTTTGTGAGTGTATTTTTTTTCATCAATGTTATATATTCCACTATGGTCTAATTTATCAATTCGTACTTTTCCGTAAGAATGGATGATGTTGCAATCGTTCATAACAATTCCTACGTGTATAATATTTCCTTCTTCATCATCAAAAAAAGCTAAATCACCGGCTTCGCTTTCTTCAATAAAACTAAGTGCCTCGCCTTGTGTAGCTTGTTCTTGTACATCTCTAAATAAATTATAACCACATAACCTAAAAACGGTTTGTGTAAACCCTGAACAATCTGTGCCGAAAGGAGTTTTTCCTCCTAACAAATAAGGAACATTTAAAAATAAATAAGCTATTTCTATAATTGATGATTTTGATAATTTACCTAAAAAAACATTTCCTTCATAATTAAATTTTGTATCATTTATATTAAATGAATTTTCTTTATAAAAAGGTAAATAAGCCCCTAACGGAACAGTTGTTAAAGTATTATTCTCTTTATTTATAATAAAATCAATTAAATTACCTACATATTTATTCTCTTCTGAAAATAGTTGTTTATAAATACTTTCTGATATAATTTCATATTGTTTATTGTCAATAAATCCTTCGTAATTATCAAATGATAAGCGGATTTTACTCCATTCTTTATCTCTTTCTAACACTTCAAAATGTTCACCAAAAACTAATTGATTTATCATTTCTGAAGTATTAAAAGGTTCTTTACGTAAAGGCACAATACTTAAATTACAAATTCCGAACATATTCTTATATTTATAGCTTATTGCGAAGGTAATTAAATTTAAATAAATCTAAAATATTATATTTACACTTTAAAGCAAAAGTAATGAACGAGTTTATTAACAAATTATATAAAAACAACGCTACTGTATATAAAATATTATTATTTCTAGTTACAGTTGTAGCAATTGTGTATTTATTACCCAAAGGAGGGCAGTTTAAATATGAATTTAAACAAGGTAAGCCTTGGCAATACAATAATTTATATGCTCCTTTTGATTTTTCTATTCAAAAAACAAAAGAAGAAATTGCATTAGAAAAAAAACAGATTAAGGATAATGCAAATCAGTATTTTATTGTAAATACAGAAGTAAAAGAAGAAGTTTTAAAAAAATTAGCAGAAAAAATAAATTCATTAGAAGTTTATGATAGTTTATATACAAAAAAAATAAATTCTGCATTTTTTATAGGAAAAAAAATTATTGATAAGGTTTACAAAGTTGGTTTTATTGATGATTTAGGCTATAAAAAGGTTTCAAATACAAAATCAATAATTGAATTACGAAATGGTAATTATGTAAGTAGTGTTCCTGTATCAGAACTATTTAAATCAAATGAAATTTTACCTTTTATTACTGATAATTTTAAAATATTTCCTGATTATGAGGTAAAATCAGTTATTATAAATAATCTGTTAGATATATTAAAGCCTAATGTTTCTTTTGATTTTAATTTTACTCAAAAAGAGTTAAATGAGTTATTAAATAATATTTCATATACAAAAGGAAAAATATCAAAAGAGGAACTTATTATTTTAAAAGGAAGTGTTGTTGATGATAAAAGTTATAACATACTTAATTCATATAAAAGTGTTTATAAAGCAAAAACTTTGAATAATTTAGATTATAAATGGATTGTTTTTGGCTATTCGGTTTTGGTATCATTAGCGTTATTAATGATATTATTATTTTTAAAGAAATACCATATTGATATTTTTAATAATAATAACAAAGTAACATTTATATTATTTAATGTTTTTTTAATGATTTTTGTACAAACTTTGGTTGTAAAATATATACCTAATTACTTATATATTGTTCCGTTAGGGATATTACCAATAGTTTTAAAAGCATTTTTTGACGCTCGTTTAGGGCTTTTTACACACATTTTAACCGTTTTATTATTAGGGTTTATTGTCCCTGAAAGTTTTGAATTTATATATATATACATTATTGGAGGAATTGTAACTGTTTTAACAATTTCTGAGTTATATAAAAGAGGTAATTTATTTATATCAATAGGTAGGCTTACTTTGGTGTATATACTTACATATTTAGCTTTTTCAATTATAAAAGAAGGAAATATTAATGGTGTAAATTGGAATTATTTTGGAATGTTTGCTGTAAATGGGTTATTATCTTTCCTTGCTGTATTTTTTATTTATTTTTATGAAAAAGTTTTTGGATTAGTATCTGATATTACTTTACTAGAGCTTTCAAGTACAAATTCTAAATTGTTAAGAGAACTAAATGAAAAAGCACCTGGTACGTTTCAGCATTCAATGCAAGTTGCAAATTTAGCAGAATCAGCTGCTAATGAAATAGGGGCAAACGCTATGCTGGTTAGAACGGGAGCGTTATATCATGATATAGGAAAAATGATAAACCCTCAGTATTTTATAGAAAATCAGTCAACTGGGGTAAATCCTCATAATGATTTATCTCCTAAAGATAGTGCCAAAATTATTATAGACCACGTTATAAAGGGCGTAGAATTAGCAAAAAAACATAATTTACCAGATAGAATAATTGATTTTATTAGAACTCATCACGGAACAAGTTTGGTATATTATTTTTACAAAAATGAAATGGATAATTCTTTTGATGGTGAGGTTGATATTAATAAGTTTAAATATAAAGGTCCTATTCCTTACTCTAAAGAAACAGCTATTCTTATGATGTGTGATGCTACGGAGGCAGCTTCAAAAAGTTTAAAAAATCCTACAGCACAATCAATAGATGAGTTAATTGATAAAATAATAGAAAAACAAAGTTCTGAAAATCAATTTATAAACTCAAATATTACTTTTAGAGAAATAGAAAAAATTAAGAAAGTAATAAAAAGTAAATTAATGAATATTTATCATTTACGTATTGAATATCCTGAATAGTTTTGATTAAAAATAATATTATTTTATAGGTATATTTTTACTAAACTAAAATATTTTTAAATACAATATATTGATTTATTGATTATTATATTTTAGAGTGATTTTTTTTCAAAAAAAAGTTGTAAAAACTATTTTAGTGTACTATATTTGCACTCGCAATTTTCAACTATTAACTAGTAGTTAATTAGGAGAGGTGGCAGAGTGGTAATGCAGCAGCCTGCTAAGCTGTGCACCTTCGGGTGTCCCGGGTTCAAATCCCGGTCTCTCCGCAAAATTGTTAAGATAGCCTATCGGGGTGTAGCGTAGCCCGGTTATCGCGCCGCGTTTGGGACGCGGAGGTCGCAGGTTCGAATCCTGCCACCCCGACTCGTTTTCGTAGAAACGTTAAAACTACGGGCTCGTAGCTCAGCTGGATAGAGCACCTCCCTTCTAAGGAGGCGGTCATAGGTTCGAATCCTATCGGGCTCACAAAAAACCTCTTAATCTTTTGATTTTGAGGTTTTTTTTGTTTTTGAAAGAAATTGGAAAGAAATAAGGTGTTTTAAAAACTATATTGTTTATAATTTTAATTCATAATAAAAATAAGAAATAAATAATCGTGTTTTAGAAAAATTTAGGTTGTAATATCTCTAAAAATTCCTCTCTAACAATTTCTCTTGCACCTAAACTACTTAAATGGGAATTATAAACCTGACAATCAATAAGTTTATAATTTCCATTTTTAGCAAGATGAATAAATGCAATTTTGCTCATATTACTACGTTTGCTAAACATACTTTCTCCACAAAATATTTTGTTTCCTAAATCAACCCCATACAAACCACCAACTAATTCATTATTTTGCCAAACTTCAATTGATTTTGCCAATCCTTTTTTATGTAAATTAATGTATGCCTGCTGCATATCATTAGTTATCCAAGTTCCGTTTTGGTCTTTTCTACTAACCGTTTTACAGTTAAAAATAACTTGTTCAAAAGCTGTATTTTCTGTAATCTTAAAATCTTGTTTTTTTAAAACCTGTTTCATTGATTTTGAAATTTTTACTTCATCAGGAAATAAAACCATTCGTTGATGAGGGCAATACCAAACAATAGGTTCCCCTTCATTAAACCAAGGAAAAATACCATTTGAATAGGCCAGAACTAATCTTTTTGCTGATAAATCTCCCCCTAATGCTAAAATTCCTTCATTAGTAGTGTAACTATAATGTGGAAATACTAATTCTTCTGAAAGCCAAAACATATTGTTAATTCAAATTGATGATTTTCTATTTTTAATAAGATGCCAAGTTAATTATATTTATTTTATATATTAATGAAATAACTAAATTAATTTACTATAATTAACTTCTAATGTATTACTTTTGCAAATTAAATTAAATTAAACGAATGCAATCAATTAGAAACATCGCTATTATAGCACACGTTGACCACGGAAAAACTACAATGGTTGACAAAATTATAGACCAAGCAAAGATTTTAGACGAACGTAAAGAGCGTACCGATTTATTACTAGATAATAACGATTTAGAAAGAGAAAGAGGAATTACAATTTTATCTAAAAACGTATCCGTAACTTACAAAGGTGTTAAAATAAATGTTATTGATACTCCTGGGCATGCCGATTTTGGTGGGGAAGTAGAACGAGTATTAAAAATGGCTGATGGTGTTTTATTATTAGTTGATGCTTTTGAAGGACCAATGCCACAAACTCGTTTCGTTTTAGGAAAAGCGTTAGAATTAGGCTTAACTCCTATAGTTGTAGTAAACAAAGTAGATAAAGAAAACTGTACGCCAGATTTAGTACATGAAAAAGTATTTGATTTAATGTTTGCTTTAGAGGCTACAGAAGATCAATTAAACTTTAAAACTATTTATGGGTCAGCCAAAAATGGTTGGATGAGTACAGATTGGAAAAAACCAAAAGAAAATATAGTAGATTTATTAGATGCTGTAATTGAATCTATTCCTGAGGCACCGTATAGAGAAGGAACTCCTCAAATGCAAATTACGTCGTTAGACTTTTCTTCATTTAAAGGTCGTATAGCAATAGGGCGTATTTTCCGTGGAGATTTAGAAAAAAACAAAGATTATATGCTTTGTAAAGCCGACGGAACTACTAAAAAAGTCCGTATTAAAGAATTACACGTTTTTGAAGGAATGGGTAGAGCGGAAGTTGATAAAGTACGTAGTGGAGACATTTGTGCAATTACAGGTATTGATGACTTTGAAATTGGAGATACAATTGCCGATTTAGAAAATCCTGAAGCATTACCAAGAATTGAGGTTGACCAACCTACAATGAGTATGTTATTTACAATTAACAATTCTCCTTTCTTTGGTAAAGAAGGTAAGTTTGTAACTTCTCGTCATTTACGTGACCGTTTATTTAAAGAAATGGAAAAAAACTTAGCTTTACGTGTAGATGAAACTGATACCGAAGATAAATTTAATGTTTTCGGGCGTGGTGTGTTACACTTATCTGTTTTAATTGAAACAATGCGTAGAGAAGGGTATGAGTTACAAGTTGGTCGTCCACAAGTAATTTTAAAAGATATTGATGGTGTAAAAAGTGAACCTTATGAAACTTTAAGTATTGATGTTCCTGAAGATGTTGCCTCAAGAGCAATTAATTTAGTTTCATTACGTAAAGGAGATTTATTAGTAATGGAGCCAAAAGGAGATTTACAACATTTAGAGTTTACAATTCCGTCAAGAGGATTAATAGGGTTACGTAATAAGATATTAACAGCAACAGCTGGACAAGCTATTATAAATCATAGATTTAGTGAATATGGGCCTTATAAAGGAGATTTTACCGAAGATGTAAAAGGTGCAATAATTTCATCAGAAACAGGAAAAGCAACAGCTTATGCTATTGACCGTTTACAAGATAGAGGTCGTTTCTTTATTGATCCAAATCAAGAAATTTATAAAGGACAAGTAGTAGGGGAGAACGCAAAAAGTGATGATATGGCCGTAAACCTAATTAAAGGTAAAAAGCTAACAAATGTACGTGCTTCAGGAACTGATGATGGAGTTAAAATTGCTCCAAAAATTGATTTTTCATTAGAAGAATGTATGGAATACATTAGAGATGATGAATATTTAGAAGTTACCCCTGAAAATTTACGTATGCGTAAAATTAATTTTAGATAAAACTTTTATATATAATTAAATTAAAACGAGGTAATTACAAAAAATTACTTCGTTTTTTTATTTAATGATAATATTAGAGGTTACGCTTCATTAGATTTTGATGGAAATTTCTGTTTTTATAATTATAGAGATACATTGGTTAATGAAAACTCTTTAATAAAGATTTATTATGTTGGATATAATGTTATTGAAATTCCTATTTCAAAATTATTAAAACAAACAAATTGTTTTACTTTTTGTACCTTTGTGAGCTATGGAAAATAAAAAAAATGTAACAGATATAGAAAGAGAAGTTTTACAACTACCGAATAACGGTAAAAGATTATTATTACATTCTTGTTGCGCACCTTGTTCTGGGGAAGTAATGGAGGCTATAGTAGCATCAGGGATTGAGTTTACCATATTTTTTTATAATCCGAACATACATCCACGAAAGGAATACGAAATTAGAAAAGATGAAAATGTACGTTTTGCTGAAAAACACAATATTCCTATAATTGATGCTGATTATGATTCAGACAACTGGTACCAAAGAGCAAAAGGAATGGAATTTGAGCCAGAAAGAGGTATCCGTTGTACTATGTGTTTTGATATGCGTTTTGAACGTACAGCTTTATATGCTTATGAAAATGGGTTTGATACAATAACAAGTTCTCTTGGTATTTCAAGGTGGAAAAACCTAAATCAAATTAATGATTGCGGGCTTCGTGCTACCAAAAAATATGAAGGAATTTCTTATTGGACGTATAATTGGCGTAAAAAAGGAGGTTCAGCTCGTATGCTTGAAATTAGCAAACGAGAAAAATTTTATATGCAAGAGTATTGTGGATGCAGCTATTCTTTAAGAGATTCTAATAAATGGAGACTCTCAAATGGTAGAGAACGAATAAAAATAGGTACAAAGTATTACGGAGATTAGTTTTTTTCAATCGCTTTTTTTTTATTTTAATCAAAATGTAATAGACCAAAAAACAAAAACTTTATTTAACATAATATTAATTATAATACAAAAGGTAGTCATTTTCTTTAATTAAATATTTCATAGTTTAATTATAAATTAAAACCTCTAATTCACATTATATCTAACTAATTTTACATTTGTGAACCAAATTTATTAAGTATTTAAAAGCTTGTATATTTAAATATTTTTACATTTGTAAAGGTATTTTAATTGTTAATAAATAAAACCTATATAATTAAAATAAATTGCTTTAATTTAGTTGTTTATGCATTTTAATTAAAGTTAAAGTTTAATATATTATTTAAACTAAATAAGGTTGCTAACTAAAATTCACATTTGTAAACCATAGTATTTGCTTTTTATTGTTTACATTTGTAAAAATAAATAATGTTATAATTGTAAACATGATAGAACGACTAAAACAAATAATAGAATATTATAATTTATCATCATCTACTTTTGCTGATACAATAAACGTCCCTAAATCCAGTATTTCTCATTTATTATCTGGTAGGAATAAACCTAGTTTAGATTTTGTTATTAAAGTAGTTGATAGTTTTAACGAAGTTGACCTAAATTGGTTAGTTTATGGAAAAGGAGAATTTCCTAAATCAATAAAATCATCAGAAGAAAAGGCTTTAAAAAATGAAACAGCTCCCCCTACACTATTTACAGATGTAGAAAATACATTAATTGAAAATAATACACCATTAACTAAAAATAAATCAACCAAAAAAATAATTATATTAAATGAAGATGGAACTTTTGAAGAATATATAAAAGAATAAACATAATATTTAATACTTTTACATATCATTAACTATAAATTACATACATTTATATTATTATTGTATAATGAAACAACATTTTTATATAACATTTTTAGTTATTCTTATTTCTTCTTTATGCTTATCTCAAGAAACAAAGCTAAAAGGGAAAATTATTGATAACGATACTAAAAAACCTTTAATATCTGCACATATTTTAAACTTAAATTCAGTTGTAGGAACTATTACAAATGATGAAGGTTTTTTTAATGTAACCTCTAAAGTTAATGATACTATTTTAATTTCACATTTAGGGTATGAATCAATAAAATTAAAGGTAACTAATGATTTATTAAAAGTAAATAAATTAACCATATCGTTAAACGAAAAACCAGAAGAAGTTAAAGAAGTTGTGGTTGCCTCAACCAAATTAATTGGGGTGTTAGAAGTTGATGTAAAACAAGTTCCAAAAGACAAATTTACCCGTATTCATTTAAACGGATTGCCACAAACTTACGAAATTGGTCGTCCTCAAAAAATTTCCTCTCCTATTTCTAAACTATTTAACCCTGTTGATTTAGTTTATTCTTTATTTGGTAAAAAACCAAGGGAATTAAGAAAACTAAAAAAGTTAAAGGAGCAAGATGGGTTACGTAAAATGATGTCAAAGAATTTTAATAGAGAGGCATTAATGGAATATTTAGGAATGGATAAACAACAGCTTATGGATCTTTTATCTTACTGTAATTATTCTGAATATTTTACAAAAAAAGCCAGTGATTTACAAATGATTGAAGCTGTTTTAAATTGTTACGAAAATTACAAAGCAATTCAAAAAGGAAAAATAAATATAGATAGGATTCCTAAAAAGACAAATCACAAATAACATTTTAATTTACAATGGCTATTTGTGATTTGTCTTTTATTTTTAAATATAATTATTCTATATTTTTATTAATCTAAAAATCCGTTTTCTTTCATCCAAGAATCTGAATAAACTTTGTCCATATATCGTATACCACTATCAGGTAAAACCACTACAACTACACTATTTTCATTAAAAAAACCTTTTTCCGCATATTGCTCTGTTGCCTGCATAACAGCCCCTGATGTATAACCACAAAACAGCCCCTCTTTTTGTACTAATTCCCTTGTTTTTAAGGCAGAATCTTTATCTGAGACTTTTTCATAAACATCTACAACACTAAAATCAGTAGCCCCCGGAACTAAATTTTTACCTAATCCTTCAATTTTATATGGGGCAATTTCACTTTCATCAAATTTACCAGTTTCGTGATATTTTTTAATTATTGAACCGATAGCATCAACTCCTAAAATTTTAATATTAGAGTTCTTTTCTTTTAAAAACCTACCGATACCTGAAATTGTTCCTCCTGTTCCACTTGCTACCACAACGTGAGTAACTTTACCCTTTGTTTGTTCCCAAATTTCTCGTCCTGTAGATTGATAGTGAGCCTCAATATTCAATTCATTAAAATATTGATTTATATAAATTGAATTAGGAGTTTCTTTATGAATTCTTTTCGCTGTTTCATAATATGAACGAGGGTCATCAGCAGGAACATTTGCAGGACATACGTGTACCTCTGCTCCTACTGCTTTTAAAGTATCTATTTTATTTTGTGACGATTTATCACTAACAGCAACAATACACTTATAGCCTTTTACCAAACTAATCATTGCCAAACTAAACCCTGTATTTCCTGATGTAGTTTCCACAATGGTGTCCCCCGGTTTTATTAAACCCTTTTTTTCAGCATTTTCAATAATGTATAGCGCTATCCTATCTTTTGCAGATTGTCCTGGGTTAAAACTTTCTAATTTTGCATAAAAAGTTCCTTTAAAATCATTAGTTATTCTATGGAGTTTTACCATAGGAGTATCTCCTACTAAATCCAAAACATTTTCGTATATATCTTTATTGCGTTTCATATTCTTATTTTTTAGTTACTTTTCCTTCTAAAGAAAGTAAAAAAGTATAATCTTTTGCTGTTTCTTTTAAGGCATCAAATCTTCCTGATGCTCCTCCGTGCCCTGTTTTCATATCTGTATCTAAAAACAATAAATTATTATCTGTTTTTAACTCACGTAATTTAGCAACCCATTTTGCTGGTTCCCAATATTGTACTTGGCTATCGTGTAAACCTGTGGTTACTAACATATTTGGATACTCCTTTGCTTCTACTTGGTCGTATGGCGAGTATGATTTTATATAATCATAATATTCTTTATTTTTCGGATTTCCCCATTCGTCAAACTCACCCGTAGTTAAAGGAATACTTTCGTCTAACATTGTAGAAACAACATCAACAAACGGAACGGCGGCAATAACTCCGTTATATAATTCAGGATTCATATTGATAACTGCTCCCATAAGTAATCCTCCTGCTGAACCTCCCATTGCATATAAATGCTCTGGTGAAGTATAATTATTTTCAATTAAATATTTTGAACAATCAACAAAATCGTTAAAAGTATTCTTTTTATTTAACATTTTTCCATCTTCATACCACTCACGACCTAAATATTGACTTCCACGGATGTGAGCCAAAGCATACACAAATCCTCTATCTAACAGACTTAAACGAGTTGTTGAAAAACTATCAGGAATTGTATATCCGTAAGAACCATAAGCATATTGTAAAACTGGTGTGTTTTTATCTATTTTAGTATCTTTTCGGTACACTAACGACATTGCAACTTTTTTACCATCTCTGGCAGTTACCCAAACTCTTTTGCTTGTATAATTATTTTTATCAAACTTACCACCTAAAACCTCTTGCTCTTTTTTAATTTCTTTTTCTTGAGTTTCCATATTGAAATCAATAACTGATGCCGGAGTTGTCATAGAATTATACGAATAACGAACAACATCAGTATCAAATTCAGAATTTGAAAGTACTTCTGCTGAATAAGTTTCCTCATCAAAAGGCAAATAATAATCTGCTGAATTATCCCATTTTTTAATTCTTATTTTTTCTAATCCGTTATTTTTTTCTTCAATAACTAAATAATCTTTAAAAATTGAAACATCCTCTAAAAAAGTATCTTTTCTGTGCGGAATTACATCTACCCAATTATCTTTTGTTGTTTTATTAATAGGAGTTTTCATCAACTTAAAATTAGTTGCTCCATCTTTATTTGTTAAAATATAGAAATAATCTCCGTAATGAGCGATTGAATATTCTAAATCTCTTTCTCTTGGTTGAATAATATGTAATTTTCCATTAGGATTATCAGCATCTAAAACTTGATATTCATCAGAAACCGTACTTGACGAACCTATTACAATATATTCTTTAGTTTTCGATTTTGTAACAAATGTATTAAAAGTTTCATCTTTTTCCTCGTAAATAAGTTCATCTTTTGAACTATCTGTTCCTAAAATATGCTTGTAAATTTTCGAACTTCGTAAAGTTACAGGGTCTTTTTTTGAATAAAATAAAGTTTTATTATCATTTGCCCAAACACTTCCTCCTGTTGTATTTTCTATTTTATCAGGATAAATTTCTCCTGTTTCAATATTTTTAATTTGAATGGTGTATTGTCTTCTACTAACCTTATCAACTGCAAAAGCAACTAAATTATTATTCGTAGAAACTGACAAACCTCCTAACTGAAAATAATCATATCCTTTTGCCTCATCATTCACATTAAACATAATTTCCTCCTCGTTTTCTAAACTTTCTTTTTTACGAGAATAAATTGGGTATTGCCCTCCTTTTTCAAAACGAGTTATATAAAAATATCCATCTTTTTTATACGGAACGCTTTCATCATCTTCTTTAATTCTGCCCTTCATTTCTTGAAATAAGATTTCTTGAAAATCTTTGGTATGCGATGTCATTTCATTATAATACTCATTTTCGGCCGTTAAATAATCATAAACTTTTTGGGTTTGCTCATCTTTATTTTCAGCATTTTTTTGCTTGTCAGATAATCGCATCCAAAAGTAATTATCTACTCTTACATCACCGTGAATTTCTAATTTTTCAGCTATTTTTTCAGCAACTGGTGGTTTTATATTTTTTTTCATTTTTTCGTCTTTACAAGAGGCAAAAATAAGTATTAAAGCAGAACTTAAAATTAGTAATTTTTTCATTTTTTTATACTTATTTTTATTAAACTATAGTTTTTATATCATCAATACTTAAAACGGAACATCATCATCTTGTGGAAAAGAAGTTCCAAAGGCTTCTTCTGGAGATGCAAATTTATTAGGAGAAATATTATTCATACTTGATTGATATTCACTACTACCTCCCTCATCTAAATCAGAGAATTTTGCTAAATGACCTGTAAATTTAAGCCTAATATTATCTAACCCACCATTACGATGTTTTGCAACAATAAATTCTCCTTGTCCTTCACATGGGGTATGGTCGTCATCGTCCCATTCAGTCATTCCGTAGTATTCTGGTCTAAAAATAAACGATACTATATCAGCATCTTGCTCAATAGCTCCTGATTCACGTAAATCAGATAATAATGGTCGTTTACTTCCTCCACGAGTTTCCACAGCACGAGATAACTGTGATAACGCAATTACAGGAATATTAAGCTCCTTTGCTAATGCCTTTAAGTTACGTGAAATAGTTGATATTTCTTGCTCTCTATTTCCGCCAGAGCCTCCAGCAGTCATTAATTGTAAATAATCAATAATTAAAATTTTAACTCCGTGTTGAGATACTAAACGCCTTGCTTTCGCCCTTAAATCAAAAATTGAAAGTGCAGGTGTATCATCAATAAATATAGGAGCATCAGATAATTTTTTAACCTTTATATTTAGTTGTTCCCACTCGTGTGGCTCAAGGTTTCCTTTTCTTAATTTTTCTGATGTTAAACCTGTTTCTGAAGAAATCATACGAGTAATTAACTGAACTGATGACATCTCTAAAGAAAATAAAGCGACTGGCTCTTTAAAATCAATAGCCATATTTTTAGCCATTGAAATTACAAAAGCCGTTTTACCCATACCGGGGCGGGCAGCAATAATAATTAAGTCAGACGGTTGCCAACCAGAAGTTAAAGCATCTAATTTTGTAAATCCTGTGGCTAAACCACTCATTCCTTCCCTATTACTAATTTCCTGAATTTTAGAAATTGCTTGCATTACTAAACTTTCAGCAACCTCTGCCCCTTTCTTTAAATTACCTTGTGTTACTTCAAAAAGTTTTGCCTCGGCATCATCTAATAAATCAAAAACATCGGTAGTTTCATCATAAGATTTTTCAATAATTTCAGAAGAAATAGTAATTAATTTTCTTTGAATATATTTCTGTAATATTATACGTGAATGATACTCAATATTTGCTGAAGATGCTACTTTTTGGGTTAAATTAATTAAATAATAATCTCCCCCAGCAATATCTAATTTTCCGTCTTTTTTTAACTGACTTGAAACCGATAATAAATCAATAGGTTCAGTATTCTGAAACAAGGTATATATTGCTGAATATATCTCTTGGTGTCGTTTATCATAAAAAGCCTCAGGGTGCAATATATCAATCACCTCATCAATCCCCTTTTTATCAATCATCATTGCTCCTAACACAGCTTCCTCTAAATCAATTGCTTGTGGTGGTAATTTACCTTTTTCTAGGTTAATTACTCTTGTATTATCTACTTTTTGTGCTATAAAAGATCTCTTTTTTTCCATAGGACAAAAGTAATTTTTTAGGTTGATATCTTTAATATATTACACCAATTTTATTTTTGAACATACTTATAAACTAAATTGTTATTTATCTGTTAATAACCTCTTAAGTTTGTTATTTTAACGTTATTTATTATTACTTTTGGATTTCTATAAAATTACATTAAAATGAATACAAAACATATTATTGACAGATTTATAAGCTACGTAACTGTTGACACAGAATCTGACCCAAAAAATTTTAATTTCCCTAGTACTGAAAAACAATGGGATTTAGCAAAAAAACTTGAAAAAGAATTAAAAGAAATTGGTTTACAAGAAGTTGAATTAGACGAAAACTGCTATTTAATGGCAACTTTACCAAGTAATATTGATTATGAAGTGCCAACCGTTGGTTTTGTTGCTCATATTGATACAAGTCCTGATTTTACAGGAAAAGACGTAAAACCTCAAATTCATGAAAATTACGACGGAAAAGATATTGTTTTAAATAAAGAACAAAACATCATCTTATCTCCAAGTTATTTTGAAGATTTATTGTTATACAAAGGGCAAACCATTATTACAACTGACGGAACTACACTTTTAGGAGCTGACGATAAAGCAGGAGTTACTGAAATAGTTTCAGCAATGGAATATTTAATTAATCACCCTGAAATTAAACACGGAAAAATTAGAATTTGCTTTACTCCTGATGAAGAAGTTGGTAGAGGAGCTCATATGTTTGATGTTGAAAAATTTGGTGCAGAATGGGCATATACAATGGACGGAAGCCAGGTAGGAGAATTAGAATACGAAAATTTTAACGCTGCAGGAGCAACTGTTACTATTGAAGGGAAAATTGTTCACCCAGGGTCGGCAAAAGGTAAAATGATTAATTCAATGCTTATTGCTAATGAATATATTGCTTCATTACCTAAAAATGAAACTCCACAAGAAACCGAAGGTTATGAAGGTTTCTTCCATTTACATAATATTGAAGGAAATGTAGAGAAAACTACTTTAAACTATATTATCCGTGACCACGATATGAATTTATTTAAAGGCAGAAAAAAACTAATGGAAGATATTGCCAAAAAAATAAATAAAGATTTAGGAAAAGACTTAGTAAAAGTAGAAATTAAAGACCAATATTATAATATGAAAGAAAAGGTTGAGCCTGTAATTCATATTGTTGATATTGCCGAAGAAGTAATGAAAGATTTGGGTATTAAACCAATAATAAAGGCAATTCGTGGTGGAACTGACGGTTCACAGCTTTCATTTAAAGGATTACCTTGCCCTAATATTTTTGCTGGTGGTCATAACTTCCATGGGCGTTATGAATTTGTACCTATAGAAAGTATTATAAAAGCTACTGAAGTGGTTGTTGGTATTGCTGAAAAAGTAGCTAAGAAATTTAAATAGATTTTACTAAATACAGCACAATAAAAAAGCAACGGAAATTAATCCGTTGCTTTTTTTTATTTTAATATATTTTCTAATTATTAGTTAAAAGAATAAGTAACTCCAAAACTAAAACCTATAGATGAATATGGTGCTTTAGAAGAAGGTAAATCTCCCTCTCCCCATTTAGACTCATCTTCCAATAAAGGTAACATTTTACTAAAAGTAGCTCTATTTTCAGCTGGTAAGTTAGCCAATGCCCCTTTTAATTGATCTCTTGTAATTTTTTGCCCTCCAATATTAGCTGAAAATTCTCGTAATTTTGAAGTATCTCTTGTTACATTAATATTCATATAATCAATCTCCGCATATAAAGATAAATTATCATCAATAGGAAATTTATACCCAACAGCTCCTGAAAATCCTAAAGGAAACTTACCTTGAAAATCTGTTGTAAAATCAAGATCTAAATCTACTAACATAGTAGCTGGAGCATTAGGATTAACCAACCTTGCAGGTAATTTTGATCTTACTGTTCCAATAACTTCTGTTTTTCCTCCTAATTTTGTTAAAAGCCCAGCACGAACGTAAAGTCCTTTTGTTATATTGTAAATCCCTGCTAAAGATGCACCAAAAGCTCTACCTCTTGCTTTTATATTTGCTGTTATTCCTGGAACTCCTGCTATTTCACTTCCAGATATTTTTTGAACATCTTGGTTTGTACCATGTAAATATCCTACCCCTAATTCTACTCCAAATTTTTTATTAAAAAAGTAACCTCCTTTTAGTTGTGTATGAACACCTTCCCCATAACTTCCTTTTAAAGTTTTTATGGTATTTCCTGAAGGTGATAGTATTCTTTCTATACCTAAAACTTTTTTACCTGTACCAAAAGAATAACCAGAACCTGCTGAAATATAAAATTGAGCACTTACTGTAGCTGTTGTTGCAAATAATATAATTGCTAAAATTGTTTTTTTCATAATTGTAACTATTTTTGTTTATGGGGTCAAATGTCGTGAAAAATATTTGTAAAACATAAATTTTTATTAACAAATGATAATATTTTAATGAATAAAAATATATTAAATACTGAAATTCAAGAATTTATAAAAAACAATTTAAATATAAATATTACTAATTTTATACTAAAAGGGAGTCCTTTTAATGAAGTTTCAGTACAAGAATTAGCAAATCAAATAATTGCAAAACAAAAATGTAAGGAAAAATTACCCACTTGGTTTAATACAGAAGATATTTATTATCCTCCAAAACTTTCAATTGAACAAACTTCTTCTGAAATTACGGCTAACTACAAGACTAAACTAATTAAAGGTAATTCAATTATTGATTTAACCGGTGGATTTGGTGTAGATTCTTTCTATTTTGCTAAACATTTTAAAAATGTTACACATTGTGAAATTAACAAAGAATTATCAAGAATTGTTAATTATAATTACAAACAATTAAAAGTTGATAATATTACCACAATAGCCACTAACGGTTTAGATTTTTTAAAAGAAACCAACCATTTTTTTGATTGTATTTATATAGACCCCTCAAGGAGAAACGATATAAAAGGAAAAGTTTTTTTATTAAAAGATTGTTTACCAAATGTACCCGAAAATTTAGATTTTTTATTTTCAAAATCTGATAATATTATTATTAAAAACTCCCCTATTCTAGATATTTCATCTGCTATAAATGAACTAAATTTTGTTAAGGAAATACACATTATAGCTGTAAAAAATGAAGTTAAAGAATTACTTTTTTTATTAGAAAAAGGATATGATAAATCAATATTAATAAAAACTATTAATATAGGTAAAAACGAAAATCAAACATTTAATTTTCAGTTTAAAACAAATGCCAATTCAATATATACTGAGCCACTCACCTATTTGTACGAACCTAATTCTGCTATTTTAAAATCAGGCGGATTTCATCATATATCTGAAGAATTTAATATTAATAAATTACACGAACATAGCCATTTATACACGTCTGATAAATTAATTAAATTCCCTGGTAGAAGTTTTAAAATAGAAAAAGTTTTGCCTTATGATAAAAAACAAATAAATAAATTTTTACCAGAAAAAAAAGCCAATATTACTGTAAGGAATTTTACCAAAAGTGTTGCACAAATAAGAAAAGAAACCAAAATTAAAGACGGTGGAGAATTATATCTATTTTGTACAAAAACACATAATAATAAACCCTGTGTATTAATTTGTAGTAAAAACGTATAGCTTTTTTTAATAATGTTACCGTATCTTCGCAAGATAAAATTTGATTAAATTAATGAATGTAAAAAAACAAACCCTTATTAATAAATCTGCAAGTTTGTACAAAATGATAGGGTATCCACCTACAGCAGGTCAAATTATGGGGTTGCTTTATGTGTCTGACCAAAAATATTTTACCTTTCAAGAATTGATTGATACTTTAAAAATAAGTAAAAGTGCGATTAGTAAATCTTTGAAATTTTTGTTAGAAATTAAGGAAATTAGTTTCAAAATCAAAAAAGATAACAAGCGAAAACGCTATTTTTATATTTCTAAAAAAGGAACGATAAAATCTTTACAACAATGGATAGATTCTCTTGCTGTAAGGCAAAGTTTATTAGAACAAATATTAACTTTACGAAACGAGGACAACAAAGAACTTAACGAACTTATTAAAAGCGAAATATCTTTTTCAAAAGCAATTATTCCTTTTGTAGAAAAGGAATTGAAAAAGTTTTAATTATTACCCTTTATAAATTTCAATAACCTATGCTTTCATTTTTCATTAATTTTTTCCGTCTTTTTAAAGTTGTAATAAAAGGGTTAAAAACAGACGAAGAATTCCGATTTTTATTCATTTTTATCATTATTCTTTTACTTGGTGCAACTGCTTTTTATACACAAACTGAACATTGGAGTATTGTTGATGCCTTGTATTTTTCGGTAATGACAATGTCAACCGTTGGATATGGCGACCTCGTTCCGACAACGGATTTTAGTAAAATTTTTTTTACCATTATTTACACTTGCTTATCTATTGGAACTTTTGTGTCATTTACTGCGAAAACAGTTCAAATTATTATGCAAAATCATAAGGAAAAGAAAGAAAAAAGACTTAAAAAATAAAATAAATTATTATGAAAAACACACTAAAAATCATCGCAATATTCTTTGCCTCTATTTTTGTATTAACCTCTTGCTCAGAGAGTAAAGAGAAATTTGTATATCCTTTGTGGGAAGGTGCAGAATGGGCAGATGATTACTATATTGTAGGGAAATTGGACGAGCAAACCTACGCTATTTCAGAGCCAACTACCGAATGGTATTACAATACAAGTTACCTTATTTTAGGAAAAGAAAAGGCTTTATTGTTTGACACTGGGTATGGAACAAGTGCAGGTAAAAACATTATGTCAATAGTTAAAAAAATGACTGATTTACAAGTGGTTACAATGTTTTCACATTATCATTTTGACCATATTGCTAATGTTGAAAATCAAAAGAGCGTGTGGCTGATTGATTTGCCTTATTTGCGAGAAAGAACAACGGATAACCAACTGAAATTGACCTCAAAAGAGACTATGCAATTTAGTTCGCCAACAGTAACCGTTTCAAAATGGATAAAACCAAATGAAGTAATTGATTTAGGCGAAAGAAAAATACAAGTGCTTAATATTACAGGGCATACAACTGAATCTACTGTTTTAGTTGATGAGAAATACAAACAACTATTTACAGGGGATTTTTTCTATGACCCGCTATTAGATTATGTAGATTTAGCCGATGATACTGATGTGAATCTATTGATAAATTCTGCTAAAAAATTAATCACAAACTACGATGAAACCTATATTTTTAATGGTGCTCACGGATTTCCAAAACAATCGTATGCTACGCTAAAAAAATATTTAGATTTTCTAAGATTATATAAAAATAAATCACTTGATTGTGAAATAAATTTAACTTCTATGGGTTTTCAATCTGTTTATGAAAAAGACGGAATGCGAATCACAACATCAACTTACGGAGGCTCAATGAGTAATCAGTTTTTAATCAATGTTGTAGTGAGCTTGATAGTTTTGATTTTAATTGTCGTTTCTATTGTAAAAAAGATTAAAAAAAGAAGGAAACACTAAACACAATCTATCAATAAAAATATAAAAAAGAAAATTATTTTTAGTTCTCACTTGTAGAAACTAATAATTTAACATATCTTTGCAAAAGTTTATTTTCAGAAACTTCACAAGATACAATTTGTTAGTTGTCAAACAATTTCATATTTTATTTTCTTCTGACAAAAACTAACTTAAATTAATTAAATTATTCAAAAAAAAGAGAAATGAAAAGATTTTCAATTTTTAGCCTAATTGTAGCAATATTGCTAATAGGCTGTAACACAAAGAAAAACAAAACGAAAAATCAAATAAAAAATGTTGATTATTCACTAAACCAAAACTGGATTGAATTTCAGAAAGAAGGGAACAAAGAATTTGATGTGTTTTTTGTGCATCCAACTACCTACCCAGACAAAAAAGAGGGTATGAATGCAAGTATTGAAACCATAGAGAGTAATGATTTCACTCGTCAAATAGTTGAAAAATTAGCAGGAGCATTTGGAAAAACTTGTAATATTTATGCTCCAAAGTATAAACAAGCATCTATTTATGTGTTGGAACTTCCTGTAAACAAAAGAAAACAATATTTAGATATTGCAAGAAAAGATGTGGAAGATGCGTTTAAATATTTCCTAAAAAACATCAACAAAGGACGACCATATATCATCGCTGGACATTCTCAAGGGTCAAATATTATAAAAGATATGTTGGTGGAAAATCCAAATTTAGCACCTAAAAACAATCTCGTGGCTGTTTATGCGATTGGTTACACAATTACGCAAAAAGACCTTGAAACAATGAAACTTTCTTTGGCTGTAACACCTACTCAAACCTCAGGTGTTATCACTTGGAATACGATCGGGAAAGGTGGAAAATCGCCTACTATTGAACCGAATGCCTTGTGTGTAAACCCTTTGGATTGGACAAATGGAAAAGAAAATCAGGATAGTAGTAAAAATATTTTTGCAGATATTAACGGTACAAAAATCCCACATTTTACATCTGCTCAAATAGATGAAAATGGAGCATTGGTAATTCCAACACCCCAAATAATAGACAAATTACCTATGTTAATGGGGAAAGAAGTATATCATATGTATGATTATGACTTTTTCTATGGAAATTTGATAGATAATGTAGAAAAGCGTTGTAATGCTTGGAAAGAAAAACAGAAATAATTAAGATTAAAGAGAAATGAAAAGATTTTCAATTTTTAGCCTAATTATCGCAACGCTATTGCTAATAGGCTGTTCAACGAAAAAAGAACCAGTAGATTTAGTACTGAAAAACGGTAACATTTATACCGAAAATGACAAAAGTCCGAAAGCCGAGGCAGTGGCTGTAAAGGACGGAAAAATCGTATTTGTAGGAACAAACAAAGAAATAGAAAACTACATCGGTGAACAAACAAAAGTAACTGATTTGCAAGGAAAAACAGTATTACCATCGTTTATTGATAGTCATACGCACCCCGGATTAG
>JAGYHQ010000009.1 GCA_018456245.1 Tenacibaculum sp. | reverse complement strand
GTTAAAAGCTATGCTACTGAAATTGTAAATGGAGATAGTAAAGTTTCTGGTTATTGGACAGGAGATGTTACTACTGATACCAAAATTACATATTTATCTCTTCCTATTCTTGCTCAATACAAATTAAGCAAAAGATGGGTAATAAATTCAGGTGTATTTTTATCAGTAAAACTTAATAGTAAATTTCAAGGAAAAGTATCAAACGGATATTTAAGAGAAGGAACTCCTATTGGCGAAAAAATAACTTTTGAAGGTGAGCAATATGCTACCTATGATTTTTCAAAAAATATTCATCCTATTAATTATGGAGCTCAAATAGGTGGACAATGGAAAGTTACACGAACTTTACGTGCAATGGGTAAATTTGCTTGTGGGTTAAATAATATTTTTGAAAAAGATTTTAAAACAATATCTTTTAAAATGTACCCTATTTACCTTTCATTAGGGGGAGCTTATGTTTTTTAAATAAATATTTAGCCCCCTATCCCCTATTTTGTAAGGTAAAAATATTTTTGACTAAAATAGTAATTAAACCATTGCATTTAACTATGTATATTTGCACCATTAAATAAATTTTAGTTTGCAAACACATTTTAATGACACAATAATAGCATTAGCAACCCCCTCAGGAGTTGGTGCTATTTCAGTAATTCGCCTTTCAGGGAAACAATCTATTGAATTGGTTGATATTTTCTTTAAATCAGTCACTAAAGGAAAAAAACTTATTTCACAAAAGTCTCATACCCTACATTTAGGTCATATTGTTGATAAAAATAAAATTTTAGATGAGGTTTTAGTATCCGTTTTTAAAAATCCGAATTCTTACACAGGCGAAAATGTGGTGGAAATTTCGTGTCACGGGTCGGTATTTATTCAGCAGGAAATTTTGCAATTATTCTTAAAAAATGGTTGTAGAATGGCTGATAATGGCGAATTTACAATGCGTGCGTTTTTAAACGGAAAAATGGATTTGTCACAAGCCGAAGCTGTTGCCGATGTGATTGCTTCAAACTCGGAGGCGTCGCACCAAATGGCAATTCAACAGATGCGAGGTGGAATTTCAAACGAACTGAAAAATTTGCGTCAGCAATTGTTAGATTTTGCCTCTTTAATTGAGTTAGAACTTGATTTTTCAGGCGAAGATGTGGAGTTTGCTGATCGTTCTAAATTCACTGAACTTGTAAATAAAATTAAGTTTGTTTTAAAACGCTTGGTTGATAGTTTTGCTTTTGGAAATGCCATGAAAAATGGTATTCCTGTAGCTATTATTGGTGAGCCAAATGTTGGAAAATCAACACTTTTAAACGCTTTACTTAACGAGGAACGAGCAATTGTATCTAACATTGCAGGAACAACCCGTGATACCATTGAAGATGAACTGATTATTGATGGTGTGGCTTTCCGTTTTATTGATACCGCTGGTATCAGAAAAACTGATGATATTGTAGAAAATATCGGGATTAAAAAAGCTTATGAAAAGGCTGATAATGCTCAATTAGTTATTTATTTAATTGAAGGCGCTAAATTAAACAACCAAAATGAACAATTAAGAATTGTAAAAGAACGCTTCGCTAATAAACGATTATTAATTATTGCTAATAAAATTGATAAACTTTCAGAAAACGAAATCAATAATTTAAAATTAGATGTTGAAGGTGTTTTGTTCTTATCTGCTAAAAACAAAACAGGAATTGATACTCTTAAACAAGAATTAACATCACTTGTAAACAAAGGAGCATTAAGTAATAATGAAACTATTGTTACAAATTCTCGTCATTTTGAGGCTCTAAATAATGCATTAATTAGTATAAATTCAGTACAAAACGATATTGATTTAGGTGTTTCTTCGGACCTATTTGCTATTGACATTCGTGAATGCCTACGACACCTCGGCGACATCACTGGCGAATATGATGCAGATAAAGATATTTTAGGGAATATTTTTAGTAATTTTTGTATCGGGAAGTAAGAAAGTAAAACAAACGAAACTAAAAGAAAATAAAATATTAAAAATCAGTAATTTAAAAAGTAATTACTGATTTTTATTTTCTTATTTATTCCTTTTTCACTACTTTTGCTACACCAATTTTACACCTCGTTTATCAAATTTGGCTTAGAGGTGTAATAAATTACACCTCGTATGAAAATAGCGTTAAAAAAGAAAAAACTAAAATCAGGTAAGTATAGTTTGTTTATTGAATACTATAATGGAACAACAATAGACAATAATGGAAAAACTGTTCATAAAAGAGATTTTGAATATCTAAAAAAGTATTTAATCATCAACCCTACTACCAAAGAAGAAAAACAACAGAATAAAGAAACTCAAAAATTTGCAGAAAAAGTTTTAGCAATCCGACAAGCAGAATACCATCAAGGTAAATATGGAATTGTAAATTCAGATAAATCTAATTTTAATTTTTTAGAGTATTATCATCTCAAAACAGAAGAAAGAGTATCAACTTCTGTAAATAATTACAACAACTGGCTTTCGGCTCAGATACATTTAAAGGCTTATTGCCCTACACAAACAACATTTAATGATATTAATATTGAATTCGTTAATGGCTTTAAAAATTATTTAAACAACGAAGCAAAAGCAAAATCAGGATTACCTCTTTCACAAAATACAAGACATTCATATTACAATAAATTTAAGGCTTGTTTGCGTTCTGCATTTGAGGAAGGGTATTTAAAAGAAAACCTTGTTGCAAAGGTCAAAAGTATTCCAGCAGGAGAAACACACAGAGAATATTTGACCCTTGATGAAGTTAAAAAACTTTCAGAAACACATACAAAACACACTATTTTAAAAACAGCATTCATTTTTTCTTGTCTTACAGGAATTCGCTGGTCGGATATTAATAAAATGAAATGGAGCGAAGTCAGAGATGAAGGGATTGATGAAAACGGAAAACAAATTCACAGAGTTGTATTTTCTCAGAAAAAGACAAAAGGCGTAGAATATTTATACATTTCAGAACAAGCACGAAAACTTTTAGGGGAAAGAAAAAATCCAATGGATAGAGTTTTTGTAAATCTTCATTATTCTGCTCAAATGAATATCAACTTACTTAAATGGTGTATGAAAGCAGGAATTACGAAACACATTACTTTTCATTCTGCACGACATACCAACGCTGTTTTATTATTAGAGAATGGTGCTGACATTTATACCGTTTCTAAACGACTTGGACACAAAGAAATTAGAACTACCGAAATTTACGCTAAAATCATTGATAAAAAAATGAAAGAAGCCGCTTATTTAATACCAACTTTAAAATTTGAATTATGAGAAAACATATTGATTATTTACTTCACCATACATTATGGAAAAATGAAAAAGTTGCATTTTTTAGTTTTGTAATATCACCAATTGCTACACTATTTATGTTTTTAGATATGAAATTATATATACCATTAAAAATAGTTTTATGTGCTTTTTGTTTAACTGTATTTGCAATAATGATTTACAAAAGGAAAAATTTTTACAATAATTTTTATAGAACAAAATACATAAATTCTTCAAAAGGCAGTTATTTAATGTATTCAATAGAAGAAAAGAAAAAATTTTATGACACCATTATACAAGTTATTAAAAACGAAGACCTTAAAGAATTTAAAGATATTATGAATTTGCAAGAATTTGAATATTTTACTGATAAAATAACAGAAAATCTAAATACTGATTTTTTTACAAATAAAATCAAACAAGCAAGTTCAAATGTATGGATTCGTGATTATTTTAATTTTATAAATATTACCAAGGATTCTTTATCATACATCAAACCTTTAATAGATAATGTACAAGTCTTTAATTATAAAGAATTAGCAACTTTAATATATACAAATATTGTTTTCAGTGAAAAAGGAGTAATTTTAAATGATAATTTCAATAAAGACCTTCATCAACTTATATCGGAAAAAGAAATAAAAAAACTATTTTTAAAGATATTGATGAAAAACTTGAAAACATCAACACCAATGTTATAGACTCAAATAAAACTACAAAAAAAATTAATAGTAAAATTACTAATCAAGATAAAAAACTTAAGATAATTGATTCTAACCTTAGAGATTCTAATAATATTTCTAATGAAACCAATAAAAAAATCACTAATCAAAATGAAAAACTTGAGATAATTGACACCAATATTAAAGAAATTAAACATACAAAAAAGCAAAACATTAAAAACAAACTAACTAGTGACCAAAAAAAATCATTAAGAAAAATTTTAAAATCATTTTTAAAAATTTCAGAAAATGAAATAAACGATTTTTTAGATAATCTACTAAATCCAAAGTTTAAAGAATTTAAACAGGTTGAAACAAACAAATATTTTATTAATGTTGATGTAAAAATATTTTGTTATCTTCTCATTTTTCTTGAAAATGGACACTATATTGACAAGCAAAAAATAGAAAGTCTTGTTAATTCTAACTTAATTATCAGTAACAAGAAAAACAATTTTGATATAGAAACTTTTAGAATTCATAGAACTAATTTAAAAAATGAGTTAACTAATAATTCTTTTATCAAAAATTCAAAAAGCAGAAGAGCTTTATTATTATTTATTGAAGATTTAAATACTGATTTACTGATAGTTAAAGAATAATAAATAATAATAAATTACTATTTCATCTTAAGGTTTTATTTCTTCTTTTCTTTGTCCTCAGATATCTAAAAGAAAACAAACGCGTTTGTTCATTTTTAATTTAAAAAACAAGAAAAATGGACACAATAGAATTAAAACAACGATTTGATAGATTAGAAAAATTATTACTATCAAACAAGACTGTACTAACCTTTGAAGAAGCCTGTGAATACACAGGTATAAAGCCGAGTTATATGTATAAATTAACAAGTTCGGCTAATATCCCACATTCCAAACCTAATGGAAAGGTTATCTTTTTTGATAAGAAAAAACTTGATAATTGGTTATTACAAAATAACCGAAAATCATCAATTGAACTTGAAAAAGAAGCATTGTCTTATGCTTTTATAAAAAAAGCATAAAAGCCCTCACTTTTATGCTATTTATTTCAATTATTTACGAATATAATCGTACCACAAAGGTATGATTTAAACATCTATCATCAAAATGAAACATCAAGACATACCTTACATCAGAATAGGAACGAGTTATTTTAAAATAGTTCAAGTTCCAACGATAAATGACGAATTTAACGAAACCTTAATTAAGTGGGATAAAAACACAATAATCCAAGACCACAACCGAGATTTTTTAAGCAAAATACCCAAGTATGACGGAAGTATTTGTTTTCCTAATCATATTGAGTTTTCAAAAGAAATCTTTGGATTTTACAATACCTATTCGCCTTTGAAACACCAACCAAAACAAGGACAATATGAAAACACCTTAAAATTTTTCAAACATATTTTTGGCAATCAGTTTGAGTATGGTTTGGACTATTTTAAGTTATTATACGAAATCCCACAACAACCATTACCAGTGCTTTGTTTGGTTAGTAAAGAAAGAGCGACAGGAAAATCTTCATTTCTAAAATACTTAAAAGAAGTTTTTGGACACAATATGTCTTATTTAGATAGTCATTCGCTAAATTCAAATTTCAATTTGGACTGGGGAAACAAACTTATTTTAGGTTTGGACGAGGCATTTTTTCAAAAGGAAGAAATTACAGAGAAAATCAAATATTTATCCACTTCAAACAAAAATAAGATAGAGGCAAAAGGAAAAGAACGATTTGAGGTTGATTTCTTTGGTAAATTTATAATGTGCTCCAACAAAGAGGACAGTTTTATCAAAATTGATGCAGATGAAATTCGTTTTTGGATAATCAAAGTGCCAAAAATAGAAGTTGAAGATGTTGATTTTTTACAAAAATTGACACAAGAAATTCCTGCGTTTTTGCATTTTATAAAACAGAGAAGTTTTGCGAGTGAAAAGAAAACAAGAATGTGGTTTACTCCGAAACAAATTTACACTCCTGCACTTAAAAAATTAGTCAGTAATAATCGTAACCGAGTAGAAAAGGAAATTGCTCAAATTCTAATCAGTGTATTAGAAAAATTTGATTTAGATAAGGTTGATTTTGTTCCGTTTGATTTACTCAATGCTTTGAACAAAACAAGAGTAAAAACCGACCTCACACAAATACGAACAATTCTCAAAAAGGACTGGAACATCAAAAACCAAAAAAACTCACTTTCGTATCGCAAATTTACGGTGTTGAGTGATGGCGATATAGTGCTTTCTGACAATAAAGGTCGTTATTTTTCGGTAGATAAAGTTTTTTTGATGAAAAATTTTGATGAATTGATGAATAACGAATAAATATAATTATAACTTACTAATAATAAATAAATTAAACGCTCATCGTTTTGTCATCATTTTGTCATCACTTTTAAAAAGTTATAAAAATGATGAACAAAAAAAATCAAAAATGATGAAACGATGACAAAGTGATGACTGCTTGAAATCCTTATAAATAAAGGGACACAAGCATTTTAGTCATCATTTCATCAAAAAACACAGACTTATGAACTGTACACAAGCAAAACAAATAGATTTAGTTGATTTTATGAAAAAATTAGGATTTACACCTCACAATACAAAAGGAAATCAGGTGTGGTTTTTATCGCCTTTTAGGACTGAAAAAACACGCTCTTTTAAAGTGGATACGATAAAAAATATATGGTATGACTTTGGGGAAGGTTGTGGCGGGACTATCATTGATTTTGTGATGAAATTACATCATTGTGATACGCAAAAAGCATTAGAAATTTTATCTAAAAATTCTTTTTCTTTTCATCAGCAAACAACTTTTGAGGAACAACCGAAATATCAAATTTTAAGTATTCAAAAGATAACAAATTGCAACTTGATAAATTACCTCAAAAGCCGAAAAATAAACCCTCAAATAGCAACGCATTTTTGTTGTGAAATTCATTATACTTTTAATAATTCCAAACGCTATTACGCTATCGGCTTTAAAAATAATTCCGATGGTTATGAAGTGCGAAATCAGTTTTTCAAAGGCTGTTTAGGGAAAAAAGATGTAACGACTTTTTACAGAAATTTAAACACGATTTGCTTGTTTGAATCGTGGTCTGATTTTCTATCGTATTTAACCTTGAAAAAAGGAATGACAAACGAGAGTTTTATCATTCTTAATTCAACAGCAATGGTCAAAAGGATAAGTTCCAAAATCAATCATTTTAAGACTATAAAAGTATTTTTTGACAATGACAATTCAGGCGATAAAGCCTTTGAGATTTTGACACAAAAAGTAGATAGAAATAAACTTACAGACTGCCGAAACCATTACAGAAAACACAACGATTTAAACGAATATTTAATACATAAAACAGATGGCGAAAAGTTGCATTCGAGATGTGGATATGTGGCACAAAAAAATTAACCTACGGATTTTTTTGCACCCCATATCCCCACTCGTTTTTCTCCCTGCGGTCGCAAAAGTTTTAAAGAAGATTAAGACAATATGAGAACAGAAACGATACGATTTAGAGTAAGTAAATTAGAAAAAGACATCATCAAAAATAGAGCGAAAAAATGCAATTTAAGATTGTCGGAATTTTGCAGAAACACCATTTTTGACAAACGGATAACCTATGCTTTAACCGATGAAGAAATTGAGATTTACAACAATTTCACTCGCTTTATAAACGACTTTGAGCGTTTGGCAAATTATTTCAAACACAAGGATAGTATTTTGTCAAACGAAGTTAGAAAAGTGGCTTACGATTTAAAAAACGAACTGAAAAAATTTAGAAGATGATAGGATTAAGAAAAGCGATTACACACGCCAAAGAAGGTATTGATTATGCCTTGCGAAAAGATGATGCCGAAGTGTTAATAAAGCACAATATCATCGGCAATAATGGACAGGAAATAAAGTCGGAATTTGTGTTTTTTCAAAATAGAAATCAACGCTGTATCAATAACGATTATTCCTTTGTGATTTCGCCAAGTATTTCGGACGGAAACCGACTTTCAAACGATGATTTTTTGGATATTGCCAAAGACTTTTTAATGAAAATCGGACTTGACAAACATCAATATATTGTGGTCAAACACAATCCGAAAGGCAAACACAAACACTTACATATTCTCGTTAATCGGATAGACCAAAAAGGCAAGGCTCACGATGATAAATTTATCGGCAAAAAAGCACAACGCATCGCCGATGACATTGCACAAGAACGAGGATTGACACGAGCAACGGAAGTCAAGGGAATTAAGAAAATTGCCAAATTAGAGGAGTTTAAGGAATTACGAAAAGAGATTTTCAGGCGACATAAAATTGCACTCAACGACCACAAAGTGAGGAATTTTAAGGAATACCAAGACCTTATGAAATCACAAAAAGTGGATATTATACCAAGTATCAACAAACAAGGAAAATTACAAGGCTACCGAGTGGAATTTGACGGTGTAAATCTAAAAGCATCGGAAGTACATCGGCAAATGACACTTTCACGAATGAAGTTTTATAGCGAAGATGAACGACACCAAACACAAGAAAAAGTACAAACAAAACAGACAACACAAGAAGAACAACCACAACAAAAATTTAGAATACGAAGATAAAAACAGAAAATTATGGCACAACGAAAAACACACAAAAAACAGATGAATGTTCAAGATATTGCAGAAGTATTGATGCAACAAATTGAGGAATTGAAACTTATTGAAAACAAAGCAAGTCACACGATTAAAAATGCGTTGTTAGATATTCAAGCACAACACAATCAAAAGATAGATGTTGACCCTACGAATTTCAAAAAGGTTGGCAATGAATTTTTAATTAAATTCCGAGAGCCACAAGCAGAATATCTACTCCTTATCCAAGAAACAATGAAACGAGTGGCAGAAGAACAAAACAAACTCAACGAAGAAACACGAAAACTCAATTCTCAACTTTACGAGATACAAGCAGAAGTTAAGAAATTAGGCAAAGTTGGTTTTGGTAGATTACCGAATTATTTAGTGGCTACTTTGGTTGGGGGATTTGTGGTTGTAATTTTGAGTTTGTTAATTCAAATGAAATAAAAGACAGTGTGTAAGTTCTAAAAACAAGGTTAACGGTTTAGTGTATGAACAGTAGCGGATTAAAAAATGAAGACTTTAATTTTGGTATTACATTTATCCAAACCTTATTTCTAATTTTTTCAAATTTACGAAAAAAATTAGAAATAAGGTTTGGCGGGTTAAAAATATCTAAAATTTAAGTTAAACAATTAAAAATATATTACTTAAATACATTATATTGCTAGTAGTAGTTTTTTATTCAATTCTATCTCCGTAAGGTAGTTTTTTAATAATTTCTTCCATTAATTTCCAATCAGGTACATATCCACTTTCTGAATAATCTTTTTCTTTATCAATAACAGTTTCATTACCTTTTTTCAAAATAGGTAGTTTGATTGTAAAATCTTTCCTTATATGAGAGTTTAATTCTCGCCCAAATGCTAAATACTTAATCTTACATTCATTACGAACTAGAGAAGAAATAAATAGTTTTGTATAAACCGAAAGAGGTTCTTTTTCTTGTAAAACTGCAACATTTTGAGCAGTGTAAAAAGGTTTTCTTTGAATAAAACAAGACCCTAAAAAACTACCACCCAAAGCAACAGACATTGCTCCTGCTGGAAATGGATTTTCACCTTCTATTTCATCTACAATACCAACAACACCGTTTCCATTACTATCTCTTGACACATAATTGTATTTCGGATCAAAATTACTAGTCTTGTTAGCATCAATTCCATTCCCCATAGTAATGTTAAAAAGCTTATATAAATAAAATTCTTTCCAATTTTCTGTTTCAAACAAAGCTTTATTGTTTTGGTTCCCTGTTTTTAATGAATTTCCAATAAGACTATTATTTAATTTACCCTCTATAAACCTTTCCATTAATTCAAAATCAGGAACATAACCTTTAGGATTAAATTTCTTTTCATTATCAATTATTGGATTCTGATTTTCATCAAACAAGATAGGTAGTTTTATTACAATTTTTTTACTGTCACCTACACGACATTGTCTACCATAAGTCCATTTGTAGTTTTCAGAAAAGTTTATAATAGATGTAATAAAAACACCTATTTTAGAACTCATCTTAAACTTACTCGCTCTAAGGACATTAACATCACTTGAAGCGCAAAAATCTTCTATTTGATAAAATGCTGTGCAACCAACTTTCCCTGTTGTTATAGCATTTCCTTTAAAATCAGGCATTAAACTTATTCTCTGTGCTATGCCGTTATTATTTGCTGAAGCTGTAACATAAGGTGTTATTCCTTCATCATATTCATCCTTACTATGGTATTTACCAGGACAAATATCAAATAAATCATCCAGACAAAATTCTTCCCAAATATTAGTATTAAGCATTTTCTCCACCATTTTTAATTATGTATGAATAATAATCTCTTAATGTTTTTTCAAAATCATCAGATTCAAGACTACTATAATCCGTTTCCATATACGCTTCTGCCAACCATTCATCTTTCCAACAAACTTTCTGCATAACAGAAAAACCTGCTACTTGCTTTTTGTTTTTATACAAATCAAGCCACAATTCTTCTGTTTTTGCCCATAAACTATTTCCTTTTTCATCGGTCATTTCAACTCTACCAAGTCCTTTTCTTTTTGTAAACTTATCATCTCGGTAATAGCCAAAAAATGTCTCTTTATTTGCTTTAATATGTTTTTGGGAAAGGTCAAAAACCATGCACACAGCAACTGCTGCTGCACCTGGATAAAATACTTCAACAGGTAAAGAAAATACAGCTTCTAAAGTATATTTATCTAACATTTTTTTCTTAAATTCTTTGACATCTTTACTATTACCTATAGCTGCTTGCATTGGAAGTAACACTGCCATTTTAGCTAACGGAGATACATGTCTAGCCACCCATTCTACAAAATGAAATCCTTTTGAAGGGTCTTCTTTTTTCTTACTATCCCATTTTTTTGTATACTCTGGATTACAAAATTTCTTAGTTGCGTATATGGTGGATTCATCAACACCACATTAATATCATTATTTTCAATCCACTTACCTTTATTAAATAATGAGTCTTGGATAACATTTGAGTTTCCATCTCCGTGAATTAACATATTTGTAGATGACAAACCAAATGCACCTGCTTCATATTCAATTCCAAAAATTTGCTCTTGTTTTACTTTTTCTCGTTCATCTTCATTTTCACAATCATCCATTGCGTCTGTCATAGCTCTTACAAGAAAAGCACCACTACCACAACAAGGGTCTAAAACCCTTGAATGTTTATTAACCCCCACAACTTTACTCATAAAACTACAAATATGGTCTGGCGTAAAAGCTTGGTTTTTATCAGATTTCCCTACATATTTATTAAAGGTTGTAAAGAATAAATTCAGTAAATCTTGTCCAGCCGTATTTTTATCGTTTATGTAAGGCACTATATTAGTATCTATAAATTTTAAAATATCGGTTAATTCTATGTAAGTTAGGCTTTGTACATCTTGGTCATCTAAAACTTTATTATTAAGAATTGCTAACTTGCTAGCCTTATTTATACTCCCACTTTTCGTTAGTAAACCTTCTAAAATATTTTTGATATTATCGACTACTACAGTTTCTGCATTTAGAGGTTTACCAGTTTTAGGGTTAATAGTGGTCTTTATATTTTCATATACTAAACCATTTTTTAAGGCTAAAAGACAAGTTCCTACAAATTGACTTCTTAATTTTTCGTTTACTCCGTCTGAATGTAATTTTTCATTAAGGGTTTTTATAGAATCTATTACTTTGATTTTATCATTGACTTTACCAAAGCAGATTTCCTCATATTCTTCAAAGGTTTTTAGTTCAGTTTCTTCAAGAACTTTATGTTCATCATCTATAATTACTGATTGACCATACCAAACCCAAACATCATCACCCTCTGTTTCAGCAAGAATCGCAACAATTTTTTTGTTGGAATAGGCTTTTTCAAAACGAACGTAATCTTGAAGCTGTTTCTGAATTTTTTCTTTTTTCCATTTACTAAACCTGTTTTTTGTTTCTATTAAAATACAAAGTCGTTCATTTTCAAATCTTATATCTAAATACTGGTGGTTTGTACTTGTATTACCTTTCTGAAAATTCTTAATATCTTTCCCTATTGATTTAAGAGCTGATGAATAACTAAATTCTCCAGATTCTGTATTTCCAATCTGATATTGAGCACCAATTTTGTTTATTATTTCAATTCTATTCACTATTCTTTAAGTGTTTTATTTTTAATTAGTTATTATTATTTAATACAATCAATGTAGTGACGAGTATTAACGGATAAAAAGCTTTAATCTATAATTCTAACACCACTCTTAGCTAAACTTTAATTTAATTTTTCAGATTTACGAAAAAAAATAGAAATAAGGTTTAGATGATTTAAAAAGTACAAACTAAAATACTATAACTTATATACTTTTGCGTATAGTATTTTATATTATTTTTGTTTTTAATTCTTTTACAAAAACTTGCTTAATACTTTTATTCAAATCTCTCATATTCTTAAATTTTGTCACATTAATTTTTCTAAAAACTTCGTGTTTGAAATTATCATCTAAAAGATTATCAACATTTTTATTGAATTTTCGAATAATACTATTTAATCTAAATTCGACATATTTACTTTTATCCTCTGATTTAAGAATTGTGAAATACCCTTTGTAATCAAATCTTGAGCGTAATTCAGGCGAAATAACTTTTTTAAAATTATCTCTTGATATGTTGGAAGTGAAAATGATTATAAAACCATTTAAGTCAATTTCGTGAGCCAAAGAACTTATCATTCTGCCACTCTCTAAAACATCGAGAAAGTAGTTAAAAAGCGTAGAATTTGACTTTTCAAATTCATCAATTAATATTATTCCTGTATCAGATTCTGCAACTCTTATAAAAATTTCTCCATCATCACTACCTATATAACCTCTTGGACTTCCTATTAGTGAGTTTAGTGAATTATCGCTACTGTAATTTCCGAAATTAATTTTAGCCATTTTATTTTCACCTCCAAGTGCTTTATGAATTGTTCTTGCTACTTCAGTTTTACCAACACCAGAATCTCCCATTAAGAAAAGTGATAATATTAGATGTTCACCAAGTTTATTAAATACTCTAAAATTTTCTATTTGTTTTTTTAAATCATCCTTAAATTTTTGATGTCCGTAAAGAGATTGGTCTATTTTTTCAAAAAACAGATGTAATTGATCCTGCTCAATATCAATTATTTTTTTGTGTTTTTTAATAGAGGTTTTCTTTCTATCATTTAAGTTATCTTTATTCTCAACATAATCATTAAATATCACAAATTCATCAAAGCAGAATCTTAATTCTTCTTCAAAAAATCGTTTGTGTTTTATATTTGCAATAAAAGTGAAAGAATTATCAAATAGGTTAATTAGCCTTTCAACATTATACTGATTAATGTCTGTCAGTGCAGTTATATCAATGATATATTCGTAACCTATTAATTCTTCAATTAAAGATTCATTTAAGATAAATTCTGTTATGCTCAAAATCTCTTTTTCTTGCTCTGAATAATATGACTTAAGTTCCTTGAACTTTGAAAGATTATATAAATATAGTTTCTCTTTACTAATCATTCTTTTTAGGTGTATTTATAGTTTGAATGATTGATAATATGTCTATATAATGATATTCCTTATCATCTTGTAGACTACTCAAAAATGGATTATAGTTATCATTATATTTAACATCCTCATATTGACTATTCTGAATTTCATCATCTTCACTTTGAGGATTTACCATATTTTGAATATTTCCCATTTCTTGAAAAAACTCTAATGAGTTTTTTAATTCTCTAAGCTTTATTTTCCCCTTATAAAGACCAACTAAAGAAACTTTTCCAATAAATAAATCATCTACACTATAGGAACTTTCAAATTCGTTCTCAAATGTCATTGGTATTTTAATGAGGATATTTTCTTCCAAACCTAAAATTGTTCCTTTCAACTTATATGCGTAATCTTTAAACATTGAATTGAAAAGATTGTTCAAATCAAAACCTTTTGCTCCAGGAACAGTCATCCCTTTAAAAGCATCACTAGTAAATAGTTTTACAACTCTTAATTCAGGCTCATTTTCTAAAGTTAATGAGACATTATTTACTCTGATAAGTTCTCCTTCTACAACATTTTCAAATGATTTAATTAGTTTTGAATTTTCTAAAACCTCTTTTAGAATGACAGATTTTGTGTTTTTAACCTCAAAAGTTTCAAGTACTTTTTGAGCGGAACTTCCAGAAATTCTGCCTTTTCCATCTCCTTCTACATTTAATAATTTGAAAAATTTATTACCAATATCAAATTTCGCTCCAAGTTCTGTTTGCCCTTCTATATTTTTATTTTTTTCCAATTTTTTGTTCAACAAAATGACATTATCTAACATCATTTTAATTTCGTACACTTTTGGAAGATTTATGTAATATATATTGAATATCATTTTTTTCTTTTTCTTTTAATAAATTACCACAACGGCTCAGAGAAAGGGTATATAGTAGCAATTAAAAAATTATAGTCTCCTCTCCCTCAACTAAACCTTATTTTGGTTGCTAAATTAATCAAAAATAAGCAATTTAAATAAAGTTGGGTGGTAAATCAAAAACACCTACAACTCACTATTATATCTATAAGGCAAATTGAACTACCCCTACGAAATAGCCTATTAACAAACTCAAACACAAAAATATAAAAAATCAGTATCATAATAATAAACTTAAGTTTTAAAATTGATTATTAGCAAATAAATGATTTAGAAGAAAAATTAACTATCAAGCACTATAAAATACCTAGTCCCTTTCAATTGCCCTGTTTTCATAAATATTCCTTTATCAACCAAATCTTTAAGGTCACGAGTAGTTGTAGCATCTGATGTACCTGAAATTGTTTTGTAATTTTTGGCACTTAATCCACCGTCAAAGCCTTTTACTCCCTCTTTAAATATTCGTTGAATAACCTTAATTTGTCGTTCATTTAAGATGCTTTTATGCTTATCAAAAAAATGCGTTTTAGCAATGGTAAATTCTAATAATTCTATGGTATTTTTCTGCGATTGAATTAATAACTCACCAAAATATACGAGCCAATCGGTAAGATTTAGCGTTGTGTTATGCTTTTCAAGAGCCGTATAATACATTTTTTTGTTTTCATTAATCGTTTTTGACAATGAAGTATAAGACGGTTTTCCTAAACTTAATCCTAATGATTTTTCAGTCAATGCTCTTGCAATACGACCATTTCCATCTTCAAAAGGGTGTATTGTTACAAAATAAAAATGTGTTATTCCTGCCTTAACTATCGGTGTTAATTCGGTAGGAGTATCAAAATGATTATCATTAAACCATTTTATAAAATTAGACATTTCTTTCTGCATTTCAGAAGAAGGAGGTGCTTCATAATGCACAATAGGTCTGTTGATGCTACCTGAAACAATTTGCATCGGCTCTTTATGTGTTCGGTAACGCCCTATATCCAATAAATCTCGCCTACCGTTAGTCAGCATTTTATGCCACTCAAACAAACTTTCATCAGTAAGTTTGGTATCAAAATTTTTATATAAATCCACCATCATTTCAGCAATACCATATTCAGCAGGAGTTACTTTACGAACAGAACTTTCCGTAATTTTAAAGCCCAAATTTCGCTGTATAGAAGACTGCACACTATCACGATTTAATAATTCGCCCTCTATTTCGGAAGTTTTAAGAGCCTCATTGCTCATTAAATCTACCAAAAAGCGTTCATTCCCGTACTGGTCAAAACTTTTTAATATACCTACAATAACACCAGTTAAATTTGCAAGTTCTAATTCTAACTCGTTAATTTGTTCTTTATTGTAAGTAAAATTTGCCCAATCCTTATGTTTCCAATTCCAATTTTTCATTATAATGATGTATAAAAACTTTATTTATCAATCACAAAAGTATATTTTTTGATTTATAAAAGCAAATTTTATCCATCATTTTAGTTTTTAAACTTAAAAAATCGGACAAATTGAAAGTTGTAGTTTCAATTTGTCCGATTTTTTTATTTGCTCACATCAAAAATAAAGACTATTTTTGGACAAAAATAAAGTACAACTTTCAATTTGTCCGAAAAATGAGTAAAAAAATAATCCAACGACAGCAACAAAAAGAATTAGAGCGAGTTCATAAAATGTATTCTGTAATTGTGGTTACAGGCCCTCGTCAATCAGGAAAAACAACACTTTGTAAAGAAGTTTTTAAGGATTATCACTATGTCAATTTGGAAGAAATAAGTTTGCGAAATTTAATTTTAACTTCGCCAAAAGCCTTTTTGAAACAATATAAAAAAGGTTTAATTTTAGATGAAGTACAAAATGTTCCTGAATTATTGTCATACATTCAAGTGGTTGTAGATGAAGATGAAACGGCTAAATTTATTTTAACTGGAAGTAGTAATTTCGCTTTAATGGAAAGTGTTACACAATCGTTAGCAGGTCGTTCGGCAGTATTTTCATTGTTGCCTTTGTCACATCAAGAGTTGGGCGAACAAATTCAAAAAACGGATACCAACGAACTGATTTTAAAAGGTGGTTATCCTGCCGTTTGGGGAAAAGGTTTTCCTGTGCAAGATGTCAGCCGAAACTATTACAACACTTATGTAGAACGAGATGTAAGACAACTTTTGAAAATCAAAGAAATTAATCATTTTCAAACTTTTATAAAACTTTGTGCTGGGCGAATAGGAACGGAATTAAACATTTCTAATTTATCAAATGAAGTAGGTGTTTCTGCTCCGACTATTAAAGAATGGATAAGTGTTTTGGAAGCGTCGTATATTTTATTTCGTTTGCCACCATTTTTCAGAAACATCGGAAAACGATTAGTAAAATCGCCAAAAATTTATTTTTGTGATACAGGTTTGGCGTGTTTTTTACTCGGCATTGAAAACGAAACACAATTAGAAACGCACCCACTTCGTGGAAATTTATTTGAGAATATGGTTGTTTTAGAGTTTTTGAAAAACCGATTTAATCAAGGTAAAAACTCTAATTTGTATTTTTATAAAGATAAATCTCAAAATGAGGTGGATTTAATAGAAGAAAATGGAATGAAGTTAAATGCCTATGAAATAAAATCAGCAAAAGCATTTACGAAATCATTTACCAAAGGTTTAGATTATTTACGAAAAATTATCGGTAATGATGTCGTATCAACCCAAGTTATTTACGATGGCGAGCATACTATTTTTTCAGAAGAAAATGGAATGATTAATTTTAGAAATATAAAATTTTAAAAACAACCGAAAACAAAGTATTACACCTAAATTACAACTCATAAGGCTATAAGTCTTATAAATAAAAGGTGTTTCACTTTCTGTATCGGAAAGTAATATTTAAAAGATAAAAACAACTCACTATTTAAAAGTTAATAAAAAATAGAAATGAACATAGAAAAAATAAAAAAAAGCATAAGAAACGTACCTGATTTCCCTAAAAAAGGAATTCAATTTAAAGATATTACAACCGCACTTAAAGAGCCTGAGGTTTTACAAGAAATGGTTAATTTATTGTATGAACATTACAAAGACAAAGGTATTACAAAAGTTGTAGGAATTGAAAGTAGAGGCTTTATTATAGGCTCAATTTTAGCATATAAACTTGGCGCTGGTTTTGTAATGTTACGTAAACCGGGGAAACTTCCTGCTGATAAATTTAAAATTGAATACGAATTAGAATACGGAACAGACTCTTTAGAAATTCATAAAGATGCTATTTCAGAAAATGACGTTTTATTATTACACGATGACCTATTAGCAACAGGAGGAAGTGCAAACGCCTCATTACAATTATTACGAAAATTTGGAAATAACCCCGTTTATTTAAGTTTTTTAATTGAATTAACGGAATTAAACGGAACTTCTAAATTATCAGGTTTAGAAGAAATTTACTCACTTGTAAAATATTAAATCTTACAAATATTAAAGGAAGTATATTGATGAAATACCTTTAGTTTTTATCAATATACTTTCTAAAATAAGCACAATCTTTTAATACTTCTTTATAATATTTTGTATCAGAATAATTATCTTTAACTCCTCTAAACCCCAAAGGTAACATTACTAACAAATAAACGATTTAATATAACTCTCTATTTACTAACTTTATTTTATTAAATTAGTCCTCCTTTTAAAATTAAATTAATGATGAATTTACAACAAAAAATATTTAAAAAGTTTTTTAAAGACGATAAAGACAGAACTATTTTAGCACATACTCCTTTTGGCGATATATTTTTTAAAGAAGAAGATGAAACCTATTATACTCTACAAATTTATATAGGAGATAATGATAAAAACACCTTTCTATTTTCATTACACAAAATAGGAGATAATAAAAATGAATATAACAACTTTATAAAACAAGGAGACTTTTTTGTAGAACCTCACTTACCAGAATTATACAATAAAATATTTTTTAGAGACGGTTTGTTTGAAGAATTATCTAAAGCAAAACCAAAAACTAACTACAATATTTATGTTGCAGGCAAAACAAAATGTAATAATATAAAATTAGAAGATATTAAAATCTTACCTTTTAATGATTTTTGTGAATTAGCATTAGAACATGGCAAATTTGATTAAACCAATGTTTCTAAATAATGATTTTCTATTTTATATATCTCTTTTAATCCGGTAATTTTTTTGTTAATTAGTTCTACATCTTTAATTTTATTTGATTTTGAACCAACTAACATTATGTTTTTTCGTGTATGTTCATTACTTATAAATTCAAAAATTTTAGTGTTGTAACCTTTCTTTTCTAATATTAAAGCTCTAATGGTATCGGTAACCATTTCAAATTGTCGTTCTTTAAAAATTCCGTATTTTAATAACGGAATTTCTTGTTCTTTTCCTTTTACTTGCTGACGAATTTGCTTATGACAACAAGGGGCACAAATAATTAAATCTGATTTTGCAACTAATCCTTTATAAATAGCATCATCAGTTGCAGTATCACAAGCATGTAGGGCTATTAAAATATTTATCTTATCATCGTTATAATTTTCTATTCTTTCAGCTACAAAATTTAGGTTAATAAATCCGCTTTTTTTAGCAATATCATTACAATAATTAACAAGATTTTGCCTAAGTTCTATACCTGTTACCTTTACTTTATACTTTTTTATATTAATTAAATAATCATACAAAGCGAAAGTTAAGTAACCTTTACCCGACCCCATATCAACAATATTAATTTCTTTAGAAACATCTACTGCTTCTAACAAACTATCAATAATTTCCAAATATTTGTTAATTTGCCTGTACTTATCAGACATTTTAGGTATTAAATTATTCTTATTATCAGTAATACCTAAATAATATAAATATTTACTTAATTCTATCCTTTTTTCTTTTATTTTATCGTGGGTTACAGGTAATTTATTTTTAAAACTTGGCTTTGTAGTTTTGTAACTTATCTTTTTCTTTTTAGATATAAAAACTAACAAATCATTTTCTAAAGTAAATAAAATTCCTGCTCTAAATTTTTCTTTAAGTAAGTTTTCCAGTTCAATAACAGCATCATTTAATGAGTAATTTTTTACTTTATCATTAGTATTGTACCTATATAAAATTTGAAATAAAACCTCTTCTTTTAATTCAATTTGGCGTATGTAAACATTAACCAATTCATCACTTTTACTTATTGGCTTACTTAATGTAATTTTTACAAAATCATTATTTTGTAAACTACTCTTAAATGCGTTAAAAAATTGTTGTAAATCCATAATACAAAAGTAATTTTTTGATATTAGTTTTTTAGTATAAAACCGTATAAGTTTAAAAAAATAAAAACCACCAAATAAATTGGTGGTTTTAAATAATTTATAATAGAGAAAAAATTATTCTCCTTTTTCCATTTGCTTCTTTAATTCAGCTAATCCACCTATGTCTCCTAAAGTGGTTTTTTCAGCATCTTGTGCTTTGGCTGCAGCAGCCTTAACATTACGAGCTTCCTCTTCTTTAAATGTAGCTGTGTGAGAAACAACAATTCTTCTATATTCTTTACTAAATTCATTTACTTGGAATTCAGCAGAATCTCCTTTCTCTAATTTAGTACCATCTTCTTTTTCTAATAAACGAGTTGGTGCAAATGCCTCTACTCCATCTTCAAAAGTTACAGTAGCTCCTTTATCATTTTTAGATGTAATTGTACCTTGATGATTAGAACCTATTGAGTATTTAGCCTCATGAGCATCCCAAGGATTGTCTTGAGTTTGTTTATGACCTAAGTTTAATTTACGGTTTTCAACATCTAATTCTAATACTTTAACTTCAAGTTTATCTCCAACAGTTACAAAATCTGATGGGTGTTTTACTTTTTTAGTCCAAGATAAATCAGAAATATATACTAAACCATCAATACCTTCTTCTAATTCAACAAATACACCAAAGTTAGTGTAATTACGTACAGTACCTGTATGTGTAGAACCTACTGGGTATTTAGCAGTAATATCTGTCCAAGGGTCTGGGTGTAATTGTTTCATACCTAAAGACATTTTACGCTCCTCACGATCTAACGTTAATACTTGAGCCTCTACCTCATCACCTACTTTTACGAAATCTTGAGCAGAACGTAAGTGTGTAGACCAAGACATTTCAGATACGTGAATTAATCCTTCAACACCTTCTTCAACCTCTACAAACGCACCGTAATCAGCAAGTACAACTACTTTACCTTTTACTTTATCTCCCACTTTTAATGTTTCGCTTAACGCTTCCCATGGGTGTTTAGATAATTGTTTTAATCCTAATTGAATTCTTGACTTGTTATCATCAAAGTCTAAAATTACAACATTTAATTTTTGGTCTAATTCAACAACCTCGTTAGGGTGGTTTATACGAGACCAAGATAAATCTGTAATGTGTACTAATCCGTCAACACCTCCTAAATCAACAAATACACCGTATGAAGTAATGTTTTTAACAACACCTTCTAATACTTGTCCTTTTTCTAATTGACCAATAATTTCACGTTTTTGGTCTTCTAAATCAGCCTCAATTAATGCTTTATGAGAAACTACTACGTTTTTAAATTCATGGTTGATTTTCACAACTTTGAATTCCATGTTTTTCTCTACATATTGATCGTAATCACGGATTGGCTTAACATCAATTTGAGAACCTGGTAAGAATGCTTCAATACCAAATACATCCACAATCATACCACCTCTTGTACGGCATTTAACAAAACCATTAACAATTTCTCCTGTTTCATGTGCTTTATTAACTCTACCCCAAGCCTTAATTACTCTTGCTTTTTTGTGAGATAATACTAATTGACCAGAAGAGTCTTCTCTTTTATCAACTAATACTTCTACTTTGTCTCCAACTGCTAAATTTGGGTTGTAACGGAATTCATTTAAAGAAATTACACCTTCTGATTTTGAATTGATATCAATAATCGCATCTCTATCGGTAATTCTTACTACTGAACCTTCAATTACATCACGTTCGTTTACGAAACCTACAGTTCCTTCTAACGCTTGTTCAAATTCTTTTAATTTTGCTTCGTCAACCTCTTCAATACCTTGTTCGTATTTGTGCCAATTAAAATCAGCTAAAAATTGTTCTGGGTTAACTTGTTGTGGAGATGTAGTTTCTTCAACTACTTTGTTTGTTTCTTCAGACATCTGAATACTTATTTGTATCTTTTTGTTAGCCAGACTTTTAAACGAACCTAACGCCAAGAGAAATTAAAATTAATTTTCTTTTATACATACCTTTTTAAAGTCTATTATCGAAAAAAGGAGTGCAAATTTATAAAATTTATTCAAATAAAACTAAAAAGTTTTGATTTTTAGTTATTTATCTTAATTTTTTACAAAAAAAAGCGCTTCATAAATATTACGAAACGCTTTGCTTAATCAAACAATTTTACATATAATTAAAAAATACCTTTAAGTTTTTTTAACTCATCTTTGTTAGGTTTTACATTTTTCATAGCATTGGCAATTGCTGTCGGATCCATATTTTTCCCTAACAATCTTACAACCCCCACACCAAAATCATCAGAATAACCAAAAATAATAACCTCATTAATTAAATCAGTTGATTCTCCTAAATAATAAATAGTTCCTGTGTGCTCTTTATGTTTAAATTTCATTAATTCTTTATACTCAGAATTATTTAAAATTGATTTTAATTTCTCTCTTTCGGTTTTAATCTCCTCTTCACTTGCCTTATCTTTTTGTAAAAAAGCAATGTTCACTTTACGAATACTTTTAAATGCTTCTTTATCTTCAAAAGATGATGTATCACTTATACTTAAAAGTGTGTTTGCTGAAAAATCTAATGTTACAAAATTATCTTTCTCCTTACAATCAACTAAATATGTTTGTAATGTTTCTTTTTTACAAGATGTAAAAATAACCGAACCTAAAACTGCTAATATTATATATAACTTTTTCATTTTATTTACTTTTTCTTTTCGTAATCACTTGCTATTTCCGACAATTCATTAACATTAATATCTCCCGTTAAAGATATTATTACTGATTGAGATTCATCATCTTTATCAAAATTTTTCACAAACATTAATACCTCACTAACTAAATCTTTATTTTTAGTTGATTTTACATAAATCTTCACACGAGAATTTTTATCTTTAACCCTCATTAACTGTGTCATTTTTCCACTTTTTATAACAGAGCTAACCATATTTTCCATTTTAGATGTCATAGATGCTTTTTCAGTAGAAAACACTCTTAATTCCTTTAATCCTTTTGCAGCGTTAAACGCTTTCATATCTTTTGATTGCATATCAGGAAATTTTCTTAATAAATCAAACGCATCTTTTGTAATTACTACCGTAGATACATCATCTAAATTTTCTAATTTATCAAATACTGATTGTGCAAAACCCATATTCATCACAAGTGCCATTACGGCTATTAAAACTTTTCTTTTCATAATTATTTCTTTATTTTTTTAAAATTCTATTTGCTTTACTAATTGTTTTTGGGAACATATTTAGTTCATTAATTGCATTATTTCCTTTTGTTAAATTATTAGATACGGCATATAATACGTCATTACCTCTGTTCAAATTGAAAGAAACCATTTCTAAAGCCTGCTTAATTTGAGCGAATTGTTGTTCTTGTTGGTAGTTATCATATCGTTTTTTACCTACAAAAACACCTACTAATAAAAGTACCGATGCTACTAAAGACATCCATTTAAAGTTCATTTTTTTAGATTTTAACCTAACGGATTTTGTACAAGTTTCACCTTTACTTTCTTTAAAATAAACAAACAAGCCTTTCATTTCTTGTAAATGTGGGGCAACATCATCAGAAGTAAAATATTTTTTAAGTATTTCTTCCTCCTTTAATGTTGTTTCTGAGTTTATATATTTATCTAATAATTTTTCTATACTAGCTAACTCCATAGTTATGCTTTTTAATTAATGCCTCTCTTATTGTTTTTCTTGCCCTTGAAAGAGCTACCCTTACTGCTGAGGGTGTCATCTCCATTATTTTACATATTTCATCATAATCATATTCCTCTATATCTCTTAACTGAATTATTGCTTTTTGTTGTTCAGGCAATTTTTCAATTAATTGATGTACTTGGCTTATACTGTCTTTGTTTTCTATTTCTTTGTCAAGATTTGTGCCAATCTCTTTATAATTACTATGTACTAAGGTTAAATTACTTGCTTGCCCTGATTTTAATCTGTCAAAACAATAATTTTTTGTCATCGTCATTGCAAATGCTTCCACATTTTTATAATCAGATATTTTTTCCTTATTCTTCCATAACTTAAAATACAACTCTTGGGTTGCGTCTTCAGCTTCTTCAACAGATACCAACAAACGTTTTGCTAAACGAAATACCTTATCTTTAAATGGTAATACAACTTTTAAAAAGTCTGATTGTTTCATTATTATCGTTTGTTTTTTTATCTATTAACACCTTTATGACGATACAAATACAATTTTGTTACACCAATAAACTAAAAAAAGTTAAATTTCGTTATATTTGAATACAAAAATATTTTACAATGATAAAGATACACTTAAAAAAGCTATTTATAACATTTATTTCAATAACATTATTATTTAGCTGTTCTAAAGAAGATGAAATTAGTAAAGATATACAAGTTAATGATTTTATTTGGGGAGGAATGAATGCTTATTACAAATGGCAAGGAAAAGTTCCTGATTTGTCTGACAAGCGTTTCTCTTCAAGACATCAATTAAATGATTATTTAGGAATTTATGAAAAACCTAAAAATTTATTTAATAGTTTACTTTATAAAAAAGATGAAATAGATAAATTTTCATGGATTGTTGATGATTATATTGCCTTAGAAAATTCTTTTGAAGGAAAACGTTTAACAAGTGGATTAAAAGTTGATTTAATAAATGAAAATTCAAATTATTACGCTTACGTTTATGATGTTGTTAAAAATTCTGAAGCCGATAAAAAAGGCTTAAAAAGAGGAATGATTATTACCGAAGTAGATAATACTAAACTAACAAAAGAAAATATAGGTAAACTTTTCTCAAATAATTCATTTACAATCCATTTAGCCGATTATAATAATGGAAACCCTGTTAGTAACGGACAAAAATTTGAGTTAACAAAAACAAACGTACAAGAAAATCCTATAAAAATTTCTAAAATTATAAATAAAGGAAATAAAAAAATTGGTTATTTACTTTACAACCAATTTGCATCTTCTTATGATAAACAATTAAATACTGAATTTGGTAAATTTAAAACAGCAGGAATTACTGATTTAATTATTGACCTTAGGTACAATGGTGGAGGCTCTGTTAAATCAGCCGTTTATTTAGGAAGTATGATAACGGGGCAATTCAACAATCAATTATTTTCTAAACAAATTTGGAATGAAAAAGTTATGTCATCAATAAACAATGATTTATTTATTAATAAATTTACTAATAAAATTGGTAATGAAACCATTAATAGTTTAAATCTTAAAACTGTTTATTTTATTGTTTCAAAAAATACAGCTTCTGCTTCTGAATTAGTTATAAATGCCTTAAAACCATATATTACAGTAAAACTAATAGGGGAACAAACCTATGGAAAACACGTAGGCTCAATTACTTTATATGATTCTGATGATTATACTAAAAAAGGCGAAAATTTTAACACATCACATCATTGGGCTATGCAACTTATTACTTTTGAAATAAAAAATAAAAACAACGAAAATAAACCTGAAGGTTTTTCTCCTGATGAAAAGTTATCTGAAAACCCTAAAAATTTAGGAATTTTAGGTGAAGACAATGAACCTCTATTATCAAAAACTATTGAAGTTATTACAGGTAAAACTAGAGCAAGAACCAAAACATTTAGCTCAAAAACCACTCATTCATTATGGAATTCTAATATGTTATACCCTAATTGTAATAACATGTATATTAAATTACCTTTTAAAAAATAAAATTGTATAAAATATAAAAAATTAAATAGCCGAATTAATATTAATTCGGCTATTTAGTATTATTTTTTTAAAAAGGAACAATTCTTAATTTCTGACCTATTTTTATAGTATTTGATTTTAGATTATTATACCTTTTTAATTTATCTACAGTAATGTAATATTTTCTAGAAATACTAAATAATGTTTCTCCCTTTTTTACATAATGCGAGTTTTTATCCTTATTTGTGTAAGCATCTTCATCAACTTCATATATAACTTTACCTTCTTTTGTTTTGTCATACCCAACTATAATTTCCTGTCCCTCTCTTAATTTATCATAATTAAACTCAGCATTTAATTTGTAAATTTCATTTACAGTAATATTGTATTTACGTGCAATAGAATACAAAGTTTCTCCCTTCTTTACCTTATGTATTATTGAAGGATCAACCTCTATCTTACGCATAGGTTTTTTTGCTGGTTTTGTTGGATATTTATAAGTAGTTTCTCCTGTAATTAAATTCATATAAGCTTTTCTACCCTCTAAAATAATTACATCCCACCCTTCAGGTAATTGTTTTTGCTGCGATAATAAATTAACAGAAATCATCACAAAACAAGCTACTATTATTTTTTTCATTATACTCATATATTTTATTTTTACGGACAATTTAATCATTTTTTTAACTTTTTCCAAAAACATCTTTATTTATTTTTGGGAGTTCCAAACTTTTACGAACAGCTATTATCCTAATAACAATAATAGTTACCGCAGAAAGAACAAATTGAATATCTGGTTTTACAGACACATACCTTAATAATAAATAAACTACTCCTCCTGATAAACAAGCAGAGGCATAAATTTCCTTTTTAAAAATTAAAGGTACTTTTCTTGTTAATACATCACGAACAACACCACCAAAAACTGCTGAAATCATCCCCATAATTAAAGCTACAAATGGAGGTAACCCAAAAGCAAGACTTTTTTGTATTCCTAATAAAGTAAAAACACTAATCCCTAAAGTATCAAATAAAACAAAGGTTTTACGTAAAGGCGCTATTTTACTTTTGAATAAATACGTTACGGTAACAGCTATAAGAATTACCCAAATATAATTTAGGTCTCCAATCCAATTTATTGGGTGTGCATCTATTAAAACATCTCTTAACATTCCTCCTCCAACAGCTGTAACAAAAGCAATAATTACTACACCAAATATATCAAATTTACTTTTCATAGCCACTAAAGACCCTGAAACTGCAAAGGCGAATGTACCCACCATATCAAGAAAATATATGATATCCATATAAAATAATTAAAGTTTTGTTTCTGTAAATTTAATTTGTAAATCCTTTTGAATTTGATGAATTTTTTCCAATTCATTTGGTAATATAAATGCAATAGAAATACCTGTTTTACCCGCTCTTGCCGTTCTTCCACTCCTATGCGTGTAATAAGATAATTGTTCTGGTAATTGATGATGTACCACAAAATTTATATCCTTAACATCAATACCTCTGGCAGAAACATCGGTAGAAATTAAGTATTGTAAACTTTCATTTTTAAAAGCTCTCATTACTTTATCTCTATCTATTTGCTTCATATCTCCTTCTAAAACATCAATAGAAAATCCTTCATCTTTCAATTCCTTGCATAATTTTCTTGCTCCTGCTTTTGTTCTACAAAAAATAATACCTCTTTCTGAAGTCCTTTTATCTAAAAAATCAGCAATATCATTTGTTTTATCTTTTAACGTTGTTTTAACAAAAAAGTGAGTGATATTAGAATTTACAATATTATGAGTATTTATTTCAACACGTTTTGCGTTAATATTCATATATCTTTTTACAATCTGCCTAATTTCTTCAGGCATTGTTGCAGAAAAAAGCCACGTATTTCTATCTCCTGATGTATATTTTAAAATACGATTTATGTCTTCTTTAAAACCCATACTTAACATTTCGTCGGCTTCATCTAAAACTACGGTTTTAATATTTTTTAAATTTACATCTCCTCTTTCAATAAGGTCTACCAATCTACCGGGGGTAGATACAATTACGTGTGTAATTCTTTGTAAATTATTAATTTGTCGTTCAATTTTTTCACCACCATAAACGGCTTCAACAAATATTTTTTCGTCAATGTATTTAGTAAATTTAAATAATTGCTTTTTTATTTGCTGTACTAATTCTCTTGTAGGCGATAATATTAATGCTTGAACGTTATCATCATCTACATTAATTAAGTTTAAAACTGGCAAACCAAAAGCTACGGTTTTACCTGTACCTGTTTGTGCCAAACCTATAAAATCACTCTTGTTTTCCAATAAAAACGGAATTGTTTTTTCTTGAATTTCAGTTGGTACTTTAATACCTAACTCTTTTAATCCTTTTATGTAGTTTTTATGAACTCCTAAGTCTGAAAATGTTGTCATTATTTATATAAATATGGTGCAAAGATACTTTTAATTATGCGGAAATAGTACATTTAATTAAAACTTATAAAAACACAAAAACATTTATGTAAATATCATAAATGTTTTTGTTGATTTTTTATAAAAAATAATAAACTTATACATTAAATCTAAAATGCATAACATCTCCGTCTTGTACTATATATTCTTTACCTTCAATACGCATTTTACCTGCTTCTTTTACTTTTGCTTCAGTTCCGTACTTTACAAAATCCTCATAACTAATTACTTCGGCACGGATAAATCCTTTTTCAAAATCAGTATGAATTACTCCTGCTGCTTGCGGTGCAGTAGAGCCTACAGGAATAGTCCAAGCTCTAACTTCCTTAACACCAGCAGTAAAATAAGTTTGTAATTTTAATAATTTATATGCTGAACGGATTAATCTTGAAACACCAGCTTCTTCTAAACCAACATCTTGTAAAAACATTTGGCGTTCTTCATAATCTTCTAATTCTGCAATATCAGCTTCTGTTCCAACAGCTAAAACGATAACTTCTGCATCTTCTTCTTTTACCTTTTCTTTTACTTGCTCCACATAAGCATTTCCCGAAACTGCCGAGCCTTCATCTACATTACAAATATATAAAACAGGCTTATTGGTAATGAATTGTAATGGTAAAATAAATTCATTTTCTTTTTCAGTAAACTCTAATGAACGAACTGATTTTCCTTCTAACAAAGTACTTTCAACTTTTAAAAGGATTTCTAATTCTATCTGAGCTTCTTTATTTCCTGTTTTTGCAGTTCTTTTTACACGTTCTAAACGTTTTTGAACTGTTTCTAAATCTTTTAATTGAAGTTCAATATCTATTGTTTCTTTATCTCTAATAGGATCAACTGAACCGTCTACGTGAACAATATTATCATTATCAAAACAACGTAAAACGTGTAAAATAGCATCTGTTTCACGGATATTTGCTAAAAATTGATTTCCTAACCCCTCTCCTTTACTTGCTCCTTTTACTAAACCTGCAATATCAACAATTTCAACTGTTGCTGGCAATACTCTTTCAGGAACAACTAATTCCTCTAATTTTTCTAATCGTTTATCAGGAACATTTACTACTCCTAAATTTGGCTCAATAGTACAAAACGGAAAGTTTGCACTTTGTGCTTTTGCATTTGATAAACAATTAAATAATGTTGATTTACCTACATTTGGTAATCCTACAATTCCTGCTTTCATGTTCTTATATTTTTTTGCGAATGCAAATATAGTTGTTTTAAAGTAATTAAAACACCTTATAAATTACAAATTAACCATGCATAAAACGCTGTTTTTCTAATAATTCTTCTTCTGTTTCTTCATTATCATCATCTAAAATACAGCAGTCAACAGGGCAAACTGCTGCACATTGTGGTTCTCCTGAAAAACCTTTACATTCAGTACATTTATCAGTAACTATAAAATAAAAGTCATCAGAAATAGGATTTTGATATTCATCTGCATTAACTTCCTTTCCGTTAGGCAAAGTTACATTTTCACTTAAAGCAGTTCCGTCTGAATACCTCCATTCATCTGACGGTTCGTATATTGCTGTGTTGGGGCATTCAGGCTCACAAGCACCACAATTTATACATTCATCCGTTATTATTATAGCCATAACTTTTTTTCGTTTCAGTTTCGTAACTTTGCTCGGCAAAAATATAGCCAAAATAATTTAGAAACAATATTAATGAGCAAAATCCAAAATAGAATACAGGCGTTTATAAAGTTAGGGGAATTTTTAAGTCAGTTTTCCCAACAAAAAATTGAGAAGAAAGAAAATATTGAACACAATGATTTATTTTTTGACGGATTTAAACATCAATTAAAATTAGCCGAAGAAAATAATACTTGGTTTACTAATGATAACTTGTTATTAAGTTGTGAAAATTGGGCTGATGCTTTATCTGAAGAGAATGTTAATAAATGGATTGCAAAAGAAAAAATCAACCCCAATTCCAGTAAAACAGTTGCCATAATAATGGCAGGAAATATACCATTAGTTGGTTTTCATGATTTTTTATGTGTTTTAATTTCGGGGCATTCGGTTTTGGTAAAACAATCTTCAAACGATAAACATTTATTACCTTTTTTAGCAAAATATTTAGAATTTGTTAATAATGAACTTAAAGAAAAGATAACATTTACTGATGAAAAATTAACAAATTTTGATGCCGTAATTGCAACAGGAAGCAATAATACAGCTCGTTATTTTGAGTATTATTTTAAAAACAAACCTAATATTATAAGAAAAAACAGAAATTCAGTTGCTGTTATTACAGGAAATGAAACAGAGGAAGATTATATAAAATTAAGTGATGATGTTTTTCATTATTTTGGGTTAGGATGTCGTTCAGTTTCTAAATTATTTGTTCCTAAAGATTATAATTTTGACCTTTTCTTTAAAGGAATGTACACTAAAAAAGATATTATAAACAATAAAAAATACGCTAATAATTACGATTATAACAAAGCTGTGTATTTAATGAGTGAATTTAATATTTTAGAAAATGGTTTTTTAATGATTAAAGAAGACGAAAGCTACGCTTCCCCTATCGCAACCGTTTTTTACGAATATTATAATGATTTAGAAGATTTAAAACAAAAATTACAAAAAGACGAAGAAAAAATACAATGTATAGTTTCAAAAAACTTTACTAATAATGAAATAGCATTTGGGCAAACTCAACATCCTAAATTATGGGATTATGCTGATGGAGTAAATACTTTGGAATTTTTACAAAAAATATAACCTTAAATGAAAAAACATAATTTCTGTGCAGGACCTTGTATTTTACCCAATGAAGTTTTTAAAAAAGCATCAGAAAGCCTTATTGATTTTAACAACTCTGGTTTATCAATTTTAGAAATTTCACACCGAAGTGATGCGTTTATTGAAGTGATAGAAACAGCAAGGTCATTAGCTTTAGAATTGTTAGAACTAAATCCGAATGATTATTCTACCCTATTTTTACACGGAGGAGCAAGCACTCAATTTTTAATGGTTGCTTACAATTTTTTAAATAAAAAAGCAGGTTATATAAACACAGGCTGTTGGAGTGAAAAAGCCATTAAAGAGGCTAAATTCTTTGGAGAACTTACAGAAATAGCATCATCAAAAAATCAAGATTTTAATTATATTCCAAAGAATTTTGAAATTCCGTTAAATATTGATTATCTACATATTACAAGTAATAATACTATTTACGGAACACAATTTAAAGAATTCCCAAAGACAGATATTCCGTTAATTTGTGATATGAGTTCAGATATTTTATCACGTAAAATAGATTATAGTAAATTTAGTTTAATTTACGCAGGAGCTCAAAAAAATATCGGAACAGCAGGAACTGCATTAGTAGTTATTAAAAAAGACTTTTTAGCGAAAATTACACGTGAAATTCCGTCAATGATGAGTTATAAAACACACATTCAGCATAAAAGTATGTTTAACACCCCTCCTGTTTTTGCAATTTATACAGCAATGTTAAATTTGCAATGGCTAAAAAAAATAGGTGGAGTTGAGTTTATTGAAAAAGTAAATGATAAAAAAGCCAAACTACTATATTCTGAAATAGACAGAAATCCTTTATTTAAAGGAACAGCCAAGAAAGAAGACCGTAGCACAATGAATGCTACTTTTATTTTGACAAATGAAAAATTAAAACCTATTTTTGATGAAATGTGGAAAGAAGCCGAAATAAACGGATTAAACGGGCATCGTTCAGTAGGTGGATATAGGGCAAGTATGTACAATGCACTACCTTTGTACAGCGTGCAAACATTGGTAGATGTAATGATAGAATTAGAAAGAAAAGCATAATAAAATTAGTTATAAATGAAAATATTAGCAACGGAAGGAATTTCAAAAAATGCAGAAATAGCTTTACAAAAAGCAGGTTTTGAAGTAATATCAGCAGAAATAGAACAAAATCAGTTAGAAAACTATATAATTAATAATAGTATTGATGCTATTTTAGTAGGAAATAACACTCAAATTCAACAAGAATTAATTGATGCTTGTTATAACCTAAAATTAATCGGTTACAAGAATAATACTGATAATATTGATGTTCAATATGCTAAAGACCAAGGGTTACACGTAATAAATACCTCTGATGCCTCTGCTAATAGTGTTGCCGAATTAGTTTTTGCCCATTTATTAGGATTGGCTCGTAATTTACATCAATCAAACAGAGAAATGCCTTTGGAAGGGGATTTTAATTTTAAAGGATTAAAAGAAAGTTTTACAGGTAATGAATTAAGAGGAAAAACAATAGGAATTATAGGAATAAACACCGAAGCCATTGCAACTGCAAAAATTGCTTTAGGTTTAGGAATGAATGTTATTTTTAGTAATGATGAGCTAAAATCAATAACAATTTCTATTGAGTTTTTTGACGGACAAGGAGTAGAATTTTCATTCAATACCATTTCTTTAAATGAGTTATTATCTAAATCCAATTTTATATCTTTACACATTAAACAGCAAGACGATTATATCATTGGAGTAAACGAATTTGAAAGAATGAAAAATGGTATAGGAATTATTAATTGCAGTAACGGAAAATTAATTGATGAAATTGCTTTAATAAACGCAATAGAAGACGGAAAAGTTAAATATGCTGGTTTAGATGTTTTTGAAAATGAACCTACACCAAACATACAATTATTAATGAACCCAAATTTATCTTTAAGCCCTAATATTGCAAGTAGTACCTTTGAGGCAAAAGAACAAATTGATATGGAGCTGGCTAACAAAATTATAGAATTATTAAACGAATAAAAATTCCTTTAATCTTTCTATGTTTTTTTTAAATTTAGATAATAAAAAATGGCGATAGTAAAACCTTTTAAAGCTGTACGAACTACCAAAGATAAAGTAGCTTTAGTTTCTTATAAAGAGTCTCGCCTTTACTCTAAAACAATTATACAAGAAAAACTAAAATACAATCCTTTTACATTTCTACACGTATTAAACACCATTAATAACAAAAATGTTTCACTTGAAAAACAATTTGAATTAATACGTAATCGTTATTTAGAATTTAAAGAAAATAAGATTTTAATTCAAGATAACGAGCCTTATTTTTATATCTATAAAAAAATAACTCCTACAAGTGAATATTGCGGAATAATAGCAGGAACTTCGGTTAAAGATTACGAAAATAACATCATAAAAAAACACGAAGACACCATAAAAAAACAAGAGGTTTTATTTGAAGATTATTTACGAAATACAGGATTTAATTCCGACCCTGTTTTAATAACATATCCTGATGATAAATTAATAAATTCAGTTATACAAAAACACCAAAAAGAACAACCAGAATATGAGTTTACATCGGCAGATAAAAGCACCCATTTAGTATGGATAATTAAGGATATTGATGAAATAAAATCAATACAACTTGCCTTTAAAAACATAAAATCGTTATATATTGCTGACGGACATCACCGTTGTGCCTCAATAACTTCATTAGCAAAAAAAATGAAGGGAAAAGATAATAATTCTTATGATTTTATTTTAAGCTGTTTAATTCCTGAAAGTAATTTAAAATTTTCAGAATTTAATCGTTTTGTAAGAGATTTAAACGGATTATCAAAAAATGAATTCCTAACAAAATTAAATGAAGTTTTTACCGTAAAAAACTACGGACAAGAATATTTTAAACCTTTAAAGAAACATCAATTTTCTATGTATTTAAATGGAGAATTCTACTCACTTTCTTTAAAAGAAGAAAAATATACTTTTAGCGATTCATTAAGTAAATTAGATACTGAAATTTTAAACAGAACTATTTTAAGCCCTATTTTGGGTATTAAAAACATCCGTAACGATAGTAGAATTGCCTATTTTTCAAATAAAAAAAATAATTTATCTTTAAAAAATAAGGTTGATAACGGTAAATTTAAAATTTCCTTTGGAATGATGCCTGTAGATATTAATGAAATGAAAAAAATTGCTGATGAGGGGTTAAAAATGCCACCAAAATCAACTTATATTGAACCTAAATTACGAAGTGCTTTAACCATTTATGAATTTTAAAAAATGATTGCAGAAAATTTACAAGAAATAAAACTTAATTTACCTAAAAATGTAACATTAGTAGCTGTTTCTAAAACAAAACCTATAATTGATATTCAAGAGGTCTACAATGCAGGGCAACGTATATTTGGCGAAAACCGAATACAAGAAATGGTTGATAAATACGAAAAGTTACCAAAGGATATTAAATGGCATATGATTGGGCATTTACAAAGAAATAAGGTAAAATATATGGCTCATTTTGTAGATTTAATTCACGGAGTAGATGATTTTAAAACACTAAAAGAAATAGATAAACAAGCAAAAAAACACAACAGAATTATTAACTGCCTACTACAAGCCCATATAGCCGAAGAAGATACAAAATTTGGACTTTCTTTTAATGAAATTGAAGAAATTTTAGCATCCAAAGAACTTACCGAATTAAAAAATGTAAACATTACAGGATTAATGGGAATGGCAACTTTTACTGATGATAAAGAACAAATAAAAAAAGAATTTTCATCATTAAAAACACTTTTTGATAAGCTACAAAATAAAAATCCTAATATAAAAACTTTATCTATGGGAATGAGTGGTGATTATCTTTTAGGTATTAATTGCGGAAGTACGATGGTACGAATTGGGAGTTCTATATTTGGTAGTAGAAACTACATTGTTTAAACAACTTAAAATAAATTTTTATGGAAAAATACAAGAGCCCTACTCAAAAACTTAATGAAATATTAAATAATATAACAGATGCTATATTAGATTATACCATACCTGTTTTATGTACAATACTAATGGTGTTTATCTTATACAAGATTACAAAAAAATATTAGATAGATAAAACACAATGTTAAATAAAAAGTTATTTTAATGCAACTTTTTATATTTTTGTAAATAGATAATAGTTTTTATGTACGCCATATTAGATATTGAAACAACGGGAGGGAAATTTAACGAAGAGGGTATTACTGAAATAGCTATCTATAAATTTGACGGACATACAATTGTTGACCAATTTATCAGTTTGGTTAATCCTGAAAAACAAATTCAAGATTTTGTTGTTAAACTTACAGGTATTAATAATAAAATGTTACAAAATGCCCCTAAATTTTACGAAGTAGCAAAAAGAATTATTGAAATTACCTCTAATTGTACATTAGTAGCACACAATGCAAATTTTGATTATAGAATTTTACGAACAGAATACAAAAGATTAGGCTTCTCTTTCGTGAAAAACACACTTTGCACAGTAGAATTAAGTAAAAAATTAATACCCGAACAACCCTCTTATAGTTTAGGAAAATTATGCAAAAATTTAGGAATTCCTATCACTAATAGGCATAGAGCAAGTGGAGATGCCTTGGCATCGGTTCAACTTTTTAAAATTCTTCTTGAAAAAGATAAAGAAAAAAATATAATAAAAAATAACATAAAGTTTTCTGATAAAAGGAATTATAAAAAAAAGCTACAAACAATACTTGATGGTTTACCTGAAAAAAAAGGTGTATTCTTCGTTCATAACGAACAAGGAACGGTAATTTTTATGGGTAAAGGAAAAAATATTAAACAAGAAGTTAACAAACTCTTTTTAAAGAATACTAATAGGGCTAATAAAATAAATTCTCTCGTACATTCGATTGAATACGAAGAAACAGGAAATGAACTTTTTACAAAACTTAAATATTACACTTATTTACATAGTATTAAACCTAAATATAATTTTAAAAAACCATTAAAAAAGGTAAATTCTGAATTTAACAATAAAGATTTTTTAATCATAAATAAAGGACGAACACCAGAAGAACACGCGGTTATACTTATTGAAGATAATGAAGTAATTGGTTATGCTTATACTGACTTAGCATATCAGGAAAATAATTTAGATATCTTAAAATCAATCCTTACCCCTATTAACAATAAAGTATTGGCTAAAAACATTATAAAAAGACACCTTTTAAACTATAAAGTTGATAAAATTATACGATTATAATCATAATATGGTATTATAAAATATAATTCTTAATTTTGGTCTTTTATATTTATGATGAAAAAATATTTATTAATAGCTATCCTAACAATCTTCTTTTCTTGTGAAAAGGATGATTTTTGTACAGAAAATCCTGTTACTCCTAATTTAATTATAAGGTTTATGGATGCATCAAACACTAAATTAACAAAAAAAGTTAATTCCTTATATATTTGGGCAGAAGCAAAAGATACTATTTATAAAAACGTTTCGCTTGATTCTATATCAATACCACTAAACACACTAACTAAAAAAACAATTTATAATTTTTCTAAAGGTAATGATTCTATTAACAAAATTACCATAGAATACACCACAAAAGAAGAATATGTTTCAAGGTCTTGTGGATACAAGGTTATATTTAACAACTTAAAAGTTTCTAAAAGTTCAAGTCAAAAACCTTGGATAAATAAAATATTAACTACAACCAAAACTATTAATAATCAAAACAATGCACATATTAAAATTTATCATTAGTCTTGGTTTATGTTTCACTTTTATTAACGGATTTTCACAAAAAAACACATCAAAATCCGAAAAAGTAAAAGACAGTATAACCTATAAAACCAATTACGGATTACGTTTAGGTATTGATATTAGTAAAATTGCAATATCAACCTTTAATAAAAACTATAAAGGTTTAGAAATTGTTGGAGATTACAGAATTTTAAAAAACTGGTATATAGCAACAGAATTAGGGTATGAAAGTGAGGAAACAAATGAATATTACACTTCATCTACATCTAAAGGGAGTTATATAAGGCTTGGTGCAAATTATAACGTTTATAAAAATTGGTTAGATATGAATAATGAAGTTTATGTGGGAGGACGATACGGTTTTGCCTTATTTGAACAAACATTAAACAGTTATATTCCTAATACAAGTTCTACTTATTTCCCGTCAAAAACCAACACTAATACTATTAAAGAAATAGGTTTAAAAGCTCATTGGCTTGAGTTTCAAATAGGAATAAAAGTAGAAACTCTTAAGAATTTATTTATAGGGATTAGTGGTTCTTATAAAGTAGGAATTAACATTCAAGACCAAAACAATTTTAAAACTCTTTATTCTCCTGGGTTTAATAAAGTTTTTAAAAGTAAAACAGGCTTTGGGTTTAATTACACCATATCATATTTAATACCATTTAGAAAGAAATAAAATTATGGATTTACAAGACCAATTAAAAAACTTATTTCCTGAACATAAATTTGAAGAGCCAAAAAAGGAAGAAAAATCTGATATTTGGCTACAAGACGAACCTATTATTTGTAAATACGAAAAACGCAAAGGCAAGCCAATTACCATAATTGAAGGATATAATGGTAGCACCAAAGATTTTAAAAAATTAGCCAAGGAAATAAAAACAACCCTATCAGTTGGAGGTAGTTTTAAAGATGAAAAAATTATAATACAAGGTGATTACCGTGACAAAATAATGAAACTCTTAAAAGACAAAGGCTTTAACGTTAAAAGAGTTGGTGGTTAAAAAACTTATTAAAAAATTTAAAAAATATACTAAAAATGAAAATTAAAAACTCTGAACTTATTTTAAATCCTGATGGAAGTATTTACCATCTTAATTTAAAACCCGAACATATTTCTGAAAATATTATTTTTGTAGGAGACCAAAATAGAGTTGATAGAATCTCAAAACATTTTGATAAAATAGAGTTTACAACTCAAAAAAGAGAATTTAAAACAACAACAGGAATTTATAAGGGTAAACGTTTTTCTGTAATATCAACAGGTATTGGTCCTGATAATATAGATATTGTAGTAAATGAATTAGATGCCTTAGTAAATATTGATTTAGAAACTCGTACAGTTAAAGAAGAACATACAGCTTTAAATATTGTAAGAATTGGAACATCTGGTTCATTACAAGCTGATATTCATGTTGATAGCTTCGTATTAGGTAAATACGGAATTGGTTTTGACGGAGTTTTACACTCTTACGACTGCGAACATATTTTGGAAGAAGAGATAGAAAATGCTTTTATTAAACACACCAATTGGAACAATAAAAAAGCAAGACCTTACGTTGTAAAAAACAGTAAAGAATTAGAAGATAAATTATCAAGCGATAAAATATATAAGGGAATGACAGGTACTGCTAATGGTTTTTATGGACCTCAAGGACGTGTTTTAAGATTAAAATTACAAGACCCAAACCTAAATAGTAAGATAGATAATTTTAATTTCAACGGAGTAAGAGTTACTAATTTAGAAATGGAAACCTCTGCTATTTATGGGTTATCAAAATTATTAGGTCATAATGCTTGTTCTATGAATGCAATTATAGCCAATAGAATAAACGGAACATTTAGTAAAGACCCTTACAAAGCTGTTGATAATTTAATTATTTACACATTAAACAAATTATCAGAATAAAAACCTAAAAACATTAAAAATGAAAAGAATTGCATTTACAGTAATCAGAATTATTTGTGTATTAGCACTTGTCTCGTGCCGTAGTAATGCACCTTGTTTATAACATAAAAAAGCTCCGAAAATATATTTTCGGAGCTTTTTATTATCCTTAAACTTTCTAAACCTTATTTTTTAGGGTGTACCAACTCCATTTCATCAATTAATCTTTTTGCCCCTGCGTATTTATCAACAATAAATAAAACATAACGGATATCTACCATAATGTTTCTACAAATTTCTGGGTCGTAATTCATATCACTCATTGTACCTTCCCATACTCTATCAAAATTTAACCCTATTAAATTTCCGTTAGCATCAATGGCTGGACTTCCTGAATTTCCTCCTGTTGTATGATTGGTTCCTAAGAAACAAACAGGCATTTTTCCGTTTTTATCAGCATATTGCCCAAAATCTTTTGCGTAATATAAATCACGTAATTTTTCAGGAACATCAAATTCGTAATCATTAGGAATATATTTTTCAATTATACCCTCTAAATAACTTACAGGCGTGTAATAAACAGCATCTCGTGGTGAATAACCTTTTACTTTTCCGTAAGTAACTCGTAAAGTACTATTAGCATCTGGGAAGTAACGAGCATTAGGTATTGCTTCCATTTGTGCTTTCATATATTGTTTTAAAACACTTTCTATTTCGGTGTTCTTCTCAACAAACTTCGGATTTATTTCTTTATAATATTCATCAATAAATGGTTTTGCGTATTGAAACGCCTTATCTGCTAACAATGTTTTATAAATAAGATCTACTGATTCCAAAACACTTGAAGAATAGTTAAAGAGCTTCTCAATTTTTGCAAAATCAGTTAAAATTGTTGTATCGTAAATTGAAGTATCAACATTTTTTGTATATAAAGGCATAATTGCTTTAAAAACCTCAAAATCAACATTTTTATCATAATTTTTGTGAATACTTTTTAAATTATTATATAAAACATTTTTGTGTTTTACAATATCAGTTGAAAAACTTTCTGGTATTTGCCCCCATTGAAATTGATAAATTTTAAAACACATTTTTAAAAGTTCATTATTCACTAAAAATGTTTCTATGAAATTTCGTCGTTTTATATTAATTGGGGCATATTCTTTATATAATTTCTCTAATTTTGGAAGTAATTTTTTATACTCAGGGTTTAATCCTTTTTTATCTATTTGTTTTACAAACTCTTGTTCAAATTCCTGTTTTTTAGCAATAGCATTACTTTTTTTAATTCCTTGATTCTCTCCAATCCATTTTTTCCAATAGTTAGCAATTCTTGCTTGTTTTGATGCATATTTAATACGAATAGCATCATCTTTTTTCATATAAGAATCTATCACTTTTAAAGCCTTTTCACGAATAGCAATATTACTTGGGTTGAATTCCTCTGTGATATGTTTTATGGCTACTGCTGGCAAATATTCATTCGTTCTCCCTGGGAAACCAAAAACCATAGTAAAATCATCTTCTGAAACCCCGTCTAACGAAACAGGTAAATAATGTTTAGGTTTATACGGTTTGTTATTTTCACTATATTTTGCAGGACGATTATTTTCATCGGCATAAATCCTAAACAAAGAAAAATCTCCTGTATGTCTTGGAAACACCCAATTATCAGTATCACTACCAAATTTACCTATACTGCTTGGTGGAGCACCAACTAAACGAACATCTTCAAATTTTTCGGTTACAAATAAAAAGTATTGATTTCCTTTATAAAAAGATTTTACCTTAGTTAATTGCCAATCTTCTTTTTTAGCATTCTTCTTAGCCTTCTCAATATTTTTATTGATGATTTGTTTTTTAGTTTTTTCATTCATATCATCAGAAATTCCGTTAAGAATTTGGTTTGTTACATCATCAATACACACAATAAATTCAACAAACAAATCTTTATTAGGTAATTCATCTTTAAATGATTTTGCCCAAAATCCGTTTTTTAAATAATCATTCTCTAATGATGAATGTGATTGAATTTGCCCAAATCCACAATGATGATTAGTTAAAATTAACCCTTGATTAGAAATAACTTCACTCGTACACCCTCCGTTAAAATGCCCAATAGCATCTTTTAAGCTAGATTTATTTACGTTATAAATATCATCAGCCGTTAATTTACTTCCTAATAATGTCATTTCCGCTTCGTTCATACCCTTTAATAATGAAGGAATCCACATTCCACCTTGTGGAATAGATTTTTTTAACGTAACCTCTCTTTTTTGTACGTTAGACTTTACAGCACATCCTTGAAATAATATTATTGAAAGAATGGCTACAATTAAAATATGTATTCTTTTCATTGGTTATAATTTTTAATTTGACCAAAAATAATACAAAATACCTACAATTATAAACTATAAATTATTTTTTAACTAAATGAAACCTTTTATAAATAAAAAAGTGTATATTTGCGGACTTAAAATTTAATTATAATAATTATGAATCATTACGAAACTGTTTTCATTTTGAATCCCGTTTTATCTGACACTCAGATAAAGGAAACAGTACAAAAGTTTGAAGACTATTTGGTTTCTAAAGGTGCCGAAATGATTTCTAAGGAAGATTGGGGCTTAAAAAAATTAGCTTATCCAATACAAAAGAAAAAGACTGGTTTTTACCACTTATTTGAGTTTAAAGTAGCAGGAGAAGTTATTGCTCCGTTTGAATTAGAGTTTAGACGTGACGATAGCGTTATGCGTTATTTAACTGTTAAGTTAGATAAACACGCTGCAGCTTGGACCGAAAAAAGAAGAGAACGTGTTAAATCTACAAAAAACTAAGAAATGGCATCAATAGAACAACAAGCAAAAGGGGGAAGTAAAGCCGATGTGCGTTACTTAACTCCACTGGACATTGAAACTAAAAAAGAATCAAAATACTGTCGTTTCAAGAAAAAAGAAATTAAATACATCGATTACAAAGATGCTGATTTCTTAATGTATTTAGTAAACGAGCAAGGTAAAATTTTACCAAGACGTTTAACAGGAACTTCATTAAAATATCAACGAAAGGTTGCACAAGCAATAAAAAGAGCGCGTCATTTAGCGTTAATGCCATACGTTGGAGATTTGTTAAAATAATAAAGAAGTAGAATTATGGAATTGATATTAAGACAAGACGTAGAAAACTTAGGTTTTAAAGACGATATAGTAACTGTTAAGAATGGTTATGGTCGTAACTACTTAATCCCAAATGGGTACGCTATTCTAGCTACTTCTTCTGCAAAGAAAGTTTTAGCAGAAAATTTAAAGCAACGTGCTTTTAAAGAAGCTAAATTAATAGATGATGCTAAAAAAGTAGCTGAAACTATTAAAGGTTATGAAATTAAAATTACCTCTAAAGTTGGTAGTGGAGATAAATTATTTGGTTCTGTAAACAACTCAGATGTTGCTGAAGCATTAGCAAAAGCTGGTACTGAAATAGACAAAAAATTTGTTAAAGTTACAGGTGGTAATATTAAAAGATTAGGTAAATATAACGCTACAGTTCGCCTACATAGAGAGGTTTTAGCTGATGTTGTATTTGAAATTATTGCCGAAAAATAGGCAGTAAATACTTACATTTTTAAATAAAAAAACTCGTTCAATTAATTTGAACGAGTTTTTTTATTATATAAAAACTTAATTATCAACAAAATAACAGCACAAAAACTAATCTTTATTAAAGTCAAAAAAAAGCTTGTCATTTTAAAAAAAAGTTTACTTTTACCCCGTCTTATTTACTATAAGTTAAATGTTTAGTTTCACTTATTTCGTAAACAACTTTTATGGGAAGATAAAAAGTTGTTTAATGTTTAAGAAACATAACGGAAAAATTAAGGTTTCTTCCCCATTTCTATTTTTTAATACCCTACAAAATATTAGGCTAAGAGGCGTGTATTTAAATTTGTGGATTTAGTTTAATAATATCAATTTAAAATTTTAAAAAAATTATTAAATAAATATTGAAACAACTAAATTAAAATGAATAATAAATATAAAGACTTAGTAGACCAAACTTTTGACTTTCCTCAAGAGGAATTTCATACAGTAAATAACAACTTATTTTTTCATGATATTGATATGATGAAACTGGTAGAAGAATATGGTTCTCCTTTAAAATTCACATATCTACCTAAAATTTCTGAAAATATAAATAAGGCTAAAAAATGGTTTAACAATGCAATAGATAAATTAAATTATAAAGGAAAGTATAATTACTCATATTGTACAAAAAGCTCTCATTTTAAGTATATCTTAGATGAAGCCTTAAAAAACGATATTCATATTGAAACTTCATCAGCTTTTGATATTGATATTGTTAAATCATTAAAAAAAGAAGGAAAAATAAAAGACAATACCTTTGTTTTATGTAATGGTTTTAAACGCGATAAGTATATTGAGAATATTGCAAGTTTAATTGATGGAGGACACACAAACTGTATTCCTATAATTGATAATTATGAAGAGCTTGATTTAATTTTAAAGGAAACTTCTAATAAATTTAAGGTAGGAATTCGTATTGCGTCAGAAGAAGAACCTAAATTTGAATTTTACACAAGTAGATTAGGTATTGGGTACAAGAACATAGTATCATTTTACGAACGAGAAATTGCTAATAACACTCAAGTAGAATTAAAAATGTTGCATTTCTTCATTAATACTGGTATTAGAGATAATGCTTATTATTGGAATGAACTTTTAAAATGTTTACGTGTTTATGTTAACTTAAAAAAGATATGCCCTACATTAGATAGTTTAAATATTGGTGGCGGATTTCCTATTAAAAACTCACTTGCTTTTAATTATGATTATGAATATATGGTTGAAGAAATAATCAACCAAATAAATATAACTTGTAAAGAAGCAGGGGTTGATGTTCCTAACATTTTTACTGAATTCGGTAGTTTTACTGTGGGAGAATCTGGTGGTGCTATTTATGAAGTTTTGTATCAAAAAAAACAAAATGACCGTGAAAAATGGAATATGATTAATTCATCATTCATTACAACGCTTCCTGATTCTTGGGCAATAAACAAACGTTTTATAATGCTACCTATAAATAAATGGGATCATAAATACGAACGTGTATTATTAGGCGGATTAACTTGTGATAGTGATGATTATTACAACTCTGAACAACATATAAATGCTATTTATTTACCTGTTTATGAAAAAGATAATCCTTTATATGTAGGTTTCTTTAACACAGGTGCTTATCAAGAAAGTATTGGTGGTTTTGGAGGATTACAACACTGTTTAATTCCTAACCCTAAACATATATTAATAGATAAAGACGAAAACGGAAAAATAACTACAAAATTGTTTAAAGAACAACAAAAAAGTAAAGAATTACTTTCAATTTTAGGATATGAAAACGAATAGAACTTACTCAGGTATTCCTGAAGAATACGCAAAATTACAAACAGCAAAAGTGGTTTTAATTCCTGTTCCTTATGACGGAACAAGTACATGGCAAAAAGGAGCTGATAAAGGTCCTGAAGCATTTTTAAATGCTTCTGAAAATATGGAATTATACGATATTGAAACCGATAGTGAAGTATACAAAGAAGGTGTTTTTCTTACAGAACCTGTAACAGAAAACTCTTCTCCTGAGGCTATGGTAGAAGCCGTTCACACTGAAACAAAAAAATACATTAACAAAAATAAATTTGTAACTGTTTTTGGTGGTGAACACTCTGTCTCTATCGGAACAATCCGTGCTTTTGACGAATGTTTTAACAATCTATCAGTTTTACATATTGATGCTCATACTGATTTACGTAAAGAATACGAGGGTTCTACTTGCAATCACGCTTGTGCCTTATACGAAGCTAACAGAAATACCAATGTAGTACAAGTAGGAATACGTAGTATGGATATATCAGAAAAAACTGAAATAAATCCTGATAAAATATTCTTTGCACACGATATGGCTGTTGATGAATATTGGATGGATGATGTTTTAGACCAATTATCTAGCAATGTATTTATTACGTTTGATTTAGATGCTTTTGACCCTTCAATAATGCCAAGTACAGGAACTCCTGAACCAGGTGGACTATTATGGTATGAAACATTAGCTTTCTTAAAAAAAGTATTTTCAGAAAGAAATGTAGTTGGGTTTGATATTATGGAATTATGCCCTAATGAAAAAGATAAATCATCTGACTTTTTAGCTGCTAAATTATATTACAAAATGTTAAGCTATAAATTTAAGTTAGATAATGATAACGATGACGATGATGACGATGAGTTATCTACAGGCAAATTACCAAAGTTTAAATACGAAGATGACGACGATAACGATTTTTAAAAATGGAACTACAAGCAACAGCATATCATCTTGAAAAACCTATAATATTAGGTCAAATTCGTGAGAAAATTACCTCTTGTAAACTAATAAAAAGAGAGCATTCTTTCTTATTATATAAATTAGAGGAACATTCATATCTTTATATTAAAGAATATGGAAGTGTAGTTTTTATAAATTGTGATTATAATTATATAGAAAAAACTATTAATCTTTTATTAGGTAAAGAAACCGAAATAAAAAAATTACCTTCAGAAGAATATAAAATTGTTTTTGGTGATAAAATAGATGTTGATTTTAATACAATTAAAATTAAAGAGTTAAATGATGATGTCGCCCATATAATTATGCTTAATTTAGCTCAGTCAGTTGGGTTGATGAATTATGTTAATAAAACATCTGATTTACACGAGAAAACATTAATGTTTTCAAAACAATTAGAAGAAACTGGTAATTTTAAACTTTCAAGAAAAAAAATGAGAAAGTTTATAGGTAAAACATTAAACCTAAAAAACAATATTACCGAAAATTTATTTGTTCTTGATTCTTGTGAATTAGCTTGGAGTAACGAAGATTTATCTACGTTAAACTATAAGTTAAATGATGAATTAGAAACAATAAAACGTCATCAAAGTATTGAAAATAGTTTAAATGTAATTAAAGAAAATTTAGATTTGCTTAATGATATTTTACAACATAGATATAGTAGTATGTTAGAGTGGATTATTATTCTTTTAATTCTTTTTGAAATAGTTCAAGTTATTATTGAAAAAATAATTTAGTTTTTTATTTAGATATAACAAAATATATAAAACAATGGAAAAACCAATTACAAATTTTATAGAAAAATATTTTTTACACTTTAATGCTGCTTCTTTAGTTGATGCTGCAAAAGGATATGAAACTCAATTAGAACAAGGCTCAAAAATGTTAGTTTCATTAGCAGGAGCAATGAGTACAGCTGAAATAGGTAAAATATTTGCTGAAATGATTCGCCAAGATAAAGTACATATTATTTCTTGTACTGGTGCAAATTTAGAGGAAGATGTTATGAATTTAGTAGCACATTCTCACTATAAACGCGTACCTCACTATCGTGATTTAACTCCTTCTGATGAGTGGGATTTATTATTAAAAGGATTAAACCGTGTTACTGATACTTGTATCCCTGAAGAAGAAGCATTTCGTAGATTACAAAAACATATCTTTAAAATTTGGAAAGATGCAGAAGATGACGGTGAACGTTTTTTTCCTCACGAATTTATGTATAAACTATTATTATCAGGAGTTTTAGAAGAGTATTATGAAATAGACCTTAAAGATTCTTGGATGTACGCTGCTGCCGAAAAAAACTTACCAATGGTAGTTCCTGGTTGGGAAGATTCTACAATGGGAAATATATTTGCATCGTATGTAGTTAAAGGAGAGTTAAAGGCTAGCACAATGAAAACAGGAATTGAATATATGACCTTTTTAGCCGATTGGTATACTGACAATTCTGAAAATGGTATAGGTTTCTTCCAAATTGGAGGAGGAATTTCTGGAGATTTTCCTATATGTGTAGTTCCAATGTTATATCAAGATTTAGAAAGAACTGAAACTCCTTTCTGGAGCTATTTCTGTCAAATTTCAGATTCTACTACAAGTTATGGTTCATATTCAGGAGCGGTTCCTAATGAAAAAATTACGTGGGGTAAATTAGGAATTGATACGCCAAAATTTATTATTGAAAGTGATGCAACTATTGTTGCTCCGTTAATTTTTGCTTATTTATTAAAAATGTAGTATATGAAAAGAGTTATTGTTAATTACGAAAAACTAACAACAGATATTTTAGATTTACTAGTTGAAAAATACCCTGACGGGTACGATTATGATGATATTACTACTTTTAAAAATGCAAAAGGAGAAACAATAAAAGCTATTGAAGTAAAAACTGAAGATACCATATATCTTGTTAAAGTAAGTTTAAAATTAGAACAAACAATGGAAGATTATATTGAAGATGAAGATTCATTTAAACTTGATGATGACATGGAGAGTGATAATATTGAAATGATAGAACAAGATGAAGAATATGATTTTTAAAAAAAGAACAAATTCTTCTTATAATATCAATTTTAATCTCTCATAATATTTAATAAAAAGATAGGAAGTGTTTTAAACACTTCCTATCTTTTTTCTACTATCATAGTCATATCTTGAATAAAAGATATTATATAATTTTTTGCCCGTTACCTCATTTTTACCATTAATCTTAAGATTTGAACATAACTAAAAATCTATAAAAAAAACCCTTTAAATTAATTTAAAGGGTTTTACTTTTATACAAAAAGTGTACTTTTCATTTTAAAAATTTACATCTTTATCTTATTATTAAAAGAATCTTGGTGATTTCATTGCACCATCTTTCAAAAATTCATAACGTAACATAATCTCATGAGTAC
>JAGYHQ010000008.1 GCA_018456245.1 Tenacibaculum sp. | reverse complement strand
CTGTGCTGTGCTGTGCTGTGCTGTGCTGTGCTGTGCTGTGCTGTGCTGTGCATTTCATCGTAATAATTAACTGCCGTAAATATACAAAAAAACATACATAAATCCAAGATTATCCATTATTTAATTTCATATCTTTACTTTTTTATAAGCTTACTTATAGTTAGTATGAAACACTTTTAACAAAAAAGTCACTTTTTAACCATTAAAAAATGAAAAATATATTAACATTTTTATTTGCAGGAAGAAGAAATAACTAAAACAAATCATCAATTATTTTAAAACAAATGTTTTTATTCCATTTTAAAACAACAACTTTAATGGTAATTCATTACAAAAAAACCTGCAAATTTAATTGTTTACAGGTTTAACTATTTATTTTAAATAAAGGCTAATCTCTATTTGAAGTCATTAATTTCATAATCCAATATGCTAACATAGCTAATGAGCCTAATGCAGCTACTAAATAAGTTCTTGCCGCCCATTTTAAAGCATCTTTAGAGCCTGCTAATTCTTCCCTAGTAACAATATGTTTATTTTCTAACCAAGCTAAAGCTCTATTACTTGCATCGTACTCTACTGGTAACGTTACAAAACTAAACAATGTAGCCATTGCCATTAAAGCAACACCCCCTGCTAAAACCCAATATCCTAAACTTGAAGTAGCTCCTAAAACCAACCCTCCAATTATTAACCATTGAGAAAATTGAGATGACACATTTACCATTGGTACCAATTTAGAACGCATTTGTAACCAACTATACGCCGTAGCGTGTTGTACTGCGTGCCCACATTCATGTGCTGCTACTGCTGCCGCTGCCGCATTTCTTTCATTATATACAGCTTCACTTAAATTTACTGTTTTGTTTTGCGGGTTATAATGATCAGTCAACCTCCCTGGTGTAGATATAACCTGAACATCTGTTATACCATGGTCTGCCAACATTTTCTCAGCTATTTCTGCTCCACTCATTCCGTTACGCAAACTAACTCGTGAATATTTTTCAAACTTTCTCTTTAAAGTGCTACTAACTAACCAACTTATTAATGAAATTGCACCAATAATAATATAATATTCCATTCCCATAATTATAACTCTTTTTTAATTTTAGTATTCTTATTTTTGCCTACAAATATATAACATAAACTATTCCAAAATTATTTTTAAACCATAAATCCGTCAAAATGACAAATAAACCCGACATACTTTTAATATATACTGGAGGAACTATTGGCATGGTAAAAGATTACAAAACAAACGCATTAAAGGCATTTGATTTTAGTCAAATAGTAGAAAAAATACCCGAATTACAGCAATTAAACTGTAATATTTCAACTATTTCTTTTAAAGAACCTATTGATTCCTCTAATATGGATATAAATTATTATATAGAAATAGCAGAAACAATTGCAAATAACTATGAAAAGTTTGACGGATTTGTTATTTTAACAGGTTCTGATACAATGTCATACATATCATCAGCCATAAGTTTTATGTTTGAAAACTTACAGAAACCTGTAATTTTTACAGGCTCTCAACTACCAATAGGTGATTTTCGTACCGATGCAAAAGAAAATTTAGTTACTTCAATAGAAATAGCTTCTGCAAAAGAAAATAATGAACCTATTGTAAAAGAAGTAGGGCTGTATTTTGAATATAAGTTGTACAGAGCTAATAGAACAACAAAAATTAGTGCCGAACAATTTGAGGCGTTTACATCAATGAACTACCCACCACTGGTAAAAAGTGGTGTACACCTTAATTTTAATAAAATGATATTACTAAACCCTACTTCTGAAAAACAAGAACTTATTTTTAGAAAAAATTTAGTTAATGATATAGTTGTATTAAAATTATTCCCTGGTATTACAGAAAAAGTTGTAAAAGCAATTATTTCTATCCCTAATTTAAAAGGAATTATTTTAGAAACTTACGGAACAGGAAATGCACCTACCAAAAATTGGTTTCTACATTTATTAGAAGAAGCAATTAATAAAGGAATACATATAGTTAATGTTACACAATGCACAGGAGGTAGCGTTTTAATGGGACATTATGAAACAAGTATAAATTTAAAACGTATTGGAATTATTAATGGCAAAGATATAACAACAGAAAGTGCTATTGCAAAAATGATGTATTTATTAGGGCAAAATTTACCAAAAGATGATTTTAAAACATATTTTGAAACCTCCTTACGAGGAGAAATTAATTAAAGTTTAAAAAAAATAACTATATTGCAAAAATTATGTATTTAAATTAATTAAACCTTACTAAAAACGTAGGAAAATTTATTTTTTACACAAAAAATTAGCTTTTTTTTTTATATGCCAACAATTTTTTGTTATTTGGCACTCTGAAAAAAGTAGAAAATTCTTTTTTAACATATTTTAAATAAATAATTAAAAAAAGTTTTTTACCTTTCTCAAATGAAAAAAAGTGTATTTTTTTAATAAGTTAACTATTTAAAATTAATTATAACAAAATGAAAAAAGTAGTAAATGTCCTAACTATTACAGGAATTATGTTCATTGGAGCAATTCAATCAACTTATGCGCAAGAAGTAGCAACAGCAACAAAAGGTTTCCGTCAAGAATTAAAACAACGTTTTATTGAAGGAGGACCAGGATTTATGGGAATCGTATTAGTAGCATTAATTTTAGGTTTAGCAATTGCTATTGAAAGAATTATCTACTTAAATATGTCAACAACCAATACAAAAAAATTAGTGAAAAATGTAGATGAAGCATTAAGTGATGGTGGTATAGAAGCTGCAAAAGAAGTTTGTAGAAACACAAAAGGGCCTGTTGCCTCTATATTTTACCAAGGTTTAGAAAGAGCTGATGAAGGCTTAGATGCTGCAGAAAAATCTGTAGTAGGTTATGGAGGAGTTCAAATGGGATTATTAGAGAAAAACATTTCTTGGATTTCTTTATTTATTGCTTTAGCACCAATGTTAGGGTTTATGGGAACTGTAATTGGTATGATTGGAGCATTTGACGCAATTGCAGTAGCGAATGACATCTCTCCGGCCGTAGTAGCAGGTGGTATTAAAGTAGCACTTTTAACAACTGTATTTGGTTTAGTAGTAGCAATTATTTTACAAATATTTTACAACTACATTATCTCTAAAGTAGATAGTATTGTAAATGATATGGAAGATGCTTCTATTACATTAATTGATTTATTAGCTAAATACAAAAAATAATATATATGGATAAGGTATTAAAAGGTATAGTTGCCATTATATTCATACTTGCTTTTGTAGGTTTTGGAATGGTAATTAAGGCAGAAGAAAATACTCCAGCAATGGTATCAGCGGTAAGTTTTATGGTTAATGTAGCATATTTCTTATTAATACTTGTTGTTGCTGTTACAATAGCTCTTTCTCTACTTAGTTTAATAAAGAACCCTTCAGCTTTAAAAAAGACAATTGCAGGCTTAGTTATTTTAGCTGTAATTTTAGGAGTTTCTTATGTTCTTGCCGGTAATGGTAAAGTATTAGGTTCTGATGGGCATACTTTATTAGAAGCAGGAAATGTGTCTAAATGGTCTGAAGCAGGTTTAAACTTTAGTTTAGCATTATTGCTTATTGGAGGAGTGTTTTTTGTATTAGACTTATTAAAAGGATTAGTTAAATCATAACAAATTATGGCAAGAAGAGAAAATCCGGAAATTAATGCAGGATCTATGGCAGATATCGCTTTCTTGCTACTTATATTTTTCCTAGTAACTACTACTATGGAGGTAGATTCAGGTATTGCTAAGAAATTAGCTGAAAAACCACCTAAAGATTATGTTCCTCCAAAGATTAAAATGAAGAATATATTTGAAATTAGTATCAATAAAAACAATGAGCTTTTAGTTGAAAATGAACATATGGAATTAAAAGACCTAAAAGAAGCTACTATAAAATTTATTGATAATGGTGGAGGTGTAGGAAATCCTGTAGAAGGGGAAAAGGAAGGTAAACCGTGTGATTATTGTAAGGGAGAAAAAGATCCTGAATTATCAGATCATCCTAATAAAGCAATTATTTCGGTAGAAAGTGATAGAGAAACTGAATATGGCATGTATGTAAAAGTACAAAATGAATTATTATCTGCATATTCAGAATTAAGAAATAGATTGTGCCAAAAAAGATATGGAATAAGCTTTTCTGAATTGGAAGAAGCTTATAAAGATAGTGGGCGTAAAGATGAAGCTTTAAGAGCTAAAGTAGAGGATATTAAAAAAAGTTATCCTCAAATAATTACAGATTTAGACCCAACAAATTAATAAACAAGATAATAATTAAAAACAAGTAGAAATATGTCTAAATTTAAAAAGAAGAAAAAAGGATTACCTGCTTTATCAACAGCATCTCTTCCTGATATTGTTTTTATGTTATTATTCTTCTTTATGGTAACAACAACTATGAGGGAAACCGATTTAAAAATTGATAATCCTCGTTTACCAAGTGCCACTGAAGTAAAAAAATTAGAACATAAAAGTTTGGTAAGTACTATTTATGTAGGTAAAGCTAAAGACCCTAAATATGGTACAAAGTATAATAGAATTCAGTTAAATGATAAAATAGCTACACCAGAAGAAATACCAGCATTTATTATGAATGAAAGAGAACAAGTTGCAGAGGAAGAAATTCCTTATATGACAACTTCTATTAAAGCTGATAAAGAATCTAACGTAGGTACTTTAACTGATATTCGCTTACAATTAAGAGATGTAAATGCTCTTAAATTAAGTTTATCTACACAAAAAGGAAGTGCAATAAAAAAATAAACACATTTTTTTATAAAAAAAGAGTATTTTAACAAATACTCTTTTTTTTTGCTCTAAAAAATATATACCTTTATACTTATCATGATAAAACAGTTTCTTTTTATTAGTACATTCCTTTTTTCAATAGTGTTATCAGCACAAAAAGATTCTTTAAAAGTTGATGATAAGTATTGGGAAGATCAATTATACGTTAATATTACTTACAATACATTTAAAACACAACCTAAAAAAACAAGTTTAAGCTTATTTTCTTACGGAATTTCAGCAGGTTATATTAAAGATATTCCTTTAAATAAAAGAAGAAGTTGGGCTACTGGTATTGGTTTAGGTTACGGGTATAATTATTATACACATAAACTATATTTTAAAAATTCAAATACATATTGGAACGGATTTAGAGAGCATAATATTGAGTTCCCTATACAATTAAGGTGGCGAAATTCAAATGCCACTACCTATTCTTTTTGGCGTATTTATGCTGGTGTTCGTTTAAGTTATAATTTTAGCAATAAATTAAAATATTCTATAGGGAATAAGGAATATTCATCAAAAAATATTTCTAACTATAATGAATTTCAAACAGGATTAGAACTATCCATAGGATACAACGCCTTTAATTTTTACATTTATTACGGATTAACCCCTATGTATAAAAATATGTTTGTAGATAAAGAAAAAATAAACAACAGAGCTATAAAATTTGGCTTAATATTTTATTTACTTTAACGCTAAATTTCCTTACGAAGACGAGCAACAGGAATATCTAACTGCTCACGATATTTTGCTACCGTTCTTCTAGCTATTGGGTAACCTTTTTCTTTTAAAATTACTGATAATTTTTCATCAGTTAGTGGTTTTTTCTTATCCTCATCATCAATTACATTTTCCAAAATTTTCTTTATTTCTCGTGTTGAAACATCTTCCCCTTGGTCATTTTTCATTGATTCTGAGAAAAACTCTTTAATCAATTTTGTTCCGTAAGGAGTAGAAACATATTTACTATTGGCAACCCTTGAGACAGTAGAAACATCCATTTTAATTTCATCTGCAATATCTTTTAAAATCATAGGCTTTAACTTACGTTCATCCCCTGTTAAAAAATAATCATATTGATAATTCATAATAGAGTTCATAGTAGTAAAAAGCGTTTGCTGACGCTGTTTTATTGCATCAATAAACCATTTGGCAGAATCTAACTTTTGTTTTATAAATAATACTGCGTCTTTTTGCGATTTTGTTTTCTCTTTAGATGATTGATAGCCCTTTAACATATTATTATACTCCCTAGAAATATGTAATTCTGGTGCATTACGTGAGTTTAGGGTAAGCTCTAATTCGCCATCAATTATTCTTATAGAAAAATCAGGAACTATTTGTTCTGCAAACTTATTATTTCCTGAATAAGAACTCCCCGGTTTAGGATTTAACTTGCTAATTTCAGTAATTACATCTCTTAATTTTTCTTCGGAAATATTAAATTTTTCAATAAGTTTATTGTAATGTTTTTTTACAAAACTATCAAAAGCCTCATTTAAAATAGAAATAGCTAATGTTCTACTTTCTTTTTCCTTTTTAGCCTTTAATTGAATAACTAAACATTCTTTTAAATCACGAGCTCCTACACCTACAGGCTCTAACTTCTGAACTACATTTGTAAGAATTTTTTCTGCTTTTTCTTCAGAAACATATATATTTTGGGTAAAAGCTAAATCATCTACCAAATCTATAATTTCCCTACGAATATAGCCTGTATCATCAATACTACCAACTAAAAATTCTGCAATAGAACGTTCTTCTTCGTTAATCCTAAATGTATTTAATTGATTTAATAAACTTTGATGAAAAGTTACCCCTGATGCATATGGCATTTGTTTTTCCTCATCATCTGACGAATAATTATTCGCCTGTGTTTTATAACTAGGGTACTCATCATCACTTAAATACTCATCAATATTTATGTCTTCAGTATCAATTTTTTCAGTTCCTTCATCATCATATTCTGTTTCATTAGCTAATGTATCTTCAAAATTTTCAGGTTCTTCTTTGCCTGTTTCTAATGCAGGATTTTCCTCAATTTCTTGTTTTATACGTTCTTCAAATGCCTGTGTTGGCAATTGAATTAACTTCATCAACTGAATTTGTTGAGGAGATAATTTTTGAAGTAACTTATATTGTAAATTTTGTTTTAACATAAACTAAATAAAATTAAAAACACCTTTAAAATGGTTCAAAATCTCTTTCAGTAAAAGATTCAATTAAAATATTTGATGAACAGAGCCATTTAATACTTTCCTCTAATGTTTTACCTATTTTATATATATTTTCCTCTTCTCTTGGTAAAATAAAATATTCTCCTTTATAATATATAATTTCATCTCCAACAATAGTATCTCCAATAATTATAGATTTCAAAACCTCCTCCTTTGTTAAAACATCTTTTCCATCGTCCCAAAACCAATACTGATCAATTCTCTCTCTCCATTCTTTTAATTCATCAACAATTCTTGTTGGAAGATACATTCTTATATATAAACCTAAAAGACCTCTTCCGTATTTTGAAACATATTCTTTGTAGTCGTTTTCAAAAGAAATATTTAATTCTTTTTCACATTTACTAATTTCTTCATTTGTTACTACAAATAAATCTTTCTTTTGAGTTTCTCTATTTGGAATTATTTCAAAATCTTTAAAATCCATATTTTGTAATTTAGAAGTTAAAACTCTGCATTCTGCGGAGTTCTTGGGAACGGAATTACATCACGTATATTTGTCATTCCTGTTACAAATAATACCAAACGTTCAAAACCTAAACCAAAACCTGAATGAACTGCCGTACCAAATTTACGAGTATCTAAATACCACCACAATTCTTTTTCATCAATACCTAAAACAGCTATTTTTTCTTTTAAAACATCTAAACGTTCCTCTCTTTGGCTACCCCCTACTATTTCTCCAATTCCTGGGAATAAAACATCCATTGCTCTTACCGTTTTTCCGTCTTCATTTAATCTCATATAAAATGCCTTAATACTTGCAGGATAATCAAATAAAATTACAGGACATTTAAAATGTTTTTCAACTAAATAACGTTCGTGTTCCGATTGTAAATCTGCCCCCCCATTCATCAATTAAAAACTGGAATTTCTTTTTCTTATTAGGTTTACAATCTCTTAAAATATCAATAGCTTCAGTATAAGAAACGCGTTTAAAATTATTTTCAACAACAAATTTAAGTTTTTCAATTAAACCTAATTTGCTTCGTTCTGCTTGTGGTTTAGATTTTTCCTCTTGTGCCAAACGGTTATCTAAAAATGCTAAATCATCAGCACAATTATCTAAAACATACTGAATTACGAATTTTATAAAATCTTCCGATAAATCCATATTTGCATCTAAATCATTAAATGCAACCTCTGGCTCAACCATCCAAAATTCAGCTAAATGACGAGTTGTGTTTGAATTCTCAGCCCTAAATGTAGGTCCAAAAGTATAAACCTTTCCTAATGCCATTGCGTAAGTTTCAGCCTCTAATTGCCCAGAAACGGTTAAATTAGTTTCTTTTCCAAAGAAATCTTGACTAAAATCTACCTCTCCGTTATCATTTAACGGTGCTTGATTTTGTTTAAAATTAGTTACACGGAACATCTCCCCTGCTCCTTCAGCATCAGACCCTGTAATTATTGGGGTATGAACATAATTAAATCCGTTTTCTTGAAAATATTTATGAATAGCAAATGCCAATGCCGAACGCAAACGCATTACAGCACTAAATGTACTTGTACGAATACGTAAATGTGCATTTTTACGTAAAAATTCAAGACTGTGTTTCTTAGGTTGAATAGGATATTCCTCTGGGTTAGAATCACCAAGAATATTTAATTCAGAAACCTGAACTTCAACACTTTGCCCTTTTCCTTGGCTTTCAACCAAAGTTCCTTTTATATTAACAGCTGTTCCTGTATTTATTCGTTTTAATAATGCATCGTCTAAATTTTCAAAATCAACTACACATTGAATATTATTAATACTTGAACCATCATTTAAGGCAATAAATCTATTACCTCTAAAAGTTCTCACCCAACCATTTACTTGTACTTCTTGCAAAAATTTATCTGATTGCAATAATTCTTTTACGCTACTTTTATTCATATTAATATATTTCTTTCTATAAAAAAGCAAAGATACTTTTTTAGAAATTAATGGACAATTAAATAATTTTATTAGAAATGTGATAAATTACTTTCCTTTATTAGATGGAGGTAAAATTTCAAAACCTCCCTCTTGTATTACTTTTTTATTAGCAATTCTTTTTTCAAAAGATATAAGTAATGCTGGTAATAAAAGTAAATTAGAAACCATTGCCAATAATAATGTTACTGAAACCAGTCCTCCAAGAGCAATAGTTCCTCCAAAACTTGACACGGTAAACACTAAAAAACCAAAAAACAAAACAATAGAAGTATAGAACATTCCCACTCCTGTTTCCTTTAAAGCCGAATATACAGCTGGTTTAATTCGCCAATTATTTACTAATAATTCTTGCCTATATTTTGCTAAGAAATGTATAGTATCATCAACCGATATACCAAAGGCAATACTAAATACCAAAATAGTTGACGGTTTTATAGGAATACCAAAATATCCCATTAAACCTGCCGTCATTAGTAATGGCAACATATTAGGAATTAATGAAATTAAAATCATTTGTGGCGAACGGAACATCCAAGCCATAAAAATTGAAATTAATACAATGGCTAATGATAATGATATAACTAAATTTTTAATTAAATAATTCGTTCCCTTTAAAAACACCAATGCTTTTCCTGTCATTGAAACATTAAACTTTTTTTCAGGAAATTGTTTTTTTATTACTTCATTTAATCGGTTTTGAATAATATCCATTCTATCAGTACCAACATCTTTCATAAATGTAGTAATACGGGCGTATCTACCTGTTTTATCTACAAAATTTTTAAGCATTCCTTCATTTCCTTTAGAGTTTTTAACGTATGAAAAAATATAACTCTTTTCTTGTGAAGTTGGTATTTGATAATATTTAGGATTACCATTATAATACGCTTGCTTTGAATATTTTACCAAATTAGTTACTGATATTGGTTTTGATAATTCAGGGAAAGTTTCAATAACTTCATTTAATTTATCCATCTTTTTTAAAGTGGAAAGTTTCATAACGCCTTTTTCACGTTTTGTATCAATTAAAATTTCTAAAGGCATTATTCCTCCAAACTCTTTTTCAAAGAATTTTATGTCTTTATAAAATTGCATTCCTTTAGGCATATCTTCAATTAAACTACCCGAAATACGAATTTGATACAACCCAATCATACTTAAAATTATAACTGCAACAGTAGTTATATAAATAGGAACTCTCTCGGTTTTTACCATTTTTAACATCCAATTTACGATGTTGTTAGTCCATTTTTTTTCAAGATGATTTAAGTGTTTCTTTTTAGGAAGAGGCATAAAACTATATGCAATAGGAATAATTAACAATGCCAAAATAAAGATACTTATTATATTTATTGATGCTAATATCCCGAACTCTCTAAGCAAATCACTCTTAACAAAAATAAAGGTTGCAAAACCTGATGCCGTTGTAATATTTGTCATTAAAGTAGCATTTCCAATTTTTGAAATTACCCTTTGTAATGATTTTATTTGATTACCGTGTTTTTTTACCTCTTGCTGATATTTATTAATTAAAAAGACTGCATTTGGCACCCCAATTACAATAATTAATGGTGGAATCAATGCTGATAAAACTGTTATTTCATACCTAAACCAACCTATAAATCCAAAAGCCCATATTACACCTATACCTACAACTAACAAGGTTATAAAAGTAGCTCTAAAAGAACGGAAGAAAAAGAAAAATATAATTGCCGTTATAAGTAAAGCTCCACCAACAAAAAGCCCCATTTCTTGAACAATATTTTCAGAATTTATAGTTCGTATATATGGCATTCCTGAAACACGAACATCAATATTGTAATCTTTTTCAAATTTTTTAATAATAGGTATTAAATCTTCAATAATAAAATCTTTCCTTATAGGAGTGTTTACTATATCTTTATTAAGGTAAATAGCTGTTTGTAAAGTTCCTTTATCATTATATAACAAATTGTTGTAGAAAGGTAGTTTTTCAAATAATTGTTCTTTTATTTTAGCTATTTCTTCTTTGGTTGTTGGTTTTTTACTGAATAAAGGCTCTACAACAAATTTTCGGTTTTTTCTGTCTGCTTTTAATTGATTAACATCAGAGATAGAAACTGTAAAATCTACTTCAGAAAAACTATCAAATGATTTTACTAATGTATTCCAAGCATTAAATTTCTTCGGAGTAAAAACAGTACTATCCTTAACTCCTAAAATGATAATATTACCTTCTTCGCCAAAAATGTTTAAAAAATTGTCATACTGAACGTTTACCTCGTGGTCTTTAGGAAGCAAATTAGCTTCGGTAAAAGAGAAACGCATATATTTTGTTTGCGTAAGTAAAAGCCCTGTAATTATGGCTATACATAGTAAAACGAAATAACGTCCTCTAAGTATTAGCCCTGCAATTTTAGTCCAAAAGGTCATTTTTTAATTTATATAAAAGTGTGAATAGGTTTTTAAATAAAAAACTGTTTTAAAGAGTGTTTTTACTTTTTTTAATGAAACCCCAAAAATAAGGATTTATTGTATAAAACCAGACCTTTAAAACAGTAATTTATTCAATTTCTAAAGATATTAAACTGTCATTATCTCCTTTTCTTTGGCTGAATATACTTCATCAATCTTTTTAATGAATTTATCAGTCATATTTTGAATTGAAGTTTCTGTATCCTTTTTTATATCTTCAGAAACATCAGCTTTTTTAGTATCGTTATTTGCTTGTTTTCTTGAATTACGAACAACTACCTTTGCCTTTTCCCCTTCTGCTTTTGCTTGTTTTGCTAATTCACGACGACGTTCCTCTGTTAATGGCGGAACATTAATCATTATATTATCTCCATTATTCATAGGGTTAAAACCTAAATTAGCTAACATAATTGCCTTTTCAATTTCTTGTAGCATATTTTTCTCCCAAGGCTGAACTGAAATAGTTCTTGCATCAGGAGTATTTACGTTAGCCACCTGACTTAAAGGTGTTGGCGTACCATAATAATCAACCATAACATTTTGAAGCATTGAAGGACTTGCCTTACCTGCACGAATAGAAACTAATTCTTTCTCTAAATGTTTCACAGCATTAGTCATTGCCTCTTTAGCTGTATCTAAAATAAAATCTATTTCTTCCATAATTGTTTTTTACTAAATTTTAGTTATCCACTTTCGTACCAATTTGTTCTCCTAATATTAATTTTAATAAATTCCCTTTTTTATTCATATCAAAAACTATAATCGGCAACTTATTTTCTTCACTTAATGTAAAGGCTGTCATATCCATTACTTTTAAGCCTTTATCAATAACATCTTTAAAAGTTATATTTTCAAATTTAATGGCTTCTTCATCTTTTTCAGGATCTGCGTTATAAATACCGTCTACACGAGTTCCTTTTAAAATAGCATCTGCATCAATTTCTATCGCTCTTAAAACAGCTGCTGTGTCTGTTGTAAAATAAGGATTTCCCGTTCCTGCACCAAATATAACCACACGTCCTTTTTCTAAATGACGAATTGCTTTTCTTTTAATATAAGGCTCTGCAACTGCTTTTATCTCTAAAGCTGTTTGCAAACGAGTACATACACCAGCATCTTCCAATGCACTTTGTAATGCTAAACCGTTTATACAGGTTGCTAGCATTCCCATATGGTCTCCTTGTACACGGTCCATACCCTGAGCCGAGCCTGACAATCCTCTAAAAATGTTTCCTCCACCAATAACAATGGCAACCTCCACATTTTTATCAACCACTTGTTTAATTTCTTGTGCGTATTCTTTAAGCCTATTAGGATCAATTCCGTATTGACGTTCTCCCATTAAAGCCTCTCCACTTAATTTTAAAAGTATTCTTTTGTATTGCATAATTTTTTTGAAAGTTTAGCAAAATTACATTTTTTTTTCAAAAAGAATGTTTAGTATTTTAATTTATTCAAAAAATAATTTAATTTCTTAAAAACAACCTAAATTTAACATAACTTTTTTCTGTAAAAAAAATTGTTTTGTATATTGCCCTCACATACAGGCAAAAAGATTACAAAGAATAAAATTAATATATGAGTAATTATCACATTAAAGATACTGAGGAATACTATCAAGTTTACCGTAAATCTATTACTAACCCTGAAGGTTTTTGGGAAGAAATAGCAGAAGAACACTTTTTATGGCAAAAACGCTGGGATAAAGTTTTAGAAGGTGATTTTAATGATAATGAATTTAAATGGTTTAAAGGAGGAAAACTAAACATTACGGAAAATTGTATTGATAGGCATTTAAAAACAAGAGGAAATAAAACTGCAATACTTTTTGAACCAAACAGCCCCGAAGAAGAAGCACAACACATTACCTATAATGAATTAAGTAAACGTGTAAATAAATTAGCAAATGTTCTAAAAAGCAAAGGAGTTAAAAAAGGAGATAGAGTATGTGTATATTTACCTATGATTCCTGAATTAGCAATCACCCTACTCGCTTGTGCAAGAATTGGAGCTATACACTCGGTTATTTTTGCTGGTTTTTCATCAAATGCAGTTGCTAAAAGAATAAACGACAGCCAATCTAAAGTAGTTATTACTTCTGATGGAGCATACAGAGGGGCAAAAACAATAGATTTAAAAGGAATCGTAGATACGGCTTTGAAGGAATGCAATTCTGTAGAATCTGTATTAGTTGTTAAAAGAATAAATTCAGATATAACACTAAAAGAAGGAAGAGATGAATGGATTCAACCTTTAATTGATAAAGCATCTACCGAATGTGAACCTGAAATTATGGACGCCGAAGATCCTTTATTTATTTTATACACTTCTGGCTCAACAGGAACACCAAAAGGAATGGTACATACTACTGGTGGTTATATGGTATATACAGGGTATTCATTTAAAAATGTTTTTCAATATAAAGAAAATGATATATACTGGTGTACTGCTGATATAGGTTGGATTACAGGACACAGCTACATTGTTTACGGACCTTTAGTTAATGGTGCTACCACTGTAATGTTTGAAGGTGTACCAAGTTACCCTGATTACGGGAGATTTTGGGAAATTATAGAGAAACATAAAATTACTCATTTCTATACAGCACCAACTGCTATTAGAACATTAGCTAAACAAGAAACTGAATTTACCACTAAATATAATTTAAGTTCATTAAAAATATTAGGAACAGTTGGTGAACCAATTAACGAAGAAGCCTGGCATTGGTACAATGATGTTGTTGGAAGTAAAAGGTGCCCTATTGTAGATACATATTGGCAAACAGAAACAGGAGGTTTCTTAATAACTCCAATACCTTATGTTATACCAACAAAACCAACGTATGCTACATTACCTTTTATAGGAATTCAACCTGTTTTAATGGATGATAACGGAAAAGAAATAAAAGAAAACTTTGTAAATGGTAATTTATGTATTAAATTCCCTTGGCCCGCTATGTCTCGCACAATTTGGAATGACCACGATAGATACCGAAAAACATTCTTTTCTACCTACAAAGGAATGTATTTTACAGGAGATAGTGCATTAAGAGATGAAGTTAAATATTACCGAATAACAGGTAGAATTGATGATGTAATAATAGTTTCTGGGCATAATTTAGGAACAGCCCCTATTGAAGATGCTATAAATGAACATCCTGCTGTTGCCGAATCAGCAATTGTTGGTTTCCCTCATGAAATTAAAGGAAGTGCTCTTTACGGATTTATTACTTTAAAAGATAAAGGAGCTTGTAGAAATCAAGAGCATTTACAAAAAGAAATTAATCAATTAATTTCAGACCATGTTGGACCTATCGCAAAACTTGATAAAATGCAATTTACAGAAGGATTACCTAAAACAAGAAGTGGTAAAATTGTTCGGAGAATACTTCGTAAAATAGCTTGTAATGATACAGAAGAATTAGGAGATACTAGTACACTTTTAAATCCTAAAATTGTAAAAGAAATTATGGACAATGTTGTAAAATAAAAATCTTATTTTTAAAGTATAAAATCCTCAATTAATTTAATTAATGAGGATTTTTTTAATAAAACATAATAAATAACATAACACCTCGTTACAATATTTAACAAATATTAAAAAAAGATATAAATTCAATTTTATAATTTATGTTTATTTAACTACTTTTGGCATTGTTATTTTTTAAACACATTAAAAAACAAATTTTTAAGATGAAACTACTTAATATAGTATTTGTAATTGTAATTAGTATCTCTGCATATGGGCAAAGCTCCTTATCAAAAAATCAATTAGATTCATTACCTAATACAATAGAAAATCAATTTTTAAAAACCTACAAAAAATCTAACAATTGGCAAGATTATAAAATCATTAAAAAAAATATTTTTATAAAACTTCAGAAAAATATTTTAGATAGTGTATCATCTTTTAAGAAAGAAGCCCTTTTAAAACAAAAAAAAATAAATGAACAAAATAGTTTCATTAAATCTTTAGAAGAAAAAATAGTTAAATTAGAAGAAGACTTAAATATTTCTCTAAAAAACAAAGACGGAATTAATATATTAGGAACACAATTAAACAAAGTTACGTATAATATAATAATGTGGACCATTGTTTTATTGTTATTTGTTGCTCTATTATTTTTTATTTTTAAATTCAAAAAAAGTAACTCAACAACAAAAGGAGCTATAAAAAACTTAAATAGTATAGAAGAAGAGCTTGAACAAGTTCGTAAAAAAGCTTTGGAAAAAGAACAAAAATTAAGACGACAATTACATGATGAAATTAACAAAAACAAAGGAAATTAATTTTTAATATTTTTTGTTTTAAATAAGTTATTTTCATAACGTGATTCCTGCTAGGAAATATTTGTATCTTACAACTCTAAAAATATACTAAAAAAACTATGGCAAAATCTTTTGATTCTTTTCAGAAAGGGCGTTTACGCACATCGTACACTTCTGTTGTTATTAGTATTTCTTTAGTCTTATTCTTTGTTGGTATTTTAGGATTAATTTTATTAAAATCTACAAAAATAACTAACTATTTTAAAGAAAATGTAATTATATCTATATACCTAAAAGACAACGTAGATAGAAAACAAACCGAACAATTTAAAGAAGATTTACTAAAAAAAGAATACACTAAAAAATTAATTTACATTTCAAAAGAAAGAGCTGCAACTATATATAAAAAAGATTTAGGTGAGGATTTTATTGAGTTTTTAGGATATAATCCTTTAAAAAACGGATTTGATTTATACTTAAAAGCTCCTTTCGTTTCCAACGAAAAAATGAATTCTATAAAGAAAGAGCTAAATAAAAATAAATTAATAATTGACGCTTCATACAATAAAAATTTAGTTAAACAACTTACTAAAAATATTAAGCGAATCAGTTTTTGGTTATTAATATTAAGCGGATTTTTAGGCTTAGTAGCTATTATACTTATAAACAATTCTATAAGGTTAGCTATTTACTCTAAACGATTTAATATAAAAACAATGCAAATGGTTGGTGCAACTAAAAGTTTTATTCGTAAACCTTTTATTTGGCAAAGTATTAAACTTGGTATTTTAAGTGCCTTTATTGCTATTTTAGGTATAGGAGCTGTTGTGTATTATGTAAACAAATACATTCCTAAACTTGATTTATTAAAAGATTATCTTACTTTAAGTTATGTAGCCATAGGAATTATTATTATTTCCTTTATTATTACGTGGATTAGCACTTTCTTTGCTACACAAAAATTTTTAAACCTACAAACAAACGATTTGTATTAAACAATGGAGAATAACAACAAACAATTTCTTTTTAAAAAGAAAAATTATATAGTTATGCTAATAGGGCTAGCTGTAATTGCATTGGGTTTTATTTTAATGTCTGGCGGAGGAAGCAATGACCCTAATGTATTTAATCCTGATATTTATAATTGGCGACGCATACGTTTAGCACCTACATTAGTTTTAATAGGTTTTGGTATAGAGATATACGCAATTTTCTTAAATCCTAAAAAATAAATATGAGTATTATTGAAGCTATAATTCTTGGTTTAATTCAAGGGTTAACCGAATTTTTACCTGTTTCATCAAGTGGGCATTTAGAATTAGCTAAAGTTTTTTTTGGCGATAATTTAGTTCCTGAAGAAAGTTTAGCATTTACCGTTGTTCTACATTTTGCAACAGCATTAAGTACAATGGTTATTTTTAGAAAAGAAGTTTCTGAAATACTTTGTGGGTTATTTCAATTTAAATGGAATGAGCAAACAAAGTTTTCTTTAAAAATTATAGTATCAATGATTCCTGCTGTGGTAATTGGGTTATTATTTGAAAAACAATTAGAAAGTTTTTTTGGAGGTAAAATATTATTTGTTGGTGTAATGCTTTTAATAACTGCTGTTTTACTTTTATTTGCAGATAAAGCAAAAGAAACTAATAAAAACGTATCATTTAAAGATGCTGTAATTATTGGTATTTCACAAGCAATAGCTATGTTACCGGGTATATCAAGGTCTGGAGGTACAATTTCTACTTCTGTTTTATTAGGAATTGACAAAACAAAATCGGCACGATTTTCTTTTTTAATGGTTGTACCATTAATTTTTGGAAAAGTTATTAAAGATATTATGGGAGGAGAAATTAGTTTTCAAAATTCAGAAATAGCACCTATAATTGTTGGATTTATAACTGCCTTTATCTCTGGTTTATTAGCTTGTAAATGGATGATTTCTTTGGTTAGAAAAAGTAAACTTTCTTACTTTTCTATTTATTGCGTAATAGTAGGTTTTATAGCCATTGGATACTCTATTTTCGTAAAGTAATTACTAATATTAAATTTTTAAATTGACAGCAGAAGATTTTAAAAACGGACAAGTTTTATTAATAAATAAGCCTTTGGAATGGACGTCATTTCAGGTGGTAAATAAATTGCGTTGGCATATCCGAAAGCAATTCAATATAAAAAAGATAAAAGTAGGACACGCAGGCACGCTTGACCCCTTAGCAACAGGTTTATTAATTATTTGTACAGGAAAACAAACTAAAAATATTAGTGAATATCAAGGACAAATAAAAGAATATACAGGAACTTTTGTTATTGGAGCAACCACACCAAGTTATGATTTAGAAACCGAAATTAACGAAACCTACCCTACCGAACATATAACCGAAGAATTATTACACGAAACTACAAAACAATTTGTAGGTAAAATTCAGCAAAAACCACCTATTTTTTCTGCAATTAAAAAAGATGGAAAACGATTATATGAATTAGCAAGAAATGGTGAAACTACCGAAATAAAATCACGAGAAATTGAAATAACTAAATTTGAAATTACAAAAATTAATCTACCGAATGTAGATTTTAGAGTAGTTTGTAGTAAAGGAACTTATATTCGTTCGTTAGCAAATGATTTTGGTTTAGCTCTTAATTCAGGAGCTCATTTATCAAAATTACACCGAACAAAAATTGGCGATTTTTCAGTTGATAGAGCTTCAACTATTGATGAATTTATTAAAAATTTAGAAAACAATTAATCTTTAATATCTATAAAAATCTATTATACCAACTTTCAGTAATTGGTACTTCCCAAAAGTTTTCTAAATCGTATTTTGTTTGAATTAAGTTATCAAAAACAATCGTTTTATCATTTACTGACCTGCTTTTTAATAACTTTTTAAATTCCTTTACATCTTTGTATTGTACAAATTCACCTTGTTTAAAACAAACATTCATTTTATCCAATAACTCCACTTCATATTCTTGTTGTAATTTTAAAATAAATGATACTTGTAAATCTATATCTTTATTGGTAAGGTTTACATTTTCATCTACTAAAAATATAATAAACCTATTATATAAAAACTGATATGACACTTTAAAATTATCATCAGTAGATTTCCAATTAGTAATGAAATCAGTGATTTTTTTAGTAAGTTCGTCTATTTCTTGAGGATAAAACTTCCTATTACATGGGTATATAAATACCCGTGCATCTTCTGAAACATCTTTATAATCAACAAGCATTATAATAGTTTTAGCAAATCTCCTTGTAAATTTTTTCCTTTATTTTTGGTATACCAAATTTGAAGATTTTTCTTAAACTCGTCATCTATTTTTCCATTTTTGGCTTTGTAATCTTCAACCATTTTTGTAGCCTCCGACGGTCTTGAACCCCAAGTTGATAAAACATTGTTTTCTTTATCTAAAATTAACAAAACAGGAATTGCTCTACCTCCATTAGTTAAAAATTCGTCCATTAATTCAAGATTTTTATCTCTTAAAACAATTCTTAAATTAAAATTATCATTCACCTCAGCCATTTTATTAATAATAGGCACATTTTGTGCAGCATCAGCACACCAACCCTCTGCAATTAATAACCAAGTATATTTCTTGTTAATTTCTTTTAATTTATTTTTGGTTGTTTCTTCTAATGAAATTGTTTTATCTAAACGTTCCATTCTTTTTTCATTCAGTTTTGCATAATTCAATATTGCTTCTGAATTATCCTCTCCTGTTGATTTATTTTCAGATAATAACTTTTTAGTTAATTCTCTATATTCATTATAAGAATATGATTTTTTTAATGACTCTTCTATTATCTGTTTCAATTCTTTTTTCATAATTTATTTGTTGTTTTCTGAAATATTTTTAAGCATTTCTTTCGTCATTAAACTTAAATCAAATTTATGTTCCCACCCCCAATCATTTCTCGCTTCAGTATCATCAATAATTTTTGGCCAAGTATCTGCTATTGCTTGCCTGAAATCAGGATTATACGTTATTTCAAAATCAGGAATATGTTCTTTTATACTTAAAGCTACTTCTTTAGGTGTAAAACTCATAGCCGCTAAATTATAAGCCATTCTTTGTTTTATTTTACTTTCATCAGCTTGCATAAGTTGTATTGTCGCATTTATAGCATCATTCATATACATCATTGGCAACATGGTATCTTCTGATAAAAAGCATTCATATTTCTTTTCTTCAATCGCTTTAAAATATATATCTACAGCATAATCCGTAGTTCCTCCCCCTGGTTTAGTTTTCCAACTTATTATTCCTGGGTAACGAATACTTCTAACATCAACTCCATATTTTTCGTGATAATAATTACACCAAAGTTCACCAGAAACCTTACTAATTCCGTAAACTGTTAAAGGTTCCATTATTGTTTTTTGAGGTGTATCAATTTTTGGAGAAGTTGCACCAAATGTTGCGATAGAACTAGGCCAAAAAACCTTATTTATATATTTGTCTTTAGCTAACTCTAACACTATTAAAAGTGAATTCATATTTAAATCCCACCCTTTAATAGGATGTTTCTCTGCCGTAGCCGACAACATTGCTGCCATTAAATAAACTTGAGTTACCTTGTGTTTTTCTATTATATTTAAAACACTTTCTTTACTCGTTGCATCAACAAATTCAAATGTCCCAGAACTCATTAATTCGGCGTTACCCTCCTTTATATCAGAAGCTATAACATTTTCATTACCATAAATAGTTCTTAACTTTTGTGTTAATTCTGTGCCTATTTGCCCACAAGCACCTATTACTAAAATTACTTCATTCATATCTTAAAAATAAAACGACAAAGTTATAAAAACATATTCTTTTAACACTATCAATAAGCATCAAAAAATATGATAAATATTTATTAAAATTATTAATAGTTTTATCTATTTTTGAACTAAATTTTATTAAGAAATAGTACACATATGTTTAAATCATTTTTAATTCTCTTTATTTTTTCCTCATTATTTGTTAGTTGCCTTAAAAAAGCTGATAACAAAGAAACTGGTACAAAGAAACCTCAAATGAGTATTACCAAAAAACATATTCCTATAAAAGAACTAAATAAAACTTGTGAGGAAGAAATTAAAAATTGGGAAGAATACAATGATTTAAAAATATTTTTAAACCGATTTACAAATATTTCTCCTAATGATGCTTTAAATAATGCTTTGGAGTTAAAAATGTTATCAAAAAAAATAAAAGATAGTATTAGAATTGATATTTTAAAAACCTCAGCATTTAAAGCCCGTTTAAATGTTTTTGAAAATGAAACACTACGTTTAGCCGATATGACTCACATACCTGCAATTACCAGTAAGGATGTAAATAATCAAGTTAAGAAAATAATAAATACATTCAATTATATAAATGATAAAATAAATGATGTATATACTCAAAAACTTTATAATAAAAGTTTAAATATAGATTCTTTATTATTAATAGAACGCGAAAAATAAACGAAATTATTTATTATAATTTTCAGCAATAACTTCTAGTTCATCATACCAATCTTGCCCAAATTTTCTTATAAGAGCTTGTTTAACAAATTTATATACAGGAACTTGTAATTCTTTTCCTAAAGAACAAGCATCATCACAAATATCCCATTTATGGTAATTTACAGCTGAAAACTCACTATAATCCTGAATCCTAACAGGGTATAAATGGCACGAAACAGGTTTTTTCCAAGAAACAACCCCTTGGTTATATGCCTCTTCTATGGCACACATAGCCGTTCCTTTATCATCAAAAATAACGTATGCACAATCTGCTCCATTAATTAACGGAGTTTCTAATTCATCATAATCACTCGTAACCCAAGTACCTTGCTCTTCAATAGCTTTAATGCCCTCTTCTCTTAAAAAAGGTTTAATTTTGGGGTAAATTTCCTCTAAAATATGGGTCTCTTCTTCATCTAAAGGTGCTCCTGCATCTCCGTCAATACAACAAATACCTTTACACGCTGAGATATTACAGACAAAATCTTTCTCTATAATATTTTCTGAAACTATGGTTTTTCCTAATTGAAACATTTCGCAAAAGTAATTCAATTTTTTATTATTTTTGCACTTTTATTAGTGTAATTCACACTCAGTTTTATACTTTTGCCACCTCAAACAAAAAATTATGCCATTAGATTTTAAAGAAATTTTCACAGCCTTTATGATATTGTTTGCCGTTATAGATATAATTGGTAACATTCCTATTATTATAGATTTAAGAAAAAAAACAGGGAGTATTCAATCAGAAAAAGCATCAATAGTTGCTGGTGCAATTATGATTATATTCTTATTTGCAGGACAACGCCTTCTAACTTTTTTAGGGGTTGACGTACATTCATTTGCCGTTGCAGGGTCTTTAATCTTATTTTTTATAGCCCTTGAAATGATTTTAGGTATTACCCTATACAAAGAAGAAGATGAAGAAGAAGCCCTTAACGCTTCTGTTTTCCCTATTGCATTCCCTTTAATTGCAGGACCTGGTAGTTTAACAACCCTACTTTCTTTACGTGCTGAATACCAATGGCAAAATATTTTAATAGCTATCTTATTAAATATGATATTGATGTTTTTTGTATTAAAAACTTCTTCTAAAATTGAAAAATTTATAGGAGCAAACGGAATTAAAATTATACGTAAAATATTTGGTGTTGTATTATTAGCAATATCAGTAAAATTATTTGCTGCTAACTTTAAAGTATTGTTTGCTTAATAAATACACCGTTAATAAAAAAAACGAGGCACTTAAAAATGCCTCGTTTTTTTTATTACTATATTAAATTTTTACTCATTAACTTCTGTTTTCTTAAACACATCAGAAATATTAGGCACATTTGCCTTGTTTGAATTTATCTCTGATTGAGGATACAAAAATCTTTGAGGTAAACTAGGAGCAGTAGAACTCTTTACTGGAACTCCTATTGCATTATCAGTTCTTCTAACATCGTGAAATACTTGTAATGAACCAATTAAAGCAATATACTTTTCCTCTAAAATTTCTAATAATAAATCATTACCTGTAGAAGTTGTGTGAGGAAAATCACCTTTATAAATATTAGCTAATTCATCACGTACTGCGTTAAATGGGGTTGTAGCATCTCCTCCTGTTCTTGCAGCTGCTTCGGCTTCAATTAATTTTGTTTCTACAAAAGAAATTATAGGTGTACCTGCATTTACAGCAAACACTCCATTTTCAGTTGTATTTAAATCTCCTTCATTAAAGTATTTTACAAATACTTTAGCATTACCAGGAGTTGCTAATTTTCTTTCTCCATCAGTAGCATCATCATTAATTAATTTGTATAAATGTGAACCTTTTCCTTTTAAATATCCACTTCTATTTAAAGCAACAAATTGATAATACAAGTTTTGAGCACCATCAGCACTACTATGAACAGAAACCCAATCATTAGCTGTTGCAGAAATTCCTTTTTTAGCTTCTTCTAATGCTTTTGAATAATCTTTAGCAATTAGGTAATATCTTGCTTTTAAAGAATGTGCTATTTCTTTCCAAGTAGCAGTACTTCCGTTACCAAAAACTTTTCCTCCGTAAGCACCTTCAACAGTTAAACTTCCTACATTTGCAATAGCCTTATCTAACAACCCTTGAACTCCTTTTAACACCTCAGATTGCTTGTCATATTTAGGTTTAGGGAATTTTTCATTATCTAATGCTTGTGAAAAAGGAATATCACCCCATAAGGCTGTAGTTTCACCAAAAAGAATGGCTTTATGTATCTGAGCTACTCCTTCTAAAACTTTATTTCCGTCTTTTCTTGCTTTTTGTTCTGCTAAATTAGCTTCATCTAAGCCACTTACATAAATATTTTGCCACATTCCATTAAAATCACCTGATGTTACAGAATATTTATTAGTACTTATATATTGTCTATCAGCCCCTACAAATTGGTCAGTAAACATACCTGCATATCTTGAGGCATCAGATGAACATAAGTGGGTTACTTCTAAACTTGCTTGCCCTATTAACAATTCAGCTGATGAATCTGTAAAATCATTTGGGCTTTCATTTATTCCATCAGTATAACTACAAGAAACAAATGCTCCAAGTAATATAACTGATAAGGTTTTTAAAAATATATTTTTCATTATCTTTTGTTTTTTAATTAAAATCCTAATTTAAGGGTAAATACGTATGAACGAGTACTTGGGTTAGTAAAGTAATCTAAACCACGTCCTTTATTCCCTGTTAAGTTCATATCTGGGTCAAAACCTTTTACCTTTGTCCACACATATAAATTTCTACCAGAAACACTTAATGATAGGTTAGATAATTTTAAAGACTCTAAAACTTCTGGCGAAAAACTATAACCAAGAGAAAGCTCTCTTAATCTTGTCCAAGAAGCATCTCCTACAAAAGTACCCGCTTGGTTACCAAAACCACCACCATTACTCATATACCAACTTTGGTCTAAGGCAACATCATCACCACCAAAGTTTCCTACATTTCCTCTAAATGTTTCTCCTTTTGCATACACCTGACCATTTACATTTTTTAAATCTTTTGTAACCGTAACTTCATTAGCTGTTTCTGGGTGAACACCAAAGAATTTTAAAACTCCTTCAGTACCAAACCAATGGTCATTTCCTTGTGAAGTTTCAAATTGAGCTGATAAACTAAACCCTTTATAACTTACAACAGTTCCTAAACCACCTATCCAATCTGGATTAGGGTCTCCTAAAACTGTCTTTTTTGTATTTGGCACAGGAAATCCGTTAGCATCTAATTCATATTTTCCATTTTCATCTTTTTTAAATTCTGTTCCCCAAAGAGCACCAACTGAATGCCCCTCAACAGCTCTTGATGATGTTCCTGAAAATCCTGCTAAAAATACAGATTCAGCTCCATTTAAACTTTCCACAACATTTTTATTGTGTGAATAGTTAACATTTAAATTCCATTTCCAATCTGGCGTATTAACTAATTTTAAGCCTAAATCAATTTCTAAACCTTTGTTACTTATTTCAGCAACATTTCCTAATTTAGAATAAAAACCAGTAGAATTAGGTACATCAATATCTAAAATAGCATCTACAGTTCTTTTATTATAATAAGTAACTCCTAAATTTACACGATTTTTAAAGAATCTAAAATCAGCACCAACTTCAAACTCCTTTATTCTTTCTTCTTTTAAATCTTTATTACCCAAAGTAGCACTTCTTTCAAACGGATTACCATAAGCAGGAGCTTTTAATTCTTCAGCCATTCCTGAGCTTGTTCCTCCAGAACCATATAATGTATTCTTACTATAAGCACTTGGCTCAATACCTACTTCACCATAAGAAACACGAAGTTTACCAAAACTTAACACATCATTTTTAGGGAAAGAGTTTGAAAATACCCAACCTAAACTAGCACTAGGATAAAATATATTTTTTTCTAATGTAGATGGTCTTTCATATCTACCTGTTAATTCAACAAAAACTTGCTTGTAAAAGTTAGCATTTATTGTTGAATAAACACCAGCTTTTCTGGTTTCTTGCTTATAGTTTTCAATATTTTTGTTTTCAGCAGTAGAGTTTGAGAAAATACGTAAATCACCTACTTCTGGGTTAGAAAATTGTTTTGAAGTACCTCCAATTCTTTTGTATTGGTTTTTATCTAAAGTACCTCCAACAATTACGTCCATATTTACATCATCACTCAAATTAAATGCTGATTGTAAAAACACATTTAAGTTTTCAGTTTTTTCTGAAATATCTTGTTGCTCATAAGAACCTACTTTTGCATCTCCTGCTGAATTTACAGGGAAGAAAGTTTCTCTATGGTCAGTATAATAATCTAACCCATAACGAGCTACTAACTTTGTATTATCTGTTATATCCCATAAAAGTTGAGGAGCAATAGTAAATCTTTCTACTTTGTTAGGGTTGTCTTGCTCATTCATAGTCCATAAAGGGTTGTTATATGTAGGAGCACTAGAACCTAAATAGTTTCTATATCCTCTATGAGCATTTTTATGAGGAATATTATTAGAGTCATAATATGTTCCTTTATAGTCTGACATATCAAAATCAGGGGCATTACGTAAATAACCTAAATATAAACCATTTAAGTTTGAACCTTGTTGAATACGGTCAGACCTTACTGATGCATAAGAAGAGTTAAAACGTAAAGTAATCTTATCAGACAATTTAGTCATTTGGTTTAATCTTAAGTTTTGTCTTTTATAAGAAGATTTACCTTTAATAATACCATTTTGGCGTAAATTTGAATAACTTAAATATGTACTAGCTTTATTAGAAGCAAAACTAACTGTAATACCATTATTAAGTGTAACACCTGTACCAAAAACTAAATTTCGGTTAGATTTATTATAAACTTCTTTACTATTTTTTTTAGTTATAGGATAATAAACCTTTCCTGTATTAGAAACGAAACGCTCGTTGCCAAATACAACATCATCAGCTCCTCCTTGTCTATCAGAAATTTTATCTCCCCAAGAACCAAACATATTATTCCTATAAGCACCATTGTAACCTTGACCATAAATATTTTGCTTTGCAAATTCCATATTAATTTCATCAATACTTACTGAGCTTTTAAAATCTACTTTTAATTTTCCTTCTCCTAATTTAGCAGATTTTGTTGTAATAACAATTACCCCATTTGCGGCACCTGTACCCCAAACAGCAGCAGCAGACGCACCTTTAAGAACAGTTACACTCTCAATATCTTCTTGGTTAATATCATTTAAACGTGATTGTTGTGCAACACCATCTGGTCCGTTACCTTTAGTAGAGTTAGAAATAGGTACCCCATCCACAATAATAAGAGGATTTGAATCACCATTAATAGTGTTAGCACCACGAATTTGTATAGACGCACCAGCACCTGGGTCTCCATTTGCTTTGGTAATTTTAAGACCAGAAGTTTTACCTGCTAAACCTTGTATAACCCCTGTTTCACCAGAACGTTTTAAAACATCAGATTCTACAGTTGTTGCCGAACTTAAATCATCATCTTTCTTTTTCTTTAATCCAAGAGCTGTTACAACAACCTCATCTAACACATTACCACTTTTAAGAGATACATTAATAGATTTACCCCCCCTCACAGTTTTTTCAACAGTTTCCATACCTACAAAACTAAAAACAAGAACATCTCCTTGTTTTGCTTGTATTTTATAGTTACCATCAAAATCTGTTTCAGTTCCTTGTGTAGTACCTTTTTTTAAAACACTAACACCCGGCAATGGTCCTGACTCATCAGAAACTACCCCCGAAACAGTCCTTTCTTGTGCAAATGTTATCTGCACAACAAAAGCTAAAATTAGTGTTAAAACACTTTTTAATTTTGTTTTCATATAGCTACATTTTTAGTTAATATTATAACAAATATCTAAAAAAATAATTAAAAACCTAATTTTTTATTAAAAAATACCTTGAAAATTTAAAAAATCATAAAAAAAACGAGTATTTATTAAATAAATACTCGTTTTTTTTATGAAAAATTTAAACTTAATTAAAATCCTACCTTAGCACGTGTTCTTTTTAAAACCTCTTGAGCTACTTTACGAGCTTTTTCAGCACCAATAGCTAACGCCTCATCTATTTCATTACGATTTTCCATATAATGATTGTATTTAGCTCTAACATCAGCAAATTTTTCCAAAATAAGTTCATATAATGCTTGTTTTGCGTGTCCGTAGCCATAATTTCCTCCTTCATAATTAGCTCTCATTGCTTTTACTTGCTCATCAGATGCTAATAATTTATATAAAGCAAAAACATTATCGGTATCAGGGTTTTTAGGTTCTTCTAACGGAGTGCTATCAGTTTGAATGCTCATTACTTGCTTTCGTAATTTTTTTTCAGGTAAAAATATATCAATATAATTATTCTTGCTTTTACTCATTTTTGTTCCGTCAGTACCCGGAACAATCATTACATTTTCTTCTATTTTTTCTTTTGGCAAAATAAATGTTTCTCCCATAAGATTATTAAAACGAGAGGCTACATCACGTGCCATTTCAATATGTTGTAATTGGTCTTTCCCTACCGGAATAATTTCAGCATCATACAATAAAATATCAGCAGCCATTAGCATTGGGTAAGTAAATAATCCTGAATTTACATCAGCCAATCTATCTGCTTTATCTTTAAAACTATGTGCTAATGTTAATCTTTGGTATGGGAAAAAACAACTTAAATACCAAGTTAATTCTGTTGTTTCAGGAACATCACTTTGACGATAGAATACATTTTTTTCTACATCTAAACCACAAGCCAACCACGTTGCTGCCGTACTATATGTGTTTTCTCTTAATAAATTCCCATCTTTAATTTGTGTTAGTGAGTGCATATCTGCTATAAATAAAAAAGCTGGTTCATTTGATGAATTAGCCATTTTTATTGCAGGTAAAATTGCTCCTAATAAATTTCCTAAGTGTGGAGTTCCTGTACTTTGCACCCCTGTTAAAATTCTTGACATTATACTTAATATTATTTTATGAAAACACAAAAATAAGTTTTTAATATTTAAAAACGATAAACAAATTTATTTAGTAATTTTGTGACTATGGAATATTTAAAAATACCTTTCCGACTTATATGGCGTAGTTGGTTCTATATATTAGTACTAGCTACAACAGTTATTCTTTCGCCTATTTTTTTAATTTTATCTTATAAAGAAAAACACTACCCAATATTATGGAAAGCATTACGTTTTTGGTCTTTTATAATAGTTTACGGAATGGGATTTAGGCTAAAAATTAAAAGAGAACAAAAATTATTACCTAATAAAAGTTATATGTTCTGTGCTAACCACTCCTCTTTATTAGATGGTTGGATTTTAGTTACTTTAAGTAAAAACCCTATTGTATTTGTTGGAAAAAAAGAATTAACAAAAATTCCTGTTTTCGGTTTTTTTGTAAAAAGAATTGTAATAACTGTTGACAGAAGCTGTAATGAAAGTAGAAAAAACGTTTATATAAAAGCTAAAAAACGTTTAAAAAACGGAGTAAGTGTAGCCATATTCCCTGAAGGATTAGTTCCTGAAGAAAATGTAATATTAGCCCCTTTTAAAAACGGAGCTTTTAGTTTAGCAATAGAACATCAAATACCAATAGTTCCTCAAATTTATTATGATTGTAAAAGGCTTTTTTCGTGGGATATGTTAAAAGGACACCCTGGTACTTTTCGCGTAAAACAACTTGAATTTATAGAAACCAAAGGACTTAAAATGAGTGATGTTAAAGATTTAAAAGAAAAAACTTACAACATAATGTACAATGAATTATTGAGTGACGAAACCTATATGAAAGACACTAATAAACCTAATGATGGAAGAAAATTTAAATCACCTATATAGCAAAGAAGAAGAACGTTTAAACGTTTTAAGCCACGGATTAGGAATAGTTTTAAGTATTATTGCTTTTCCTTTTCTTGTACAAAGGGCATTTGAATTTCATACATTTTGGCATAAGGCAAGTTTTATAATTTATGGGCTTAGTTTAATTATTTTATACACAGCCTCTACCCTATACCACAATTCTAAAAAACCTAAAAAAAGGAGAATATTAAATATTTTTGACCATTGTGCTATTTACATACTTATTGCTGGTAGTTATAGCCCTTTTTGTTTGGTTAGTTTACAATCTAAATTAGGGTGGTATATGTTTGTTTTTGTTTGGTTATTTGCCCTTGTAGGTATTATATTAAAACTATTTTTTACAGGAAAATATGATAGAATTTCAACCTTAATGTATATTTTAATGGGTTGGCAAATAGTAATTTTTATAAAACCACTTACAAATAGTTTAACTTTTGAAGAATTATTTTATTTAGTTTTAGGTGGAGTATTTTACACAATAGGTGCAGTATTTTATTCGGTAGAAAAAATTAAATTCAATCATGCTATTTTTCACGTATTTGTTTTATTGGGTAGTTTAAGTCATTTTATTTCTATCTTTAAAATATAGCAATTATTGCCAATTTTTGAACGGATTTTTACTAATATTTGAGTTATAATATTTAGTAATTCCTGTTACTTCCTTACCCAACCAAAATGGTTTTTCAAATTTATCTTCTTCATTTAAAAGCTCTATTTCTGCTATACATAACCCTTTATTATCTCCTAAAAATTCATCTACTTCAAAAATATAATTGTCAACTTTTACTAAATAACGGTATTTTTCAATAATACCTTCCTCACATAAATTTAATAAATTTTCTGCATCAATTAAACTAATTTCTTTTTCCCATTCAAAACGAGTTGTACCAGTATCATTAGATTTTCCTTTTACCGTAATAAACCCCTTATCATCTTTTATACGAACACGAACTACACGTTGTTTGTCTGAATTTAAAAAACCTTGCTTTATATATTCCTTTTTAAAAGAATTAGTTTTATAATCATTAGAAATAACTAAAAATTTGCGTTCTATTTCTATATTCATAATTCAAATTTAATTTTATACGAATGTATAATTTTTTATGATTAATATTAAATATCTTTGGGTTTTATATGGAAAAACACAAACACTTTATTAAAAAAATAATATGGCTATAACTAATACAAAAGCCATTGTTTTTAGTGCAATTAAATATGGCGATACTAACTTAATTGTTAAATGCTTAACCTATAATGAAGGGTTAAAAAGCTATATGATTAAAGGTGTTTTAAAAAACAAAAAAGGCAAACTAAAACCTGCATATTTTCAACCTCTTACACAGTTACAAGTTACTGCAAATCATACAAATAAAAATACTTTAAATTATATTAAAGAAGTACAAGTTATACACCCTTATGAAACCATTCATACATCAGTAGTAAAACAGACTATTATTTTATTTTTATCAGAAATTTTATCAAACATTATTAAAGAGGAAGAAGAAAATAAACCTTTATATAACTACATTGAAACTGCTTTAATTTGGTTAGATTCTCAAAAAGAAATAGCCAACTTCCACTTGCTTTTCTTATTAAATTTATCTCGTTTTTTAGGATTTTACCCTGATATAACCCAACGAGAAAAACTCAGTTTTAATTTAATAGAAGGTAAATTTACTGATATTGATAATCACCAAACTATCTCAGGAAGTAGTTTAACGTCTTTTAAAAAATTATTAGGAATAAATTTTAACGAAATTAACACAATATCATTTAACAAAGAAGAAAGACAAACCGTTTTAAGAATAATAATTAAATACTTTGAACTACACCTAAACGGATTTATACAACCTAAATCATTAGATGTTTTAAAGTCGGTATTTAATTAATTATTAAATTCATCTCTAAAAATAAATCTTTTTCCTTTATGTTTAACTCCGAAAAACAAAGCCTTTGCTAAATCTTCTCCACTAATAGCACGGTATTTTTTAAGTTCACCAACCATTAAAAATTGTAAACCTTTAATTAAGGCTACACCTATTTTTTCGCCTAAACGATTATCTTTTCGGTTACCATAAATTAAAGACGGACGATAAATTAAAATATTAGGGATATCACATTTTAAAACATCTCGTTCCATTTCGCCTTTAGTTTTGCTGTAAAAAACAGAACTATTCACATCTGCACCAATGGCTGAAACTACACTAAAAGTGTTGATATTATTCTGCTCTGCCAACTTTGCGGAACTTACAGGAATACCATAATCAATAGTATAATATAGTTTTTTATCAGACGTTTTGGCTTTGGTTGTTCCGATGCAAACAAAAACTTCATCGGCTGTGAATTTATCGGCTTGTTCTCCTAACTTCAAAATATCACAAATAATTTCTTCTAATTTTGGGTGCGTTTTTCCTGTTGCTCTACGAGTAAAGATTTTTACTTTTTCATAGTCGTTGCTATTGAGTAATAATTCTAATAAATGACTTCCTGTTAAGCCTGTTGCTCCAAGTACTATTGCTGTTTTTTTCATTTTTTACATTTCAAATACCACACAAAGATAATGGAACGATTATTAACCTATAGCATAAAAATAATCAACTATTCTATATATTTTAATAACTATTTATACATCATTATTAATTTTATAACTTATTTTTGTTACAACATTACATCATAATTATGAACAAAAAAGTAATTTTAATGATACTTGATGGCTGGGGAATAACCCAAGACCCAAAAGTGTCGGCTATTTATAATGCTAAAACTCCTTTTATTAATTCGTTGTACGATAAATTTCCGAATGCCGAATTACGTACTGATGGAGAACACGTAGGATTACCCGAAGGGCAAATGGGTAATTCAGAAGTTGGACATATGAATCTTGGGGCTGGTAGAATTGTATATCAAAATTTAGCAAAAATTAATAAAGCCATTAAAGATAATACTTTAGCCAATGAACCAGAGTTGGTAAAAGCATTAAAATATGCCAAAGAGAACAATAAAAATATTCATTTTTTAGGGTTAGTTTCTAACGGAGGTATTCATTCCCACATCAATCATTTAAAAGGATTACTTACAGCAACCCATAATTACGGACTTAAAAACGTTTATCTGCATGCCTTTACTGATGGGCGTGATTGCGACCCAAAATCGGGTAATTTTTTCATAAATGACATTGAAGAATTTATGAATAAAACAACAGGAGAATTAGCATCAATAACAGGAAGATATTATGCTATGGATAGAGATAATCGTTGGGAACGCATTGAAACTGCTTATGATGCTTTAGTTAAAGGAAAAGGGAAATTATCTTCAAATGCTACCAAAAGTATTCAAGAAAGTTATGATAATAATGTAACCGATGAATTTATAAAACCTATTGTAATGGTTGATGAAAATAATCAACCGAAAACAACTATTCAAAAAGATGATGTTGTTATTTTCTTTAATTTTAGAACAGATAGAGGAAGACAATTAACGAGTGCTTTAAGTCAGCAGAATTTTAATTCTTTTGAAGTAGAAAAAATGCCTTTGTATTTTGTTACAATGACGAATTATGATGATAATTTTAAAGACATAAAGGTAATTTACAATAATGAAAATATTAAAAACTCATTAGGGGAAGTTTTAGAAAAAGCCAATAAAAACCAGATTAGAATAGCTGAAACTGAAAAATACCCTCACGTAACTTTTTTCTTTTCAGGAGGACGAGAAGAAGAATTTAAAAATGAAAAACGAATACTTTGCCCTTCCCCAAAAGTAAAAACATACGATTTAAAACCTGAAATGAGTGCTTACGAAATACGAGATGCTATTATTCCTGAATTAGAAAAAGGAGAAGTTGATTTTGTTTGTTTAAATTTTGCTAATGGTGATATGGTTGGGCATACAGGAGTTTTTGAAGCTGTTGTTAAGGCTTGTGAAACTGTTGATAATTGCACAAAAGACGTAATTACTTCTGCTTTACAAAATAATTATACAACCATTTTAATAGCAGACCACGGAAATTGTGAAACAATGATAAACCCTGACGGAACACCACACACAGCACACACAACCAATCCTGTTCCTGTTATTTTAATTGATAAAGAACTAAAATCAATAAAAAATGGTATTTTAGGAGATATTGCTCCAACTATTTTACATTTAATGGGAATTGAGCAACCTAAAGAAATGACACAAAATTCATTAATTTAAAACATACAAATAATGAAAAAAATACTTTTCTTAACATTAATTATAATCTTAACTTCTTGTTATTCTACACAAAAAGTAACAGCTGTTAAAAATAATAAAGGGCATTTAGTAGGTATTGCTACTAAAAATAATTTTAAACAAGAGCCATACGCAAGCGATTGGTTTAATGACGGTTACAAATATTATAAAGTGAATAAATCTATCAGTGAAAAATTAAAACCTTTATTAAAAGATGTTGAGATAAAAGCCTTTATAGGTACTTGGTGTGGAGACAGTAAAAGAGAAACTCCTATTTTTTATAAAATTTTAGATAAGGGTGATTTTAATTATAAAAACTTAACAATGGTTACTCTTAACAGAGCCAAAAAAGCACATAATTTAGAAAAAGGTTATAATATTTTAAGAGTTCCTACCTTTATTTTCTTTAAAAACGGTAAGGAAATAGGTCGATTTGTAGAACACTCTGTTGACAATTCTACCGTAGAAAAAGACTTTTTACAAATTTTATCTGGTAAATTATATAAACATCCTTATCAAAAATAAATATATTTGCGTTTCAATTTTTTTAATATGATAAAACCAAAAACTCGTGAGGAGATAGAATTAATGCGTGAAAGTGCATTAGTTGTTTCTAAAACATTAGGAATGTTAGCCAAGGAAGTTAAACCTGGTGTTACTACGTTATTTTTAGATAAATTAGCTGAAGAATTCATTAGAGAACAAGGTGCTATTCCTGGTTTTTTAGGATTATATGATTTTCCTAATACCTTGTGTGTAAGTCCTAATTCACAGGTTGTTCACGGTATCCCTAACAATGAACCATTAAAAGAGGGAGACATTGTTTCTATTGATTGTGGAGCTATTAAACATGATTTTTATGGAGACCATGCATATACTTTTGCTGTAGGTGAAATTGCTCCTGAAGTTCAAAAATTATTAGACGTAACCAAGGAAAGTTTATATATAGGAATACGTGAATTTAAAGTTAATAATCGTGTAGGAGATGTTGGTTTTGCAATTCAAAATTTCTGCGAAAAACATGGTTATGGTGTTGTTAGGGAATTAGTGGGGCACGGTTTAGGAAAAACTATGCACGAAGACCCTGAAATGCCAAATTACGGACGCCGTGGACGTGGTAAAAAATTTATAGAGGGTATGGTAGTAGCTATTGAGCCTATGATAAATATGGGTACAAAAGATATTCGTCAGCATAAAGACGGGTGGACAATTACAACTCTTGATAACAAACCATCAGCACACTTTGAACACGATGTGGCTATTGTTAATGGAAAACCTGAATTACTTTCAACCTTTCAATATATTTATGATGCTTTAGGAATTAAAAGTGATGAAGAAAAAGAGTTTAGGAATGTTTAGACATTTATTTTGCAAATAATCACTAATTTCACTTATTAATTTTTAGTGAAATTTGTGATTAAAAAAAGTCTAAAAAATGAAATTATTCAAAACCATATTAAATACCATTCCAAGACCTTTATTAATTAAGGCAAGTTATTTAGTACGACCTATAATTTCATTATGGTTAAAAGGAAATAAATTTACCGACCCAATAGACGGAAAATCATTCCGTAAATTTTTACCTTACGGATATTCTATTCAAAGAAAAAATGCACTTTCTCCTTCTACATTATCATTGGAAAGACATAGATTAATGTGGTTATTCTTAAAAGATGAAACTAATTTTTTCACATCAAAAGAAAAACTTAAAGTATTACATATTGCACCCGAACAATGTTTTTTAAAACGATTTAGAAATCAAAAAAATATTGATTACACTACATCTGATCTAGAATCGCCAATTGCAGATGTAAAAGCTGATATTTGTGACTTACCTTTTAAAGATAATTCTTTTGATGTTGTTTTTTGCAACCATGTTTTAGAGCATATTCCTAACGATATAAAAGCAATGCAAGAACTTTACCGAGTAATGAAAAAAGGCGGATTTGGTATTTTTCAAGTCCCTCAAGATATTAATAGAAAGGAGACTTTTGAAGATAATACCATTACCAACCCTAAAGAACGAACCGAAATATTTGGGCAATATGACCACGTAAGAATTTATGGATTAGATTATTTTAACAAACTTCGTTCAATAGGTTTTAAGGTTGATGAAATTGACTATACAAAAAAAATAAAACCTGAATTAATTAAAAAATATGCCTTAATGGAGGGCGAAATTTTACCTGTTTGTTATAAATTATAGTTTACACAAAAAAAATATAGTATTACCGTTACAAATATTAAAAAAATACTAAATTTGCGATTAGTATTCTATACATATATATTATTTATTTAGATTTGTCTTTACTAAAAAACCATTTTAAATTATGAAAAAATTAAGTTTATTATTTATTTCAGTAATACTTTTATCTTCTTGTGTTTCACAAAAAGAATTAGAGGCCTTAAAAACCAAACACAACAGAACTAAAGAAGAATTATTAGCTGTAAAAAACAGTTTAACAAAGTGTTTAGTTGAAAAAGAACGCTATCAGGAGAAGTCTCAGATTTTAGGCACTACTGTTGAAAATTTAAGAAAAGATAAAGATAAAACGTTAGAACAAGTAGGTAATTTAACTGTTTTAACAAAAGGGGCTAATGAAAATATTAAAGAAACATTAGCACAATTAAGTAAAAAAGATAAGTATATTAATAGAATTAGAGCTGCTGCTTCTAAAAAAGATTCATTAAATTTAGTTGTTGCTTTCCATTTAAAAAAGGAACTTCAACAAGGTATTGATGATGATGATATACAAGTAAATGTAGAGAAAACAGTAGTATTTATTTCTATTTCTGATAAATTATTATTTAGAAGTGGAAGTTATAATATAACAAATAAAGCATCAGAAGTTTTACAAAAAGTAGCAACTGTAGTTAATGGTCAACCTGAAATGGATGTAATGGTTGAAGGACATACTGATAATACTCCTATTACCGCAGGGTCTCATTTAAAAGATAACTGGGATTTAAGTGTTAAACGTTCAACAGCTATCGTTCGTGAATTACAAAACAAATACGGAGTTGCTCCTGAAAGATTAATTGCTGCTGGTAGAAGTAGTTATATTCCTTTGGTTGAAAATAACACTCCTATTAATAAAGCAAAAAATAGACGAACAAAAATTATTATTTTACCTCGTTTAAATCAATTCTTTAATTTATTAGACCAAAAAGTAGAGTAATAAAAGAGCTTTTAAGAAATAGAAAAAAAGGTTGTAAAATTAAAATTTACAACCTTTTTAATTATGAATTTATTCATAATTTTTATCTGTTATCACTCTATGTATCATTGGCAAAATTGTTTTTTAACATTTTTATAGCTTTACTATAATTTTGTTCTGCCGATTTATTAAACCAATATTTAGCTTTTTTTTTATCTTTTAATACATATTGTCCTTTAAAATACATTAATCCTAAATCATACTGCCCGTGTGCATCGCCACTTTCTGCACGATAAAAATGAAAAGTTAATTCACCTGTATTAGTATTATATTCCCAATAACTTTTTTTAGATTTTTCTATAATTATTACATCATCATTTTCCCAATAAACTTTGTTTGCTCTATCTTCAAATTCTTGCTTAACTAACAAACTATTACTTACTTCAGAAAATAAAATTGATTTTCTCTGCTTTTGTTTATTTTCAATATTTAGAAAAAATTTCATATTAGAATTGAGATAATTTATCTCAAATGACAGAGTAAAATTAAAAGTTTTACTTTTATTCCATTTTCTTCTTGAAATTGTTTCTGCCCACACTTCTTCAATATCAATAATTTTATTAATTATTTGAATAAGATTTTTACTATAACAATCATTTAATTTTGATAGATGAATTAAAAGATTTGAATAATAAGATATTACATAGTTTTTACTTTCATTTTCTTTAATAAAGAAAATGAATACTTCTAAAATATTTCCAAATCTTTCGGAAGTTAAATGTTCCGAAGGTATATCAGTAATTACCAAATTTATAGTTAAGATACCATTAAATTCAATCTTATTTAGCAAGTAATTTAACTTTTGTATATACACAAAATGTATTTTTTGATAATATTCTTTTGGTTTTACCGAATACTCTTTATTTGTATAAAGTACAATATCTCTTAAGTATTTACTCATTATTAATTTATACTTTTAAATAGTACACTTAAACATATTATACTTTTTATTATTCATTCCACCATAAAATAAAACTATCTACTTGTGCATTTTCTGGAATTTTATCACGATTTACTTTTTTCATTTTATCATTCCACCAACCTTTTTGTAAATGAGTTTTAGATATACTAAAACTTGCGTTTATTTCATTTACAATTAATACAATATATTCTCTTGTTGGCTCTATTTTATTAATGGTGTAAGCATTTTTTATTTCCTTGTAAGTAGATTTTATATTTATTCCCTTATCTGTCTTAAAAAACGGACTTCTAATCAACACTCTATTAATTTTTTGCTTTGTATTTGCAGTATCTTTTGGTGTTAGTGTAAATAAATGTTTATTGTTATTTGTATATATTTCATAATCATCATAAACATCATCTTTAAACTCGCCGTGTCCTATTTTTTTATGTATCTGTGAGGCAGGAATTGTATTTAATACATCTTCAATAGTATTACTATCATAAAAAACACCTATTCCATTTTTTCTAATAGAATTCTTCAAATATTTTCCTGCTAATGAAGCTCCTCCCCTACAATATTGCATCATTTCAAAACGTTCATCAAAGTTTTTTGTAAATACCTCAACACCTAAATTATCATGAGATGGTACAACGTACATCATTATTTTTTTATCTTTTTTTACAGCAATATTTACCCAAAGAGTATCATTTTTTATATGTCCTACACCTGAAAAATTACACCCCTCTCTACCTTTTATTTTTGATGCTGAAAAATGCACAGGATATTCATTAAATTTTTTAGTAACGAAAATATCAAGAGTTTGTCTATATCCTCTTTCTATTTCTGAAAATGTTTCATACCTTCCGTTAAAATTAAACCTTTGCTGTTTTTTTAATTTATAATATGACGCAAATTCATTAGAGCTTGGTTTTAAATCAGAATTTAAAAGTGTAAGTGTATTTTCACCTATTAAAAAATTAATTTCTGTATTACCCTCTTTTATCGTTAAAGTTTTATCTTTTATTTTGTATTTGCCTTTATCTGTAAAATGTCCATCCTTTTTACCTCTATAAACTTTATTATATGTAAAAGTTTCATCTTTATTTAAAGTTAAAGCAACTTCTATTCCACTACAATCAGCACATGGGAAAGTACTTTTATACACCCCTGCCATTTTTGTATAATCGGTTTTTGTTTCTTTGTTTGATTTGCAAGCTCCAAATACAGATACTGCAAGTAATAAATAAATTAGTTTTTTCATTAAATTTAAGGTTTTATTCTGGTATACTAGGCATTAATAATCTCACCATAAAGGTAATAAAAAAAAGTACAACTATTACATACTTAAATTGTATTACTTTAATAGGTATTAAAGCACAAAATAATGAAAGTATAAATATTGCAAATAATTCAATAATATTAGATAAACTTTGAGCTCCAAAACCAAATGCTGTTAACAATACCCAAAAACATGATGGCAGAAATATAATTCCTACTTTTTTTAAAATTTTATTCATTTTATATTAATTTTTTACTATTAAAATCATGATAAAACCATGCCAGACTCTTTATTCAACTACAATTAACATTAGTTTAACAAGTAAAAGTTATTAAAATTTATGTAAAAAACAAAAAGTCTCGCAAATTGCGAGACTTTTTGTAATATTAAATTAAAGAAAAATTACCCTAAAGTAACTCTTACAAAACCTCTAACTTCAACATCTCCATAAGAAGAAACGTATTCAGCAACGGTTTTCTTTTCATCTTTAATAAATTTTTGATCTAATAAACATTGTTCTTGATCAAGCGTTGTATTATCAGAAATAAATCTTTCCATTTTTCCTGGTAAAATTTTATCCCAAATTTTCTCTGGCTTACCTTCAGCTTTTAATTGCTCTTTTGCTTCAACTTCTGCTTGTGCTAAAGCTTCATCAGTTAATTGTAAACGAGAAACGAATTTAGGAACATTTTTTAAAGTTTTTCCTAAACGTACTAATTCTTCGTTATCTTTAACAATAGCAGCAATTCTTGCTTCAGTTTCTTTTGCAACATACTCAGGATCAAAATCTTTATACGTTAAAGAAGTTGCTCCCATTGATGCAACTTGCATTGCCAAATCTTTTGTTAACTCCTCTGCATTATCAACAACTTTTGTTAAACCAACCATTGCAGATATTTTACCAACGTGTGTATAAGCACCTACATATGGAGCCTCAATTGTTTCAAAAGAAGTAATATCTATCTTTTCTCCTATTACTCCTGTTTGTTCAACTAATTTTTCAGCAACAGTCATTCCACCGAAATCTTTAGCTAAAAATTCTTCTTTAGTTTTACAACCAAAAGCAACATTTACAAATTGTTGTGCTAATTCTTTAAATGAATCGTTTTTAGCAACAAAATCAGTTTCACAAGCTAATACAATAGCTACACCACTTGTTTTATCATCAGATATTTTTGTAATTGCCACACCTTCAGTTGATTCTCTATCAGCTCTTTTAGCAGCAATTTTTTGACCTTTTTTACGTAAAACTTCAATAGCTTTATCAAAATTACCTTCAGCTTCTACTAATGCATTTTTACAATCCATCATACCAGCTCCGGTAGTTTCTCTTAATTTTTTTACGTCTGCAGCACTAATTTTAGACATTTTTGTATATTTTTAAGTGTTGTTATTTTATTAAAAAATAAAGGCTTCTATATATACGAAGCCTTTATATTCTTACTATTTTACTTCTCTTCTGTAGTTTCAGTAGCTGGTGTTTCTTTAGTTTCAACTTTTTCAGTTTTAACTTTTTCTTTATCAGCTTTTCTTTCAGCTAATCCTTCAGCAACAGCATCTGTTACGTATGATAATACTTTTTCTATAGATTTAGACGCATCATCATTTGCAGGAATTACAAAATCAATTGGTCTTGGATCAGAATTTGTATCAACCATTGCAAAAATTGGAATATTCAATTTTTGTGCTTCTGCAACTGCAATGTGCTCTTTCTTTACATCAATTACAAATAAAGCTCCTGGTAAACGAGTCATATCAGAAATAGAACCTAAGTTTTTTTCTAATTTTTCACGTTGACGGTTAATTTGTAATTTTTCTCTTTTTGATAAAGCATCAAAAGAACCATCTTTCTTCATTCTATCAATAGAAGCCATTTTCTTTACAGCTTTACGGATAGTAACAAAGTTTGTTAACATACCTCCTGGCCATCTTTCAGTAATGTAAGGCATGTTTATTTCTTTTGATTTTTCAGCAACAATATCTTTTGCTTGTTTTTTAGTTGCAACAAATAAAATTTTACGACCTGATGCCGCTATTTTCTTTAATGCAGCAGAAGCTTCATCAATTTTAGCTGATGTTTTATACAAATCAATGATGTGTACATCATTACGTTCTGTATAAATATACGGAGCCATATTAGGGTTCCATTTTCTTGTTAAGTGACCAAAGTGTACGCCACTATCTAATAATTCTTGAATGTTTGCCATTTTAATAAATGTGTTTACGTTCTGTTTTCACAATATTTCAGTAGTTTTTCAAGTCTGAAATATTTAGATACTAAACTGTTAAAAATTGTTTTTTTAAAATAACAGCCTCTTTTTGATAATAAAATATATATCTGAACAGATATACAATAAAATATTAACGTTTAGAGAACTGGAATTTCTTACGTGCTTTCTTCTGACCGAATTTCTTACGTTCAACCATTCTTGGGTCACGAGTTAATAAACCTTCTGGTTTTAATACAGCTTTATACTCTTCATTAATAGCTACCATTGCTCTGGTAATTGCTAAACGAATTGCTTCAGCTTGTCCTGTTACACCACCTCCATAAACATTAACTTTAATATCATAAGATTCTAAGTTTTCAGTTAACATTAATGGTTGTTGAACTTTGTATTGTAATGTTGGAGTTGTAAAGTAATTTTTAAACTCTCTTTTGTTGATTGTGATGTTTCCTTTTCCTTCAGAAACATAAACACGAGCAACTGCTGTTTTTCTACGTCCTATTTTGTGTATAGTTTCCATTATTTAAGATCATTAAGGTTAATAGCTTTTGGTTTTTGAGCCTCTTGTCCGTGCTCTGTACCTGCGTAAACATATAAATTTCTGAATAACGCACTACCTAATCTGTTTTTAGGTAACATTCCTTTTACTGCTTTTTCAATTAGTCTTGTAGGATTTTTATCATACATTTCTTTAGCAGTTAATGATCTTTGTCCTCCTGGATAACCTGTATGACGGATATAAGATTTATCAGTCATTTTGTTTCCTGTTAATTGGATTTTTTCAGCATTGATAACTACAACATTATCTCCACAATCCACGTGAGGAGTAAAATTTGGTTTGTACTTACCTCTAATAAGTTTTGCAACTTTAGAAGCTAAACGACCCAATGTTTGTCCGTCCGCGTCCACTAAAACCCACTCTTTGTTTACAGTAGCACTATTAGCCGACACTGTTTTGTAACTTAATGTGTTCATAATTACACTATTAGTTTTTGTCTATAATTAATAATTTTACATTTCCCTTAAAAAAGGACTGCAAAAATACAATTATTTATTTAATTGACAAATAGTGATTTAAGTTTATTATTATAAAACACTACATTTGTTAATAAAAACTTAAAAGTTACTCTACAATAAATTATTTAATCATAATGAAATAATTAAAATATCATAATGATTACGAAATTTTAATTTTTTATTATAAATTTGCTACATTACGATTAATACTTTAACATCATGAACAAAAAATACATTATTATTCTACAGATTTTTGCTCTATTAAATTTCAATTTAACTGCAGCTCAATTTCCTGGTAAAAAAAGTAAAAAAAACTTTTTAGCAATAGATAACATCACGTATAAAGTAGGTGATTTTATATCTTTCGGACAACCAATAAAAGGTAAAAATTATGCTTCAATAATTTCATTTAAGAGGAAATCATTTTTAGATAATGTAACAGATGTTTCAAATGCCTTATCTGGAAAAGATATAGAATCAACCAAATTTACTTTAGGCACGAAAGACCTAAAACTTAAAAAAGACGCCAAAATAAAATTTTTTAAAATACTTAAAGGTAAAGAAAATAAAGAAATATTATATGCTATTGTTTCTTATACAAAAGAAATAGATTTAGCAATTCCTATTAATAATGCTCTTGAGTTAGGAGAAATAAAATCAAACAACCCTAATTTTAACCCATCTATTAACCAAAAAGGTGATACAGATGACACACATATAAAAAGTTTTTCATCTGATTTTGACGTAAAATTATTGTCTGTAAAAGGAGATAGAAACTCTCAAACAATTACTATAGAAATGTTGATAAAACATAAAATTGTTCATCAAAAAATGTGTTTAAATTACGGTACAAACGATGCAAAATTATATGATTTTGAAGGAAATGAATATTTGGTAAAAGAAGTTAAAATAGGCGCAATAAAAAAGAATTCTTATAACTTTGGCGGATATGTGTGTAATAAAATACCAACCAACATACCTGTTAAAGCAACAGTAACATTTAAACAAATTCTACCTGATAAATCTAAAATGAGTTTCTTCACAATTAAAGTTGGTTACACCCCTTTTGATTCTTACGATTATGAATATGGAAATATTGAAATGACCAATTTAAATGTAGAATGGAAATAAAAAAAGCCTCAATGTGAGGCTTTTTTTATACACTTTTATTTCAATCCACTTAAAATATAATCAAACAGCTTATTATTTAGTTCGGTCATTGGTTTTTCAAAACTTTTAGTAATGTATTTAGGCTTTTCAATTAAATTTCTACCCATCATTTCTAAAATAGTATTGTAAAAACTAATTGATGTTTTACCAACTAAAAGAGGAGTTAAATCATTACCCTCTTGCCAAAATTTTAATAATTTTGAAAACCCGTTTAAGTATAGATAATCCTTTGTAAATCCTCCTCCTCTGTATACTCTGGTTACTAAATTATAAGCTCTATCAGTATCTATTTTATAGGTTTGAACTATTGTATTGAAACATTCTTTAAAATCGGCTCCACTACACATTAAGTCAACAGCAATAACCCTTAATGCCAACTCCCTTAACCTATTCATGGTAAAATTACCTGATAAATATTCTGATAACACAGCCATTCCCTCTCCTGTACGGGTATTTATTGGTAAACCGATACCAAATACTTTTAACTTATCATTACTCGCATTCATAGTTGTTGCCATATGCACACCTATTTCATGCTCTGCTAAATATTGTAGTTCTTTTTTAGAAAAAGTTGCCCCCTCCTTTAACAAAACTGTTTTAGTTGAATTAACAACCATTGCAGAAGAAATAAGTTTTTTATCAACTTTTATTTTTCCTTTAAATCCGTAGTAATCAAAAGCCTCTTGAAATATTTTTTTTGCTTTATCAACTCCAAATCTGTGAGCTTTAATATTTTCTTCCTTTATCTCTGGTAGAAGTAAAATATATTCTGCATTTCTAATATCAACCTTACTTGGTCTTCCAAAATAACGAAGAGAGTTATATAAAAACTTATCTGTACCTATTGATGATAATAAATTAACCTTATCAATACACCCTATAATTACCGATTCATAAAGATGACGAATGGTAATATCTTCTATCTTTCTTGTATCAATAGAATAAAGTTCTTTAGTAAGCTCATACGGATTTATTTTTATAGGCTTATACTTAAAATTAGGATTTACCGTAAACTTACTCTTAAAAAAACGCTTTTTTTCTGACTTTACATTTATAGGATTTACATAATTTAGCAACTCAAAATTCTTTGTTAATTTATAAAGTTGATTATCAACCTTTTTAATATTTTGAGTAATTGAATTATCTAAAAGCATATTTTTATCATTATGCTTCCAATTTGTTAAATCATTTACATATAAATTAGCATTATTTAATATTGCCTTTTTAAATTTAGACTGAATGTTTTTTATTACCTGAGGATAAATTTCTCCCGTTTCCTCATCGCAATAAATTTTACTTATTTCAGTAGCTAAAACCAACGTATTTTTAAAGTTTTTAGTTATGTATTCTAAATTATAACCTCTACCAAAAAACACATCATTTATTTCTGATTTAACATCTATATTTTTTAGCTCAATCTTAGCTAATTCTTCTCTCCAATGTTCAATATATTTTCCGTATTTTTTTGTATCAACTCGTTCTACACCAATATTAAATACAGGCACTTCTCTATCCCATCTTTTATGGTTATATGAATGAATGTCATAAACCAATGCAGCTCCAAAATCTTTTTCTAATTTTTCAATTAAAGCATGAGTTACTTTATAATAATTCTCGTGTTTTTGAGCACTTATTTTCAACTCTTTTTTAGAAAGTGGTTTTTTCCAAACTTTTTTACCCCAAGCTTCTTCATAAACAGGTTTCTCTCTATTTAATTCATATTCATATCTTGAATCATTTCCTACTAAAGTAATTGGCATTGAGGCAATAAAATCAGCAGTATGTGGATCTTCCTCATACCACCTTTCATAATCATTAAGAGCAATTTTACTTGATAATTCCGACCTTAAATTACCTCCATTATGTATTGCCGTACACACATACGGTACATATCTATCTATTTTTATTGTAAAAGATTTATCCTCAGCTGTAGCCTTAAAAGTTTTACCACTTTTAATAGCTTTGATAATTTCATTTATTGTCATAATAAATTATTATTTTGATGAAGCTTCTTTTCTTTCTGCTACTCTTTTTTCTAAATAATCTATAATTTTTACTTGTAATTTAGCTTTATTCAATTTGTTATAAGCATACATAGCGCCTGGGCTTAAAACGTTCACTTCAACTAATTTATTCCCTATTATATCAAGCCCTGCAAAAAACAATCCGTCACGAACAAGCTTCTCGCCAATTTTTCTACACATTTTAATCTCTTCTTTTGATAATTTGTGTTTTACTGTACTTCCTCCTACTGATATATTTGAACGTACCTCTCCCACAGAAGGAACTCTCCTTACAGCACCAATAGGCTCTCCATGCAACATAAATACTCTTACATCTCCTTTTTCTGCACCCTCAATATATTCTTGTAAAATAACATATTGTGATTTTGCCCCTTTAGAACTACTATTCACATAATAATCTAAAAGGGATTTTATATTTTTTGATGCTGATTTTTCAATAATAATTACCCCTTTTCCTCCGTATCCATCAAGAGGTTTCATTATCATTTGTTCTTGGTCAGACTCTTCTATAATTCGTTGTAAATATTCAACATCTTTTGAAACATATGTTTTGGGGATAAATTCATTTTCAGGGTCATAATAGGCAGCTGTATAAATTTTATTATTAGCTTCTCTTAATCCTTGAACTGCATTCATTACAAATACATCATCTTTTATTGAATCTAAGAAATTCAATACAAAAGGGTCTAATGGCGGATTTGCTCTCATAAAAACCGTATCAAATTCTCTCATAGGAAGAAATTTGAATGATTTTTCACAATTTTGCCTAAATGATTCAATACTTGATGATACTTTTTGCCCTTTTGTAAAAACTTCACAATTTGCCATAGTAACACTATCGTGAATACTTAAACGATCAGGAGTTACCATTGCAACATCATGTCCTCTTTTTACACATTCGTGAATCATTCTTAACGTAGAATCGGTCTTTGTAACCCTTTCCCAAGGATACATTAAAAAACATATTTTCATTGATTATTTTTGTTTTATACTAATTATTTTATACTAAAAAAGTACCATTAATCAGGTACTTTTTAATTTAAACTGATAAATATTTTAAAGTTTTTATTTTACTTTTTTCAATTCATATTCTTCTGATAACTCTGATACAGATTTTTTACCATCTTCGCCTAATAGAATTAATTTATTTTCTCCTACGGCATAAATAGTATTTCCTTGTTCTGATGATAAAACAACTTTATTCCCATCTTCCGTGAAAGTAAAAGTTCCTTTACTCAATACCGTACCATCTTCCTCTTCTAAATAAACCTCCTCCATTTCAAAAGTTTTATCATTATTAAGTTTTACCGTTGTTAAAATACCAGGGCAACTTGCACAAGGTAAAGTACCTTTATAAGTGCCATTCCAATCCAACGCTACTTCAGAAGTATGTTTATCAACTATTTCTGTTGATTTATTATCAACAACTTCTTGGTTATTTTTCTTTGGGTTTCCTTTACACGCAAAGAAAACAACAGCAAACAACAAAACTAAAATGTTAATTTTTTTCATAACTATATGTTTTTAATTAATGGTTAAACAATTACAATGTTTTTATTTTTACCCATAACAAATAGTGTACCAAAAATACACAAAATATTATTCTTTTATAGTTGTATTTAATTCTATTTCAGTTTTAAAATTAAATTCTTCATTTTTAGCTACCATTTCGTGCTCAAAATCAATAAATAAACTACAATTTATTTCGTAAATATTCCCTTTAATTCTTTTAATTTCAAAATTTTTAATATCACAAGGATTATGGGCACACCCCACATAAATAGAAACTTCCACCTCACTATCTAATATTAAAGGTAAATCTACTTCATCTAAATTTGTAGGATTGGTTAAACCTAAATCCAACCAATTAAAAACTATTTCTGTGTCAACAGGTTGTTGTTCATATTCAAGCCCTGAATCAAACGGAGTTAAAGGAATAAAAAACGATGAAAAAGCGTTTTCTTAAGCCCTATCCTTTCGTTTTCATTTTGGGGAATTCCGGCAAAAAACCGGCTGGTTCAAGTGGCATTATTGTTGCCACCGATACGGCGATTTTTAGCGAGTGTCATCCCTAATTTACGTTTTGCCCGGGCATCAGCACCCTTTACCGCCGTTGGCGACGATGACCAATCTATT
>JAGYHQ010000035.1 GCA_018456245.1 Tenacibaculum sp. | reverse complement strand
ATTTCAAACAACAGGAATTTTTGATAAAGCTAAGTTTAAAGAATATTTAGCAAAAATTAAAGCTGATAATGGAGATGAATGGAAAATGTGGCAAAACTATATGTCATCATTAAAGCAAAATTTACAAGTTTCAACCTATACTAATTTAGTAAAAGCAGGTTTAAATTCATCTATAAACGAAGGTAAAATACAATATTTTAACGAATATACTAGGGTTGATGCTGATTTTGTTTATGTTCCTTATTCTTCTGTTAAAGATGATTTAATAACTGTTACTAAAAATGATGTTCAAAATTACATTAACAGCCATAAAGATGATTTTCAAGTAGAAGCATCAAGAGATATTGAGTATGTTAAGTTTGAAATAAAACCATCACAAGAAGATAAGGCTAAAATAAAAACTGAAGTAGCTAATTTATTGAATGATAAAGAAGAATATAGTTCAGTAACAAAAGGAAAAATTACTGTTAAAGGACTTAAAAACACTACTGAATATAATAAATTTTTACAGGATAATAATTCTGATTTAGCATTAGATACAAATGCGAAGTTTAAATCACAAATTGCAAAGGTAATTGCAGGAGATATTTTTGCGGGTGAAAAAGGAGATGTTTTTGGACCTTATGAAGATAAAGGGTATTACAAAATATCAAAAATAACATCTACTCTTAGATTACCAGATTCAGTAGAAGCAAGTCATATATTAATACCTTATAAAGGTTCATTAAGAGCTTCTACAGATATAGCGAGAAATAAAAAAGAGGCAAAGAAATTAGCTGATAGTTTATTGTTAGTTGTGAAGAAAAATGTATCTAAATTTCCAGATTTAGCAAAAGAATTTTCATCGGATAAAGGTTCTTCTAATAAGGGAGGAAAGTACGAATGGTTTGGTTATAATATGATGACACCAGCATTTAGAGATTTTTGTTTTGAAAATAAAAAAGGAGATATAGATGTTGTTGAAACTCCGTTTGGTTATCATGTAATAAAAATTGATGGTCAAAAGAATTTTCAGAAAGCTGTAAAATTAGCAACTTTTGCTCGTAAAATTGAGGCTTCTGAAGTTACTGAAAACGAAATTTATCAAAATTCTGAAACATTTGCATTAGAACTTTCAAAAGGAAAAAAACTTGATAAATTGGCGAAGGAAAATAATTTATCTTATTTACCCGTACAAGGATTAAAATATTTAGATGAAAATATACCAAGTTTAGGAAATGAAAGACAGATTGTTTTATGGGCGTTTGGTAAAGATAATAAAGTAGGGGATTCTAAAAGATTTGATGTTAATGGTGGTTATGTTGTTGCTGTATTAACAGGTAAAACAGAAAAAGGTTTAATGCCTGTTGAAAAAGCAATGGCTAAAGTAAGACCTATTTTAACTAAAGAAAAGAAAGCTTCGATAATTGAAGGAAAAATGAATGGCTCTACGTTGCAAGATATAGCAAAAGCTACAAACGAAAGAGTTAGAAGTGAAAGCGGAGTTAGTTTGGGTACTCCTGCTATTTCAGGTGTAGGTCGTGAGCCTAAAGTGGCAGGTGCTATGATTAATGCTCCAAAAAATAAGGTAATTAATAAAGTTGTAGGAGATAAAGGTGTATTTGCTTTTAAGGTAACAAACAAAACTTTCCCTAAAGAATTACCAAATTATAATACTTATAAATCTCGTATTGCTACTCAAAGAGAAGGGCAAACATATAAAATATATGATGCTATTAAAAAATCTTCTGATATAGAAAATAATATGGGATATTTTTACGGAGTAGAATAATATTTTTTATTTTTTTAATAATGAGTCAAAAGCCAAATTTTAATTAAAATTTGGCTTTTGACTTTAATTCTATTGTCTTTCCTGTTATGGGGTGTTTAAATATTAGTTTTTCGGCGTGTAGGTGTAATCTATTTTGTTTGGTTCCGTATAAATCATCGCCTAAAATAGGAGTATTTAAACCTAAATGATGAGCACAATGTACTCGTAATTGATGAGTTCTTCCTGTTTCAGGATATAAATAAATTTTTGTTTTGTTGTTTTTATATCCAATAACTTTATATTTGGTTATAGATGGTTTTCCGTTTTTAAAACAAACTAATTGATGAGGAAGATTATTATAATCAGGGAATAAAGGTAAATTTATAGTTCCTGCTTTTTGAGAAATAATTCCGTCTAAAATAGCTATGTATCTTTTCTTTATAGTTCTATTACTAAATTGTTTTTGTAAATTCTTATGAACTTCGGTTGTTTTTGCTACTAATAATAATCCGGAGGTAGACATATCTAAACGATGAACTAATAAAGCACCTGTTGCATTTGGTAAATATTCTTTCATTCTAGTAAGCACACTGTCTTTAATTTCTTTACCTGAAACCGATAAAAACTCATGAGGTTTATTAACAGCTAATAAATAATCATCTTCAAATATTATTTCTAACTTTATATTTTTTCTGTTTTTTACAGGGTTTTCATCTACCTCTAAACCTTGAAGCATAAAATTTAAGATAGGTTTGCATTTACTTTTACAAGAAGGATAAAAATGTTTATGAACTCTAATCTCTGAAGGCGGTTGTTTTCCCCACCAAAATTCAGCCATAGCTATTGGGTGCAAATTGTTTTTATAAGCGAATTGTAATAATTTAGGGGCAGAACATTCCCCTGAACCAGCTGGTGGAATATCATTAAATATAGATGTTAATTTTTTTGTTTCTTGTTTAGCATTTAAAAATATGTATTTACCGTGTAATTCTTTTTGTAAGTTTGCTGATAGTTGTTTTCGTTCTTCTTTTAAAGAATTAAGAAAATCAAATTCTTTTTGTAACTCTAAAATTTTGAATGAACTGTATTTTTTAAAATCTTTAATTTTATAATGATATTCCATACTCTCATTATCTAGTTTCTTTGAAAATTCTTCAAATTCTTTTTCAGATAATTTGTTTTTAGCTTCCGTACGTTTAATTTTTCTTTCTTTTTTAGCATTTGAAGCTGTGGTTTTTAATTGTTTTAATTCATTACTTAAATCAATTTCTAATTTATTTAATTTGTTTTTAAGTTTTTTAAATTCAAGGCTGTTTTCTATTTTTTTAATCTTATTGGTAAGGTTGTTTATTTTTTGTTCGCCTTGTTTATAAAAATTATTAGGGCTTAATGTGTCAAATATTGGAGGAATAAATCCGTTTATATGTGTTTTTTCATCAATTTTACCAGAAAAGGCAGTTAAATATGCAAGTTTATTATTTGTTGTTTTAACAATTAAAACTCCAAACATTTTTCCTAACTCATTAAAGTTATGCTTAATATCTGATTGATTTTCTAAATATTTTTGTACTTCATTTGATGCTATTTTACATAGGCTATGAGGAGTATATTGAAAAGGATAAGTAAATTTTTCAGGTAGTTTTATTGAGTCATCAATCTGTAAAAAATGTATAAGTGTATTGGGTGAAAACATAAATTTAAATTCAAGGATAACTTATAAATTAAAAAGTTAAAATAATACTTTTTATTGAAATTAAATGAAACTAATAAAAAAACTCTCTATTTTTGCGTTTTTAAACACTATTTAAAAGTGTAAAAGGTAATATATAATAAATGGCAAAAAATTTAGTAATAGTTGAGTCACCTGCAAAGGCGAAAACAATAGAAAAGTTCTTAGGTAAAGATTTTCAGGTAGAATCATGTTATGGGCATATAGCTGATTTACCATCAAAAGAATTAGGTATAGATGTTGAAGGAGATTTTAAACCGAAATATGTAGTTTCTTCTGACAAAAAAGCAGTAGTTAAAAAACTTAAAGATTTAGCAAAGAAAGCAGAAACTGTTTGGTTAGCATCCGATGAGGACCGAGAGGGAGAGGCTATTGCGTGGCATTTAGCAGAGCAATTAAAATTAGATAAAGAAAAAACAAAACGTATTGTTTTTAACTCAATTACAAAAAAAGCTATTTTAAAGGCTATTGAAAATCCTACAGGAATAAATTATGATTTGGTAGATGCTCAACAAGCTCGTAGGGTTTTAGATAGAATTGTAGGCTATGAATTGTCGCCTGTTTTATGGCGAAAAGTAAAGGCAGGTTTATCTGCTGGTAGGGTACAATCAATAGCTGTGCGTTTAATTGTAGAACGTGAGCGAGATGTTGAAAATTTCATTCCTGTTGCATCGTATAGAGTTGATGCCGAATTTATAAGTAAAGAAGGTAAGAAGTTTAAAGCAAAACTTCCAAAAAATTTTGATACTAAAAAGGAAGCTGAAGAATTTTTAAGTTCGTGCTTACAAGCAGAATTTAAAGTTGATGATTTACAAAAAAAGCCATCTAAAAAAACACCAGCTCCACCATTTACAACGTCAACTTTACAGCAGGAGGCATCAAGAAAATTAGGTTTTCCTGTTGCAAAAACTATGATGGTAGCACAGCGTTTATATGAGGCAGGGTTAATTACTTATATGAGAACGGATAGTGTTAACTTATCAGATGAAGCAATTACAGCTACTGCTCAGGAAATACATAGTAGTTTTGGAAAGGAATATAGTAAACCAAGAAACTTTGAGAATAAATCAAAAGGAGCTCAAGAAGCTCACGAGGCAATCCGCCCTACTGATATTACTACGCAAGAAGTATCGGTTGATTATGACCAAAACAGGCTATATAGTTTAATATGGAAACGTACTATTGCTTCACAAATGAGTGATGCTGAATTAGAAAGAACTAACGTAAAAATTAGTAATAATAAAAATGATAAATTATTCTCTGCAAACGGAGAGATAATCAAATTTGACGGTTTCTTAAAAGTTTATTTAGAAGGTAGTGATGAAGAAGAAGAGGAAGAAAGAGGAATGTTGCCTAATATTAAGGTAAATGAAATTTTAGAAAATGAATATATAACAGCAACGGAAAGGTATACTCGTCCACCATCTAGGTTTACAGAGGCTTCTTTGGTTAAACGTTTGGAGGAATTAGAAATTGGTCGTCCGTCAACATATGCTCCAACTATTTCAACAGTACTGCGTAGAGGTTATGTAGAAAAAGGAACAGCTGAGGGGATGGAAAGAAAATATGTTCAAATTGTTCTTAAAAAAGGAGATATTTCAGAAAATAAATTATCTGAAAAAGTAGGTGCCGATAAAGGTAAGTTAATGCCTACGGATATAGGTAATATTGTAAATGACTTTTTAGTAGATAATTTTGAAAGAGTTTTAGATTACGGATTTACTAAAAAAGTAGAAAAAGGCTTTGATGATATAGCTGAAGGAAAAGAAAATTGGACAGAGATAATTAAAAGTTTTTATGATAGATTTCATCCAAAAGTAAAAGATGTAGAGGAAAATGCAGAAAGAGCAAGTGGGCAACGATTATTAGGGATTGACCCTGAAAGCGGTAAAAACGTATATGTACGTTTAGGGCGTTACGGAGCAATGGTGCAGATAGGGGAAGTTACTGATGAAGAAAAACCAAAATTTGCAAGTTTACAAGGAGACCAAACACTAAGTTCTTTAACTTATGAACAAGCAATGGACTTATTTAAATTACCTAAAACCATTGGTAAATATGAAGATAAAGAGGTAATTGTTGCTAATGGTAGATTTGGTCCTTACATAAAGTTTGATGAAAAATATGTTTCATTAGATAAAGGGGAAAACCCAATGTCAGTAGATTTAGATAGAGCTATTGAACTTATAGAAAATAAGCGTAAAGCAGATGCTCCTATTGGTTTTTATGAAGAATTACCAATTCAAAAAGGAGTAGGGCGTTTCGGCCCTTTCATTAAATGGAACGGTATATTCATTAATGTAAATAAAAAGTATGATTTTGATAATTTATCTCAATCAGATTTAGAAGAATTAATTGAAGATAAAAAACGTAAAGAAATTGAAAAGGTAATTCATAATTGGGAAGATGTTGGTATTAGAGTTGAAAAAGCTCGTTGGGGGCGTTTTAATGTTATCAAAGGAAAAATAAAAGTAGAATTGTCTAAAACTACTGAAATAGAGAAATTAACAAAGGAAGAAGCTGAAAAAATGATTGAAGCTAAAAAACCTAAGAAAAAAACAACTAAAAAGAAGAAATAATTTTCTTAAATTGCACTATTGTAATTAACTTAAATTAATGAATACTGATTTTTTATCTCCCATTAGTAATGATTGCCTAATTTATGGTAGCGAATATTCGTTTACAAGTTTGGGTGAGGTTATTAAAATTTATTCTAATCAAAATAATTTTCCTGATTTAGAGGATGTTGATATAGCTATTATTGGGGTTAAAGAAGGAAGAAAAGCCGTAAATAATGAAGGTTGTGGAGAAGATTTGAGTAAAATTAGAAATAAGTTTTACGACCTTTTTAAAGGTAATTGGCATACAAAAATTGCTGATTTAGGTAATATAGAACAAGGAAATACTGTTGAGGATACTTATTTTGCGGTTTCAGAGGTTGTAAGTTCACTCGTAAAAAAGAATATTATTCCTATAATAATTGGTGGAGGGCAAGATATAACATATGCTAATTATAAGGCGTATGAAAATTTAGAGCAAACAGTAAATTTAGTGTCGGTTGATAGTCGTTTTGATTTAGGAGATTTAGAAGATGAACTTACTTCAAAATCATTTTTGAGTAAGGTTATCATTAAACAACCAAGTAATTTATTTAATTATAGTAATATAGGCTATCAAACATATTTTAATTCTCAAGAAAAAATAAATTTGTTAAAACAGTTATATTTTGATGCTTATCGTTTAGGTGAGTTAAAAAATATAGAAGTGATAGAGCCAATAATGAGAGATGCTGATATTGTGAGTATAGATATTGGTAGTGTTCGCCAAAGTGAAGCTCCTGCTAATAACAATGCTTCTCCTAACGGATTCTATGGAGATGAAATTTGTGCAGTAGCAAGATATGCAGGAATAAGTGACAAAGTAACCTCTTTTGGTGTCTATGAATATAACAGCACGTTAGATGTAAATGAGCAAACAGCACATTTAATAGCTCAAATGATATGGTATTTTATTGAAGGAGTTAATTTTAGAGCAAAAGATTATCCTTTTTCAACAAAAGAGAGTTATCAAATGTTTAGTGTTGTTTTAGAAGATGATGACCCTATTAATTTTTATAAAAGCGATAAAAGTGGGCGTTGGTGGATGGAAATAAATTTAATAACAGATAATAAATACAAAAGACATACGTTAATACCATGTACTTATGAAGATTATGTACAAGCGATGGAACAAAAAATTCCTGAAAGATGGTATAAAGCATTGCAAAAACTTACTTAAAATAAGTATATTTGTGCGGTTGTATTAAAATAAAAGATTGTAAATTTTATAATAAATAAAGGATATGAATAAAGTAGTGATATTTGTAATATTGGCATTTATTTTATATGGTTGTGGTTTTGTGAATAATGATAGAGGAGAGTTGGTTGGTGTAAAATCAAAAAGAAAATGGTTTTCGGAAAAGCCATATGGTATGGTTTTTATAAAAGGAGGGTCATTTACTATGGGGAAACAAGAAGAAGACCCTTTAGGAGCTATGAATGCACCAACAAGAACTGTTACAGTACAACCATTTTATATGGATGAAACTGAAATTACAAATAGCGAGTATAAACAATTTGTAAATTGGGTAAGAGATTCTATAACAAGAACAAAATTAGCTTATCAGGCAGAGTTTGCCGATGTTGTTAGTTTAGATTCGGTAGGAGGTTCAAGAAAGAATAAAAAAGGTATTCAACAATATGCATTTATTTCTCTAGATACAGTAAAGGAAACCCCTTATCAAAAGTATATGAGAGAAAATTATTATGAATTAGGAGAAGGTATGGATACTTTAAGGCCTTTAAATTGGGAGGAAGAATTAGTGTGGAATAAAGATGAATACCCAGATATGGATTATGTAGAGGTTATGGATTCATTATTTATTAAAAAGGATGAAGCCTTAAATGGGATAAGAACTTTTAATACCAAATTACTAAATTATAGATATTATTGGTTTGATAATGAAAAGGCTGCAAGAACAGGAAAAAATAGAAAAGATTTTTTAAAAAGTGAGGTTATAAATGTATATCCAGATACTACAGTTTGGGTTAAGGATTTCAATTATTCGTATAATGACCCAATGCACCAAGAATATTTTACACATAAGGCATATGAAGATTATCCTGTTGTTGGTGTAAACTGGTATCAAGCAAAGGCATTTTGTAATTGGAGAACACAAACTAAAAATGCATACCAAAGAACGAGAAAAAAATTAGGTTTGGTTCCTGCTTTTAGGTTGCCTACAGAGGCTGAATGGGAGTATGCTGCAAGAGGAGATTTAGATTTTGCTAAATATCCGTGGGGAGGTCCAAATATAAGAAATGATAGAGGGTGTTTCTTGGCGAACTTTAAACCTTTAAGAGGTAGTTATGCAGCTGATGGATTTTTATATACGGTTGAAGCAAAATCTTATAAACCTAATGGCTTTGGATTATATAATATGGCAGGAAATGTTTCGGAATGGACTGATACGGCGTATAATTTATCATCATATTATGTGGCATCTACTATAAATCCTAATGTAAATAATAAGAATGATAAGAGAAAAGTTATTCGTGGAGGTTCATGGAAAGATGTAGCATACTTTTTAGAGGTAAGCTCACGTGATTGGGAATATGCAGATACTGCAAGAAGTTATATAGGTTTTAGAACAGTACAAGATTATTTAGGAAGAAAAAAGTAATAAAAAAAGATAGACAATAAATTAAAAAATAAAGAGTTATGGCACAGTCAAAAACAAAAAAGAAATTATTTAATATGGCTTACGGTATTGGAGCCGCAGTTGTAATTTTAGGAGCGTTATTTAAACTTCAACATTGGCCATTTGCCGATTTAATGTTAATTATAGGTTTGGTTGTAGAAGCATTAATATTCTTCTTGTCAGCATTTGAGTCAGTAGAGGAAGATTTGGATTGGACAAAAGTATATCCTGAATTAGCTGATGGTACACCAACATCAAGAAAAAGAGATTCTAATCAAGTAGTAACAGTTGAAGAAACGCAATCTATGTTATCACAAAAATTAGATGCTATTTTAAAAGAAGCTAAGTTAGATGCTAACTTAATAAGTAGTTTAGGTACAAGTATTAAAAGTTTTCAAGGGGCTGTTCAGCCTTTAGCGTCGGCTTCTCAATCAATTTCAGCAACTAACCAATATAATGAACAAATGTCTAAAGCAGCTGTTCAAATGGAAATGTTAAATGGTTTATATAAAACCCAGTTAGACAGTACAGCAAAACAAGCAGAATTAAACACAGCAATGGTAGAAAATTCTCAACGTTTACAAGAACAAATGCAATCTTTATCTAATAATTTAGCTTCATTAAATGGGGTTTATGGAGGTATGTTATCTGCAATGACTAATAAATAATAAAGTTAGTTTACTAATTTTAATAAAAAACTAATTAATATTATGGCAGGAGGAAAACAAACACCAAGACAGAAGATGATTAACTTAATGTACCTAGTATTTATAGCTATGATGGCTTTAAATATGGGTAAGGAGGTTTTATCAGCTTTTGGTTCAGTAAATGCAAAATTAATTGATGCAAATGCGCGAATTACAGATAAAAATAAGAAAGCTTATGAGGAATTAGCGGTTAAGGCATCTGAACAAGCTAAACAGTACGGAGAAGCTAAAGAAAAAACAGATTTATTACGTGAAAAAGCCAATGCTTATTATTCATATTTAGAAGAATTAAAACAGAAAATGACCGAAGGTATTGGTGATGTTACTGACTATGAAAAAATGGATAGCTCAAGTTTTTTAGATGGATATTTTTTTAGCGGAAGTTCTCTTTCAAATGAAGGAAAAGAGTTTGTTTCTAAAATGGATGAATTTAGAGAAAGCACCATTAAAATTTTAGGTAAGAGAGAATTATCAAATATTGTAGCTTCTAGGTTTAGCACAAAACCTGAGGAGAATAGAAATGGTAAGAAGATAAATTGGCTTAATTATAATTACGAAGGCTTTCCTTTAATTGCTTCTTTAGCAAAAATAACTCAAATTCAAGCTGATATTAGAAGTACTGAATCAGATGCATTATCAGAATTATTACAAAAAGAGTTATCAGAAGCTGTGTCTATGACAAACTATGAAGCAATGGTAATTTTTGATAAAAATGCTTATTATCCTGGAGAGAAGTTATCTGGTAAGATTGTGTTAGGTAAGAATGACCCGAATTTGATGGCAGAAAGGGTTGTTGTTAATGGTAAAGAAATTTCAAAAGACAAAATTAAAGCAGGACAAGTTATTTTAGATGGTTCTACAGGTGGAGTAGGTGATAAATCAATAAAAGGTTCTTTTTTCTTTAAAGAAAATGATTCTTTAGTAGAAATTCCTATAAATGGAGGATATTCAGTTATTCCAAAACCTAATGAGGCTGTAATTTCTGCAGATAAGATGAATGTTGTTTATAAAGGTTTATCAAATCCATTAACCATATCTATACCAGGTGTTCCTGATAATAAGGTTGTGGCAAGTGCACCAGGGTTAAGGAGAGTAAAGGGTAATAATTATGTTATGAGACCAACAGGAAGTGGTATTGTTACCATTAATGTTTCAGGTACATTACCTAATGGAAGTAAGATTAGTTCTAGGAAGCAATTTAGGGTAAAAGATATTCCACCTGCAGTAGGTATGGTAAGGGGGCAGTACGGTACGGTATCAATGCCTAAAAGTAGTTTAAGTAACATAACAGTAAGTGCAGGTTTGCCAGATTTCTTATTTGATTTAAAAATAAATGTTTCAGGGTTTACTATAAAAGTACCTGGGCAGGTGGCAGTAAGGGTATCTGGTACTAGAATGAATGTGAGAGCGAAACAAGCAATATCTAAGGCAAGAAGAGGGGATGTAATAACTATTTTTGATATTAAGGCATCTACTTCAGGGTCATCTTATAGTCTGAAAAAAGTATTGCCTGTAAGCGTTAAAATTACAAATTAATAGTTTAAAGTATATAGTATGAATTGGAAACCTTTTTACATAGCATTAATAGCAATAGGATTTACAAGTTTAGTAAATGCTCAAGCTAACCTTTTAAATGCAAAAAAAGTAGAAGAAATAGGTAAGGTAACTCAATCGGAAATTGATGCTGGTGGTGGTAAACCTATAGAGTATGGTTATATTAATAATAGAGATATATTGTGGTCTAAAATTGTTTGGGAATATATTGATTTAAGTCAAAAAATAAATTTACCTTATTATTATCCTATTGATACTACAAGTACTATGAGTTCAAGACGTTCGTTGTTTGATACTTTAATGGCAGGTATTAAATCAGGCGAGATAACGGAGGTATATGCAGATTCTTATTTTACATCTAAAATAGGGGGTAATGATGTGAAAAGTATGACAGAAAATGAAAGGTCGAACGGAGAGTATGTTGATTCTTATTCTATTCAATCACAAGATATAAAAGGATTTTTATTAAAAGGAATGTGGTATTTTGATAAGCGTCACGGAGAATTAAAATATCGTTTATTAGGTATTGCACCAATGGGACCTGATGTCCAGGTTATGGGAGTTGATGAAATTGATGATAAGGATAATACTTACGAATTATTTTGGGTTTTTTATCCTGATGCTCGTAATACACTTCATAAGTCAAAAGTTTTTAATCCTAAAAATTCGGCAGTTCCTATTTCATTTGATCATTTATTAAACGCACGTAGATTTAATTCGGTTATTGTTAGAGAAGAAAATATATACGGAGATAGAAAAATTGAAGATTACATTAGAGGTAATTCATTATTTCAGTTATTTGAAGCTGATAGAATTAAAGAAGGTATTCGTAATCGTGAAATGGATATGTGGAATTACTAAAAAATATTTTTACATTATTTAAAACAATAAAGTGTTCTTTTTAAGGGCGCTTTATTGTTTTTATATTACTTTTTTAATATGGAAATAGATTATATTATCGTAGGTTTAGGTTTAGCAGGATTGTCTTTTTCAGAAAAGTTATTAGATGAAAATAAAACTTTTGTTGTTTTTGAAGATAATTCATATAAATCGTCTTTTGTTGCAGGAGGAGTTTATAATCCTGTTATTTTAAAAAGGTTTACACCTGTTTGGAATGCTTATGAACAATTACAACGTTCAAAACCATTTTATAAAAAATTAGAAGATAAATTTTCTGAAAAATTTGATACAAAAATAGAGACTAAAAAAGTTTTTACATCAATAGGAGATGAAAATAATTGGTTTGCGGCATGTGATAAACCTGTTTTATCAAGATATATGAAACCTGAAATATTTAAGGGAGATATAAAAGGTGTTAATGCTAATTTTGGTTTTGGAGAAGTTACAGGAACAGGCTGGGTTGATACAAAAAAATTACTTCCTACTTATAGAAAGTATTTAAAAGGAATTAATAAGTTAATAGAAGAAAGATTTGATTATAATCTTTTAAAAATTGAAGAAAATTCAGTTAAATACAAGGATATAATTGCTAAAAAAGTAGTTTTTTGTGAAGGATTTGGATTACATAAAAATCCGTTTTTTAATAATTTACCTCTTGATGGAGCAAAAGGAGAAACCATAACAATAAAATCTGCTGAATTAAATATTAATTTTTTATTAAAGTCGGGCATATTTGTTTTGCCATTGGGTAATGATACTTATAAAGTAGGAGCAACATTTAATTGGTTGGACAAAACAGCTAAACCAACGAAAGAAGGAAGAGAAGAGTTAGAAGAAAAACTTAAAAAAACAATAAATGTTCCTTATGAAGTTATTGAACAAGAGGCAGAAGTTCGTCCAACAGTAAAAGATAGAAGACCTTTGGTTGGTAAACACCCTAAATACCAAAATTTAGCTATTTTAAATGGTTTAGGAACTCGTGGGGTTATGTTAGCTCCAACTCTTTCAGAACAACTTTATAATCATCTTGAAAATGATGAAGAGTTGGATAAAGAAATTAATATTAATAGGATAAAGTAATTTTACAAATAAATATTACAATGAAAAATCTCCTAAAACTAAGTTTTAGGAGATTTTTTATATTAACTAAAATAAATAGTTTTATTATCCTTGTTTCTGAATTTCAACAGAGTGAGGATAAGGAATTTCTATACCTGCTTCATCTAAAGCAATTTTAACTTCTTCCATAATAAAGAAATAAGCATCCCAGTAATCGCTTGAATTTACCCAAGTTCTTGTGGCAAAGTTTACTGAACTATCAGCTAATTCAGTAACTAAAGCAACTGGAGCAGGATTTTTTAATACTTTAGGATATTTATTAATAGTATCTAACAATACTTTTCTTGTTTCTTTTAAGTCGGCATCATATGATACTCCAAAAGTAATATCAACTCTTCTTGTTGGTTCAGAACTACAATTAACTACATTACCATTAGATAAAACTCCGTTTGGTAGTATTACTTCCTTATTGTCAGTAGTGGTTAATTTAGTTGTGAATAATTCAATTCTTTTTACAAATCCTTCTTGTCCTTGAGCAATTATGAAGTCTCCAACTCTAAAAGGTTTTAATACCATAATTAAAACACCTCCAGCAATGTTAGAAAGAGATCCTTGTAAAGACATACCAATGGCTAACGTAGAAGCTGCTATAATTGTACCTATCACAGTCATATCTATCCCTGCAGTACTTAAGGCACCTAATACTACTACTATTTTACATATTGAACTTACTAAGTTTAGTAGGAATCCTTTAAGAGTATTGTCAAATTTTTTGATATTTAAAGCTTTACCTATTCCTTTAGTAATTACTTTAACAACCCAAAAACCGATAATTAATACCAATATGGCACTTATCAATTTTCCTCCAATTACTATCCAGTCAATTCCTTGAAATTTCTCAATAATTTTTTCCATATTATATTTATGTATATTTAATTAAGTGGTCGCGAAATTAGTACTTATTTTTTAAGTACAAAAATTACAAAATAAATTATCTGTTATTTTGTAAAATGTTTTTTATTCCGTCTTCAAAACCTGACTTTAATTTATTAATTTTTCTTTTATTAGCAAACCAATGAAGAGGTGACGGAATTGAGCCTCGCCCAAACGAAATACAATTCACCAAAATGTCTTTTCTGTCGTATATAATTGTTATTTGCTTTCCCCAATCAGTCCAACTATTATTCAACCAAGGGAAAATTATTGTCATCATTCGTTGGTTTGATAATTCAATTTCCCAATTATTTTTTTGGCAATTTCTTTAATTAAATTAATGTTATCTTTTTTTGATAATCCTTTTATTCGTTTTAAAGAATACAAGTGATAAACTGAATAAATTATAAAACCACTTAAAATTAGTGAAAGAAATAAGAAAATAAAAGATATCTCCTTGTTTGAATCATGTTCTATACCTACTAAACAAAGATAAGGAGGAAGTACAACAAGTATTAAATAAAGGATGTTTACTAAAAATTTAAATAAAAACATTTCTTTGAGAACTAATTTCCCAGTTTGTTTAGATTTTGTAATATCAATAGAGGGTCTATTATACATTTAAATTAATAGATTTTTGGAAGAAGAGAATTTTTTAATTTAAAATGTAATTTCTACTGCTATAAATAGTGCAATAAATTCTATAAGGAATGCTAACGCAGGAGCAATAAATATTAATG
>JAGYHQ010000007.1 GCA_018456245.1 Tenacibaculum sp. | reverse complement strand
TTGGAGCTTGGTCTTTTTACTCTTTAAATGATGAGGAAGTTTCTGATTGTGAGAGAGGAACAACTTTAATTTTTTCTTCTGATAATAAATTTTCATTGAAAACGTATTCATTAGATAATGGAAATGATAAAAAAGAGAAAGTTTGTAAGTTAGTTGCTCATATTTCAGGAACTTGGCATAAAAATGATATAAAATATGTTTTTAACTATGAGAATGGTAATACTGAAGAAACAAATATTCTTTTTAGTGAAAATGGAAATAAAATAACAACTTTTCATGTAGTAATAGAAAAAGAAAATTTAGAAAAAGGAAATACAATAGGGCATAGAAAAATATTAAAAAAAGTTTGGATAAGAAAATAAATTCATCAAATAAAGAAAAATAATTAAAAGAGATAGTTTAAAAGACTATCTCTTTTTTGTTATATTAGCCAATATTAAAATTTAAATAGTGTATTTAGGATTACAAAAAGGAAAGCTACTTATATCAGAGCCGTCAGCTTTAAATGATGTGTTTTTTAATCGTTCTGTAATTTTATTAACTGAACATTCTAAAAGTAGTACGGTTGGTTTTATTTTAAATCGTCCTTCAAAATATGTTTTTAAAGATTTAATTCCTGAAATTAATTGTGATTTTACTCTTTATGAAGGAGGACCAGTGGAGTTAGATAATTTGTATTTTATACACCGTATTCCTAATTTATTAGAGGGGAGTATAGAGGTAACAAAAGGAATTTATTGGGGAGGTAATTTTAATCAGCTTAAATCATTATTAAATAAACAACTTATAAAAAACACTGATATTCGTTTTTTCTTAGGATATTCGGGTTGGAATGAAAATCAATTAGAAAGGGAATTAAAAACAAAATCTTGGTTTATTTCAGAGAATGATTATGATAATATCTTTGAAGTAGATGAAGAAACTATATGGAAAAATAAACTCTTACAAAAAGGAGGGAAATATAAAATATGGGCAAATGCTCCTCGTGATATTCAAATGAATTAACCTGTTATTTGTTGAAAGTTTAGTGTTTTTTGTAATTTATTTCCTATCTCTGTTGTAAACTCCTTTTTTCTGTATTTTGTAACAGGTTGAATGCCGTATATTGTATTGGTAATAAAAACTTCATCAGCTTTTTGAATTTCAAAAGGAGAAATCTCGGTTTCTTCTATGGTAAAATCATTATACTTTTTTATAATTTCAATTACTTTTTTTCTTGTAATACCTTTTATACATCCTTCGGTTAATGACGGTGTTTTTATTATGTTTTCTTTTATAAGAAATATATTTCCGTTTGTCACTTCAGCAACGTTTTTACGTTCATTTAGTAGAACGCAATTATCTAAATCATTTTCTTTGGCAAAAATAGAGGCTAAAGTATTTAATAACCTATTTGTTGTTTTTACTGTTGATAGTAAACCAGAATAGTTATAAAAATCTTTGTATAAATCTATCTCGTAAGTTAATTTTGGTTTATGGTTAATTTCTTTTACATCAATTACGTAATCAACTTCATTATTTTTAGGGGTGTACAAACCGCCATCTTTACGGTATATATTTAATCTAACCCTAAAAATATAACCATTAAGTTGTTCTTTAACTGTTTTTAAAATTTCTTGTTCAAGAAACTCTAAAGTAAATTCCATAGGAATTTTCATACGAAGCATTCGCATAGAAGCCATTAGCCTAAAATAATGGTCTTCCCAAAAAATAACTTTATTATTTTGAACTTTTACTGTTTCAAAAATACCATCACCATATTTAAAGGCTCTGTTTTCGTTACTTAATTTAAAATCAGAAGAAGAAATTAATGTACCGTTATAATTTAGCATTTGTTCTTTATTAAGCCCCAATTATATGTTTTAATTCTTCTATTTGGCTCATCCATAATTGTTTTGCTTCTTCTAATGACTCTTCATCATCAGCAAAGTCAGTAATTATTATAGATACATCTTTGGTTAAAGAGTCAACCTGAATTTTAAATTCAAAATAACTTTCATCATTTCCTGATTCTAACCACTTGTATTTAATTTTTTCTCCACTTTTTTTAGTAACTATTTTTGCTTCTTCTTCGCTACCGTCCCAAAAAAATGTAATTATTTTACCTCTTGAGTTTACTTTATTTGCAAACCATTTTTCTAATCCTGAGGGAGTTGCAATATAATTATATAGCATACTTGGAGAAGCGTGGATAGGAATTTCTAACTCAAATTTAATTTTATCCATTATAATTTAGTTTTGTTTGCAATATAAGTAAATAATTTTTTTAAAAAAATAAGTTTTATTGTTGTTTAAAAGTAAAATTAAATTATATTTGCACCCGCAATCGGCGAGGTAGCTCAGGTGGTTAGAGCGCAGGATTCATAACCCTGAGGTCGGGGGTTCAACTCCCCCCTTCGCTACAAATTTAAACCATTGATTATTAGTTTTTAAACAAACTTTTATCAATGGTTTTTTTATTGGAAGATATTAAAACTGTACACGATGCTTTTGAATATTTTATTCAATTTTGTTTAGATTGCACTTTATTTGTGAAAAAATGTATCGTTCTAAAAATATTTTTTTAGAACGATACATTGTATTTATTACTTAATTAAATCGTAACTTCGTTTAATAAAGTTGGTTAATTCTTCCCCTTTTAATAGGTTTTGAGATAATCTTGCCAAATCAAAAGCTTGAGTTATTAACTCTTTTTGTTTGTCTTCTTTTGCTTCTAAAATATTAGAAATTAAAGAATGATTTGTATTTACTACTACATTATACATTTCAGGTAAATTACCCATTCCCATCATTCCACCACCTGTTGCACTCATTTCTTTCATTCTTCTCATAAATTCAGGCTGTGTAATTATAAATGGAGAAGAATTACTATCCATAGCCTCTAATTGAACGGTATATTTTTCTTTTGAAATATTATTTTCAATTATAGGTTTTAATTTCTCTTTTTCTTCATCAGAAAGTTTTGAAATTACGGTATCTTCTTTTTTAATTAAATTATCAATGTGGTCGGCATCAACACGAGTAAAACGTATCTTTTCATTAGTTGTTTCTAACTTTTGTAATAAGTGAGAAATAATAGGAGAATCTAATAATAAAACTTCATACCCTTTTTCTTTCGCATCTTGTATATAGCTGTGTTGAGCATCTTTGTTAGAGGCGTATAATATAATATGATTTCCGTCTTTGTCGGTTTGAGCGTCTTTTGTTTTTTCTAAAAATTCATCAAAAGTATAGTGCTTGTCATCTAAAATTGATGGGTATAATGCGAATTTCTTGGCTTTATCAAAGAATTTTTCTTCTGATAACATTCCGTATTCAATAATAACTTTAATATCGTTCCATTTTTGCTCAAAATCTTCACGATTATTTTTAAATAATGATGATAATTTATCGGCTACTTTTTTAGTAATATATCCTGATATTTTTTTAACAGCTCCATCGGCTTGTAAATAAGAACGGGAAACATTTAACGGAATGTCAGGAGAATCAATAACTCCTTTTAACATTTGTAAGAAATCAGGAACAATTCCTTCTACGTTGTCAGTTACAAATACTTGATTTTGATATAATTGTATTTTATCCTTTTGAATATCTAAATTTTGAGATAATTTAGGGAAATATAAAATTCCTGTTAAATTAAAAGGATAATCAACATTTAAGTGAATATGAAACAATGGCTCTTCAAATTGCATTGGGTATAATTCACGGTAGAAAGTTTTATAATCCTCCGGCTCTAAATCTGCTGGTTTTTTAGTCCAAGCTGGCTCTGTATTATTTATAATATTATCAACTTGATAGGTTTCAGGTTTAGCGTCTTTATCAGCATCTTCTGGTAAAGGTAATGTTTCAGTTTTTTTACCGAATTTAATAGGAATTTGGTTAAAACGATTGTATTTTGTTAATAATTCAGAAATTTTACTTTCCTCTAAAAATGATTTTTCTTCATCTGAAATATGTAAAATTATTTCTGTACCACGGTCTTTCTTATCGTGTTCTTTAAGTGTATATTCAGGAGAACCGTCACATATCCAATGTGCAGCAGGCTCATCTTTATAAGATTTTGTAATTATTTCAACCTTATCGGCAACCATAAAAGCAGAGTAAAACCCTAACCCGAAATGCCCAATAACACCTGTTTCATTTTTATCATCTTTATATTTTTCTAAAAACTCTTCAGCACCTGAAAAAGCGATTTGATTAATATATTTCTCAACCTCTTCGGCAGTCATTCCTAAACCTTGGTCAATAATATGAAGTGTTTTTTTCTTTTTATCAATTTTTACTTCAATTTGCGGATTTCCGTATTCAACCTTTGCCTCATTAATAGAAATAAGATGTTTAAGTTTTGTTGTTGCATCTGTTGCATTTGAAATTAACTCACGTAAAAAGATTTCGTGGTCAGAATACAAGAATTTTTTTATTAACGGAAAAATATTCTCTACCGATACATTAATGTTTCCTTTGCTCATTTTTTATTGTTAGTTTTATACTTTAATTAATATTTATTTTATGATGACAAGGGTAAGTCAAAAAAAATACCAAAAAATTATAAAGTGACAAATTGGCACTATAACAGTTGTAGTAATAGTTTAATGCCTTTAAAATTATTATTTTTATTACCTTCGCAAAACAATATTTAATAAGAAAATAATTAAAAAGTATATTTATGTATAGCTCAAAAATTATAGGATTAGGTTATTATGTTCCTGAAAATGTGGTAACTAATGATGACCTTTCAAAAATAATGGATACTAATGATGAATGGATTCAAGAAAGGACTGGTATTAAGGAAAGACGTTGGATTGACCCAAAATCAGGAGATACAACTGCTATAATGGGTAGTAAAGCAGCAAAAATTGCCATTGAACGTGCAGGTTTAACAAAAGATGATATTGATTTTATAATATTTGCTACATTAAGTCCTGATATGTATTTCCCTGGTGGTGGAGTTTTATTACAAGATTTGTTAGATATGCCTACCGTTGGTGCATTAGATATTCGTAACCAATGTTCAGGTTTTATTTACGGATTATCAGTTGCCGACCAATTTATTAAAACAGGAATGTATAAGAATGTTTTAGTTGTGGGGTCTGAAAATCATTCAGGAGGGTTAGACAAAACAACGAGAGGTAGAAATGTAAGTGTAATTTTTGGAGATGGGGCAGGAGCTGCTGTTTTATCAAGATGTGAGGAAAAAGGTAAAGGAATTTTATCTACACATTTACATTCTGAAGGTAAATATGCTAAAGAATTAACTATTGAAAATCCTTCAACAAATAAATGGATTCCTGAATTTATTAAAGAAAATAACCATGATGATGTTTCATATTACCCATATATGAATGGGCAGTTTGTATTTAAACACGCTGTTGTTCGTTTTTCAGAGGTTATTATGGAAGGATTAATGGCTAATAATTTACAAAAAGATGATATTAGTTTATTAATACCACACCAAGCTAATTTACGTATTTCACAGTTTATTCAAAAGAAATTGGGTTTAGCTGATGGTAAGGTGTTTAACAATATTATGAAATACGGTAATACAACGGCTGCATCAGTAGTTATAGCATTAACAGAAGCATTTGAAGAAGGAAGAATTAAGGATAACGATATAGTAGTATTAGCTGCCTTTGGTAGTGGATTTACTTGGGGAAGTGTTGTTATTCGTTGGTAAATTTTAGTAAAAAATATTTTAGAATTAAAGCATATCTATGATTTTATAGGTGTGCTTTTTTGTGAGTTTAACGGTCTCGGCTATGAGTAGTTGCGTGGTTTAACACTAAACTTTGCAAGTACACAACAAACTGAAAATCCGCGAGGATTTTCAGAAGTAGGCGAGAACAAGCAATTACTTATAGCCATTGTTAGGCGCTGTTATTTATTTCTTTTATTCTGTCAACAACAGTTTTAATATCAATTCGATTTTCCCAATCTTCTCTACAATCAATTGTCATAGAATAGATAAAGTCAGGTGTCATACTTGGTGAAGTCCCAGTATTCTTTTTTACAGTATGTTTAATTAAGTTAATCAAAGCGTGAGTTATGAAATGACCTTTAATCATAAACCATAATTCCTTTTCGCTTTGGTCAACTAAATCCTTAACTTCATTAATTTCTTCGGTAGTAAAGTGTGATTTTACAGAATTAATGAATTCAGTCGTTTTGGTAGAACATATTTTGTGAGACTTTTGTCCTGTTAAAAACCTATAACAGTTATCTCCAAAAATGCTCACGCCTTTTTTAAATCTGTTATTTGCAATATCAAGTATAATTAAATCATAAACACTATTTGAAAAATTAACTACCCAATTATTGAATTCATCCGAAATGTCTAACTTTTGTCTACAAAAATTAGATACAGTTTTTTCAATTGGCGGTAGATAATAGTACATTGAATTTTCAATTGAATAACCATATGAACGAATTATATTCGGATGATTTATAGTGTCATCCATAAATTCTGAATTATCATTATCCGTTGCAATTAGGAAAGTAGCTTCTTCGTTTATAATTTTGTCGTAATACTTTTCAAGCTCATTTTTTCCACCAACATCTTCGATATGAGCCTCTATTTCAGCTAGACTAAATAAATTGTCCCAAAATAACGGGTCGTCTTTACCTTCTACATATACCGTTATTTTTTTATTATAAAATAATCCCTTGACTTCAAGAGCTTCTGTCGAGTATTCTAATTCATTCATTGATTATCCTTTCCATATTTATTACACTTTCTTTGAACTTTCCAACAATTTCTGGTGAATGTGTTGCTACAATAATCTGCGAATTAGGATTAAGTTTTCTTATTGAAGAAATTACTTTTCTTTGCCATTCGATATGTAGAGATAATTCTGGCTCGTCTGCAATAAAAAGTGTTTCTTCTCCTTTCTGAAGCAAAGCTTCAGTAAGAAGAATAATTAATTGTTTTTCCCCGGAGGATAGTTGAACCAATGGAATATCAGTATCGTCTTTTATTACTGATATTCCACCTGTTTTACTGTCTTGTAAAGAAAAGTATTTCGTATCGTGGAATTCATTTAGAAGATTTATAAAATCATCTAATCTTTTAAAAATTTTCTTTTTGTTATATTCTAATTCTGCCGATAACTCATTTATTTTTCTAGTTCTTCTTAACAAAGTTAAAGGTGTTACATCATTTGGATAAACAGCTTTTTCTTTTTCATTAACATATTCGTTAATTGAATTAGCTGCTTTCTTTATTGCTTCTAGATGTTTTTCAATTGCTTCCTCTGTTGAATTATCTAAAATCCCAAGACCTCTGTAAGCTTGTTTTAAACCGATACCAATTCTTCTAATATTTAAGTTTACAGGTTCATTAATTTTAATATAATCGAATTCTTCATTAAAGAGCATAGACCTTAATACGTCCTCTTGAAACTTTTTAGATAACTTACTTAAGTCCGTTTCTAACTGTAATTGATATGAAGTTAAATCACTAATTAACTCCTCAAGTCTTGCATCAATGATATTTGATATTTCTTCACGCCTATTTTCTTTAAATTCATCAGTGATGTCTCGATTAACAGAGAGGTAAGAGATGTTAATCAATTTTTTAAGGGATTCTTTTATTTCTTGAACTTCATTGTAAAATTTAGGATGAAGTCTCCCACTTCTTTTATAAATGTATTTTAATTCACGATTTGGCAAAATAGGTAAAGTATGCTTTCTTGAACCTATTTTGTAGACAATTTCTTTAAATTGAAGTTTATCAACAAGTTTTTCCACTTCAATCTTTCTAACTCTTTTTCCGCTTTTTAGATTAATTACTATTTTTTCAAATTGTAATGAATTTAGCATTTCTAAATCAACAGAAATTACAGCTTGAAGTAAATTAATGAAAGTGGTTTTTCCAGTTCCATTTCTTCCGATGAATATATTTACATCATTATTGAAACCTGTTTTTATAGAGTGTTGACCCCAAAAACCTTCAATTTCAACATCTTTTAGTTTAAACATTTTGTCGTTCGTTTTTAATTGTGCCTAAACTCAAATATACGTAATATACTAAAACTACCAAAAATTTCCTCAAAGCATACAAAAAATGTGTAAAACTAATAATGTCAACTAATTAAATTAATAATATAATTTACGTATTTTATGTTATAAACTTGCGTATTTAGTATTGTTATTAAAAAAGCAATATAAAATACGTAAGTTATGTATTTAATTATTCATCAATTTTCATTTATAAAATATTATCCTAAACTTTGACGTATTAAATGGCTATTTTATCATAAAAATTTATCCTTTAATTCAGTAGTTAGTAATTTACATTTTTTGTTTTTACCAAACCATTTATAGCGGTTTTTAGCAATAAAATCATAAACAATATCACGAATTATATTTGGGATTATAAATAATAACTGTGTTACTTTCCATATTCCACCAAAATCATTTATAATTTTTAATACAGCTGATGATTTTATGTAATAACTAATGTGAGGTTCGTATAAAATAATTGAATCTGCTTTTGAAGTGTCAATTTTTATATGATTAATTATTTGTTTCCCAATATTTGATTGTAATGATGCAAAAACGAAGTTATTTTTTGTATCATATTTTATAATTTTTGATACAAATGTGTTACATAAACCGCAAACTCCGTCAAATAAAACAATTTTTTTACTGGCTGGTAAGTCAATCATTTAAATTTTAATAAATTAGTAAAATCAAAAACATATTTTTTAACTACGAAATTTAAATATACTCAAGTTTTTAAGATTTACAGATGTATCACTTCATCATAAGCATCAGCAACGGCTTCCATAATGGCTTCACTCATTGTAGGGTGGGGGTGGATAGCTTTTAGAACTTCGTGCCCTGTTGTTTCTAATTTTCTCCCTAAAACTGCTTCGGCAATCATATCAGTAACACCTGCGCCAATCATATGGCAACCTAACCATTCGCCGTATTTAGCATCAAAAATTACTTTTACAAATCCGTCAGGAGTACCACTTGCTTTTGCTTTTCCTGATGCAGAAAATGGGAATTTACCAACTTTTAATTCATAACCTTGCTCTTTTGCTTGGTCTTCGGTTAAACCAACAGATGCTATTTCAGGAGTTGCATATGTACAACCCGGTATGTTTCCGTAATCAATTTTATCAGTATTAATTCCTGCAATTTTTTCAACACAAGTTATTCCTTCTGCTGATGCAACGTGTGCAAGAGCAGGACCTGGTGTAACATCACCAATAGCATAATACCCCGGTATGTTTGTTTGATACCAATCGTTTACTAAAATTTTATCTCTGTCGGTAACAATTCCAACATCTTCTAAACCAATATTTTCAATATTTGTTTTAATTCCTACGGCTGATAAAACGATATCTGCCTCTAAAATTTCTTCACCTTTTTTAGTTTTAACAACTGCTTTTACTCCGTTTCCTGATGTATCAACACTTTCAACCGATGAATCAGTCATTATTTTAATTCCTGCCTTTTTAAATGAACGTTGAAGTTGACGAGAAACATCTTTATCTTCAACAGGAACTATGTTTGGCTGAAACTCAACAATAGTAACATCAGTACCCATAGAATTGTAGAAATGAGCAAATTCAACACCAATAGCACCAGACCCAACAATAATCATTGATTTTGGTTGCTCTTTTAAGGTCATAGCCTCTCTATATCCTATAACTTTTTTTCCATCTTGTGGTAAGTTAGGTAATTCACGAGAACGAGCTCCTGTTGCAATAATAATATGATCAGCAGAATATTCAGTTACTTTTCCGTCTTTGTCGGTAACGTCAATTTTTTTGCCAGTTTTTACTTTTCCGTAGCCTTCAATAACATTAATTTTATTTTTTTTCATTAAAAACTGAACACCTTTACTCATTCCGTCGGCTACGTTACGGCTACGTTCAATTACTTTAGTAAAATCTTTATCAATAGCTTCGGCTTTTAATCCGTATTCATCAACGTGTTTTAAATAATCATATACTTGTGCCGATTTTAATAAGGCTTTTGTAGGAATGCACCCCCAATTTAAACAAACTCCTCCTAAATTTTCTTTTTCAACAACAGCTGTTTTAAATCCTAATTGAGATGCTCTTATGGCAGTTACATAACCACCAGGTCCACTTCCTATTACTATTATATCGTATTTCATAATTTCTTTATTTTTAATTACATACGTTCAGGAACGCTAATTCCTAATAATTTGAACGCAGATTTTATTGTACACCCAACCTTGTATGAAAGCTGAACTCTAAATTGTTTCTTTTCTTTATTTTCTTCTCCTAAAATTGATACATTTTGATAGAAAGAGTTGAATTCCTTAACTAAATCATAAGTATAATTTGCAATAACTGCAGGGGAATAATTTTTAGCAGATTGTTGAATTACATCAGGATATAATTCTAGTTGTTTTATTAATTCTCTTTCTTTTTCGTGAAGAGTAATGTCTCTGATTTCAGAACTAAAATCAAAATCTACTTTTCTTAAAATTGATTGTATTCTTGCATAAGTATATTGTACGAAAGGACCTGTGTTTCCTTGGAAATCAACTGATGCCTTAGGGTCGAATAAAATTCGTTTTTTAGGATCAACTTTTAAAATGAAATATTTTAAAGCACCTAAACCGATAATTTTATATAACTCCTCTTTTTCTTCATCAGAATAACCTTCTAATTTCCCTAATTCTTGTGAAATTTCACGAGCAGTATTTATCATTTCTTCCATTAAATCATCGGCATCAACTACTGTTCCTTCACGAGATTTCATTTTTCCAGAAGGTAAATCAACCATTCCATAACTTAAATGATAAAGTTGTTCAGCCCAAGAATATCCTAATTTTTTCAAGATTAAGAATAATACTTGAAAGTGATAATCTTGCTCGTTACCAACCGTATAAACCATTCCATTTACAGATGGATAATCTTTTACTCTTTGAATTGCTGTACCGATGTCTTGAGTCATATAAACAGCAGTTCCGTCAGAGCGTAAAACAAGTTTTTCATCTAAACCTTCATCGGTTAAATCACACCAAACTGAACCATCTTCTTTTTTATAGAAAACTTGCTTTTCAAGTCCGTATTCAACAACCTCTTTTCCTAATAAATAAGTATCACTTTCATAATATAAGGCATCAAAATTAACACCCATATTTTTGTAGGTAACATCAAATCCGTCATAAACCCATTTATTCATTTTTTCCCACAAACTAATAACTTCCTTATCTCCTTGTTCCCATTTTCGTAGCATTTCTTGTGCTTCTAATAGGAGAGGAGCATCTCTTTTTGCTTCGTCTTCAGATTTGCCTTGTGTCTTTAACTCTTCAATCTGTTTTTTGTACTCTTGGTCAAACTTTACATAGTAATTCCCTACTAATTTATCGCCTTTTAAGCCAGTATTTTCAGGGGTTTCTCCATTTCCAAATTTTTGCCAAGCTAACATTGATTTACAAATATGTATTCCTCTATCATTAATAATTTGAGTTTTATACACATTTTTACCCGAAGCCTTTATAATTTCAGAAACCGAATAACCCAATAAGTTATTACGAACGTGCCCTAAATGCAATGGTTTGTTAGTGTTTGGAGATGAATATTCAACCATTACAGCCTCTTTATTAGATGGAGTTACCAATCCGTAATTTTCATCATTAACAATTGAATTGAAGAAATTTATGTAAAAACTATCATCAATAACCAAGTTTAAAAAACCTTTTACAACATTAAAGTTATTAATTTCTGATATGTTTTCTACTATATATTTTCCTAAATCCTCTCCAATTTGAACAGGATTTCCCTTTTTATATCGTAATAACGGGAATATAACCACAGTTATATCTCCTTCAAAATCTTTACGAGTTGGTTGTAATTCTACTGATTCAATTTCAGTTCCATATAAATCTAAGAAACCTTTCTTTACGGTTGTTTCTATCAATAATTGAATATCCATATACTAATTTTAATTTGTGGCAAAATTACATAATTTAATTTGTTTTTTATTATAAAAATAATTTTGTGAATTTCTTACCTTTAAGTATGTTATTTAGTAATATTTGTAAAAAAAATAAATCCCACTTTTTAAAAGTGAGATTTACTTAAATTTTTAAAATAAATAATATTTTATTCTACATTATTAGATATTTTTTCAGCTAAAGAAATAAATTCTTCATTAGTTAATTTAACCTTTTTAGTAAATTGCATATCAGCCATTTCATTAATAGGTATTAAATGTACGTGTACGTGAGGTACTTCAATTCCAACAACACTCATTCCTACTCGTAAACAAGGAATTGTTTTTTCTATTGCCTTTGCTATTTTGTAAGAAAAATCCATTAAGTTTAAATATTCTTCTTTTGATAAATCAAATATCTTATCTTCCTCTTTTTTAGGAATTACAAGAGTGTGCCCCGTAGTGTTAGGATTAATATCTAAAAATGCATAAAAATCATCGTTTTCTGCAATTTTATATGAAGGAATTTCTCCTTTAACTATTTTGGTGAATATGGTTGCCATAATAAGTTATATTTAAAATTAACGAGATATCTCCAAAATTTCAAATTTCATAAGCCCGCTAGGAACTTGAATTTCAGCTGTATCTCCAACTTTCTTACCTAATAATCCTTTTCCGATAGGGGAGTTAACCGATAATTTACCATTCCTCACATCACTTTCACTATCAGCAACTAAGGTGTATGTAAACTCCATGTTATTAGTTAAGTTTTTTATTTTAACTATAGAGTGTATTAAAACTTTTGAGATGTCTAATTGAGATTCATCAATAACACGAGCATTTGATACAACACTTTTTAGTTTAGCAATCTTTGTTTCTAATAATGATTGCTCTTCTTTTGCGGCGTGATATTCTGCATTTTCACTTAAATCTCCCTTATCTCTTGCATCAGCAATTTCTTGTGATACTCTTGGTCTTTCAACTTGTTCTAAGTAAGCCAATTCGTCTTTTAATTTTTTTAATCCTTCTTCTGTATAATATGATATGTTTGTCATTATTTATAAAATTTAAAATCTCATTACTGCATTAAACAATAATGAGATTAGTTTTTCATTAGGACAAATATAATAATTTTATTTGTAAATTGCCAACCATAATAAAAATGAAAAATTTTATGAAGAAAAATATATTTATATTCTGTTTTATTTTACTAATAAGTTGTGATAAAGAAACTATTGTTAATGATTGTTTTAGAAATGTAACACTAAATCAGGTTATTTATTTAAATAATCCTGAATTTAATAATTTAGCTCATCCTGGTTTGTATATGCCAACAAATATTCAAGGAAGAAGAGTTTTAATTATTAATAGAGGAACTAGTGGTTATAAAGCTTTTGATTTAGAATGTCCTGAAAAGGATTGTAATACTTTTTTAGAATTTAAAAATTTAGATATAAAGTGTTTTTGTAGTGGAAAAAAATATGAAATTTTAAGTGGAGGAGCTCCTAAAGATAGAGAAGGTTGTTCAATGCTTGAATATGTTGTTAGAAAAACAAGCCCTTCAACACTTCATATTAGCCGATAAAATTATTATTTTTGTAAATATTAAAAAATGACAAACAAAATGAACATATTATTACAAGAATTTGATACACCACCATTTTCTAAAATTAAAATAGAAGATTATAAACCAGCAGTTATAGAGGCTATTGAAATTGCAAAAAAGGAAGTAAATACAATAACTTCTAATACAAGTGAGCCTACGTTTAAAAATACAATTGAAGAATTAGATAATGTTGGTGGGCAGTTAGAAAGAATTACAAGTATTTTTTTTAATATAAATTCGGCAGATACAAATGCTGAAATTCAAAAAATAGCACAAGAAATTTCTCCATTAATAACAGCATATAAAAATGATATGATGTTAAATGAAGAACTTTTTGCAAGGGTTAAATCTGTTTATGATAAAAAAGACGATTTAAACTTAAACGCCGAAGAAAAAATGCTTTTAAATACAACGTTTAAAAGTTTTACCCGTAACGGAGCTAATTTAAGTGCAGATAAAAAGGAAGAATTAAGAAAGATAGATGCTGAGCTGTCGCAACTATCACTTAAATTTGGCGAAAATGTATTGGCAGATACCAATGCATTTGAAATGCTTTTAACAGATGAAAAAGATTTAGAAGGGCTACCAGAAGGTATTAAAAATGCAGCAAAAATAACAGCACAACAAAAAGGGCAAGAGGGGTGGCTTTTTACTTTACAATTCCCGAGTTACATTCCGTTTTTAACGTATGCTAAAAATAGGGAGTTACGTAAAAAAATGGCTGTTGCTTTTGGTAAAAGAGGTTTTCAGCAAAATGAAAATAATAATGAAGAAATAGTTTTAAAAATAGTAAAGTTAAGACACCAAAGAGCAAATTTATTAGGTTATAAAACACACGCACATTTTATTTTAGAAGATAGAATGGCTAAAACTCCTGAAAAAGTAATGGAGTTTTTAAATAATTTATTAGAAAAATCTAAACCATTTGCCGAAAAAGAATTTAAAGAATTACAAGAATTTGCAAAAAAATTAGATGGAACAGAGGAATTACAAAAATGGGATATTCCTTATTATTCTGAAAAATTAAAGCAGAAGTTATTTAATATGTATGAGGAGGTTTTAAGACCTTATTTTAAATTACAAGATGTTATTAACGGAGTTTTTAAAGTAGCAAATAAATTATACGACTTAAATTTTAAAGAAGTATATGATATTGATAAATATCACAGTGACGTAAAAACATACGAAGTAACTGATAACGAAGGAAATTTCGTTTCACATTTATATGCTGATTTTTATCCAAGAGAAGGAAAGCGAAATGGTGCGTGGATGACATCATTTAAATCTCAACAAATAAAAAATGGTAAAAATGAACGTCCACAGGTTTCAATAGTCTGTAATTTTACAAAACCAACCGATGTAAGACCGTCATTATTATCATTTAATGAAGTTGTTACCTTATTCCATGAATTTGGGCACGCATTACAAGGAATGTTGGCAAATACAACATATAAAAGTTTATCAGGAACATCTGTAACGTGGGATTTTGTTGAACTACCAAGCCAAATTTTTGAAAATTGGTGTTATGAAAAAGAGGCTTTATCGTTATTTGCTAAACATTTTCAAACATCAGCACCAATTCCTATGGCGTATATTGATAGTATAAAACAATCTTCAAACTTTCAAGAGGGTATTCAAACATTACGTCAATTAAGTTTTAGTTTGTTAGATATGAATTGGCACGCACAGGAAAACCTAAATGAAATAACATCAGTAAAGGAATTAGAGAAAAAGGCGTTTTCTGGTACCGAGTTATATCCTGATATTAAAGAGAATTGTATGAGCACAGCATTCTCCCATATTTTCCAAGGAGGATATTCAGCAGGATATTATTCATACAAATGGGCAGAGGTGTTAGATGCCGATGCGTTTGAATATTTTAAAGAAGAAGGAATTTTTAATAAAGAAGTAGCAACTAAATTTAAAGAAAATATTCTTTCAAAAGGAGGAACAGAGGAGGCTATGGAACTTTACAAAAAGTTTAGAGGGCGTGAGCCTAAACCAGAGGCTTTATTAAAACGTGCAGGGCTTATTGAGTAAATGAAGTAATAATAAAATCCCAAAGACAACTTTGGGATTTTTATTATATTAATAGTTTATTTCAAATTATCGGTCATATCTTTTGGTACTACCCAAGCATCATATTCTTCGGCGGTAACATAACCTAAATTAATTGCTTCTTCTCGTAAAGTTGTACCGTTTTTATGAGCAGTATTTGCAATTTCTGCAGATTTATAATAACCTATTTTTGTATTTAAAGCGGTAACCAACATTAATGAATTGTTTAATAATTCATTAATTTTAGGTTTATTAGGCTGAATTCCTACAACACAATTTTCATTAAATGATTTGCAAGCATCACCAAGTAATTCTGCTGATTGTAAAACGTTATAAGCCATCATTGGTTTAAATACATTAAGTTCATAATGTCCTTGTGTTCCGCCTATGGTAACAGCAACATCATTTCCCATAACTTGAGCACAAACCATTGTAAGAGCTTCTGCTTGTGTTGGGTTTACTTTCCCTGGCATAATTGATGAACCCGGTTCATTTGTAGGAATAATTATTTCCCCAATTCCTGAACGAGGACCAGAAGCCATCATTCTAATATCATTAGCAATTTTATTTAATGAAACTGCTAATTGTTTTAATGCTCCGTGAGTTTCAACCAAAGCATCGTGTGATGCTAATGCTTCAAATTTATTTTCAGCAGTTATGAAAGGTAGTTTTGTGAAGTCAGCAATATATTTTGCTACCAAAACATCATAGCCTTTTGGGGTATTTAAACCTGTTCCTACGGCAGTTCCTCCTAATGCTAATTGACTTAAATGATTAAGAGTATTTTTTAATGCTTTTAATCCATAGTTTAATTGTGCTACATAACCCGAAAATTCTTGACCAAGAGTTAGGGGAGTGGCATCCATTAAATGTGTTCTACCAATTTTTACAATATCTTTAAATTCCTCCGATTTCGCTTGTAAAGAATCTCTTAATTCTTCAATATTAGGAATGGTATTTTCTATAATTTTTTTATAACAAGCAATGTGCATTGCTGTAGGGAAAGTATCGTTTGATGATTGTGATTTATTAACATCATCATTAGGCTGAATAGTTTTTTCTCCTTCACCTATTATTTTTCCTGCTAACTCGTGTGCTCTGTTGGCAATTACTTCATTAACATTCATATTACTTTGCGTTCCTGAGCCTGTTTGCCAAATAACAAGAGGAAATTGATCATTTAACTTTCCTTCTAAAATTTCATCACAAACTTGTGCTATTAAATCACGTTTTTTAGTAGATAAAACTCCTAAATCACAATTGGTGCAGGCAGCAGCTTTTTTTAAGTATGCAAATCCGTATATAATTTCTATAGGCATAGAAGCAGGTGTTCCAATTTTAAAATTGCTTTTAGAACGTTCTGTTTGAGCTCCCCATTTTTTATCAGCAGAAACTTTTACTTCGCCAATAGTGTCTTTTTCTATTCTATATTTCATTATAATTTTATTAAGAATTTAAGAAGTACCAAATTTAATAATAAAACTTAATAATATTAACTATTGTTTTTTTATTTATAATGTAAAGTAGGTATTACTACCTTTTAATTAAATAAGTTATTTATATTAAGTTTAAATTAATGTATTTTTGCACATATTAAAAATAAATAAGAATGAAAAAATATATAGTAATATTAGCTTTGTTTACATTAATAACATCTTGTAAAACAGAAAAAAAGAAAGAAACGAAACAACAAGAAGTAACGGTTTATACACATCGTCATTATGAATCGGATAAAGAATTATTTGCTCAGTTTGAAAAAGAAACAGGAGTAAAAGTAAATGTAGTAAATGCAAAAGCAGATGAATTAATTCAAAAAATGGTGTTGGAGGGAGATAAATCACCTGCTGATGTTTTAATAACGGTAGATGCAGGTCGTTTAGTTCGTGCAAAAGATAAAGATTTATTACAGCCGATATCTTCTAAATTTTTAGAAAAAACAATTCCATCACATTTAAAAGATACTGATAATAAATGGTTTGGTTTAACACAAAGAGCAAGAATAATTGTTTATAACCCTGAAAAAGTTAAGGCAGAAGAATTATCAACTTACGAGGATTTAACAAATGATAAATGGAAGAAAAGAATATTAATTCGTTCATCGGGTAATATTTATAATCAATCTTTATTGGCTTCAATAATTGCTAATGAGGGGCAAGAAAAAGCAACGGAATGGGCAAAAGGAATTGTTAAAAATATGGCTCGTAATCCAAAAGGAAATGACCGAGATCAAGTAAAAGTACTTGTAGCAGGAGAGGGAGATATTGCTATTGTAAACTCTTATTATATAGGTAAAATGATAAACTCTAAAAACCCAAAAGAAGTAGAGGTGGGTAATAAAATTAAGATATTTTTTCCTAATCAAAAAGATAGAGGAACTCACATTAATGTAAGTGGTGTAGGGGTAGCAAAATATGCTCCGAATAAAGAAAATGCTATTAAATTTATTGAATTTTTAGCAAGTAAAGATGCTCAAAAAATATTTGCAGAATCAAATTATGAATATCCTGTAAATGAGGAGGTAGAGCCGTCAGATTTATTAAAATCTTGGGGAGGATTTAAAAAAGATACTCTTTCATTAACTAAATTAGGAGAAAATAATAAAAAAGCTGTTTTAATTTTTGATAGAGCTGGTTGGAGATAATATTTTGATAAAATTAAATCACATAAAAAGGGATACAAACAAATGGTCAGTTTTATTATTGACCATTGTTTTATTAATATCTATACCTACACTAACTATTTTTATAAAATTGTTTAATGGTACAGGAGAAAACTGGCAACATTTAGTAGAAAATTTATTACCAACATATTTAAAAAATACAGTTTTATTAATTGTTGGTTGTGTGTTTCTTACCTTGTTATTTGGGGTTTCTTCGGCGTGGATTGTTTCACGGTATTATATTCCGTTTCGTAAGTCATTAGAATGGCTTTTAATATTACCATTGGCAATTCCTTCTTATGTAACTGCCTATGCTTATGGAGGTATTTTTGATTATGGAGGTATTGTAGAAAAATTATTCATAAAGTTAGATATTATGAATCCGTTAGGATTAATATTTGTGTTAAGTGTTTCATTATACCCTTATGTTTATGTGGCATCAAGGGCATTTTTTTTAAATCAATCTTGTAGTATTATTGATGCTTCAAAATTATTAGGAGCAGGGGAGTTAAAAACATTTTTTAAACTTATTTTACCATTAGCAAGACCTGCTATTGTAGGAGGAAGTATTTTGGTAATAATGGAGGTTTTAAATGATTATGGAGGTGCAAAATATTACGGAGTAAACACTTTTACAACGGGTATTTTTAGAGCTTGGTTTTCATTAGAAGAGCCTAAAACAGCAGTTTATTTATCTGGTTTATTAGTAGTAATAATTTTTGCATTTATTTTAATTGAAAAATGGCAAAGAGGTAAAAAAAAATATTTTAACTCTTCAAAAAAAGATTATAAATTAAAGAAGATTAATACAAGTAAACGAACTAAAATATGTTTATTTACTATTGCTTTTTTACCAGTATTATTAGGTTTTTTTATTCCTGTTTTACAGTTATTATATTGGTCTTTTTTAGTGTTTAGTTCTGTTTTTAATACCTCTTTTTTATCGGTTGCTTTTCAAAGTTTATTTATAGCATTACTATCAGGATTATTAACGGTTTTAATATCATTATTATTAATTTTTCTATCAAAATGGAATAGATTATCATTAATAAAATCAATAGAAAAAGTTACTATTTTAGGGTATGCAATTCCGGGGGCAGTAATTGCAATAGGTGTTTTAATTCCAACTTTGTTTTTTGATAAATGGTTGGTTTCTTTTTTAAACAGTAATTTTAATATAAATATAGGTTTTGTAATTAACGGAACGATATTAGCCTTACTTTATGCTTATATTGTTAGGTTTTTGGCAGTTGCATATAATCCTATTGAAGCAACTTCGTTAAGGGTAGGAAAATCGGTTTCAGAAGCATCAAAATTATTAGGAAAAGGTAATTTTAAAACATTTATAAAAATTGAATTTCCATTAATAAAATCAGCTATTTTAAGCGGATTTATTCTTGTTTTTGTTGATGTAATGAAAGAGTTACCTTTAACACTAATTTTAAAGCCTTATAACATTAATACATTAGCAGTAAAAGCATATGAATATGCAAGTGATGAGTTAATAGCAGAATCATCATTACCATCACTTTTTATTATATTAACAGGGATAATTCCTATTATTTTTTTAAATAAATTAATAACAAAAAATGAATAAAGTTTTAGAAATACAAAACTTAACAAAAACTTTTAATAACGGAAAAGTAAAGGCTTTAAATGGTGTTTCTTTTTCTTTAAATAAAGGGGAAATAATTTCTGTTATAGGAGAGAGTGGAAGTGGAAAAACAACTTTAACAAGGTTAATTACAGGTTTAGAAACGGTTGATAAAGGAGAAATAATTTTAAATAATAAGTTAATTTCCTCTGATAAAGTGTTTTTATCGCCTGAAAAAAGAAATGTAGGAATGGTTTTTCAAGATTATGCTTTATTTCCTCATTTAACTGTTTATGAAAATGTTGTTTATGGTATTTCTCATCAAAAAGATAAAAAAGATAGGGTTTTAGAAATGCTTACATTGGTTAATTTACAGAGGTATGAAAAAAGGTATCCTAGTGAGTTGTCAGGAGGAGAACAACAACGAGTAGCTTTAGCAAGAGCCTTAGCACTAAACCCAGATTTATTAATTTTAGATGAACCTTTTAGTAATTTAGATATTATTTTACGAAATCAATTACGAGAAGAGGTGGTTTCTATTATACAAGAAGCTAAAAAAACGGCTATTTTTGTAACTCATGATGTTAAAGATGCTTTAGCTATTTCAGATAAAATAATTGTTTTACAAAAAGGAAAAATAATTCAGCAAGGTATTACTAAAGATGTTTATGAAAACCCAAATTCAAGTTATGTTAAGTTACTTTTTAAAGAATATTATTAAATAAAAAAAGCCTAAGTTTACTAGGCTTTTTCGTATGTTATACTAAATTATTTAAAATAGCTGAAAGTTTCTTCATTTTCTATTTTAAGAAGGGTTTCATAAATCATTTTTATAACATTTTCAACATCTTCTCTGTGTACCATTTCAACAGTTGTATGCATATATCTTAATGGTAATGAAATTAAAGCAGATGCTACACCGCCATTACTATAAGCAAAAGCATCGGTATCAGTACCAGTTGCTCTTGATAATGCAGAGCGTTGAAAAGGTATTTTTTTATTTTCAGCAGTTTCTATAATTAAATCACGTAATTTTTGTTGTACAGCAGGGGCATATGCAATAACAGGACCTTTACCTAATTCTAAATCTCCTTCAATTTTTTTATCAATCATAGGGGTTGTTGTATCATGTGTTACATCGGTTACAATAGCAACATTAGGTTTTATAGTTTGTGTAATCATTTCAGCTCCGCGAAGTCCTATTTCTTCTTGTACTGAGTTTGTTATATACAGTCCAAAAGGGAGTTCCTTTTTATTTTCATGTAATAAACGAGCCACTTCTGCTATCATAAATCCACCCATTCTATTATCTAAAGCACGGCATACAAACTTATTGTTATTTAAAATATGAAATTCATCAGGGTAAGTAATAACACAGCCCACGTGAACTCCTAATTCTTCAACTTCTTTTTTGTTAGAGCATCCACAATCTATAAATATGTTATTAGGTTTAGGCGTTTCTTCTTCTTTATTTTTACGAGTATGAATTGCAGGCCATCCAAAAACTCCTTTTACTATTCCGTTTTTAGTGTGGATATTAACCACTTTACTTGGTGCTATTTGGTGGTCACTACCTCCATTACGAATAACATAAATTAATCCGTTATCTGAAATATAATTTACATACCATGAAATTTCATCAGCATGTCCTTCAATAACTACTTTATATTTTTTATCAGGATTTATAACTCCAACAGCTGTTCCGTAAGTATCAGTAATAAAATCGTCTACATATGGTTTTAGATAGTCCATCCAAATTTTTTGTCCTTTCCATTCATATCCAGTAGGAGATGCATTATTTAGGTATTTTTCCAAAAAATCTAGTGATTTTTTATTTAAAATTGATTTATTTTTACTCATAATTATTTAATGTTTTCTGTAAATAATAATATCTTAAGAATTATTTTTTTCTTTTAATTCTTCTATAGGTAATACTTTTAAAAAAGAAGGGTGCTGTTCTATAGCATATTTAATTTTTTTAACTATACTCTCTACATCTTCATTTTCGTAATCTATATCTAAAGGTTCTTTTATGATCATTTGTTGAAGAACATTTCTCTTTTTTATCATTAGTCCTTTTTTATCAAAAGAACGTCTAAATCCATCAATAACAATTGGTACAACGGTAGGTTTATATGTTTTAATTATATGAGCTGTACCTCGGCGGATGGGTTTAAAAGGAGTTGTAGTACCTTGTGGAAATGTAATTACCCAGCCATCATTTAATGCTTTACCAATGTTGGAAATATCAGACATATTTACTTTTCTTTTTACTTCTTTACCTGCACTTCTCCAAGTTCTATTTACAGTTACTGCTCCTATATAAGCAAATATTCTAGGTAGTATTCCTGCTTTCATAGTTTCACTTGCTGCTACATAGTATATATTTAATTTAGGATTTAATATATAACTAATATTTTTTAAACTATTATTTCTACCATTTAATGATGCATTAAAAACGTGTAACATAGCCGCAACATCAGCAAAGTAAGTTTGATGATTAGATACGAATAAAACATTTTTATCGGGTATTCTTCTTAATATTTCAGAACCTTCAATTTGTAATTTATTAAAACTTCTATATCTATGATACGAAATTAGTCCGAATATTTGTATAAGAAGTCGTTTTATAAATAAAATATGTCCGAAAGGATTCCTCTTAAATAAAGGCATAATCTTCTATTATTATTTTGGGCAACAAATGTACAAAGATTTTAAGTTTTTTTTAATTATTTTGTTACCTATGTTCTGTTATAACAATAAAAAAAGGGAACTAATGTTCCCTTTTTTTATGAAAAAAATTATATAAAATTATTTAATTCTAATTTCTACACGTCTGTTAAAACGATTTTGTTTTCTTGAATGTGTTTCACCAAATCCTTGTTCTCTAATTGTAACATTTGTTACACCAATACTTTGTAGGTATTGTTTAACAGCAATGGCTCTTCTATTACTTAAACCTAAGTTATAAGAATTAGTACCTCTAGGATCTGCATAACCTGATAAGAATACTAACTCAACAGAACATTTAACTGTTTTTAAGATTTGAGCAACTCTATTTAATTTAGATTTTGCTTCTGGTTTTAAAGCTGTTTTATCAAAGTCAAAATAAACTTCAGTATTGTTGATTTCATTAAATTCAGCTGAACAGTCAGGTTTTACTTCTTCAACAACTTCTTCAATAACTTCAACTTTTTCTTCAGGACAACCATTATTTGTTTTAGGTCCTTTTACTTTAGGACATTTATCAAGATTATCAGTTATACCATCTCCGTCAGTATCTAACCAAGGACAACCGTTATTTTCTTTAACACCTTTTACTTTAGGACATTTATCATCATTGTCAGGAATTCCATCCTCATCAGTATCAGGACAACCTTTGAAAGCAACTAATCCAGGAACTTTAGGACACTCATCTTCGTTGTCAAAAATTCCATCTTTATCAGTATCTTTTCTTTTTCCACCAAATCTATAAACTAAACCAGCAGAATGTTGAAAGAAATCAGTTCCTGTTGATCCAAAATGATGATTATAAGAAGACTCAGCTTTAATACCTACATTTTCAAATAACCAAAAGTTTGCACCATATCCTGCATTTACTTTAAAATCTGATTTATCAGCTAATTTAGAATATCCAATACCTACATTGATGAATGGGGCAAACCAAGCAGTTTGTCCTATTAAATTATTAAGGTCATAAGTACCTTTTAAATCAACAGCCCAATATTTTTCATCAAGAATAGGTCTTCCATCATATCCTGGGTGAAAATTTTCTTTATTCACTCCTAAACGTTTAAAATTGTAATGTTGTCCAACTCTTCTAGTGTTGTAACCTTTCTTAAAATCACCAGTAGAGAAACCTAATTGGATACCAAACCCTCTATTAAATTTTCTTTCAACTGTTACTCTGAAAGGGAAACCATAAGCATTTACATCTTCAATATCTCCATTGAAGTAATCTTCAAAAAATCCTTTAAAATTATCAGGTGTTCTAACATCTAAAAAGTTTACTCCAAAACTTACTAACCATTTAGAAGATTCGTTAACAATTTGGTTAGTGTAACTATCTTTACTGTTAGGAGCAGTAAATCTATAAGCTAAACCTAAAGAATGTTGGAAATAATCATTCCCTGATTTTTCAAAGTTATGATTGTAAGTTGAATTTAAGTTTATCCCTACATTATCTGTAAACCAAAAATTAAATCCCCAACCTGCTTTTAAATTAACCATAGCATGGTGGTCGTATTCAGTAACACCAAAACCTGTTTCAATAAAAGGGTCAAATCTTCCTGTTTCTCCAAATAAATTGTTTAAGTCATACTTTAATTTACCATCAAAAGCTAAAAATAAAATGTCTGTTTTAAAGTCTCCTTTATCCCAATCAAACCCTTTTTGTATTTTGTTCATAGAAGCTCCTATCTGCATAGAGAATGCATCATTTAAACTTCTTTCAACAGTAACTTTTAAAGGAACGCCAGAAAAGTTAAAATCTCTAGGGCCTAGGTAGTCTTTAAACGCTTCACCTAAATTTTTAGGAGTTCTAATATCAACGATATTTGCTCCTGCTGTAATAATCCATTTATTTGAATTATTTTCCGTTTTTTGTTTTTCTTGTGCCTGCAAACCAATGGTTGATGTTAGCACTAAAAGTGATAATAATATTTTTTTCATTTTTTATATTTTTAAAATACCCCGCAAAGATACAATTTTTTATTCATAATTTATTATTAATGAAATATTTTTTTTATGATAAAATTAACAGATAGATTCATTATGACATCTTATCCTAATAAAGATTTTATATTTTTATTTTGTAAGATTTATGTATAATATACTATATTTGTTTGCAATTAAAAATCTAATTGTAATGAAATCTCATCATTTAAAGTTTGTAGGAGAAGGTTTAACGTATGACGACGTACTATTAATTCCTGCATATTCTGAAATACTTCCAAGAGAGGTAAATATTCAAACAAAATTTACAAGAAATATAACTATTAATGTGCCTATTGTTTCATCTGCAATGGATACTGTTACTGAAAGTGCTATGGCAATTGCTATGGCGAGGGAAGGAGGAATAGGAGTATTACATAAAAATATGTCTATTGAGAAACAGGCAAAGGAAGTTCGTATGGTAAAACGAGCAGAAAGTGGTATGATAATAGACCCTATAACTCTTTTGGTAAACAGTACTGTGGGAGATGCTCAACGAGCTATGAAAGAGTATCGTATTGGTGGAATTCCTGTTGTTAATGAAAATAAAAAATTAGTAGGTATTGTAACTAATAGAGACTTGCGTTTTGAAAAAGATGTAAATCGTCCTATTTCAGAGGTAATGACTTCTGAAAACTTAATTACCGTTGCAGAATTTACTTCATTAAAAGAAGCAGAAATAATTTTACAAGAAAATAAGATTGAAAAGTTACCAGTTGTTGATGATGATGATAAACTTGTAGGGTTAATAACCTTTAGAGATATTACTAAAACAACACAAAAACCAATAGCAAACAAGGATAGCTATGGTCGTTTACGTGTAGCTGCAGCATTAGGTGTAACAAATGATGTTATTGAAAGAACAGAAGCCTTAGTAAATGCAGGAGTTGATGCTGTTGTTATTGATACTGCTCATGGGCATACAAAAGGGGTGGTAGATGTACTGAAAAAGGTAAAAGAAAAATTCCCAAAATTAGATGTTGTTGTAGGAAATATAGCAACACCAGAGGCTGCAAAATATTTGGTTGAAGCTGGTGCTGATGCAGTAAAAGTAGGTATAGGACCTGGTTCAATTTGTACTACAAGAGTAGTTGCAGGGGTGGGTTTTCCGCAGTTTTCCGCAGTTTTAGAAGTGGCAGCAGCTATAAAAGGAAGTGGAGTTCCTGTTATTGCAGACGGAGGAATTCGTTATACAGGAGATATTCCAAAAGCTATTGCAGCAGGTGCAGATTGTGTAATGTTAGGCTCGTTATTAGCAGGAACAAAAGAAAGCCCAGGGGAAACTATTATTTATGACGGAAGAAAATTTAAAGTATATAGAGGAATGGGGTCAGTTGAGGCGATGAGAAAAGGCTCAAAAGACCGTTATTTCCAAGATGTTGAAGATGATGTTAAAAAATTAGTTCCTGAAGGAATTGTTGGGCGTGTACCATATAAAGGGGAATTGAGTGAAAGTATTCATCAATTTGTAGGAGGTTTACGTGCAGGTATGGGGTATTGTGGCTCAAAAGATATTGAAACACTTAAAAATGCAGGGAAATTTGTTCGTATTACGGCAAGTGGAATTAATGAAAGCCATCCTCACGATGTAGCTATTACTAAGGAAGCACCTAATTATAGCCGTAGGTAAAATTTATAAGATATAATTCAAAAGTGAGGTTTTAGTAGTAAAACTTCACTTTTTTAATTAGTAATAAATGATGAATAAAGAAATAAATATAATTTATGAAGATGATTATATTGTATGTGTAAGCAAACCAAATGATGTTGTTGTGCACCACGCTTACCATTCAAGAAATGTTGCTGATGAAGAATCATTATTGCAATTATTATCAAAAATATATGATTATAAATTATATCCTATTCATCGTTTAGATAGGCGAACATCAGGAATTATTTTATTAGCAAAACAAACAGAATATGTTGCTAAATTTCAAGAATTATTTAATAATTCACTAATTGAAAAGGTTTATTATGGAATTGTTAGAGGATATGCTCCTGATAATAAAGTTATAGATTCCCCTGTTAAAGGTAGAGACGCTAATGCTTATAAAGAAGCAGAAACCAATTTGGAATTAATTGATAAAATAACTTTAAATATTCCTGTTAAACCTTATGATACTTCACGTTATAGTTTAGTTAAATTAACCCCAAAAACAGGAAGATTACACCAATTAAGAATTCATATGAATAAAATTAGTCATCCATTAATTGGCGATTGTAAATATGGAGATAAAAACCACAATACAATGTTTATTAGTAATTTTAATACTAACAATTTATTCCTTCATGCTTACTCTTTAAATTTTATTCATCCTTACACTAAAGAAGAATTAAATTTGGTAGCAAGTTTTAATAATAATTGGAAATTATTATTTGAAAAATTTAAATGGAATGTAGATTAAATTAATCTACATTTCCTTAAATATTGCGTGCATTAAACGTTTTCTATCATTTATAATTTCTTCAAAAGCAATTGTTGTTTCAGTTCTTTCTACCCCGTCAATTTCATCTATCTTATATAAAACATCTTTAGCCTCGTTAGTGTCTTTTGCTCTTATTTTACAGAAAACACTATATGTTCCTGCAGTTACATAGGCAACGGTAATATTTGGTATTTTTTGTAAATCATTTAATACATTTTGTATTTTTGATGTTTTGTCTAAAATAACACCTATATAAGCGATAAATGTATAGCCTAATTTTTGATAATCTAATGTTAAGGTAGAACCTTGAATGACACCTTCGTCTTCCATTTTCTTAACTCTAACATGTACAGTTCCCGCAGAAATTGATAGTTTTTTAGCAATATCAGTAAATGGCGTACGAGCATTTTCAATTAAAACATCTAATATTTGATGATCTACTTCATCTAAAATAAATTTTTTCATATTATGATTTATTCAAGTATTATTTATAATGCAAAAATATGAATAAAAAATAGTATTACATTATAATAAATTGTGAAAAAAATCAATTTTTAATAAAAATATTCCTATGTTATTAAATAATTTAACATATTTCCCTTTCCTTTTTTGTTTTAAATTCAGTTTATTTAAAATTTAAACCATTTAGTTACCAATACTTTTTCTATTGGTTCAGTAGAAATGTGTACATAATCATTTTTTAATGGTTCATAACGATAGTCTTTACTCCAATCATTAATATTTGAATGGATTTCTTTTAATGCGTTACAGATAAAATCAATTTCTTTATCAGTAGTTGTGGGGTGGACAGATAAGCGAATCCAACCAGGTTTTTCCATACTACAACCTTGTGCAATTTGTTCTTTTATACTTTCAGAGCTATCAAAATCAACGTTTAGTAAAATATGTCCGTACGTTCCTGCACAAGAGCAACCACCTCTTGTTTGTATTCCAAATCGGTCATTTAGTAATTTTACAATTAAATTAAAATGATAGCCTTCAAAATAGAATGAAAATATGCTTAATCTATCTTTAATATTTCCTGCTAAAACATTAACACCGTTTAAACTTTCAAGGCATTTAAAAATCTTTTCATTTATTTCGTCTTCACGTTTTTTTATGTTTTCACATCCCATTTGTTCTTTTACTAAAATAGATAAAGCTGTACGAATAGTTTGTAAAAATCCCGGTGTTCCTCCGTCTTCTCTTGTTTCAACATCATCTACATAATCATGTACACCCCAAGGATTTGTATATGAAACTGTTCCTCCCCCAGGGTTATCAGGAACAGTGTTTTTATATAAATTTTTATTAAAAATAAGAACTCCACACGTTCCAGGACCTCCTAAAAATTTATGAGGAGAAAAGAAAATTGCATCTAAATATTCGTCTTCTTTTTTAGGGTGCATATTAATATCAATATACGGGGCGGAGCAGGCAAAATCAACAAAGCACAATCCGTTATATTTATGAATTAATGATGCAATTTTATGGTAAGGCGTATGAATTCCTGTAACATTTGAGGTGGCAACGATAGAAACTATTTTTATAGGTCTGTCTTCATATCTTTTAATACATTTTTCAAACTCATTAAGGCATACTAATCCTTCATTATTACATGGAACAACTTCAACATCGGCAATGGTTTCATACCAAGAGGTTTGATTGGAATGATGTTCCATATGACTTACAAAAACAATAGGGCGTTTTTCTTCTGGAATTGTAGTATTGTCTTTTAAATTTTCAGATACTTTAAGTCCTAAAATTCGTTGGAATTTATTCACAACACCTGTCATACCAGTTCCTGAAGTGATTAAAATATCGTCTTCAGATGCGTTTACGTGGCGTTTTATAATATTTCTTGCTTTATGATAAGCTAAGGTCATTGAAGCTCCACTTGTTGTGGTTTCAGTATGTGTATTTGCAACAAAAACACCGAATTCGTTTGTCAACTTATCTTCAATAGGGCGATATAATCTGCCACTTGCAGTCCAATCAGTATAAATTAATTTTTGTTCTCCGTAAGGTGATTGAAAAGTTTGGTTTATTCCTATAATTCCTTTACGAAACTTATTGAAATGTTGCTCTAAATTCATAACCTTGTTGTTTTATTTCAGACTTAATTTAACCCTATTTTTGTTAGAATAATATTCAAATAAAATTATTCTATTTTATTAAATAAATCTTCAAAGAATTTTAGTTTCTTTTTATAAGTTTTGTCCATGTTTTTATCAAAATAAACAACTTTAATTCTTTTATGATCATCGCCTAAAAGTTCAAAATTTGGTACGTTTGTAAATTTAAATCTTGTTTTGTCTAAGTTTTTTCCTGCTTGTAAAACTCTTGTTGTATAGAGAGGTTCTAATTCTCCGTTTGGCATACAAATAATACTCATAACCAAAGTGTCAAGAGTATCTTTGTCATATAATATTGTTACAAAATAGGATAAACATATTTTTTCATTTTCTGTTCCTTTATTGTAAGTTGTAGGCAATGAGGGTACATACTCTCTTAATTCTTCGTTTTCTCTTCCTTCATTAACAATCATATGCCCCTTATAACTATTCTGATTTGTGCCTACAAAAATATTTTTAGTATAATCTCCAATATTTGTTTTCCCTGTAAGAGAAGCTCCTACAGTTTTCAAATCAATATGTATAAAAGCGTCATGAACTTCAAAAAATAAATCAGCACCAACAGGTGCAGAATTAGGAATTCCTATTCCTTTTCCATTTAAAAGCGAGTAAACAATTCGTTCTGCCCCAACTGCAAAATCAGATATACCAGATTTATATAAACCTAACCAATCATCTAAAATTCTTTCCTTTGTTTTAAAACCCTGTAATAATTCATCTTCTGCAAACTTTAGAAAATGGTAGTATTTAAGCAAATATTTTTGTTCCAACTTCTCTATTTGCTCTAATTTTTGTTGTTGTTTTTGTGTTAGTTTGCTCATAATTTTGCAGTTCTTTTAAAATTTCCTCAGCAATTTTTTCAGCTAATAATACGGGTACAGCATTTCCAATTTGTTTATACATGTTTCCTAAACTTCCATAAAATATAAAATCATTAGGAAAAGTTTGTATTATAGCACATTCTCTTACAGACATTCTACGTTCTCTGTTAGGGTGTATTTCTGGTCCAGTAGCCGTAATTGTATCGCTTGGTAATTCCCAATTACTAACGCGCAAAGATTGTTCAAATTTAATTTCTTTAAGTTCTAATTCTGTTACAACTTTGTCATATTTGTTATCAAATTTTAGAATTTTTTTGAGTTCCCACCAATCACTTGGTTTAGGAATACTACCTGAATTATTATCTTTTCTAAACCAATGCCCAGCAGTATATGCATAACCAAAATGTTCATCTATTTTTTTTGTGCTCCAACCACTTTTATTACGCCATTCTTTTAAATAATCACAAATTTCGTGTTGATTTATTTTGTGTTTTCGTCCCCAAAATTTATCATGAACATTTGTTCTAGCAATATGGTTATGAATAATTTCTTCGTTAAGTTTAAATGAAGCTTTACGTGTTCTTACATTTGCCAAATGTCCGATAACTTCTTTTACAGGTATATAAGGTTTTAAGTTTTTATCAAGAAGATTATTTGATAATCCATGAGTAATTTTAGGAAAAGGATTTTTTAAACCAAGTCTATTTCCTATAATTATTACTCGTTCTCTGTTTTGAGGTACACCATAATTTGACGCTTTTAAAAGACGATACTCTACATCATATCCTAAAGATTTAAAATCATTAACAATCATTTTAATAATTTCTCCTTTTTGCATTGATAATAATCCTTTTACATTTTCTGCTACGAAAAATTTAGGTTGTTTATCTTTAATTAGTCGTAAGAGTTCTTTATATAAAAAGTTACGTTTATCCTTCATTGAACGTTTTGTATTGGCTACTGAAAATCCTTGACAAGGAAATCCTCCCAATAAAATATCAAAATCATTAGGTATCTTATTGCTTGGAATTTTTGTAATATCACCATAAACTATGTGATTTCCTATGTTTTTTTTATAAGTTTCAACGGCTTCTTTAAAAAAGTCATTTGCCCAAATAACTTCAAATCCAGTGTTTATAAATCCTAAATCTAAGCCTCCACAACCAGAAAATAAACTTGCTATTTTATATTTTTTTTTCATTTAGTTAGTGTATAGGGTAACAAATGTATTATTTTTTATAGAAAATTAAAGCTTTATTTTATAATTTCCTTAATCTCATTTATAAATTTTTCAGCTAAATCATCGGCTTTTTGTTGTGATTTTGCTTCAGTATAAATTCTTATAATCGGCTCGGTGTTTGATTTTCTTAAATGCACCCATTCCGTTGGAAAATCAATTTTCACTCCGTCAATTGTATTTACGTCTTCGTTTGCGTATTTTTCAGCCATTGTTGATAAGATTTTATCCACATCAATTTCTGGCGTTAATTGAATTTTATTTTTACTCATAAAGTAGCTTGGGTAACTATCTCTTAACTCTTTACAAGATATTTTTTTATTAGCTAAATGCGATAAGAATAGGGCAACTCCTACTAATGAATCTCTTCCGTAATGAGATTCAGGATATATAATTCCTCCGTTACCCTCGCCACCAATAACAGTATTGGTTTCTTTCATCATTTGTACAACATTAACCTCTCCAACAGCACTTGTAGTGTAAGTTCCTCCGTGTTTTTCGGTTACATCTCTTAAAGCTCTTGATGATGAAAGGTTAGAAACGGTATTTCCTCCTTTCATTTTTTCTAAAACATAATCGGCACAAGCAACCAAGGTATATTCTTCGCCAAACATAGAGCCGTCTTCTGAAATTATTGCTAAACGATCAACATCAGGGTCTACAACAATACCTAAATCGGCTTTTTTCTTTACAACTAATTTAGAAATATCAGTTAAATGTTCTTTTAAAGGTTCAGGGTTGTGAGGAAATTCGCCATTAGGAGTACAATATAGTTCTACACATTTAACGTTTAAGGCTTTTAAAAGTTTAGGAATTGCAATACCTCCTGTTGAGTTTACCCCATCCACAACAATTTTAAATTTGGCTTTTTTAATGGCTTTTTTATCTACTAAATTAAGTTTTAAAACTTCTTTTATATGCTTTTTAATATATTTTTTCTTCTTTTTATAAGTTCCTAAATTATCAACTTCAGCAAAAGAAAAATCATCACTTTCGGCTATCTTTAAAATTGTTTCGCCGTCTTTTCCACTTAAAAATTCGCCTTTTTCATTTAATAATTTTAAGGCATTCCATTGTTTAGGGTTGTGTGATGCTGTTAAAATAATTCCACCGTCGGCTTCTTCTAACGGAACGGCAATTTCTACGGTAGGTGTTGTAGATAAGCCTAAATCAATAACATTAATACCTAAACCAATTAAAGTATTAGCAACTAAATTGCTTATCATTTCGCCTGAAATTCTTGCATCACGTCCAATAACTATTTTAATTTTTTCTTTTTTGGCGTTTTTATTTTTGATAAACATACCATATGCTGATGCAAATTTTACGGCATCAAGAGGAGTTAAATTATCTCCTGTTTTTCCTCCAATAGTTCCTCTAATTCCTGATATTGATTTTATTAATGTCATTTTTTTAATATTATTTAAAATTATATTCCTGTATAATTACTAGGAGTAATTTGTTTTAATTCTTCTTTTATTTTGTTAGAAACCTCTAAACTATCAATAAAATTACTAATTGATTGTTGAGTTATTTTTTCATTAGTTCGTGTTAATCGTTTTAATGCCTCATAAGGATTTGGGTACGCTTCACGGCGTAATATTGTTTGAATAGCCTCTGCAACTACTGCCCAATTATTTTCTAAATCTTCTGCAAATTTTTCTTCGTTTAGTAACAATTTATTTAATCCTTTTAAAGTAGAACTAAAGGCTATTAAAGTGTGGGCGATAGGTACTCCAACGTTTCTTAATACGGTACTATCGGTTAAATCACGTTGCAGGCGAGAAATTGGTAATTTTCTTGATAAATGTTCAAAAATAGCATTTGCAATACCTAAATTTCCTTCTGAATTTTCAAAATCAATAGGATTTACTTTATGAGGCATTGCAGAAGATCCAACTTCTCCTTTTTTTATTTTTTGTTTAAAATAATCGTTAGAAATATACGTCCAAATATCTCTGTTTAAATCAATTAAAATTGTATTTATACGTTTTATAGCGTCAAATAAATTTGCTAAATGGTCATAATGTTCAATTTGAGTTGTAGGAAATGAATGATGTAACCCTAAAATATTTTCAACAAAATTAGTTCCAAAATTTTTCCAATCAATATTAGGGAATGCTACTTTATGAGCATTGTAATTTCCTGTTGCTCCACCAAATTTTGATGCGTGAGGAACATTCTGTAAAAAATATACTTGTTGATTTATACGTTCTACAAACACAAAAAGTTCTTTTCCTAATCGGGTAGGAGAGGCAGGTTGCCCGTGTGTACGTGCTAACATTGGTATATTTTCCCATTCTTCAGAAAGTTCAGCTAATTTACAAGTTAGCGTGTCTAAAGCAGGGTAATATACTTCCTCCATAGCATCTTTAATAGATAACGGAATGGCGGTATTATTAATATCTTGTGATGTTAATCCGAAGTGAATGAATTCTTTATATTTATTAATTCCTAATTTCTCAAATTCTTCTTTAATAAAATACTCAACAGCCTTTACATCATGATTTGTTATGCTCTCTATATCCTTAATACGTTTAGCATCATTTACCGAAAAGTTTTCGTATATTTTGCGTAAATCAGCGTATTTTTCTTTATCAAAGTCATTTAATTGAGGTAATGGAATTTCACATAAAGCAATAAAATATTCAATTTCTACTTTTACACGATATTTTATAAGTGCTTCTTCAGAGAAATAATTAGCTAATTCAGATACCTTATTTCGGTATCGTCCATCAATAGGAGAAATAGCGTTTAGTTGTGTTAAGTTCATAATAATTAGTAAAACACAAAAATATTAAAAAAATAATCGTTTTAAATAGTTAAAAGGTATAGATTAACAATAAAAACCACCAATAATTAAGTATTTTTAATGAAAAAATGTAAAACTTTCTTCTTTTTAATAATAAAAATGTAAAATAATTTTGTTTTTTGTAAGAAAAATGCAAAATACTTTTGTTTTTATTGTTAATTTAATATATGTTTGTCAGGGTTAACTATAAAATACATTATGAAAAAGTATTTTTTATTTATATGGGTTTTGTAGCATTATTAGTTTCTTGTTCTGATACTGAGGATAGGCTAGGGATTGTGGAGATGTTAAAAAAGAAGATGTTCAAAAGTTGGAACAGGCTCCACTTCCTTTTAATTCGCCTAAAAAGAATAGAATATTATTTAATTAATCTCAAGATTATGAAAAAAATAGTAAAAATAACTTATGTATTAGCTTTTGTAGCTTTTTTGTTATCTGCAAAATATTTATATAATTCATATATTAATACGTATGTAGATTCTGAAATATTTTTAAATAATATTATTTTGGCATTTTCTAATTCAATATTGGTTGTGGTATTTCTTTATATGGGCAAGAATGATATTATGTATAATTCAGAAATAAGGAAACAACAGTTAAAAAAGGATAAATTTTTTAATTTTTTACTATTAGTGTATGTAGTATTTTGTTTGTGTATTTTGTTTAATTTTACATCAAATTTTGGTTTTTTTACAGGAGAAAGCCTTTTTAATCAAATAGTATCTTTTCTGTTGTCTGTTCTACTTATTGGTTATTTTATTTTTAGATTAAAATTAATAAATAAAAAACTAAGTTCATTATAATACTAAAAAAACCACCAAAATTGGTGGTTTTTTTTAGTTGTTACTAAACACTAACGTATTATTAACTTCGTCTAGTAAAATAACACTATCAGTTGTAACTTTTCCTGATAAAATTTCTTTTGATAATTCATTTAAAACTTGTTTTTGAATTACTCGTTTTACTGGTCTTGCTCCAAATTCAGGTTGATAACCTTTTTGTGCTAAATATTTTACAGCTTTATCAGTATAATTCAATGTTATATTTTGTTTAGCTATCATCTTCTTAACACTATTTAATTGTAAGCCTACAATTTCAATAATATTATTTTCTGATAGAGGAGTAAACATAATAATATCATCAATTCTGTTTAAAAACTCAGGGCGAACAGTTTGTTTTAGTAAACTTAAAACTTCTGTTTTAGTGTCTTCTAATATTGTATTAATATCTCCTTTTAAGTTTGTAAATTTCTCTTGAATTATTTCACTTCCCATATTTGAGGTCATAATTACAATAGTATTTTTAAAATCGGCAACACGCCCTTTATTATCGGTTAAACGTCCTTCGTCCAATACTTGTAATAAAATATTAAAAGTATCTGGGTGAGCCTTTTCAATTTCATCAAGCAATACAACAGAGTATGGTTTTCTACGAACAGCCTCTGTTAATTGCCCTCCTTCATCATAGCCAACATACCCTGGAGGAGCACCAACTAATCTACTTACTGAATGACGTTCTTGGTATTCACTCATATCAATTCTTGTCATAGCATTTTCATCATCAAATAGGTATTCTGCTAATGCTTTAGCAAGTTCGGTTTTACCAACTCCTGTTGTTCCTAAAAACAGGAACGAACCTATTGGTTTATTAGGGTTTTGCAATCCTGAACGAGAACGGCGAACAGCATCAGAAACAGCCTCTATAGCTTCTTCTTGTCCAACAACCCTTTTATGTAATTCATCCTCTAATTTTAGTAATTTTTCTCGTTCTGATTGTAGCATTTTAGTAACAGGAATACCCGTCCATTTTGCTACTACTTCCGCAATATCATCATAAGTAACTTCTTCTTTTATTATGGCGTTTTCACTTTTACTATCTAATAATTTTTGTTGTTTTTCAAGTTCTTCTAATGCATCTTTAATTTTACCATAGCGTAACTCTGCAACTTTTCCATAATCTCCATTTCTTTCAGCACGTTCAGCTTCTAATTTGTAATTTTCAATATCCGTTTTTAATTTTTGAATACTATCAACTACATTTTTTTCTGATTGCCATTTTGCATTAATTTCATTACGTTCTTCTTTTAAATTTGCTAAATCAGCATTGAGTGATTCTACTTTTTTATCATCATTTTCACGTTTAATAGCTTCAATTTCAATTTCTAATTGCATTATTTTACGGTCTAAAACATCTAATTCTTCTGGTTTAGAATTAATTTCCATACGTAGTTTTGATGCAGCTTCATCCATTAAATCAATGGCTTTATCTGGTAAAAATCTATTTGTTATATAACGTTGAGATAACTCAACAGCACCAATAATAGCCTCATCTTTAATACGAACTTTATGATGTGTTTCATATTTTTCTTTAATTCCTCTTAATATAGAAATTGCACTTTCAGTATCAGGTTCATCAACGGTAACTTTTTGAAAACGACGTTCTAACGCCTTATCTTTTTCAAAATATTTTTGATATTCATCTAATGTAGTTGCCCCAATAGCACGTAATTCTCCACGAGCTAAAGCTGGTTTTAAAATGTTAGCAGCGTCCATTGCTCCTTCGCCACCACCAGCACCAACAAGAGTATGTATTTCATCAATAAACAATACGATATCTCCTTCAGATTGAGTTACTTCTTTTACAACTGATTTTAATCGTTCTTCAAACTCTCCTTTGTATTTTGCTCCTGCAATTAAGGCTCCCATATCTAAAGAATAAATAACTTTATCTTTTAAATTTTCAGGAACATCACCACGAATAATTCTATGTGCTAATCCTTCGGCAATTGCTGTTTTACCAGTACCTGGTTCTCCTACTAAAATAGGATTGTTTTTTGTTCTACGAGATAAAATTTGCAATAAACGTCTTATTTCTTCATCTCGCCCAATAACAGGGTCTAATTTTCCGTCTTGTGCTAATTTATTTAGGTTTTTAGCATATTTTTCTAATGAATTGTAGGTTTCTTCGGCACTTTGTGAAGTAACTCGGTTTCCTTTTCTAAGTTCTTCAATGGCTGATTTTACTAATTTTTCAGTAGCTCCTTGGTCTCGTAAAGCCTGACCAATTTGGCTTTTTGATTTTACAATTGCTAAAATTAAATGTTCAATAGAAACATATTCATCATTCATTTTTTTAGCAAGAATACTTGCCTCGCTTAGTGTAGTTCCTGCATCACGAGATAGCATTAACTCAGCACCTGAAACTTTAGAAAAACTTTGTAATTGTTTATCTAAAATTTGTTCTATAATACTCTGATTAATATTTAATTTTTTCAGAATAAAAGGTAAAACATTTTCATCAACTAATAATATAGCTTTAAATATATGTTCTACTTCAATTTGATTATTTCCCATACTTTGAGCCAACTGTTGTGCTTGTTGTATGGTTTCTTGCGATTTTATTGTATAATTTTTAAAATTCATTTTTTTCTAGTTTTTTATTTTATTGTGGGCAATTTTAATACCAAATAAAAAATAAGACAAAAAGTCATTAAATAATTGATTTTTAATGACTTTTTGTCTTAATGAATAAGAATTTTATACTATAACTTACTTTAAAAGTGTTTTTACATTTTTAAAATTTCCATCATTTTTAGCTGGTTTAATGTTTAAAATATGTGCAATTAAATTATAAACATCAGTATTATTTATTGATTTTTGAGTGTAATTAACCTTAAAAGTATTACCAGTAGCTATAAAAATAGCTCCCATTTGTTCATCAGAATTTAGGTAGCCATGTACTCCACGTTTTTTAGGTTTAAAGTTTTCTTTAACAGGATAAACCCCGTAAGGTGGTTTTCCAATAACCATTAAATCACCTGTACGATGATGATTTGCTATGTGTAATTCTTTAGGAGCTTCACCTTGTTTATAAACATATAAATTTTTTACATTTTTAAGTTTGTTATAAACTTTATCTACGTTTTTGTCTTTTACATTAATGGTATAAACAGGGTTTCCTCCACTTATATAAACGTTATTTATTGAAATGTAATCATCTAAAAATATGTTTTTAGTTCCTTCTAAGTCACGCATTCCGTGGTCTGATACTATAATAAAATTAATGTTTTCTGCAATAGGTAATTGCATTAATTTATCATATAAAATACCTACTTGTTCATCAACATATTTTACTTGTTCTTTAACTTCCTGGTTGTTAGTTCCGTAGTGATGTCCTGCAGAATCTGGTTCATTATAATATAGTGTTATTAAACGAGGTCTTTCATTATTAGGAAGTTTTAACCAATTAATTACAGAATTTATACGTTCTTTAAAAGAAGTTTTATGATTATATTCTTTCCAAATATCAGGTTGCATTCCGTTTATTTTTGCTTCTGAACCAACCCAAAAGTAAGATGCTGTTTTTATTCCTGCTTTTTTTGCTGTATTCCAAATTGGCTCTCCACCGTAAAATTTGCCATTTTTTACAGCATTTCTATCACTCATTTTGTATTTTCCGAGTTCTGAATCGTAAAAAGAATTATTTATTAACCCATGATTATCAGGGTATAAACCAGTGACCAAAGTGTAATGATTTGGAAAAGTTTTTGTAGGGTTTGATGGGTTCATACGTTCTACCCGAACACCTTTTTTTGCTATTTTTTTAAGATTTTTAGCATCATATTTATCTATATAATCATATCTAAATCCGTCTAATGAAAGCATTATAACATAGTTTCCTTGTTCTGTTTGAGGAGTTTTATTGTTATTAGGGGGATTAATAGGTTTGTTTTTGTCGTTACTACAAGATGTAGTAAATATACTCGCAATAAAAATACCGATAACTATTATTTTAGATTTCATTTTTAATTATTTTTTATTTGTGGTTAAATATATGAAAAACTAGTTTTATACTATTATATTTGCCGAAAAAATAAGATTAGATGAAAATAGGTATTGTATGTTATCCTACCTTTGGAGGGAGTGGGGTTGTGGCAACAGAATTAGGTATGGCTTTGGCAGAGAAAGGACATGAAGTTCATTTTATAACATATAATTTACCTGTTAGGTTAGATTTTTTCACAAAAAACTTACACTTTCATGAAGTAGTTTTAGAGGAGTATGCTTTATTTCAATACCAGCCTTATGAATTGGCTTTATCAAGTAAAATGGTAGAAGTTGTTGAAAAGCATAAATTGGAAGTTTTACATGTACATTATGCTATTCCGCATGCCTATGCCGCTTATATGGCAAAACATATGCTAAAGGAAAAAGGGATTAAAATTAAAGTTGTAACTACATTACACGGAACCGATATAACACTTGTAGGAAGTCATCCAACATATAAAACAGCAGTTGAGTTTAGTATAAATAATTCTGATGAAGTTACTGCTGTTTCTAAAAGTTTAAAAGAAGATACTTTACGATTATTAAATATTAAAAAAGATATAAAGGTTATTTATAATTTTATTGATGGAGAAAAATATAATGTAGATTCAGTGACATGTAAATGTTATGAGCCATTATTGGAGCCAGAGAAGAAAATTTTAACTCATATTAGTAATTTTAGACCTGTTAAGCGAATAGAAGATGTTATTAGGGTTTTTGATAAGGTTAATAAAGAAATTTCTTCAAAATTATTAATGATAGGGGACGGACCAGAACGTCTTAATGCTGAAATTTTAGTTACTAAATTAGGTATTGAAGATGATGTTGTATTTTTAGGAAAAACACGTGATGTGGAGAAAATATTATGTTATTCTGATGTGTTTTTACTTCCTTCTGAAAAGGAGAGTTTTGGTTTGGCAGCTTTAGAAGCTATGGCAGCAAGCACACCTGTAATTTCTACCAATACAGGAGGTTTACCCGAAGTAAATATTCATGGTAAAACAGGTTTTTTAAGTGATTTGGGAGATATAGATGATATGGCAAAAAATGCTATTAATATTTTAAAAGATGATGTTACGCTTAATAAATTTAAACATAATGCAAAAGAACACATTAAAGAGTTTTCATTAGAAAAAGTTCTTTTACAATATGAGGAAATTTATAAATCTTGTTTTTAAGCATAGGCTTTTTAAGAATTAACTAATAGTTTCATCTTTTTTATCATTTCTGTTGGATTTTTAGCATTAAAAATTCCTGAGCCAGAAACTAATATATCAGCTCCTGCATCGGCAACTTGCTTAATGTTATCTATTTTTATTCCTCCGTCAATTTCAATTTTAATATGTTCTAATCCTTTTTCTATTAATATTTGTTTTAAACGTTTTGTTTTGTCTAAAACACTTGGTATAAAACTTTGTCCGCCAAACCCCGGGTTTACCGACATTAGTAGTACCATATCTAATTCATGTAAAATTTCCTCAATAGTATTTAAAGGTGTATGCGGATTTAATACCACACCCGCCTTAATATTATGTGCTTTTATCTGTTGAATTACACGATGTAAGTGAGGAGCTGTTTCTACGTGAACGGTGATATAATCAGCCCCTGCATTAGCAAAAGCATCAATATACAACTCAGGATTTGAAATCATTAAATGAACATCACAAGGCTTTGTAGCTACTCTTTTAATAGCTTTTAAAACAGGTATTCCGAATGAAATATTTGGAACAAAATGCCCGTCCATAACATCAATATGTAAGATTTCTGCTCCTGCTTGTTCTACCATTTTAATATCTCTTTCAAGATTTGCAAAATCAGAAGCTAATATTGACGGTGCGATTATTTTTTCTTTCATCTTTTACTGTTTTTAATGCTTGTTTACTGCATTTATGATAGCCTCTTTGGTAATTCCTAACTTTTCATATAATGTTTTGTAAGGGGCAGAAGCTCCAAACTTATCCAATCCTATTACTTCGCCTTGTAAACCAACGTATTTGTACCAAGACATTGTTGCACCAGCCTCAATAGCTACCCTGTTTATTATATTATTTGGTAAAACTTCTTTTTTGTATTCTTTTGATTGATTATCAAAAATTTCCATACAAGGAACAGAAACTACACGTACTTTTTTACCTTGTTTGTTTAGTTCTTCTTTTGCTTCAATGGCTAATTCTACTTCTGATCCGCTTGCTAAAATAATACTTGTAAAATCCTTATCTTCGGTAAGGACATAAGCTCCTTTTTTAGAGTTTTCAGCTTGTGCGTATTCATTTCTATCATAAATAGGTAACTTTTGCCTTGTTAAAACTAAACAACTTGGGGTAGTTTTACTTTCTAAAGCTATTTGCCAACAAACAACGGTTTCATTAGCATCCATAGGGCGTAATACGTTTATATTTGGCATTGCCCTGAATGAAGCTAAATGTGCAATAGGTTGGTGAGTTGGTCCGTCTTCTCCTAATCCGATAGAATCATGAGTTAAAACATAAACTGCTTGTATTCCCATTAACGCTGCCATACGCATTGCAGGACGCATATAATCAGAAAAAACAAAGAAAGTTCCTGCATATGGAAAAACACCTCCGTGTAATGCTAATCCGTTCATAATTGCACCCATTCCGTGTTCACGAACTCCATAGTGGATATATCTTCCTGAAGGATTTGTAACACTAAACGACTCTTCTCCTTGTGGAAATGTATTATTTGACGGAGTTAAATCAGCCGAGCCACCTATTAACGACGGAATATGTTTAGCAATATGATTTAAAACTTTACCTGATGCTGAACGTGTTGCTAAAGCACCGTCTTCAGCTGAAAATTTAGGAATATTTAAAGTTTCTTTATCAAATTCACCATTTAAACACATTTTGAATTTTTTAGCTAATTCAGTGTTGTTTTGTTGGTATTTTTCAAATAGATTATTCCATTGTTTTTCTAATTTTTTTCCTTTTTGTTGGAACTGTTTTGTAAACTCCTTTATTTCATTAGGAACATAAAATTTTTCATTTTCAGGTAAACCTAAAGCCTTTTTAGTTAATTTAACTTCATCTTCAGGGAAAGGAGCTCCGTGTGCAGATGATGTTCCTGCTCGGTTTGGGCTACCAAAACCTATTTGTGTAGTACAAATAATTAAACTTGGTTTATCGGTATTTTTTTGTGACTCTTCAATGGCTTTTTCAATTTCTTCCGTGTTATGTCCGTCAATTGAAATGGTGTGCCATCCATAAGATTCAAATCGTTTTACAACATCTTCACTATATGAAAGGTTGGTATCTCCGTCAATTGTAATGTTATTACTATCATAAAATAGGATTAACTTTCCTAATCTGTTATGCCCAGCAAAAGAACAAGCCTCGTGTGAAATTCCCTCTTGTAAATCTCCGTCTCCTGCAATTACATAAGTAAAATGGTCTGTAATTTTTTCATTTTCTGTATTAAATCTTGCAGATAATGAAACTTCTGCTAAAGCCATACCTACAGCATTCGCTACACCTTGCCCTAAAGGACCTGTAGTAGTCTCAATTCCTTCTGTAATAAAATTTTCAGGATGCCCCGGGGTTTTACTTCCCCATTGTCTGAATTTTTTAATATCTTGTAATGATAAATCATATCCATAAATATGCAATAAACTATATAACAGCATACTACCGTGACCTCCTGATAACACAAAACGGTCTCTATCATACCATTTTGGGTTTGTAGGATTATGTTTTAAATACTTTGTCCATAAAACAGAAACGACATCAGCCATTCCTAATGGTAAGCCTGGGTGCCCAGAGTTTGCCTGAAGTATGGCATCCATAGAAAGCCCCCTTATTGTATTTGCTATGTTGTTGTATAGTTCTTTGTTTTCTTTAATATTATTCATCATTGTGTTGTTGGTTGTTATTTTGAGCAAAGGTAATAAAAAGACAGTAAAAGAAAACAGGGTATTTATTCTAAAAAATTAAAATATTTAATTGGCTTAATTAACGTGTATTTATTGTCATAACAAAGAATATTTCTTTCCATTTGAATTTACTAATTGCTGGAGGTAATAACTTAATGAAACAAACTCATTAATATTGTTAAGCCATTCTTCAGGATAAAATTCCCATACACCATACACGCTTAGGTTATTTTTAGATTTTTTTGTAAGATTATAGCCAATAATATCTCCAGTATTAAAAATTGAACCAATGAACAATAATTTAGGGAAAGGATTTTCCCAATCACCACCAAAAACTTCTTCTGCAAAACTTTTTAGTTTTTCTAATTGATAAAACTCAATTCCTCCATAATTATTAAAATATAATTCACAAGCACCTACAGTAATTAAAAACTCTTTATACTCTTTCGGTAATGGAATATTTGTGCTTTTTTCCCATTGTTCTATTTCAATTTTAGTGTATTTTTTGTTACACTTAAACCAATGTGTGTCTTCATCATTTTCATTTAAAAGTATTGGTTTTCCATTATTTTTTTCAATTAATTTGTTGATTTCAATTAATGTTTTATTCATTTTTAGTTTATTAATTATCATAAGAATACAAAAAGCCAACATATTTTAAAATATGTTGGCTTTTTATCTTGTAATTTATACTTTTTTACAAACTCTTTTCAAAGTTGTATACAACGCCAACTAAGAAAGAACTTAAACTTTTTTGAGGAGATAAATCATTATCAACAAAAGGTTTGTTTTTGTTATAATCAATTCTAAACTCAGGAATTACTCTTAAATTTTTAGCAATCATCCAATTTCCTGATAAAGTTCCTGCAAAATAGTTATTATTTTCACTACCTACATATCTGCTAAAATATTCAGGGCGTAATCCTAATTTAAATTTAGGGCTTATTTCAAATAACCCGTAAAGAGTAACTCCGTAGAAACCAAAATTATCGTCTATACTTTTGTCTTTAGTAGTTTCGTATGATGCATTAATACCTAAGAAAAATTTGTTTGTTATGTTAAATCCTCCTGTATAATCAATTTGAAATGATTTTCCTGTGTTAGTTTTTCCGTCATTTTTTTTACCGTAAACAAGGTTAATATTTTGCCCTTTAATACTATACTGTAAACCTAAGGTAAATGCACCATTGCTATTAAATTTATTGTCATCATTCGCATTCATTACAGCAAATAGTAAAGAATGGTCATCAGAAAATTTATATTTTCCTGTTATACCTGTGTGTGAAAATGGTCCGTTAGTAAATAAATAACTTGTAGAATAGTTAAAGTTGCCCTTAGGAGATATTATTTCATACCCTAAAAAAGTATTAAATTTACCAAATGTAATATCAATTTTTGAAGTAGGAGAATACTTTACATATAATTGATTAATAAGAGAATTTGTAGTGGCTTGCTCTGCTCTTGGTCCTGTAAAAAAATCGCCCACTAATTCAACTTTATTTGTTTCGTATTTTGCAATGGCGTTAATCATACCTAATGCAAATCCGTTTTTGTCAGCAAATGCTGTTGATGGAGTATTTAAAGTTGTTTTTGTTGAATTTGTTGAGTTAATATTTGTCTTAAAATAGGTGTCGCCTATTACCTCAAAACTAAATAAATTTTTCTTCTCTTTTTCTTGTGCATTTACAAAGAAAAAACTTAATAATAATACCAAAGTAAAAAATGTCTTATTTTTCATAACTTTTGAATTAAATATTGTTAAAATTTGATTATGTTTAATATATGTACAAAATTATTAATTATTTTTATTTTATAGATTATGGAGATGATGATTTTTATGCTATGAATTTTATTTGTTTTTGGTAAATTCTTTGTATATCAATATCAAAATGTATCTTTGTTTTTATTTTATGCAAAAGGATATAAACATACAGAATAAAAAAGCTCGTTTTGAGTACGAGATTTTAGATAAATATACTGCTGGAATTCAATTAACTGGTACGGAGATTAAATCAATTCGCCAAAGTAAAGCAAGAATTACAGAGAGCTTTTGTGAATTTACTGAAAGAGGAGAGCTTTTTGTAATAAATATGTATATTGAGGAGTATATTTATGGTAATAGCTATAATCATAAACCTAAAAGTGAACGCCGTTTACTTTTAAATAAAAGAGAACTTAAAAAATTAGCTAAAGAAGTTGAAGTAAAAGGGAATACCATTGTTCCTTTAAGATTATATATAAATGAAAAAGGATGGGCTAAATTAGAAATAGCTTTGGCAAAAGGTAAAAAAATACACGATAAACGCCAAACCCTAAAAGACCGTGATAACAAGAAAGATTTAGCAAGAATTAAAAAGAATTATAGTTAAAAATACAAGATTGTATTTTAATAAAATATATGTCAGACAACTCAACTATAACAAAACCTACTGAAAGGACTAAAAAACCAAAATGGTTACGTGTAAAATTACCTGTTGGTAAAAAATACACTGAACTTCGTGGTTTGGTAGATAAGTATAAATTAAATACTATTTGTACCAGTGGAAGTTGCCCAAATATGGGGGAATGTTGGGGTGAAGGAACAGCTACTTTTATGATTTTAGGGAACATTTGTACCCGTTCTTGCGGATTTTGTGGAGTTAAAACAGGAAGACCTGAAACTGTGGAATGGGAAGAGCCTGAAAAGGTTGCTCGTTCTATAAAACTTATGAATATTAAACATGCGGTTATAACATCAGTTGATAGAGATGATTTAAAAGACGGAGGCTCTATTATTTGGGCAGAAACAGTACAGGCAATCCGTAGAGCTAACCCAAAAACAACTTTGGAAACATTAATTCCTGACTTTCAGGGTAATAAAAAATTAATTGATAGGATTATTGAGGTTCACCCAGAGGTAGTTTCACATAATATGGAAACGGTGCGTAGATTAACAAGGGAGGTGCGTATTCAAGCAAAATTTGACAGAAGTTTAGGAGTTCTTAAATATTTAAAAGAAAGAGGAATGCGAACAAAATCAGGTATTATGCTTGGTTTAGGAGAAAGAGAAGACGAAGTTATTGAAACAATGAAAGAACTTAAAAGCGTTGGATTAGATATTTTAACAATAGGGCAGTATTTACAACCAAGTAAAAAACATTTACCTGTAAAACAATTTATTACCCCAAACCAATTTGCTAAATACAAAAAAATAGGAGAAGAAATGGGCTTTATGTATGTTGAAAGTAGTGCATTAGTTCGTTCTTCTTATAAGGCTTATAAACATGCTCGATAAATAGAAATATTAACTATTTTAGCAAAGTGAGTGAACTTTTAAAAAGAGATGAATTAGATAGTGTAAAAGGAATTACGAAACAGATAATTGATAAGGGTATTGAAACAATATTAGAAAAACAAGAAAAAGTTATAGATACATTTGTTGAAAATAAAAAAGATTGTATCTTTGCACTGGCAAGTTCTACACAACCAGCTCCCTTTTAATCCCCCAGGGTAGGAATACAGCAAGGGTACTTAGGTCGTAGCGGTGTGATGTAGGTAGCTTGCCATTTTTTATTCCCTTTACTTTCCTAAATTATTTTTACTTCTTGGATGAAATTTGTTAACCACTTCTTGTAGGTAACTTTTATCTAAATGTACATAAATTTCAGTAGTTGTTATGCTTTCGTGCCCCAATAGTTGTTGAATAACACGTAAATCGGCTCCGTTTTTTAATAAATGTGTTGCAAAAGAATGCCTTAATGTGTGAGGTCCTATTTTTTTTGATAGATTAATTTTTGTAGCTAAATCTTTTAAAATTATAAAAATCATTTGGCGTGATAGTCTTCCACCACGTCTATTTAAAAATACAATATCCTTGTCTTTTTCCTTGGGTAAAATATGACTTCGGATATCGTTAATGTAAAAATTCAGGTATTTTATAGTGCTACTATGTATTGGTACAAATCTGTATTTATTTCCTTTTCCTAAAACACGAATATAACCGTCATCAAAAAATAAATCAGATAATTGTAAATTAATAAGCTCACTAACACGTAAACCACAACAATAAATGGTTTCAATAATTGTTCTGTTTCTCTCTCCTTGTGGGTGGCTTAAATCTATTGCAGAAATAAGGTTGTTAATTTCTTCTTTTGATAAACTGTCGGGTAGTTTTATTCCTATTTTAGGCGAATCAATAAGGTCTAATGGGTTATCATCTCTATAGTCTTCAAGCACTAAATAGTCAAAAAAACCTCGTAATCCTGATATTATACGTGCCTGACTTCTTGGGTTTAATTTATTTGATATAGAATAAATAAACTGCTGAATAACCTCTTTTTGAATATTGGTAGGGGAAACATTTATATTAAATTCATCTATAAAAAAGGCTAATTTTTTAATATCTCTCTCGTAATTATCTATTGAATTTTTTGATAATCCTCGTTCTATTTTTAAATAGAGTAAATAATCTTGTATTAATGTTAACCAATTTGTCAATTATTTTACCGATTTAAAGTAATTATAAAAAAATAGAAGCTGATATTCTATAGAGTTTGCCCAATAATTCCAACTATGCCCACCTGCACGTTCAATATAATCGTGTGGTATATTTCTTTCAATTAATTTTTTATGGAGGCTTTTGTTCTGCTTATAAAATATGTCTTTAACGCCACAATCAAATATTAGTTTTAAGCTGTTCTTTTTTAACCTGTAAACCATATTAATTACGGTATTTTCTTCCCAAATATTTTTATTTTCATAATATTCTCCTAATCGTTTACTTAAATCCCAACGAAATGGGAATTGACGAATATCAAAGCAACCACTCATACTACCAACAGCACCCCAAATATTTTGGTGTTTAAAGGCTAAATAAAAGGCTCCGTGCCCTCCCATACTTAAACCTGTAATTGCTCTGCCTTGTTTTTTTGGTAATGTTCTGTATTTTTTATCTACTTTTTTAATTAATTCTTTTGATATGTAAGTTTCGTAATTAAAATTTTTATCAATAGGGCTATTAAAATACCAACTTGTATTTCCCCCGTCAGGGCATACAATTAACATATTGTATTTATCGGCGTATTCTTTTAGTTTAGGTACTCTGGTTACCCAATTGGTGTAATCTCCATTAGCACCGTGAAGTAGATATAAAACAGGGTAATTATTATTATTAGTTTGGTAACTATCAGGTATAATTACTACATTTTTAATAGTTTTATCCATAGATTTACTTACAACCGTAAGAGTATCTACATTAGAACTAAATACTGATATACAATTGAAAATAAAAAAAAGAAAAATTGATTTTAGCCTCATATTATCTGTTATTACAAAATATTGTTAACGTCTTGTTTTATGACTGAAATAGCAACCTGCATAGGATTTTCAGTTTGATAAAATTCTTTTAATATTTTATCTCTAAAATCTTTTGAATTTTCTGAATTTTCAGCAATTAGATGAAGTTTATTTATTACAGCTAATTTAGAAGCTGTAATGGTTGCCCAAGCATCTTCTGATATGTATAATTGCTGAGTTAAATTATGTTCAAATTCTTGTTCTATTGTGTTTACTAATAGGTGTAAATAGGAGTTTGTATCTTCTCCAATAGATTGAACACGTAACAATAATTTTGACGGGTTTATACGTTCACAAAACAACAATAAACGTTCATACGCCTGTAATTTCATCTGTAAACTAACCTTTTTTTTAGAGATAAAGGCATCAATTTTTTTACTTTCACTATTATTTTGTGTAATACTTCCTAATATATAATAGGCAACTACTCCTGTTACTAAAGAGGGTAGAGTATAAGCAATTGAATCTAAAAAAATATTTTTCATAGTGTAAATATACAAATCTTGCCAAAATTAAAATAAAGTATTTTATAATTCTTATTTTTGGTTTATGAATTTTAATAAACAATTTTTATTAGATACAGCAAAAGCAAAAATGCCATTTGGTAAATATAAGGGAACATATTTAATTGATATTCCTGAATATTATATTATTTGGTATAAAAATAAAGGGTTTCCGCAAGGAAAGTTAGGAAAAATGATGATGTTAGTTTATGAACTTAAACTTAATGGAATGGAAGATATTTTGCGTAAATTAAGAAATTCTTAATAAAAAAGGCATATTCTTAACTTTATAGAATATGCCTTTTTGTTTTTTATTTATTCATTTTGCCAATCAATTTTTCGTGAAATGTACATTACAAAGGCTAAAATTGTAAATAAGCCTATATTTCCTACTAAATAGTGCGTAATTTTCTAACTGAATAATTACAAAAATAAATGAATATAAAGTGGTAAGTGATATTCCTACAAACATTGGGAACTTTACTCCTTTTAATATTGATTTAAATATAAGTAATAATAATTTAAAAGATAGCTTTTATCATTCTGTCATTGCCAAATAAATCTTTTCTTAATTCAATATTTTTAAATCCTTTTTCTTTTAACATTTTTACGGTTTCTTTACCTAGGTATTGATTAATTTCAAAAAATAACATTCCGTTTTGGTTAAGATTATTTTTAGCTAAATCAGCTATCTTTTCGTAGAAAATTAACGGATTTTCATTAGAAACAAATAATGCCAAATGAGGCTCATTATTAAGTACATTGTTTTTAATTTCTTTTTTTTCCCATCCTTAAAAACCCACCACCCCCTCCCCATTTCCTTTTAATTTGTTGTTTTTAGTTGGTTTCTTCTTCCCAACTCCCTGCCCCCCCACCACCAAGAAAACCGTATAAAAC
>JAGYHQ010000034.1 GCA_018456245.1 Tenacibaculum sp. | reverse complement strand
ATACTTAATTTTACTCAAAGAATTAAGAAAAAACAAACTTAACTAATCTTGAACCTAAAAATAAATACATAAATATAATTAGTTTCACGTGGAACAAAACAGATTAAAATTACTTTAAAATATAATAATACCTTTTTCATTTTAAGCGAATACTTTCATCTTAAAGAAAAATTATATTAAGAAATTAACTAAACTTACAATAGTTTTGAATACATTTTTATATCCCTTAAAAAACATCTGAACTGAAATTTAAACTTAAAGTAATGAAAATACACAACGGATTAATTATTATTTAAAAATAAACACGGTTGGTTTCACATGAAACTAATTTAAAATATAATATGTTTTCTATTTACAGAAAACGCTATTTTATTTTAAAAATAACAATTAACTTAAGTTTTAAAATAATTTCACAAAAACTAATATAAAAATTATTTACCTTGCAGTTTAAAAAATATTTTTAATTAATGTTTCACGTGGAACAAAAATATAATGAACGAGAAATTATACCATAATTTAAAAGATTATTTAATTTGTAAAGACCACACGGTTTCAAAAGAAACTTATAACGTTTTACTAAATACTGAATTTGATATGTTGGTTACACAACCCATACCAAATGATTTAAGTAAATATTATAAAAGTGATAACTACATTTCACATACCGACAGTAAAAAAACTTTATTTGACAAGCTATATCATATAGTTAAAAAATACACTTTAAAACAAAAATTAAATCTTTTAAATTCATTTAGAACAGAAGAAAAAACAGTATTAGATATAGGAGCAGGAACAGGAGATTTTTTATTAACGTGTAAAAAAAATAATTGGAAAATTTTTGGAGTAGAGCCTTCAAAAAATGCTCGTGAAATTGCTTTCAAAAAAAATATTACACTACAAAAAGATTTATCCCACTACACAAATAAACAATTTGATGTTATTACACTTTGGCACGTTTTAGAACACATACCCAATTTAATTGAATATATTAATGAATTAAAAAAATTATTAAAACCAAACGGAATTTTAATAATTGCTGTTCCTAATTTTAAAAGTTATGATGCAAAACATTATAAAGAATTTTGGGCAGGCTATGATGTACCAAGACACATTTGGCATTTCTCACAAACATCAATTAAAAAAACATTTTCATTAATTAATATGAACGTTACAAAAACTATTCCTATGAAGTTTGATTCTTTTTATGTTTCATTATTATCAGAAAAATATAAATCAGGGAAAAATAAACCTATTAGTGCTTTTTTAACAGGATTACGTTCAAATCTTAAGGCAAAGCACTCAGGAGAGTATTCTTCATTAATTTATATAATAAAAAACATCTAAAATCAATTTTAACAACCTTTTTAAGCTGTTTTTAATATAAAATATAGTCCAACATAGTTTTATTTTTAAAATCCCTTAAATCAAATAAAAAAAGGTATTATATTATAAATAAAAATGATACTTAATAAATTTATTATAGGATTTAATTATTTTAATATAGCTTATCTTTTTTACATATAAAGCTATTTGTTTAATAAAAAACTTTATCCTACATTTAGAAAAAATTAATTTAAAATAAATATTTATGATTTTTACATTTATTCCTTTTTATATCCCATTTATATTTCTTGGGCTTATTATTATTATAACTTCTTTTTTTGTTGTTAAACAACAAACAGCTGCCATTATTGAACGCTTCGGAAAATTTAAAAGTATAAGACAATCGGGTCTTCATTTTAAAATTCCTTTAATAGATAAAATCGCAGGTAAACTAAGTTTAAAAATTCAACAGTTAGATGTTATAGTTGAAACAAAAACATTAGATGATGTATTTGTGAAACTAAAAGTATCAGTACAATACAGAGTTATTAAAGACAAAGTTTATGATGCTTTTTATAAATTAGATTACCCTCACGACCAAATTACCTCATACGTATTTGATGTTGTAAGAGCAGAAGTTCCTAAAATGAGATTAGATGACGTTTTTGTTAAAAAAGATGATATTGCTATTGCAGTAAAATCAGAACTAAACGATGCAATGATGGATTATGGGTACGACATTATAAAAACATTAGTTACTGATATTGACCCTGATGCACAAGTAAAAGAGGCAATGAACAGAATTAATGCTGCTGAACGTGAAAAAGTAGCGGCTCAATACGAGGGAGATGCTCAACGTATTTTAATTGTAGAAAAAGCAAAAGCAGAAGCAGAAAGTAAACGATTACAAGGGCAGGGTATTGCTGACCAACGTCGTGAAATTGCAAGAGGTTTAGAAGAATCAGTTGAGGTATTAAATAAGGTAGGAATTAATAGCCAAGAGGCATCGGCTTTAATTGTGGTAACTCAACATTATGACACACTACAATCAATAGGAGAAGAAACTAATAGTAATTTAATTCTATTACCTAATTCTCCACAAGCAGGTAGTGATATGCTTAATAATATGGTGGCTTCATTTACTGCAAGTAATCAAATTGGAGAAGCTATGAAACAAGCTAAAAAGAAAAAAGAATAAAAAGCCCACCCCCTGCCCTCCCAAAAGGAGGGAGTTGGGAACGGAAACAAGAGATATACAAACCTCATAAATTATACACCCCTCTCACTTTTTAAGGGAAATTAAGAAAATGATAATATTATGATAATAACAACAACGAATAGTTTAGATAACAAACCTGTACAAAAATATTTAGGTATTGTATCTGGCGAAACAATTATAGGTGCAAACTTCATTAGAGATTTCTTTGCAGGAATAACGGATATTGTAGGAGGTCGTTCAGGCTCTTATGAAAAAGTTTTACGAGAAGCTAAAGAAACAGCTTTAAAAGAAATGGAAGAAACCGCACAAAAATTAGGTGCTGATGCAATTATTGGTGTAGATTTAGATTATGAAACCGTTGGAAGCAACGGAGGAATGCTAATGGTAACTGCATCTGGTACTGCTGTAAAATTATAATAATAAATTTCACTTTAACCATTAAAATAACCCGATAAATAATTATTTATCGGGTTATTTTAATGGTTAATCTATCTTTTCAATAGTACCACCAATTATTTTTCTTTTTTCTAAAATCTTAGGTGAACCTTTATAATAAATATTACCTCCAAGCGATGCATTTGCCTCTAAGGTTTCTCCTGTATTTATTTCTGCCTTAGCACCTGAACGTACTTTTACTGAAGAAACATTTGAAACAGCCATATCATAACCCTTATAAACACCAGCAACAGTAGCATTAACTACTTGATTTTTTGCAGAACCCGATAATTTCACAACCGAACCTGAAGTTGTTTTAACCTTTAAAAAATTTGTTTTTAAAAGTAAATTTATAAATGCTCCTTCTTGTGCTTTAATTTCAATTTTTTGTTGATCTAAATCTTTACCTGTAATAACAGCTCCTTCATTAGCATCAATAATATTAATATCTTTATTAAAATATAAAGTACCTTTTACTTCATTTTTAGCAATTATTTCGGGGAAACGTAAAAATATTTTTAAAACGCCATTTCTTTCCTTTATTTTTGCTTTATCTACTTTATTACCTTCAAGTACAATATATTGCTTATCTGATTTTACTAATTCTAAATTAATACCATTGTATACTTTTAATTTGTGAAAATCTTCTAATTCTCTATTAATTGTACTTTGAGAGCTTACAAACCCACTCATTAACAATAATGTTATTACTATAATTTTTTTCATAATTTTTAAATTTTTACTTTTAATATTATCTTTTTTCAAATAGTATACCAAATTTAATTAATAATCCACTAACATAAAATCTAAATGTTTACGTTCTAAATCGGTATTTTTAACTTTTACTGTTACCTCATCTCCTAACTGAATTACATTTTGTGTAGCCTGACCAACTACTGCATATTGCTTTTCATCATAAATGTAATAATCATCCTTTATATCTCTAATTCGTACCATTCCCTCGCATTTATTTTCAATGATTTCAACGTAAATTCCCCACTCGGTTACGCCTGAAATTACACCTTTAAATTCCATATTTTTATGGTCTTGCATATATTTAATCTGCATATATTTTATACTGTCTCGTTCAGCTTTTGAGGCAAGTTCTTCCATTGATGAAGAATGTTTACATTTTTGTTCGTATTCCTCGACGTTTGGTGATTTTTGTCCGTCTAAATAATGTTGTAACAATCGGTGTGTCATTACATCAGGATAACGACGAATAGGCGATGTAAAATGACTGTAATAATCAAATGCCAAACCATAATGACCGATATTTTTTGTGGTATATTCTGCCTTACTCATTGAACGAATAGTTAAAGTTTCTACCATATTCGCCTCGCCTTTTCCTTTAACTTCCGATAATAATTTGTTTAAACTCTGTGAAGTTTTTTCACGAGTTTCGGTATTAATTTTATACCCAAATTTGCTAATTATGTTTTGTAATCCTGCTAATTTTTCAATATTTGGCTCATCGTGAACACGATAAATAAAGGTTTTATTACTTGGTCTTCCCTTTTCTTTTCCGATAAATTCAGCGACTTTTTTATTGGCTAATAACATAAATTCTTCAATTAATTTATTAGCATCTTTGCTTTCTTTAAAATAAACTCCCGTAGGCTCGTTATGCTCGTTTAAATTGAATTTTACCTCTACCCTATCAAACGAAATTGCTCCTTTTCGCATACGTTCTTTACGCATTTTTTTAGCGAGTTCGTCTAACTTTAAAATTGCTTTTTCTAATTGAGAATTTTCAGTGTCTTGGCTCTTTTGTTCTAACTCATTATTTTTAATCAACTTTACTTCACTATCAATCACATAAATATCTCCATCATTATCTTTTAAAACATTTCGTGGATATAAATCAAAAACTAAAAAATCATCATTAACATAAGATTCAGATGTCGTTTGTTTAAAACCCAAACTTTCCATATAAACCTTAATATCACTGGGGCTTGCTTCGGTTGCATTAGGAATATATTGTTGCTTAAAAATAGGAAAAACCGAACGTCCATCAAAACCAGTAAAACCTACAAGTTCTAATTTAGTATTAGGAAATATAATATTATGTAATTGTGCGTTGTCTATCGTTTTATTAATAGAACCAGAATTGTTAAGTAAATTATTTACTTTATAAACTTTTTTATCTTCAACATCTAAATAATTAGTGTTTTCGTGTCCTCCTTTAATAGGCACTCCTAATTCAATGTTTTTTTCTAATGATTGCCAAACATTTTTTTCTTTTGCAAATGTTTCAGTTATTAACCTTTCTAAATCTAATTCGGATAATTTATTGCTACCCTTTTGTGCATTTCTTCTATTTTCTTCACTTCTTCTTCTGCTTTCAACTTTAAAGATTTGTTCCAGTGTTCTATTTTCTTCAACGTTCGTTCTGTTACTTCTTTCTGAAATTTGTTGAGATATTTCGTTTCTTGTTTCTTCATTTTCTTGATTTTTTACAAATTTAGTATTTTTTTCTTGATTTTCAATTATTTCCTGTGCCTGTTCATAAGTAAATCGTTTGTCAGAATACGTTACCGTTCTACCAAACCATTGATTTACAATTTGTGCTTTGTCATTCATTTCAAACACAGCTGAAAACGTTAGTTTTTCCTCATTTGGTCGCAATGAACACACCCCGTTACTTAATAATTCTGGTAACATTGGAACTACTCTATCTACTAAATAAACCGATGTTGCTCGGTCATAAGCCTCGTTATCTAAAATTGTATTTGGCTGAACGTAATGTGATACATCGGCAATATGAATTCCTATTTCGTAATTTCCGTTTTCAAGTTCGGTAAATGATAAGGCATCATCAAAATCTTTTGCATCTTTTGGGTCAATGGTAAAAGTTAAATCTTCACGCATATCACGGCGTTTTCCAATTTCTTCGGATGTGATTTCAATAGGCATATTTTTAGCGTATTCCTCTACTTCTTTTGGGAATTCATACGGTAAACCGTATTCCATTAAAATTGAGTGAATTTCGGTATCGTGTTCCCCTGGTTTTCCTAAAACATTCGTGATTTTTCCAAATGGATTTTTAGAATTTTCTGGCCAATCCGTCATTTTTACAACCACTTTGTCGCCGTCCTGTGCATCGCCTATTTTACTTTTTGAAATAAAAATATCGGCGTACATTTTATTGTTATCAGGAATTACGAAACCAAAATTTTTACTCATTTGTAACGTCCCTACAAACTCCGTTTTTGCTCGTTCTATAATTTCAACAACATCAGCCTCTAATTTTTTATTTTTTCGTTTATGATACACATAAACTCGTACTAAATCTCCTTGTAATCCGTGATTTACATTCACATTTGGTACAAAAATATCTTCCTCAAAATCATCACAAATAAAATACGCATTTCCGTTTGAGGTTAAATCAAGCGTTCCAATATGGTATTTTCTATCTTCATTAAGTTGATATTTTCCTCTTTCAGATTCTTTTATTTTTCCGTCAGATTTTAATTCTCCTAATTTTTTAATAATTTGATTTCTACCATCAGTATCCTTTATATCTAACTTACTTGCTATTTGTTTATGGTTAAAACTCTTATTATCATTATTTAAAATTCTAAATATTTTACGAGTTAAATCCTTTATTTGTTTTCCTTTTTTCTTATATATTTTCTTTCTTTTTGACATATTCTTTCTAAAAAATTTTATGCTTACAAAGTACAAATTTTAAAATAAAATTTAATTAAAAATTATTTAATATTATTTTTATTAAATTGTCCCCCTATATTATTAATAATGAATAATTCTTGGTTTATTATAGCTAACCCGTCTTCTGGAAATAAAGATTTTTCAAAGAAATGGGAAGAAATAACTAAATATTTAAAATATTATGGTATTAATTACCAGTACGCTTTTACCAAAAAACATAGCCGTGAAATTAGTAAAGTAAAAAAAGCTATAAAAAAAGGATTTAAAAACATTATATCAGTTGGTGGAGACGGAACCTTACACAATGTTGTAAACGGAGTAATGTTACAAGAATACATTAAACCATCTGAAATTAACATTGCTGTTATTCCGTTAGGTACAGGAAATGATTGGATTAAAACGTATAATATTTCTAAAAATATTAAACAAGCCATAGAATTACTTGTTAATAAAAAAACAATTCGCCAAGATATTGGATGTTTACACTTAAAACATAAAAAAATATACTTTAATAATTCTGCTGGTATTGGGTTTGATGCCTATGTAGTAAAAAATTTAGTACACCTAAAATTTTTAGGAAGTTTATCATATTTAATAACCTCTACCCTTAGTTTTTTAAATTACAAAAAAGACATTTTTACAATTAAAGCTAATAACAAACAAATAAAAACTAAATGTTTAATTACTGTTTTTGGTATATGTAAATATTCAGGAGGAGGAATGCAGTTTACTAACCATACAAATTTTAACAACGGAAAATTAAACATTTCTGTTGCTAAAAACTTCAATTTTTTAGATATGATATTAAATACATTTAGTTTGTATAACAATAAAATAATAAATCATAAAAAGATTGAAACATTTGAAACCGAAAAAATAACTGTTATACCAAGTAATAAAAAAAGAATATACATTCAAGCAGACGGAGAGTTATTAGGAAAAGGAGAAATAACAGTTACTATAATTAAAAAAGCTATAAATTTTATAATTCCATAACTTTTTAAAGTTTTAAACATTTATTATATTAATATAGATTTTATTTAAAAATTTTTTTTAAAAAAATAGAGGTTATTATATACTGTTAATTTGTAGAATATCTTTATAATAAATTATTTGTTTATTTCATTTATTAAAAAAAATTAACAGTACATTATAAAATAATTTATTAATTATTAGAAAATTATATACTTTATTAACAATTATTGGTAATATAAATTCACATATTTTTTAGTATAAAATTTTACTTATTTTTTGTAAATAAACTATAAAAAATATGTTGATAACTATAAATTAAAAACTCAAAAAAAAAGTTGTAAAATTAATTACTATAATTGTATTGTAATTTTATTTTTAATTAACAAATTATTCTTTTAGTTTTTAAACACATTTTTTTAACATTTGTATAATATTTTTAATTTATTTAAAATTAATTATTTATGATAAAAATTAAAAAATAGGTTGTTAATTACTATTTAAAATGTTTTACTTTTATAGTTTTGTATAATAAAAATTAATAATTATGACAATAGCAATAGGAAACGACCACGCAGGAACCGAATATAAATTTGAAATTATAAAATTATTAGAAGGGTTAGGGTATAAAGTTATTAACTTTGGTACTAATGATAATGATAGTATGGATTATCCTGACACCATTCATCCAACAGCCGAAGCAGTTGAAGCTGGTATGGCAGATTTTGGAATTATTCTTTGTGGAAGTGGAAACGGTGCTCAAATAACAGCTAATAAACATCAAGGTGTTCGTGCTGGTTTATGTTGGAATAATGAATTGGTTGAATTAACTCGTAAACATAATAATGCTAATATTTTAACCATTCCTGCTCGTTTTGTTTCATTACAACAAGCACTTGGTTTTGTTAAAATATTTTTAGAAACTGAATTTGAGGGAGGACGTCACCAAAATAGAGTTGATAAAATTTCTTGTGAATGTTAAGAGTTTATTTTAAATCTCAAATAGTTTCCCTGGTAGAGGTTTAATAATTCCTTTAAGCTCCATTTCTAATAATATTGATGAAAGTTTATATGTAGGAATGTTACAATCTAAAGCAATAACATCTATTAATTGTTTTCCGTTTTTTTGTAAATAATCATATATTTTTTGTTCGGTATTAGATAAATTAAGAAATAACTCAGGTTGTATATTTTTTACTTTGTTTTGTTTGGTATCTATATCCCAATTTAACATTTTTACAATATCTTCAGCTGATGTTAATAAATGTGCCTGATTATTTTTTATTAAGTTATTACAACCTTTACTAAAAGTATCTTGCACTCTACCAGGTAAAGCAAATACATCTTTGTTATATGAATTTGCAATATCAGCCGTTACTAATGAACCACCTTTTTCAGCCGATTCTATAACAATAGTGGCTTTTGAAATTCCTGCAACAATCCTGTTTCGTTTTAAAAAATTTTCTCGTAAAGGTTTTTCATTGTGCCAAAATTCAGTTAAAAATCCGCCATTTTTATTAACCTCATTAATATATTTTTTATGTGTTTTTGGGTAAATTTCATCTAATCCGTGAGCTAAAATTGCTAATGTTTGTAAATTATTATCAATTGCTGATTTATGTGCTGTTATATCTACACCATAAGCAAATCCGCTAACAATTATAGGATTATATTCGGCAAGTTTTTCAACTAATTCATTACAAAAATTTCTTCCGTAAGAAGTAACATTTCTTGTTCCTACGATTGATATTATTCGGTTATTATTTAAGTTAATATTTCCGTCTTTAAAAAGTAGAATTGGTGCATCAATGTTTTGTTTTAAATCTGAAGGATAATCATCATCTAAAAAATATGAAAAACTAATATTATTTTTTATAATATGTTTTAATTCTACTTCTGCTAAATTTTTATATTTTTTATCAAATAAATGAGATGTTACATATGTTCCAATACCATTAATTTTTTGAAGTGAATTTGGTTTTTGTTTAAAAATTTCACTTGCCGAACCAACGTTTTTAATTAGTTTTTTAGCAGTAATATCGCCAATGTTAGGTGTTTTTTGTAATTGTAATACTGCTAAAAGTTCGTTGGTGTTCATCTGCAAAAATTTGATAATCAATATTTAAAATTTGTTAATAAAAATATCAATTAAAATTAATGTAAAAATAGGAAAAAAAACATACTTTTGCTGTATGAAGTTATTTAATTACATAAACGATTTATTATATCGATACGATTGTGTTGTAGTACCAAATTTTGGAGGTTTTGTAACTAACAGAATAGGTGCAACACTTACTGATGTAAATACTTTTTATCCGCCTTGTAAACAAGTTAGTTTTAATGTTAATTTAAAACATAATGATGGTTTGTTGGCTAATTATATAGCTTCGTCTGAAAAAATTTCATTTGAACAAGCGAATGAGAAAATTTCAGATTTGGTAATAAAACTAAAAGAAGATATTAAAATAGCACCATTGCAAGTAGCATCTATTGGTAGTTTATTTTTAAATGATGAAAATAAGATAGTTTTTGAACCTAACAAATCAACAAATTTATTAACGGAATCTTTTGGTTTATCGGAAGTAAAAGTATCCGAAATTAATAGAGAACCAATAATTCCTGTTGTAAGTGTTAAAAAATCTAACAAAAAAGTTTATTCTTTTATTAAATATGCTGCAACGGCTGCAATTTTATTAACTTTAGGTATTACGGGTTACAATTACAATAGTAATCAGGAAGACATTATTTTAAGTCAAAATAAAATTGAGAAGAAAATTCAAGAAGCTACTTTTGTTATAAATACACCGTTACCAACAATTAATTTAAATATTAAGAAAGAAAATGTAAAAAAAGAAGTTGCAAAACTTCATATTATTGTTGGTGCTTTTGAATTTGTTGAAAACGCAGAAAAAAAGAAAAAACAGTTACAAAATAAAGGATTTAATGCCGAGGTATTAAATAAAAACAAGTGGGGATTATTTCAGGTTTCTCTTGGTAATTTTACAACAAGATTAGAAGCTAACAAAGAATTAATAAAAGCCAGAAAATTAGGCTATAAAGATGCTTGGGTTTTTATTAATAAAAAATAATTAAGGTTTTTCACCACATTTCTTACCTTTATACAAAATAAATACTGATGAAAGTTAAAACGCCAAAAGAATCGTTAACAGTACTTACTGACCTTGTTTTACCAGGGGAAACAAATTATTTAGATAATCTTTTTGGAGGAGAATTGTTAGCAAGAATGGATAGGGCTTGTAGTATTACAGCACGTCGTCATTCTAATAGAATTGTTGTTACAGCATCAGTAAATCACGTTACTTTTGCAAAGGCAATACCTATGGGAAGTGTTGTTACTATTGAATCTAAAGTATCAAGAGCTTTTAAATCATCAATGGAAATTTTTGTTGATGTTTGGATAGAAGACCGCCAATCAGGAACTAGAACTAAAGTAAATGAAGGCATTTATACCTTTGTTGCTGTTGATGAAACAGGAAGACCCGTGCCTGTACCACAAATACAACCAGAGACCGAATTAGAAAAAGAACGCTACGACGGTGCTTTACGTAGAAAGCAATTAAGTTTAATTTTATCAGGTAAAATGAAACCTGATGAAGCTACTGAACTTAAAGCTATTTTTAATAAATAAATTATCTTTTTTTACGTTTACTTCTTTCAATATTTTCAATATCACCGTTTTCTGAAAGTAATATGGCTATTGGTCGTGTTTTTTCAAATTGAGAGAAAATAATAATTAGTATAACTGTTATAGGAACTGATAAAATCATACCTGTAATTCCCCAAATTTGGCTCCATAAAGCCAAACTAATTATAGTAACTAAAGGACTTAGATTTAATGATTTACCAAAAACACGTGGTTCAATAATATTTCCAACTATAACTTGTATAAAACCTACAGAAAATAGAACAATTAAAAAAGGAGAAAGTTCCCCAAACTGAATTAAACTAAATATAGCAGGAAAAAGAGTACCTATTAATGACCCTATTGTTGGAATATAGTTTAATAAAAAAATTAAGAAAGCCCAAAAAATAGCACTATCTACCCCTACAATTATTAAAATAACATAGCTTAAAACACCTGTTAATAAACTAACAAACGTCTTTAATTTTAAGTAGTTAGATATTGAGTTTTCAATCTTTGTGTTTAATAATTGTATGTTTTTATAACGTTCTTCATTAACAAAAATATTTTTAAGTTTTTTTGCAAATGAACTCTCTTCTAAAAGAAGAAATACAGCATAAATAATAATTAAAAAAGTGTTTCCTAATACATCACTAATATTATTAGCAATACTTCCTAAAATAGAGCCATAATTAAAACTTCCAATAAACGATTTTAAAGACTCAATAACATCAGGAGGTAATGAACTATTAAATTTATTAATAATCATTCCAATATTAGGCTCATATTTACTATATGAAGCCGTTACATTAGTAATACTTTTGGTTATTATTTTTGAAATAAAACTAAAAGCTAAAATTATAATGGTAAATACTAAAACATTACTTAACCAAGTAGGAATAAATTTTTTAGTAAAAGGAATTTTGTAAATATATTTCCTAATTTCTCTTGTTAAAAGCCAAAAAAGAAGAGCAAAAACAAAGGGAATAAGAATTCCTTTACCAATTATTAAAACAGTAATAATTGCTGTTGCTACAATTACAAAATTAGATGCATTTTTCATATTATTTTCTTCTAATCCAATGGGTAGGATTTAATTTTTTAGTGTTTCTTGATAGTACAAAACCTAAAGATGTTTTTCCTGTAACTTTATCAGTAAAAATCATACCCAATTTTTGTCCTGTTTTTACACTTTGCCCTTTTTTAACATATACTTTTTCAATATTGTTATATACCGTTATGTAATTTCCGTGTTGTATAAAAACCGATTTTCTTCCTTTTGATAAAAGCTGAACAGCTAAAACCTTACCTGTAAAGATAGATTTTGCTTCATCTCCTCTTTTTCCTCGTATATGTATTCCTGTACTGTTTATAGTAATTCCTGAAAATGTAGGATGACGTTGTACCCCAAATTTACGAGTAATTATACCATTATCAATAGGCCAAGGTAAACGCCCTTTATTTTGCTCAAATTTTACTTTTAAAGCCTTTTCAGCTTTAGATAAAAGTAGTTTGTTAGTTTTACTCCCCTTTTTCTTCCTATTTGCTCTTGCAATGGCATCACGTATTATTTTATCAATTTTAGCTACAATACGTCTTTCTTCTTTAAGTTTTTGTTTAAGTTGGCGTTTATATTTACTTTCTTGTCGTTTAATTTTAGAAATTAGATTTTTCTTATTTTTTCGGTCTAATTCTATTTTCTTTTTTTCTTTTGCTTTAGATGATAATAGTTTAGTCTTATCATTCTTTTTTTCTTTTAAAGAATTATTTAAGTCTTTAATATTATTGGTTTTTGTAATAATATTTTCAGCTTGTTTTCTTCTAAAATCTTTGTATTGCTGTATATATTTTAATCGTTTATAGGCTTGATAAAAACTTTTAGATGATAATATAAACATTACCTCACTTTGTTGATGTTTACCTTTATACGATTTAAAAACCATATTAGCATAATCATCTTTTAAAAGTTTTAATTCGGAATTATTATCTTCAATTTTCTTTTGGTTGTCTTCAATTTCTTTTGATAATTCTTTTACTTCCGATTCTATTGCCTGAATAAACCTTTTACGAATGGTAATTTTTCTATTTAAGTCCTTTAAGTTTTCTAAGGCATTATTTTTCTTCTTTTTAGTTTGAGAAAGTATTTTCTCAACCTTTTTTATTTCTTGGTGTAGTTTTTTTCGTTCATTTTCAAGCTGTTTTCTGCTTTTTTGAGAAAAAGCAGAAAGTCCTATTAAAAGGAAACTAAATAATAATATGTAAGTATATTTTTTCACTTATAATTTAATTTCTTTATAACCCAACGGAATTGAAAAAGGCATATTTAATTCAGTATTAAAATTTACTGAACGTACAAATATATTAATATCAGTGGTGTTTGAAATTCCTTTTTTAATATTTACAGCTTTAATTTCCATTTTTTTAGGAAAAAATTCCTTTTCTTTCTCATAATACTCAGGGTATTTAATACTTAAAAATTCCTTTTTATTTGATAAAAGTTGTTTATTTAGTTTAAAATTCTTCTTGTTTATATTGAATAAAAATTCATATAATTTATGTGTTTTAGGCGATAAATTATAAGATTTTTCGGTAGTTTTTAAATTGTACTTGTTAGGTTTTATATTAATTAATGATTGTCCTAAAATAATATTTTGTAATTGCTCAAAATTAATATCAGCACCTAAAATTTCTTTTATTACTGAAAAATCTTCTTCAAAATAATTTTTAAAATGAGTTGAGTAATAGCTAATTTTTGTAGGAGTTATTTTTGCCTTAAAAATTTGTATAACCTTACTTCCTTTTAGCCAAATAACCTTGTCTTTTTCAATTTTAATTCTAACTGAAAGCCCAACATTATCTTTTTCATTTTTGTAGTTTACTTTTAATTTAGCATCAATAGTTTTTTTATTAAAATTAGCTGAATTGTGTTTTTTCACTAATCTTTTTACAGAAATATCATTAACGGTATTACTACCATTAATGATATTTTTTTTTGATTTACACGAACTAATTACTAATAAACTAATTACTAAGTATTTAATAAACTTCATATTTAATAAAAATATTATGTAAGTTCGGTATAATCTCCTATGCTTACTGATGTATATTTTTGATTATATTTTGCGTAATTACCAATCATTGCATTATCTAATGTTGCATTTTTAATTTCAACATTAGTTTGAATTAATGAATTAGTAATTGTTGAATTTTCAACCACACTATTTTCTCCAATAGATACATAAGGACCTATTTTTGTGTTTCTTAAAACCACATTTTCTCCAACATAACAAGGCTGAATAATTTCAGAATTTTCTAAAATAACGTTTTTAGCTACTAAATTATTTCCTTTTTCTTGTTCAAAACCTAAAATTTGTTTGTTGGTATCTACTGTTGGGTCTTTTTTACCACAATCCATCCAAACATCAACTTTCCCAGGTATAAATTTTGCTCCTTGTTGTTTTAAAGATTCTAATACGTTTGTTAATTGATATTCTCCGTGTTCTTTTATATCATTATCTAATAAATATTTAATTTCTTCACGTACTTTATCTCCGTCTTTAAAGTAATAGATACCAATAATTGCCAAATCAGTAATAAATTCTTTTGGTTTTTCAATAAAATCGGTAATAAAACCATCTTTTAATTTTACTACACCAAAGGCAGAGGGGTCTTCAACTTGTTTTACCCAAATTGCACCGTCAGCATTTGTATCTAATGTAAAATCGGCTTTAAATAGGGTATCAGCAAAGGCAACTACGCAAGGACCACTTAATGAATCTTTTGCACAATAAATTGCATGAGCAGTTCCTAATGCTTCATCTTGAACATAAACCGAGCCTTTCGCCCCTAATTCTTCTGCTATTTTTTTTAATTTATCTTTTGTATTTGATGGGAAACCCTTGTTTTCAGGACCTATAATGAACGCAATTTCATCAATTTTTGTATTTACAACTGAAGTAATATCTTCTACTAAACGCTGTACAATAGGTTTACCAGCAATAACTGTTAAAGGTTTGGGAGTTGTAAGTGTATGCGGACGTAAACGTGAACCGATACCCGCCATAGGTACTATTATTTTCATATTTATTTAATTCTCAAAATTTGTAAACA
>JAGYHQ010000033.1 GCA_018456245.1 Tenacibaculum sp. | reverse complement strand
AAAATTAAAATACGAGGTTTACTAACATAAGCACGTAAAAAAACTATTAGTTGCCTTTGCCCAGAAGATAGCATTCCTCCTCTTTCCTTTACATTATAATTATAATTTTTAGGTAAACTCATTATAAAATCATGAATTCCTATTTCTTTTGCAACCGCTTGTACCTCTTCTAATAAAATAGCTTCATTCTGTAATGTTATGTTATTAAGAATAGTATCAGAAAACAAAAATACATCTTGTGAAACCACAGACACATTCTCTCTTAATGAAGTAATATTATAATCTTCAATAGAAATATCATCAATTAAAATTTTACCTTTTTCAATTTCATAAAAACGATTTATTAAGTTAATAATAGTTGATTTTCCTGCCCCTGTAGAGCCAACAATGGCAACCATTTCTCCTTTTTTAACATTAAATGATATTCCTTTTAAAATTTCTTCCCCTTTTATATAACTAAAATGAACATCTTTAAAACAAACATTGCCCTTGATATTTTTAGCTGAAATTGTTCCTTCTTTTTGAATTGAATATTTTGTATCTAACACATCAAAAACTCTTTTCCCTGCTACAATACCCATTTGTAATTGATTAAATTTATCAGCTATATGACGTAGTGGTCTAAATAACATTTGGCACATTTTAATAAAACCAACAATCTCCCCCACCGTCATATAATTACCACTAATTACTTGTAAGCCTCCGTACCATACAATTAAACCAATTGCAACTGCTGAAATAATATCAGTTACAGGAAAAAAGATAGAATAATACCAAATGGTTTTTATATTCGCTTTTTTATGTTTTTCATTAATTTCTTTAAATTTATCATACTCTATTTCTTCACGATTAAATAGTTGTACTATTTTCATTCCTGTAATACGTTCCTGAACAAATCCGTTTAAATTTGCTACTTGGTTCCTAACATCTTCAAACGTAGATTTTATAGCCTTTTGAAAGAGTTTTGTGGCATACACCAAAATAGGTAAACAAATAAAAACTATTAATGCTAATTGCCATTTTATGAATAACATTAAAAGCATTATAACAATCATTTTTAATATATCTGCTACAATAACAAAAACACCTTGTGCAAAGAAATTAGAAATTGTTTCTACGTCAGACACCACCCTTGTAACCAATCTTCCAACGGCGTTTTTATCAAAATACGACTTTTTAAAACTTATAATTTTTCGGAATACTTTTAACCGTATATCCTTAATTACATTTTGCCCAACCCAATTAGAATTATAAATAAATATAAATTGCAATAACACTTGAATTAATAAAAGCAATAACATTGCAACCGAGAAATACAAGAGCCTATCTAAATCCTTTGTTTCTGTAAAATCATTTACAGCTTTCATTAACACATAAGGTATTCCTGAGGAAACTACTGCCAATAAAATTGTAGATAAGGTCGCTATCCAAAAACGCTTATTGTAAGGCTTTACGAAACTTATAAGCCTTGTAAATATTTTTGAATCAAATGATTTTTTACTCAACGCTATCTAATTTTAGTTATTATAAATAAGGGTATTCAACATTAGTTAAAAATAATCCTTTTGCAGGTACTGATACCCCTGCCATACATCTATCTTTACTCTCTATAATATTTTTAAATTCTTGTAATGATGTTTTTTTCAGCCCAACATCAAGCAACGTTCCTACTATTGCTCTTACCATATTTCTTAAAAATCTGTTTGCTGAAATATAAAATGTAAGCTCATTACCTTTTAAAATCCACTCAGCATTAGTAATAGTACAATTAAAGGTATAAACATCGGTTTTTACTTTTGAAAAACACTCAAAATCGTTGTACTTATACAACATTTTACAGGCTTCATTCATTAAATTAACATCTATTTCTTTGTTGGTTATCTGCCACGTTGTATCTAATAAAAAAGGATTTCTGCCTAAAAAAATCTTGTATTCATAACTTCTATTTACAGCATCAAAACGTGCGTGTGCATTATTATTAACCAATAAAACATCGTAAATTACAATATCATTTGGCAAAATAGCATTTAGTTTATAAGTAAAATTATCAGCTAATTTATCATTAAAATCAAAATGGGCGTACATTTTCATTGCGTGTACGCCTGCATCCGTTCTTCCTGCTCCTACAATTTCAACCGAAGTTCTTAAAATTGTACTAATAGCTGTCTGTAATTTTTCTTGTACAGAAATAGAATGGGGCTGAATTTGCCAACCGTGATAATTTTTACCGAAATAACAAAGTTTAATAAAATACCTCACAAACATTAATTTTAAAATGCTAAGTTATGGTATTTTTTATAGTTGTACATATTTAACTAATTTAGCCTTATGAAAAAAATACTATTACTTTCAGACACACACAGTTATATTGATGAGCAAATACTAAAATTTGTTAAACAAGCCGATGAAGTTTGGCACGCTGGAGATATTGGTAATTTAGAAGTAACCGATACCATTAAAAAGTACAAACCCTTACGAGCTGTTTATGGAAATATTGATGATAAAAATGCACGAATAGAATTTCCTTTAAACAATTTATTTGAAGTTGAAAATATAAAAGTTTTGATGACCCATATTGCTGGTTACCCTACAAAATATAGTAAAAGAGCAACAGATTTAATAAAAGAACACAAGCCTAAAATTTTTATTTGTGGGCATTCACATATTTTAAAAGTTCAGTTTTATGAAAAACTAAATGTTTTACATTTAAACCCCGGTGCTTGTGGTAAATACGGATTTCATACCGTTAGAACAATGCTTAGATTTGAGTTGGATAAAGGCGATATTAAAAATATGGAAGTAATTGAGTTAAACCAATAAATTTATTATACATCTTACTTTTGTTTTTTATGATACTTCCTTTTTGCTTCTTCAGTGTAAAAACAACAAATTGTTCCTCCTATATTTTCACCTCCAATTTCTTTATCAATCCATTCTCTTAACCCTTCTAAATCATTAGTTTGCTTAATATCTTTTGCTTTTAGTTCAAAATTTGGAGAAAGCACCAAAATTCCTTTTTCTTCATTGAATAATTCTGATGTTCTATTATCAATAGGAATACTAAAAAAATCTTTTTTATTTATTGTTTGCTTTTCAAACCAAGCGTCTGTACCCATTACATACCAAAACGGATATCCTTCAATTTCACAACCACTTAAATCAATTAATTCATTCTCAAAAACAACAACAATTATATTATCCTCAATAACTGTATAATAGGATTTTAATCCGTCAATCATTATTCAAAATTATTTTTTAGTTTCATCAACTCAAATAACACCAAATTTTACCCTATAATCATACCAGCAATAGTTGCCGACATTAATGAAGCAATCGTTCCGCCTATTAAGGCTTTTATCCCAAATTCTGATAAAGTTTTACGTTGTTTTGGCGCTAATGAACCAATACCTCCTATTTGAATACCAATAGAAGCAAAATTTGCAAACCCACAAAGCATATAAGTTGCCATAATTACAGACTTATTATAAGTTAAATGAATTACATTATCTACATTTTTTAAATCTGCTAATTGAATATATCCTACAAATTCACTAGCCGCCAATTTAATACCTAATAACTGTCCCATTAGTGCCATATCTTCCTTTGCTACACCAATTATCCACATTAAAGGAGCAAAAATATAACCTAAAATTGCTTCTAATGAAAACTTGTTATAAACAGTATTTTCTGCTATCCAACTATTTAAAGTAGTAACTTCTCCTACCCAACCTAAAATTCCGTTAATCATTGCAATAAAAGATACAAAAACCAATAACATTGCAGCTACATTCATTGCTAATTTTAGCCCTTCTGTTGTTCCGTTTGCAATGGCATCTAATATATTTGAACCTATTTTTTCTGATGATACTTTTACATCTCCGTTTATTTCTTCTGTTTGAGGGTATAACATTTTTGAAATTACGATTGCCCCCGGTGCTGCCATTACTGACGCTGCTAATAAGTGTTTGGCATACATTAATCTTAGTGCTTCGTCATTTCCTCCAAGAAAACCTATATAGGCTGCCAATACTGCTCCTGCCACTGTTGCCATTCCACCAACCATAACCAATAATATTTCAGAACGGTTCATTTTCTCTAAATATGCTTTTATTAGTAACGGAGCTTCTGTTTGACCCAAAAATATATTCCCTGCTACCGATAAACTTTCTGCCCCCGAAATTTTAAGAGCTTTAGATAACAACCAAGCCAACCACTTTACTACTTTTTGAATTAACCCCAAATAAAATAATAAAGATGTTAAAGCCGAAAAGAAAATAATAGTCGGTAATACTTGAAATGCAAAAATAAACCCAAAAGTATCCATATCTGAGATTAACCCTTTGAATAAGAACTCACTTCCTGCCTTTGTATAATTTAAAACATTTACAAATAAACCTCCAATTCCCTCAAATATTCGTTGAACAAAAGGCACTTTTAAAACCCCTATTGCTATTATTAATTGAAGAGCTACTCCTAAACCTGTTGTTTTCCAATCAATTTTTTTACGGTTAGAGCTAAATATATAGGATAAAACCAATAAAACAATCATTCCTAAAACACCTCGTAAAAGCGAGTTTAAAGAAAACCCCTGACTTTCTATTATTTTATTTGTTTCTTGCCCAAAGGATAAAACCGGTACTAATATTAAAAGTAAACTAACTATTTTTTTCATTATTTTTAATGTCTTTTTTCTATTTCGTCACGTATTTTTGCTGCCAATTCATAATTTTCATCGGCAACAGCATTATTAAGTTTATTCTGTAAATCTTTTAATGATAAATATGAAAATTCACCATTTAATTCCATTTCAAAATCATCTTCTATAACTTCATCTATTAAATCATCATCAATAAAATTTTCTGTACTTATATAAATCCCTGCCTTTTCTAATATATTTTCATAAGTATAAATAGGAACATCAAAACGGACAGATAAAGCAATTGCATCAGAAGTTCTAGAATCAATAACTTCCTCCATGCCATTATGTTTACAAACTATACTTGAAAAAAATACACCATCTACCAATTTGTAAATTATAATGTGTTTTACGTCTATAAAAAACTTATCAGCAAATGTTTTAAATAAATCATGTGTTAAGGGTCTTGGAGGACGGATTTCTTTCTCCAAAGCAACAGCGATAGATTGAGCCTCAAATGCACCTATAATAATAGGAAGCGTTCTACTACCTTCTTCTTCAGATAAAACAAGGGCGTATGCTCCACTTTGAGTTTGGCTATAAGATAAACCTTTAATTGTTAATTTTATTAAACTCATTTTTTTCTTCAATGGAAAAGATTACCTTGTTTTATATATTAATTGGGGCACAATTTACTAAAAATTATACTTCTTTATCATTAAAACTTAATTAACTTGAATTTTTATACAGAAAACGTTATTAATTAAACCTTTACAATGTTTTTTTCTTCAATTAAAGGTAAGTTATTAAAACGTAATAATAATTGAGCAATAGCCACAACATCTCTTTCACAATACTTGGCAATTCTTAATAAATTCTTTTCTTTATAATACACATCTTTAACCTCACTTCCGTTAATATCTTCTTTTGGAGATGCTATTCCTAGTATGTGAGTTAATAATTTTAAAGAAGTGTAATGTTTATAGTCACCAAATTTCCATAATTCCATTGTATCTAAATGCGGAATTTCCCAAGGTTTTTTGCCAAATAAATTTAGTTTATTCGGTAATTTTATTTGGTTAATTATCATTCTACGAGCTATATAAGGAAAATCAAACTCTTTACCATTATGAGCACATAATACATATTTTGCTAAATTAAAATGTGTTTCTAACAATCTACTAAAATTCAGTAGAATTTCTCTTTCATCATCTGAATAAAAAGAAGTAATACGTAACTGCTTTATTTTATCTCGTTCTACAAAATAACCAACCGAAATACACACAATTTTACCAAACTCTGCCCAAATTCCTGCTCTTTCATAAAACTCTTCAACTGTTATATCATCTTTTCTTTGATATTTAGTTTTTTCATCATACAATTCTTGTTCTTGGGTAGAAAGTTCATTCCAATTTTCATAATTAGGAACAGTTTCAATATCTAAAAACAAAATATTTTTTAAATCTATTTTTGTAAGCATATTGGCTTAATATCTATTTTATGTGGTATAAAAATACAATTAATTATATTTATTTTTTTAAGCTATGTAATGCCATTCCTAAAATTATTAAGCCCATTCCAAAGATAGAGTAATTATCAGGTAGTGCAATACCTAAAATTACTATTTCCCCAATTAAAGCAAACATAACTTCTGAAGATTGCACAGCTTCAACAGAGGCTAATGCTTTTTCGTCTTTTCTTACTCTGTCAGTCGCCATAAAAAACAAAACAGTTGCTATTATACCGGCACATATTGCAACAAGTAATGTTTGATAAATTTGATTTTCTGTAGGTAATTCGCCTACACTTGCCCCGTATATTGAAAGTAATATTAAAAATGGTAAGCTGGCGATTGTCATACCTAATGTTCTTTGTACTGAATTTAATTTTCCGTCGGTAACTTTCATCATCATTCTATTTCCTAGCGGATAAGAAAAGGCAGAAAGTAAAATAGGAACTATATAAATTAAAATTTCGCTTATTGATATATTTTTAGCTTGGTTTATTTGCATAAAACACACACCTATTAAAATTATTAATGAAAAGAAAAGTGTTTTTGCTGAAAACGTTTCTTTATAACTTGTTTTATTTATAAAAGGAGACATTAACATTCCTGCAATAATGGTAACTTGCCAAGTACCAGCAACAAGCCAAGACGGTGCATAAGCAACTGAGAAAGTTAATAAAGCATTACAAATTCCAAAACCTACGGAACTCCAAATAATCCATTGTAAAGGCTTCTTTTTTATTTCTTCAAATACAGGGCGAATATTATTTCTAAAACCAACTAATATTAGTAGAATAGGAATCATCCAAAAAAACCTTAAAGACGTACTCCAAATCCAATGTCCTCCTTCAACAGATATAAGCCTGTTTCCTACAAAAGTAGCAGAGAAAAACATAGCTGATAAAATGCTTAAAATAATAGCGATTGATTTATCTGATTTCATTATTCTATTTTTCATTAATTATTGTTGATTTATTTTAGCGAACAAATCCCAAAGAACAACCCCACAACTTACAGATATGTTTAGAGAATGTTTTGTTCCTAATTGAGGAATTTCAATACAATTATCAGATGCTGAAACTACGGTTTGTTGTACTCCTTTTACTTCATTTCCAAAAATAACAGCATATTTTGTGTTGGGTTTAGGGGTAAAATCATTCAATTTTGTTGAGTTATCAGCTTGTTCAATTGATAATACTTGTATTTTGTCTGCTTTTAATTTTTCAACTAATTTTAAAGTATCTTCTTCGTATTCCCAATCTACTGATTCGGTAGCACCAAGTGCAGTTTTATGAATTTCTTTGTTTGGTGGAGTAGCTGTAATTCCGCATAAATAAATCTTTTCAATTAAAAAAGCATCAGAAGTTCTAAATACCGAGCCGATATTGTTTAGGCTTCTTATATTATCTAATACTACAATAATCGGAGTTTTTTTAACCTGTTTAAATTCATCAACTGAAATTCTTCCTAATTCGCTATTTTTTAATTTTCGCATTGGTAAAATGTAGGGTTTTAAGTTAAAACTAATTATAAAAAGTAACAACTATTATAGTTTTTTCTATCTTCGCAAAACTAACTCAAAAAAATAAAAACTTGTCAAAAAAGAAAGAAAAAAAAGAGACTCCTTTAATGAAGCAATATAATGGTATTAAATCAAAATATCCTGATGCAATGTTGTTGTTTAGAGTAGGAGATTTTTATGAAACTTTTGGTGAAGATGCTAAAAAGGCATCACAAGTTTTAGGAATTACCCTAACAAAAAGAGGAAGTGGAAGTGAAACAGAAACAGCCTTGGCAGGTTTCCCTCACCATTCTTTAAATACGTATTTACCAAAATTAGTAAAATCAGGGCTTCGGGTAGCAATTTGCGACCAACTTGAAGACCCAAAAATGACTAAAAAAATAGTTAAAAGAGGTGTAACGGAATTGGTAACCCCAGGGGTTTCATTAAATGATGAGGTGTTACAATCAAAAACAAATAACTTTTTATGTGCCGTACATTTTGGTAAAAAACAAATAGGAATTTCATTTTTAGATGTTTCAACAGGAGAGTTTTTAGTTTCGGAGGGTAATGAAAGTTATATTGATAAATTATTACAAAACTTTCAGCCAAGTGAAGTTTTGGTTGAAAAAAAACATAAACAAACATTTTTAGAGAAATTCACTAATACCTATCACACATTTTATTTAGATGATTGGGTTTTTCAAAAAGAATATGGTTACGAGGCGTTAACAAATCATTTTAAGGTAAAAACTCTTAAAGGTTTTGGTGTTGAAGATATTAAAACAGGAATTATAGCATCTGGTGCAGTTTTATATTATTTATTAGAAACCCAGCATAATAAGGTAGAACACATACAATCAATAAACAGAATATTTGAGGACAAATATGTTTGGATGGATAAATTTACTGTTAGAAATTTAGAGTTGTATGGTGGAAGTTCAGTAAATTCAGTATCATTATTAGATGTTATAGATAAAACCATTTCGCCAATGGGTGGTAGGCTGTTAAAACGTTGGTTAGCCTTACCTTTAAAGGATTTAGAAGAAATTAAAAAACGCCATGAATTAGTTAATTATTTTGTTAATGAAGATAATTTTTTAGAAACCGTAAAGTATCAATTAAAGCAAATTTCTGATATTGAGAGGTTAATTTCAAAGGTTGCAACAGGAAAAGTATCCCCACGAGAAACGGTAATTTTAAAGGATTCATTAAAAGCAATTCTTCCTATAAAACAGGCATTGGAAGGGAGTAAAAATAAATCAATAAAATTAATAGGAGAGCAATTAAATGATTGTAAAGAGTTAATTAGAAAAATTGAAACCACACTTTTTAATGATGCTCCTGTAAATATTAATAAATGTAATGCAATTGCCGAAGATGTTTCACAAGAATTAGATGAACTGAGAAAAATAGCCACATCAGGAAAGGACTTTTTAGACCAAATGCTGGCTCGTGAAACTGAAAGAACAGGGATACCAAGTTTAAAAATTTCATTTAATAACGTTTTTGGGTATTATATTGAGGTAAGAAATACACATAAAAATAAAGTTCCGCAAGAATGGATTCGTAAACAAACTTTAGTAAATGCAGAAAGATATATTACTGAAGAATTAAAAGAATACGAAACTAAAATTTTAGGAGCAGAGGAAAAAATTCAGCAATTAGAAGCTGAATTATTTGTTGAACTTATTCAGTATATTATAAAATTTGTAAAATTAATACAGAATAATGCACAAATAGTAGCTAAGATTGATTGTTTATTATCATTCGCAACATTGGCTATTGAAAATAATTATGTCCGTCCTATAATGGATGATTCTACTGATATTGAAATTAAAAATGGTCGTCATCCTGTTATAGAAAAACAACTTCCAATAGGCGAAGAATATATTGCTAATGATATTGTTTTAAATAGAAATCAGCAACAAATTATTATGATTACAGGGCCTAATATGTCGGGTAAATCGGCTATTTTGCGTCAAACCGCATTAATTGTTTTATTGGCTCAAATGGGAAGTTATATTCCTGCACAAAATGCAAGATTAGGAATTGTAGATAAAATTTTTACTCGTGTTGGGGCAAGTGATAATATATCAATGGGAGAATCTACTTTTATGGTAGAGATGAATGAAACGGCATCAATTTTAAATAATATTTCGGAACGTAGTTTGGTTTTATTAGATGAAATTGGGCGAGGAACTTCTACTTATGACGGAATTTCAATAGCTTGGGCAATTGCAGAGTATTTACACGAACATCCGTCTAGGGCAAAAACTTTATTCGCAACGCATTATCACGAATTAAATGAAATGACCACAACTTTTAAGCGGATAAAAAACTTTAATGTTTCAATTAAAGAATTGGAAGACACAATTATTTTCTTACGTAAATTAGTTGCTGGCGGTAGTAATCATAGCTTTGGTATTCACGTGGCTAAATTAGCAGGAATGCCACAGCAAGTTATACATAAAGCAAGTAAAATTTTAAAAGAGTTAGAAAAAAATCATTCACAAAAAGAGGCTAAAAAAACTTTAAAAGATAATAAAAAAGAAGAAATGCAAATGAGTTTCTTCCAGTTAGATGACCCTCTTTTAGAAGAACTTCGTGAAGAAATTTTAGCAACAGATATTGATACTCTTACCCCAATTGAGGCTTTAATGAAACTTAATGAAATTAAACGAATGTTGGTTAAAAAATAATAAATTATTTGATATTTATTAAATGAATGACATCAGTTTTAAAAAAATTAACCAACTTGCAATACCAGCTTTAATTGCAGGTGTTGCAGAGCCTCTACTATCTACAACCGATTTAGCAATTATAGGTAATATAAATAAAAATGCTACTGAAAGTATTGCTTCTATTGGTATTGTTGGGGTGTTTTTATCAATGCTTATTTGGGTTTTTGGGCAAAGTAGAAGTGTAATTTCTTCAATAATTTCACAATATTTAGGAGCTAATAAATTAAATGAGGTTAAAAATTTACCTGCTCAAGTAATTGTAATAATATTGGTAACAAGTTTGTTAATTTTAGGAATTAGTTATCCTTTTGCTCGTGAGATATTTCAATTTTATAATGCAGACGGATTAATTTTAGATTTATCGGTAGATTATTATAAAATCCGTGTTTTTGGTTTTCCGTTTACTTTATTAACAATAGCCATTTTTGGTTTATTTAGGGGGTTACAAAATACGGTATATCCAATGATAATAACCATTATAGGAACGTTAGTAAATATAATATTAGATATTATTTTGGTATATGGAATTGAAGGATATATACCACAGATGAATATTAAAGGAGCTGGTTATGCAAGTGTAATTTCACAAGTATTAATGGCTATAATTTCAGTAGTTTTATTGGTAAAAAGAACTAATATTTCATTAAAATTATCAATGCCTTTTAATAAAGAAGTTCCTACATTTATAACAATGATGTTAAATTTATTTATAAGAACTGTTGCCTTAAATACAGCATTATATTTAGCTACTTCATACGCAACTTCATACGGAGAAAAATATATAGCAACTTATACTATTGGTTTTAATATTTGGCTTACAGGTGCTTTTATGATTGACGGATATGCCTCTGCAGGAAATATTTTATCAGGTAAATTATTAGGAGAAAAGGCTTATGATAAACTATTAATATTAGGAAACAGACTAATAAAATACGGTTTTATATTTGGGGGTTTTATAGCTTTAGTAGGTTTTATTTTTTATAAGCCAATTGGTTTATTATTTACAAAAGAGCCTGAAATATTAGAAGAATTTTATCATTCTTTCGGGATTGTTTTATTAATGCAACCTTTCTGCTCTATAGCCTTTATTTTTGACGGAATATTTAAAGGATTAGGAGAAACAGCCTATTTAAGAAATGTTCTTTTTTTATCAACATTACTTGTTTTTGCTCCAATATTGTTAATTTTAAATGAATTTAATTATAAATTATATGCTATTTGGTTTGCTTTTTTTGGTTGGATAATTGCAAGGGGGCTTCCATTAATAGTAAAATTTCAACGAAATTTTTTATACTTAACTGAAAATAAGTAACTTTGAAAAAACGATAATTAACTATATTTATGTGTACTACAAGAGAACAAGGAAGTTTATATACTAAAATTGAAAATAGCATAGCAACAATTGAATTCGGTCATCCTGCAAGTAATTCTTTTCCTAAAGAATTATTGGAAAGATTAGCTAAAGAGCTTGATATTCTTTCAGAAAATGAAGAGGTGTCTGTAATTGTATTAAAATCAGAAGGGGAAAAAGCCTTTTGTGCAGGTGCTTCATTAAAGGAATTGTCTTCTATAAAAAATGAACAACAAGGAAAATTATTCTTTTCAGGTTTTGCGAATGTTATTAATGCAATGAGGCGTTGTTCAAAATTAATAATTGGGCGTGTACAAGGTAAAACCGTTGGTGGCGGAGTAGGTTTAATTTCGGCTTGTGATTATGTTTTGGCAACTGATAAAGCATCAATAAAATTATCAGAGTTTACTATTGGTATTGGTCCTTTTGTAATTTCGCCAGCAGTTAAACGTAAAATAGGAGTTAGCGGATTGTCAGAATTAACATTAGATGCAACAAATTGGAAAACAGCTTATTGGGCAAAAGAAAAAGGGTTGTATGCTCGTGTATTTTCAAGTATTTCAGAATTAGATGTTTATGTTACAGCATTAGCAGAAAAATTAGCATCATATAACCCTGAGGCATTAACAGAAATGAAGAAAGTTTTATGGGAAGGAACAGAACATTGGGAAGAATTATTAACTGAATATGCAGAAATATCAGGCAGGTTAGTAACGTCTGACGATACTAAAAAAGCATTAGAAAAGTTTGAAAACAAAAATTAATTATAAAATTATATATATATTTGCCCCCTGTAAAACTTAATAAAAATATGAAAATAAATAAATTAGCTTGGTTGTTTTTGTTTGTTATAGGTGGTGTTTTTGCTCAAGAAAATAATTCAACAAAAAATGAATTAGATTCTTTAAAAACACAAGTAGCCTTATTGCAAAAAGCTGTTACAAAATTAGAGAGTAAAAACTCTGATGTTTCAAAGAAAAAATGGTATGATAAATTATCTATTGGGGGGTATGCTCAAATAAGATATAATGAATTATTAGAAACTAATAAGGATTTAGAATGTGAGCAATGTGATGGTTTTTGGACTAAAGATAAACACGGACTTTCATTTAGAAGATTAAGATTTAAAATTGCAGGTTACCTTTCACCAAGAGTTTACTACTATTTTCAGCCTGATTTTGCAAAAACAGTAGGAGGAAAATATTTGGTAGGGGTTATAAAAGATGCCTTTGTTGATATAGGTTTAGATAAAGATAATGAGTTTAGAATTAGATTAGGGCAAAGTAAAGTTCCTTACGGTTTTGAAAACCTACAATCAAGTAGTGATAGATTACCTTTAGATAGAAATGATGGTATTAATAGTGGATTAAAAGATGAGAGAGATTTAGGAGTTTTCTTTTATTGGGCAACAAAAGAAAAGCGTGCTTTAATGAAAGAAATTAAAAAGAAAAAATTAAAGCATTCAGGAGATTTTGGTGTTTTTGCTTTAGGTTTTTATAACGGGCAAACAGGTAATAGTTTTGATAAAAACAGAAAATTCCATATTGTATCAAGGTTTTCTTATCCGTTTAAAGTAAATAATCAAATTCTTGAATTAGGTGTTCAAGGTTATACAGGTAAGTTTGTGGTTACAAAACGCTCTCAAGATACAGATTACTCTACTGGTAAGAAAAAAATTATTGAAAAAGTTGGTCTCAATACAAATGCTGAATATTTAGACCAAAGGCTTGGAGGTACTTTTGTATTATATCCACAACCATTTGGTATTCAGGCAGAATATAATATAGGTAAAGGACCTGAATATGATGTTGCTACTAATACAATTCAAACTAAAAACTTACACGGAGGTTATATAACATTATCTTATATGATAAATAAAGGAAAACATACTTTTATTCCTTTTACAAGATTTCAACATTATAAAGGAGGTAAAAAACAAGAATTAGATGCAAGAAGCTATAATGTAAAAGAATTAGAGTTAGGTTTAGAGTGGCATCCTTTTAAAAATATTGAATTAGTTACAATGTATACTCTTTCAGATAGAAAATACCGAAATTTTAATGAGAACTACGCACAAAAAGGAGGTTTAGTTAGATTACAATTACAAATAAAATTCTAATTAAAATCTTAAAAAATAATTTTAAAACTCGTTTAATAAAGGTTAAGCGAGTTTTTTTATAAATTATAATTAAATTTGAAAAAAATTAAATAATATAAAAATGGGAGGAGATAATTTATTTGCTATCCTAGCTTTAGTGGTGGTAGTAGTGTATTTATTAAGAAAATTTAGAGATAATAAAAAATATAAAAGGTAATGAGTAATATTCGTATTACAAAAAAGTTTACGTTTGAAACAGGGCATGCTTTGTATGGGTATGACGGAAAATGTAAAAATATTCACGGGCATAGCTATAGGTTGTTGGTAACAGTTATTGGTAAACCAATATCAGATTCATCAAATGTGAAAAATGGAATGGTTATGGATTTTGGCGACCTAAAAAAAATTGTTAAAGATGAAATAGTAGATGTTTTTGATCACGCAACTGTTTTAAACAAAAACACTCCCCATTTACAGCTGGCAGAAGAGTTAAAACAAAGAGGGCATAATGTTATATTGGTAAATTACCAACCAACAAGTGAAATGATGATTATTGATTTTGCTGAAAAAATAAAAAACCAATTGCCTAGTAATGTAAAATTACATTCTTTAAGATTACAAGAAACTGAAACAAGTTATGCAGAGTGGTTTGCTAATGAAAATTAATTTAAAATAATGAAATTTACATTAGGAAAAGAAGAACGATTAAAGAGGCAAAAACTTATAGGTAAGTTGTATAAAGAAGGAAAATCTATAAAAAGTTTTCCTTTACGAATGGTTTATATACAAGCAGAACATACTTCTAATTTTCCTGCTCAGGTTGGGTTTTCAGTTCCAAAGCGTAATTTTAAACGGGCTGTTGACCGAAATAGAATAAAAAGGTTAATGAGAGAAACGTACAGGTTACAAAAAGAAATTGTATATACAAACGTTAATAAACCTTATGTTTTTATGATTTCTTATCTTGCAAAAGACGAGTGGGCGTATGCCAATATTAAAGATAAGATGAATAAATTATTATCCGTTTTTACGGAGGAAATAAACAAAGAAAAATAAAATTTAAAAAATTATGGCAAAAATAAAAGACCGAACAAGAGCGCAAGAATCTAGAAATGCTATTGAAAGGATATATATAACAATGCGTCATTTATTTAGTAGAGGTTTTTATAAACCAATGGGCGTTTCGGGTGAAACATTAAGAAAATCATTATTACAATTACGCCCAGAAATATATGGCTCAATAGCTGAAGAAAAAATTGAATTAAATGGGTTAACTTACGTTATAGAACGTTTACCTGAAGGAATTGAGGAATGTCAATTCATTAATTTAACAGCTGATGAGGGTTATAAAAACTCACATTTTAATGCAATAATTCCGCTAAAAAGAAGAAGAAATTGTTACAGAATAGATAAAAACCAAATGGTAATTGAAATTACCAGAGGGCGTTCAGAAATTTATGATATCCTTACGCATTTAACGTTTTTATTTATTGAATCACATAAAATAAAAGAACGTGTTTTGTTAGATAATTACACCAAAGCAACAAGAGAATGGGAATATTTAGAAAATATTGTTTTAAATAATAAAACAATATCAGATGAAGAAAGAGATGTTGTAATGGTACATTTAGGAGGTATTTTAGGGAGAACTTATGATGAGGTTTATGAGGCTTATAATACATTTTCAAATGAAGAAAATCCGCACAGATTTTTCCATTTAATATATTGGTTGGGTAAATTAGCAATTAATGAGGAATTGAATGATAAAAAGCGTTTAATTAGATTTAGTTCGGTATTAATTGAAGAAATAGGTCATCATATTTACGGCGAAATTTGGGCGAATGATATTAAAAAAACATTATCCGATTATAATTTAATAGAAAGACCTATTCATATTATTAGTGCTAACATGCATAGTGTATTAAATTCTATTTACGCACAAAATGCCTTACCGAAAGAGGCCAAAAAGCACAAAGATTTTAGTTTATATGAGCTGTTAAGTAAAAGTAATAGTGGTGCTTTACAAACAGCGGTAAAAAATTATGCTTCTGAGAATGGTTTAATATATATAAAGGATAAATCAGGTACAAATATTAACGTACAGGTTATTGATACTGCTAAAATTAACTTTAAAAACACACCGTTTGAAAAAAATAATGTAACAGAAGAAAAACCTGTAATTATTGTAATGGATTATGCCTTTGGAGAACAAGCCTATGAAACGATGGATGAACTGTTAAAATCATATAAAACAAATGGTAAAAAGCAGTTTTTAGATGTGAAATCGGTTTCAATAATGGGGAAAGCAGGAATTTTAGAAGGAGGAAAAGGAGATATTATGATTCCAACTTCACATATTTTTGAAGGTACAGCTGATAATTATCCTTTTAAAAATGAACTTTCAAAAGAAGATTTAGAAGGTTTTGGAGTTCGGGTTTTTGACGGGGCAATGG
>JAGYHQ010000032.1 GCA_018456245.1 Tenacibaculum sp. | reverse complement strand
TTTTTTATCTGTAAAAAAACGATGTGTATACCCTAAACCGTAAAGAAATATTGTATCTGTGTACGTAGTATGGTAGTAACTTTTGTAACCAGAATTATTATATTCATATCTTTCAGATTCATATTTTAATAAACCTACACCTGTCATTAGGGTAACAGTACCAACTGTTGAACCAGCAGAGAAAGAATATGAAGGTCCTATTGCAAGGTGGTAAAGTGACATATCTTCATGAAAACTCCAACTTCCACCTAATTTTAGAATTCCTCCCCAACCACTATTTCCAGCAAAGTTTAGTTCTGCTAAATTTACCCTAAGTGAATTACCTGCTCCTGCATTAAAACTATAATAATTAAAATTATTTTTAGTATTATTTCTGTTGGTGTTTATTTTTTTGCTTTTTATTTTATTAATATTATTTGGTATGTGAGATATTTCTTTTGTTATTTTTTTAATTTCGTCAATAGGATAAACAAAAGTACTTCCATCTATTGTTTGAATTGTCATTGTTTTATTCGGTACTTGTTCAATAATATATCCTTTAATAATTGAACCATTTTTTAAATAAACAACATCTCTATTATTTTCTTGTGCGAATATTATGTTAGAAAATAACATAATACTAATTGTTAGTAAAAATACTTTTTTCATTTGTAAAAGATTTTATTTTACTTCCAATCCCCAAAGTATTAATAAATTTTATATAACAAAAAAAGCGTGGGATTGTAACTTGTTACTATATCCACTCGTAAGAGGTTCTGACAAAACCTTGAAGTATGAATATAAGTTATCAACCCACGCCGAAGCGTGAGCGATAGTCTTTATATTCTGTACTTCTTTGAAACTGTCAGATTTCTTACGAACAGAATAAAAGCTAACGCTTTTTATTTCCAATATGTTATGTGTAAAATATAATTTTTACACTTTTACAAAAATACTAATTTCAGTATAATACTAAAATATTCTACCCCACAATATTCACAATTTTCCCAGGAACAATAATCACTTTTTTAGGAGTTCGCCCTTGTAATTGTATTTGTGTTTTTTCGTGAGTCATTACGGTTTTTTCAATTTCTTCTTTTGGCATATCCATAGGTAAATCTAAGGTAAAACGCATTTTTCCGTTAAATGAAATCGGATAAGTTTTGGTGCTTTCTACCAAATATTTTTCCTCAAATTTTGGGAAAGGCTCGGTTGAAATTGATGAATTATGACCTAATTTTTGCCATAATTCTTCGGCAATATGTGGAGCATAAGGCGAAATTAGGACCAATAAAGGCTCTAAAATTTGTCGTTTGTTGCATTTTTGGCTTGACAATTCATTTACAGCAATCATAAAAGTTGAAACCGAAGTGTTAAACGAGAAGTTCTCAATATCTTCTTCTACTTTTTTTATGGTTTTGTGTAAAGTTTTAAGAGCCTCCCCCGCCCCCTCCGAAGGAGGGGTGTCATCAACGCAAAAAGTTCCGTTTTCACCACTATGGAACAATCGCCATAATTTTTTAAGGAATGAATACACTCCTGAAATCCCTGCTGTTTTCCAAGGTTTTGACTGCTCCAAAGGCCCTAAAAACATCTCAAATAAACGCAAACTATCTGCTCCGTATTCCTCACAAATTTCATCAGGATTTACAACATTATATTTTGATTTTGACATTTTTTCAACCTCACGACCAACGATATATTTTCCGTTTTCTAAAATAAATTCGGCATCGTTATATTCTTCTCGCCAATTTTTAAATTGCTCAATATCAAGTTCGTTAGAAAGATTTACAAACGACACATCAGCGTGAATTTTTTGCACTTCTTTGCCCTCAATCAAGCCTTTTGAATAGAATTTATTTGTTCCAGCCTCACGATACACAAACGCACTTTCGCCCGTTATCATTCCTTGGTTAATCAATTTTTTAGCAAATTCATCAACGGGAACGACTCCTTTGTCAAACAAGAATTTTTGCCAAAAACGAGCATACAACAAATGCCCCGTTGCGTGTTCGCTACCACCGATGTATAAATCAACTTCTTTCCAATAATTTAAAGCCTCTTTACTTGCAAATTCTTTGGTGTTTTGAGCGTCCATATAACGATTGAAATACCATGAACTTCCTGCCCAACCCGGCATTGTATTTAATTCTAACGGAAAGACTTTTTCATTGTCAATCAACTGATTACTAACAACCTCGTTTTTCTCTGTATCCCAAGCCCAAACTTCTGCATTTCCTAATGGTGGTTTTCCGTCTTCTGTCGGAAGATATTTTTCTACTTCTGGCAAACGAATAGGCAAATGTTTTGCATCAATCATTTGTGGCATTCCGTTTTTGTAATACACTGGGAATGGTTCGCCCCAATATCTTTGGCGACTAAACACAGCATCTCGCAAACGATAATTGATTTTTCCAAAACCAATGCCGTTTTGTTCCATTTCGTAAATAACGGTTTTCATTGCTTTTTTAACCGTTAATCCGTTTAAGAAATCAGAATTTATAAGTGGCGTTTTTGCCGATTTGTCGGTATAAGCCTCTTCGGAGATATCAATTCCTTCAAAAATATTTATAATAGGAATATTGAAATGTTTTGCAAAGGCATAATCTCGGTCATCGCCAGCAGGAACAGCCATTACAGCCCCCGTTCCGTAACTTGCCAAGACATAGTCACCAATCCAAATCGGAATTTGTTTTTTTGTAAACGGATGAATTGCATACGCTCCTGTAAATACCCCTGAAATTGTCTTAACATCGGACATTCTATCTCGCTCCGAGCGTTTTGCAGTTGCCTCAACATACGCCTCAACTTCTGCTCTTTGTTCATCAGAAACAATTTGCATAACCAACTCGTGTTCAGGTGCAAGGGTCATAAATGACACTCCGAAAATGGTGTCGGGTCTTGTGGTAAAAACTTGAATATAATCATTAGTATTTTCTACCAAGAAATTGACCATCGCCCCCTCACTTCGTCCTATCCAATTCGTTTGGCTATCTTTTAGAGGTTGTGTCCAATCTAATTTTTCTAATCCGTCCAATAATCGTTGTGCGTATGCAGAAATTCGCATACTCCATTGTGTCATTTTCTTACGAACAACAGGGTAACCTCCTCGTTCTGAAACGCCATTTACAATTTCATCGTTTGCTAAAACCGTTCCCAATTTCGGACACCAATTCACTTCGGTATCTGACAAATATGCCAAACGATATTTTAATAAAATTTGTTGTTTTTCTTCTTCGGTATAATTTTTCCAAGTTTCAGCACCAAAATACTCTATATTTTCATCACAAACAGCATATACTTCACTATTTCCTTCTCTTTCAAAAATTTCAATTAAGGTTGAAATATCTTCGGCTTTGTCGGTTTTTTTGTTGTACCACGAATTAAATAATTGAATAAAAATCCATTGTGTCCATTTGTAATATTCAGGATTTGAAGTGCGAATTTCTCTACTCCAATCAAATGAAAATCCGATTTTATCTAATTGATTTCTATATGTATTAATGTTTGTTTCGGTAGTAATTGCAGGGTGCTGACCCGTTTGGATTGCGTACTGCTCGGCAGGAAGTCCAAAACTATCATACCCTTGTGGATGCAATACATTAAAGCCTTTGTGGCGTTTGTATCGTGCATAAATATCACTTGCGATATACCCTAACGGATGCCCAACATGTAACCCAGCTCCACTCGGATAAGGAAACATATCTAATACATAATATTTAGGTTTTTCGCTATTGTTACTTGCCTTAAATGTTTGGTTTTCTGCCCAAAACTTTTGCCACTTTTTGTCTATTTCTTTGTGATTGTATTCCATCTATCTATTATTTTTTACCGATGAGCAAAGTTAATATTTATATATTAAAAAATCCCCCATTTTAAAGTGAGGGATTTTAAAAAATATTTTATTAATTACTCAATTATTGTTTGTAAAGTAATTTTATTTCTTTGTAGTTAAATGAAATTCGTTGTATTTTGTTAATAACTCTATTAAAGCTCTTATTAAATCTTTTGTTTCTAATAAAATGGAAAAATACAAAGTAGTGTTTTTCGGACTTGTTTCTTCACTTCTAATACGTGTTATCTGTTTTTCAATAGATTTATTTACATCTTCTAACAAAGTTCTTTTTTCATTTAAAAGAATTGTTAAGGTAGAAAAATCTTTTGTTTTAAAAGCTTGTGTAACATTATCTAATATTTCAGTTAGTTTATCATTAATAAAATTTAAATCAGCTACTTGAGATTTTTTAAGATTTTTATGATTATTATTTACATGTTTAAAACTAATTTTAGAAATATAACTTATAGATTGTGCTACATCTTGCAAATGCCCTAAAATTATAACATAAAAACCACTTGCTTTAACCGAATTATCATCTAATGATTTTATAAAATAAAAAACATCATCTTTTAAACTATCAATTTCTTCATTTAATTTTTTTACGTGTTTATTAGTTTTTTTCAGTTTATTTAAATTGTCTTTTGATAAATCTATTACTACGTGAGAGTACAGTTTATTAACCCTTTGTACAACCTCCGCAATATGTTCTGAACTTTTTTCAATAACTCCACTAATAGAAACAAATTCTGAGCGTTTTACCAATAATTTTTTCTTTTCTTCCTTTAATTTTTTAGAATGGCTTAAAGAAGTTCTTACCAACATTAGGGTTACTAATGACAATAGTATAGGAATCATTACAATATGCCAACTAACAAAGTAAGCTACAATACCAGCTGCAGTAAAAGCTATAATGGCAGTTAAAAACCAACCACCTATAACATTTAAAACACCCGAAACCCTATATACAGCACTTTCTCTTCCCCAAGCCCTATCAGCTAATGATGTACCCATAGCAACCATAAAGGTTACATATGTTGTAGAAAGAGGTAGTTTCATAGACGTAGCGATAGATATTAATACACTTGCCATTATTAAGTTTACTGATGCTCTTACTAAATCAAAAGCTGGCATTTCATAAGTTTTATCTTTTGGTAATTTTATTACCGATTTTTTGTATTTAGTTTCTATAAAAATCTTTACTCTTCTTGGTAAAATGTAGCTAATTCCTTTATTTATTGATATTGCTGAACGAACTAAAAATCTTGATAAATTATTTGGTTGAAATTTTTCTTTTCCCTCTCCTTGTCGTGATAAATTAATACCTGTTTCAATAACAGCACGTGCTTTTTTTGACGTCCAAAGAGTTATAACCATTATAGCCCCTGCTAATAATAATAACCAAGGGTTTGTAGCAACTTTTTTTGATAACACTCCCATTGAAAAAGCACCTGCATCAACACCTGAAATTTTCCATGCTTCGTATGAATTTAATGCTGCCATTGGCACCCCTATAAAGTTTACCAAATCATTACCTGCAAATGCCATTGCTAATGAAAATGTACCAATAGCAATAATAACAGTAAGAATATTTAATTTTAAAAATTTAATTAAGGCTAATGATAATATTGAAAACAAAATAAAACTACCAATAATAAGAGCAACTGTATTAACCTCAATAATATCTTTTATACTTCCATAAAAAGGAGTTCCTTTTAATCCTTTTATAATGATAAAATAGGTTATTGAAGTAATTGCAAATCCTCCAAAAAGAACATTTATATATGTAGGTCTTTTTTCAAAATCAAAAGAATATATTAAACGAGAGATATATTGAACAATAGCTCCTACTGAAAAGGCGACTATTACGGAAAGTATTATGCCTAATATAATTTTAGTTGCTGTTTCATGATTAATATAATTCCAAATTTCAGAAAAATTTTCTCCATTAGTTGATATTTTAATAAGAGCAATAGCAACGGCAGCACCCAGTAATTCAAATACAATAGATACTGTTGTAGATGTAGGCATTCCTAAAGAATTAAATATATCTAATAACAAAATATCCGTTATCATCACTGCCATGAATATGAACATAATTTCTTCAAAAAAGAACATATTTGGGTTAAATATTCCTTTCCTAGCTACTTCCATCATTCCACTTGAGGTTACTGCTCCAAAAAATACACCTAAACTGGCAATAATCATAATAGTTTTAATAGCAATTGCTTTTGAGCCTATCGCCGAATTTAAGAAGTTTACAGCATCATTACTAACACCAACTACTAAATCTAAAACAGCAAGCACACTAAGTGCTACTAACATTAAAATATACGGATCTCCCATAATTAATAATAATTTAACAAAGCAAATGTAAAAACCCATGTTTAGGTGAGTGTTATCTTAATGTTATTATTTTTTATAAAAAATCACAAATTAAATGTGATTTTAAAATGTTTTAAAGTAATTTTAACCAATAAAATAAATAACGAAATGAAAAATAATATTGTTACAACTACTTGGCAAAAAAACTTATTATTTAAGAGTGATAATCCGTTAGGAGGTTCACTTTTAATGGATACTTCGTTTAAAAACGGAGGAAATGAAACAGGGTTATCCCCTAAGGCATTAATGTTGTCATCTTTAGCAGGTTGTTCGGGCTTAGATGTTATTATGATTTTAGATAAAAAACGTGCTGAAATTGATGATTTTAAAATTAAAATTACAGCAGAACTAACCAATGAACATCCTAAAATATACAAAAAAGTACATGTTGAATATAATTTTTATGGAAGTAATTTAGATAAGCAAAAAATAGCTAAAGCCGTAAATTTATCAATAGAAAAATACTGTGGTGTTATGGAAATGTTTCGTTCTTTTGCAGAAGTAACCACTAGTATTAACTATCATTGCCAATAAATAATTATAACAGATAATTGAAAAAAATGCGTTGGACTCTAAAACCAGAACCTAACAAAACTATTGTAAACGATTTAGCCAAAGATTTAACCATTAATAAAACATTGGCTAAAATTTTAGTGCAACGTGGAATAACAAATTTTGATGATGCGAAACAGTTTTTTCGTCCGTCATTAAATGATTTGCACAATCCGTACTTGTTAAAGGATATGGATTGCGCCGTAAAACGCATTGAAAGAGCCATTAAAAACAAAGAAAATATCCTAATTTATGGCGATTATGATGTTGATGGAACAACAGCAGTTTCATTAGTTTATTTATATTTAAAAACTTTTTACCCCAATATATATACTTATATACCTGATAGATATACAGAAGGTTATGGTATATCATACACAGGAATTGATTTTGCCCACAACAATAATTTTAGCCTTATAATTGCTCTTGATTGCGGTATAAAAGCCATTGAAAAAATTAATTATGCAAAAGAAAAAAATATTGATTTTATTATTTGCGACCATCATAAACCTGCTGATAAATTGCCCCAAGCAGTTGCAATTTTAAACCCAAAAAGAAAGGATTGTAATTACCCCTATAAAGAATTATGTGGTTGTGGGGTAGGATTTAAATTAATTCAGGCATTAGCTGAAAAAAGAAACCAAACTATTAATGATTTAGCTTCGTATTTAGATTTGGTTGCAATAGCAATAGCCGCTGATATTGTTCCTATTACAGGTGAAAATAGGATTTTAGCCTATTATGGATTGCAAATTATAAATTCAAATCCACGAAATGGTATAAAAGCAATTATTAGCAACATAAAAAAAGATAAATTAACCATAACTGACGTTGTATTTATAATTGCACCAAGAATAAACGCAGCAGGACGAATGAAACATGGAAATTATGCTGTTGAACTATTAACTGAAAACAATTTAAATTCAGCCAATGAATTTGCTTTAAAAATTGAAAAGTTTAACTCAAATAGAAAAGAATTAGACGCAAAAATTACCGAAGAAGCCCTATATAAAATAGTAGAAAATAATGAAGTTGATAATTTCACCACTGTTGTATATAATGAAAATTGGCATAAAGGCGTAATTGGTATTGTTGCTTCAAGATTAACTGAAACGTACTATCGCCCAACCATTGTGTTTACTAAAAGTGGAGATACATTATCAGCATCTGCACGTTCAGTAAAAGGTTTTGATGTTTATAATGCTATTGAAAAATGTTCTGAATTTATTGAACAATTTGGAGGGCATAAATACGCTGCAGGTTTAACTATTTTGCCCGAAAATTTTATAAAATTTAAACAAAAGTTTGAAGAAGTTGTTAAAAATACAATAGATAAAGACCTCCTTATTCCTGAAATTAAAATTGATTCTGTTTTAAATTTGGAAGACATTTCACCTAAATTCCTTAGAATTATTAAACAAATGGAACCTTTTGGTCCACAAAATATGAAACCTATTTTTTTATCTAACAACGTTAGAGATAATGGATATGGAAGACAAATAGGCTCTGATAAATCACACTTAAAACTTAACGTTTTTCAAGGTTCTGATAAAAATTCTTATGATGTGGTGGGTTTTGGTTTAGGAAACAAAATAGATAAAGTTAATAATAACTTTGATATTGTTTACACCTTAGACGAAAATGAATGGAATGGAAATAAATCAATCCAATTAATGTTGAAAGATATAAAATAATTTATTAAAATTCTATCTGTTTTATAGCAACTATTTTTAATAAAAAATATCAATGTAATATTTTACAATTACAAGTATAAATTTACCCTCTAAAAAGAGTAAAGTTTTTCAAAATACACAAAATTGAACGTTTACAATAAGTAGAGTATATCATTATACATAAAAATAATTAACTTCACTATAAAACAAACCATAACAACTTGTTTTTAAGGTATTTGTAGAGGATTTTTTAAAAAATAAAAAATGTTATTGTGAATAACTTTAGTGTTTTGTGAATAACTACTTCTTTACTTTTGATATAAAAATTACAACCTTTGTTGCTCGTTTTTTTGTTAACCTAAATATAATATTTACCATAGTGAAAATTACCCAAATAATAAAGAGAGATACTACAGTATGCGCATTTGAGTTAGAAAAAATAGTAAATGCTATAGAAAAGGCTATGATTTCGGTTAATCACGGTACAAAAGAAGATGCCATTGCTATTTCTAAAATAGTAAATGGGGCTTTATTAGAAAGAAAATTAAATGACCCTGATTATGTTCCAACAGTAGAACAAATACAAGATCTTGTAGAAGTAAAACTTATGGAAAGCCCTTTCCAAGACGTTGCAAAGGCATACATATTATATAGAGACGAACAAGCGAGAAACAGAAAGACAAATATTTTTGAAAAACGAATTAATTTAAAACCATATGAATACCCTGCTTTAATTGAATATGTTGAAGCTATTAGGCACTCATATTGGATACATACTGAGTTTAATTTTACTAGTGATATACAAGATTATAAAACCCTACTAACTGATGTAGAACGAAATGCCATTAAAAACACAATGCTAGCTATTTCACAAATTGAGGTAGCAGTAAAAACTTTTTGGGGAGATATTTATAAACGTATGCCCAAACCCGAAATAGGGTCAGTTGGTGTAACATTTGCTGAGAGTGAAGTTCGCCACCACGACGCGTACTCGCATCTATTAGAAATTTTAGGACTAAATGATGAATTTAAAACCCTAAAGAGTAAACCCGTAATAATGAAAAGGGTACATTACCTAGAGGGGGCTATAAAAAATGTAAATAGCGAGAGCAATAAAGATTTTGCAGAATCAATGCTATTGTTTTCACTTTTTATAGAGCATGTTTCATTATTCTCACAATTCCTTATCATTATGGCATTTAATAAGTATAAAAATATGCTTAAAGGAATTTCTAACGCTGTTGAAGCAACAAGTAAAGAGGAACAAATTCATGGAGATTTTGGTATAGATGTTATTAAAATTATAAAAGAAGAAAATCCTGATTGGTTTGATGATGATTATTCTCTAATGATACAAGAAGCATGTAGAGAAGCATACCACTCTGAAAGTAAAATTATAGATTGGATTTTTGAAAAAGGAGAATTAGACTTTTTACCTAAAAAAGTAATTAATGAATTTATTAAAAACCGATTTAATAACTCATTAGAAAGTATAGGTATTAAAAAAGTTTTTGATATAGATGAAGCATTACTAAGTGAAACCGAATGGTTTGACGATGAAATTATAGGAACAAAACACGGAGATTTCTTTGTAAAACGAAGTATAAATTACAGTAAGAGAACTAAAAGTATAACCAGCGACGATTTATTTTAGAATTATGAACAGCAACATAAAAACCACCACAGAGCTAACTGATAAAGAAATACTGATAAAAACAAGAGAAAACAGTAGGCAAGAAATGATTGATAAAGTTGTACAATCTGAAATAAAATGGCTTACTGAAAATAGCAGAAAGTTCTTACAATCAGGCTACTTAACTGAAGGAGCTACACCTGAAGGACGAATAAGAGAAATTGCAGAACACGCAGAAAAAATTTTGCAAATAAAAGGTTTTGCAAATAAGTTTTACAATTATATGGCCGAGGGGTATTTTTCGTTAGCGTCTCCAGTATGGTCTAATTTCGGTAAAAAACGTGGGCTTCCTATAAGCTGTTTTGGCTCGCATGTTGCTGATGATATGGGAGATATACTATTCTCTCAATCAGAAGTAGGAATGATGAGTAAATTAGGTGGTGGTACATCAGGTTACTTTGGTAAATTGCGCCATAGAGGTGCTGAGATAAAAAATAACGGATTTTCATCAGGAGCTGTTCATATGATGAAGTTATTTGAAACAATGGTGGATGTTGTTAGCCAAGGATCAGTAAGAAGAGGAAGATTTGCCCCTTACCTACCTATTGACCACCCAGATATTGAAGAATTTTTAGAAATTGGTACCGAAGGAAACCCTATACAAGAACTTACACACGGCGTTACCGTTGGTAGCCAATGGATGCAAGAAATGATTGATGGTGATGTTGAAAAAAGAAAAATTTGGGCAAAAGTTTTACAACGTAGAGGTGAAATAGGTTATCCTTATATCTTATTTAGAGATAATGCCAATGACGGAACAGTTGATGTTTACAAAGACAAAAATCACGAAATTTATGCAAGTAACTTGTGTACTGAAATTATGTTACCATCTAATGAAGAATGGTCATTCGTTTGCTGTTTATCATCAATAAACTTATTGCATTATGATAAGTGGAAAGATACTGATGCCGTAGAAACGCTTACCTATTTCTTAGATGCTGTTATGCAAGAGTTTATCACTAAATTAGAGGAATACAAAAATTCTACCGATAAAGATGATCAATTTACTTTTAGGTTTATGGAGAAAGCCTATAATTTTGCAAAAGATAACAGAGCATTAGGTTTAGGAGCATTAGGTTGGCACTCATTATTACAAAGTAAAATGTTAGCTTTTGATAGCCAAGAGGCATATAATTTAAATAATGAAATATTTAAATTAATTAAAGAAAAATCATATAAAGCATCAGAAGAAATGGCTTTAAAATACGGCGAGCCTAAAGTACTAAAAGGTTATGGAAGACGAAACACCACGTTAAATGCCATAGCACCTACAACATCGTCTGCATTTATTTTGGGGCAGGTATCACAAGGTATTGAGCCAATTTGGTCTAACATTTATGTAAAAGATATTGCTAAAATTAAAACAACTATTAAAAACCCAATTTTAGAACAATTATTAAAAGAAAAAGGTAGAAATACACCAGATGTATGGAGAAGTATTAGAGACCATGACGGATCAGTACAACATTTAGATTTCTTAGCAGAAGAAGAAAAAAATGTATTTAAAACCTATTCTGAAATAGATCAAAAGGTTATTGTTTATCAGGCAGCAACTCGCCAAAATCATATAGACCAAGGGCAATCAATTAATGTTATGGTACACCCAGATATGCCTATAAAAGAGGTAAATAGTATTTATGTAACAGCTTGGCAATTAGGTTTAAAATCAATGTATTACCAACATAGTATGAATGCCGCCCAAAAATTTAAACAAAAGAAAGAGTGCGAAAGTTGTCAAGGGTAAGTTTAATAAAATAATTATTCTTTTTTTAAAATCACAAATTACACAGGTTAATATTAAATTAACCTGTGTAACTTTTTGTGAAAATTCTTTTTTTTCGTTAAAAACTCTTTACATTTTTACTTTAAATTATAAGTCCGTATATTTACTCGCTGAATAATAGTTTATTATTTATTTGAAAATCAATTAAATAAATATAATACTGTTATAATAATTGTAATTTATGGGATGTAATAATTGTTCAACTAATAAAAATGGAGTTCCTAATGGCTGTAAAAGCAATGGTAATTGTGGTACAGGTACTTGTGGAAGTGGTAGTAAAATGGCCGTTTTTGATTGGTTGTCTAATATGACTTTACCAAGTGGTGAGCCACGTTTTAATATATTTGAAGTCCGTTTTAAAAATGGAAGAAAACATTTTTATAAAAAACCTGATAATTTAACCCTTTTTATGGGGGATGCCGTTGTGGTTGAAGGTTCACCAGGACATGATGTTGGTATAGTTTCATTAGCAGGAGAACTTGTAAAGGTTCAAATGAAAAAACATAATATATCGGTAAACAGCGAGGAGATTAAAGAAATTTATAGAAAAGCATCACAAAAAGATATTGATATTTGGAAATTAGCCCAAGATAAAGAACCAGAAACTCAACGTAAAGGAAGAGAAATAATAAGTAGATTAGGTTTGAAAATGAAGCTTTCAGATGTTGAATATCAAGGAGATGGTAGTAAAGCTATTTTTTATTATACGGCAGATGAAAGAGTAGATTTTCGCCAATTAATACGTGATTTAGCAGGAGCTTTTTCTATTAGGGTAGAAATGAAACAGGTTGGTATGAGGCAGGAAGCAGCTCGTTTAGGTGGTATAGGTTCTTGTGGTAGAGAGTTATGTTGTTCTACATGGCTTACGGATTTTAGGAAAGTGAATACAGCGGCAGCAAGATATCAGCAATTGTCATTAAATCCTTTAAAATTGGCAGGGCAATGTGGAAAATTAAAATGTTGCTTAAATTTTGAGTTAGATACCTATTTAGACGCTTTAAAAGCATTTCCTAAGCAAGATTTAGTACTTAAAACTGAAAATGGAGATGCCGTTTTTGTTAAAATGGATATCTTTAAAAAACTGCTTTGGTATACGTATAAAAAAGAACGTTTTAAGTGGTTTAAATTATCTTTAAATCAGGTTAATGAAATTATTAAACTAAATAAAAATAATAAACTTGCTTCTCCGTTAGAAGAATATGAAAATGATATAGAGGAAGAAGAAACTAAAGTTAATTTTGAAAATGTGGTGGGGCAAGATTCTATAAATCGTTTTGATGTTAATCAAAAACTGAAGAAAAAGAAAAATAAGAGACGACATAAAAAAAATGAAAAAAATAATTAATATTAATAAAATTATATTTTTTGTCTTAATTACGTTTGTTTCTTGTGATTCTAAACGTATTTTTGATGAATATAAAGACATTAGTAATGGTTCTTGGAGTAAAGATGAAATTATTTTATTTCAATTTGATATTAATGATACTATTGCTAAACGAAATTTATTAATAAATTTAAGGAATAATAACGAATATCCTTTTAGCAATCTGTTTTTAATAACAGATTTAACATTTCCTGATGGTAACAAAATTATTGATACTTTAGAGTATGAAATGACTGATAAAATAGGGAGATTTTTAGGAAAGGGATTTTCAGAGATTAAAGAAAATAAATTGCTTTATAAAGAAAATATTATATTTCCTGCTAAAGGAAATTATACGTTATCCGTACGTCACGCAATGCGTAAAAGCGGAGAAGTTTCAGGAATTGAATTTTTAAATGGAATTACTGAAATAGGTTTTAGAATAGAAAAAAATAATAACAATGACAGATAATACAACTACGAACTTTAAAAAGTACATTAAATGGTTTTGGGGAATAATTTTAGGCATATTTTCATTTGTTTGCCTGTTATTTTTGCTTGTATATTTAGGAGCATTTGGTAAACTGCCAACTTTTGAGGAGTTAGAAAATCCTAAAAATGATTTAGCTACAGAAATTATATCTTCCGATGGTAAAACATTAGGAAAATACTATGTAAGAGCTAATAGAACACCTATACATTATAAAGATTTACCAAAAGGTTTGGTAGATGCTTTAATTGCAACTGAAGATGAACGTTTTTACGAGCATTCGGGTATTGATTTTAAAGGAACTGCAAGAGCTGTTATTAAATTAGGAACAGGTGGTGGTGCAAGTACAATTACTCAACAATTAGCTAAAAATTTATTTAATGAAGGGGGAACACAAAATAGAGTAAAAAGGCTATTACAAAAAATTAAAGAATGGATTGTTGCTGTACAATTAGAAAGAAGATATACAAAACCCGAAATTATTGCAATGTATTTTAATACTCAAGGGTTTTTATTTAATGCAACAGGTATCCGTTCAGCTGCACGTATTTATTTTGGTAAAGAGCCTAAAGATTTAGATTTGCAAGAGTCTTCAATTTTGGTAGCTATGCTTAAAAATCCAAGGCAGTATAATCCTTATAGAAAAATTTCAAAAGAAAAATCTAAAACAAGAAGAAACGTTGTTTTTGCTCAAATGAAGAAAAACGGATTTATAACTGAAAGAGAAAAAGATTCATTACAAAAACTTCCTTTAAAAATAAACTTTACACCTGAAAGTCATAGTGATGGTTTAGCAACTTATTTTAGAGAGCATTTACGAGATTATTTAAAAATATGGGCAAAAGGAACTTTAAAACCAAATGGAGACCCTTATGATATTTATAAAGATGGATTAAAAATATATGTAACGATAGATTGCTCGTATGCAACAATATGCAGAAGAAGCTGTTAAAGAACATACAAGTAATTTACAAAAATATTTCTTTGAAGAACATAAAAGAAACAAACAAGCTCCTTTTTATGATATTGAAAAAGGAGACATAAAAAGAATTTTAAATAGAGCTAAAAAGAATTCTGATCGCTACAAAATAATGAGAAATGAGGGTAAATCAACTAAAGAGATTGAAAAAGCCTTTAATACAAAAACTGATATGCGTGTGTTTACGTGGAAAGGAGACAGAGATACGATAATGACTCCTTATGATTCTATACGTTATTACAAGTCTTTCTTACGCTCCGGTTTAGTATCTATTGAACCACAAACGGGACATATTAAAGCTTGGGTAGGTGGAATTAATCATAAATATTTTAAATATGATGCTGTTGAAAAACAAAAACGTCAGGTAGGTTCTACATTTAAACCTTTTGTATATGCTAGTGCTATAAATCAATTAAAAATGTCTCCTTGTGAGAAGTTTCCTAATACTCCTTACACCATCGTAAAGGAAAAATATGGAATGGATAAAGATTGGACACCAGAAAATTCAGGTAAAAAATACGGAGGAGAATTAACACTGAAAGAAGCATTGGCAAATTCAGTTAATGTAATTACTGCTCGTTTGGTTGATAAAGTAAATCCTATTAATGTTGCTCGTTTAGCAAAATCAGCAGGAATTGAAACAGAGTTTGATGCTAATCCTTCTATTGCCTTAGGTTCGGTAGATTTATCGTTATTAGAAATGGTAAGTGCATATTCTACTTTTGCAAATAAAGGTATGAGAGTTAGCCCAATGATAATAGAACGTATTGAAGATAAAAACGGAACAGTTTTACAAAATTTTATTCCTGAAACTAAAGAAGTTTTAAGTGAAGAAACAGCTTATGTTATACTAAATTTAATGGAAGGTGTAACACAAGCAGGTTCAGGTGTTCGTTTAAGAACTACTTGGGCAAGACCCAAATACATAACAGGTTACCCTTATAAATTTACCAATCCTATTGCAGGAAAAACAGGAACTACCCAAAATCAATCAGATGGTTGGTTTATAGGAATTGTACCAAATTTAGTAACAGGTGTTTGGACAGGTGGGGAAGACCGTTCAATACATTTTGCTGGTATTGATAAAGGGCAAGGAGCTTCAATGGCATTACCTACGTGGGCAATTTTTATGCGTAAATGTTATACTGATAAATCTTTAGGTATTAGTTCAGGTAATTTTGAAAAACCTTTAAATGGAATTTCTATTAATTTAGATTGTTCAAAAACTTCTAATAATGAAGATGAAACTATAATTATTGAAAATGAAACAAATGATGAGCATTATGATACTGATTTTTAATATTTAAAATTTTATGAAGATAATTTCATATAACGTAAATGGTATTAGGGCTGCTATTAAAAAAGGTTTTTTAGATTGGTTAACACAAGAAAATCCTGATGTTATTTGTTTACAAGAAACAAAAGCACAAAAAGAACAACTAAATGAAATGGATTTTAGTTTGGCAGGATACCCTTATCAATATTGGTTTTCGGCTCAAAAAAAAGGATATTCAGGTGTGGCTATTTTTTGTAAAAAAGAACCTCATCATATTGAATACGGTACAGGAATAGAAACAATGGACTTTGAGGGGAGAAATATTAGAATAGATTATGATAATATCTCTATTATGAGCCTCTATTTACCATCGGGAACTAATGATGATAGATTAGAATTTAAGTTAGCTTATATGGCTCAATTCCAAAAATATGTTAATAATTTAAAGGAAGAATTACCAAATTTAGTTATTTGTGGAGATTATAATATTTGCCACGAAGAAATAGATATTCATAATCCTAAAATGAAAGGTGTTTCAGGTTTTTTACCTGTTGAAAGAGAATGGATAGGTAATTTTATAAGTAATGGTTTTATTGATAGTTTTCGTTTTTTAAATAAAGAACCCCACCATTATTCGTGGTGGAGTTATAGGGCTAATGCGAGAAATAACAATAAGGGTTGGCGTATAGATTATCATATGGTATCAGAGCCATTAAAAAATAATATTTCTGATGCTTATATTTTACCAAATGTTAAACATTCTGACCATTGCCCCATTGTTGTAGAATTAAATTTTAAAAAATAATTTAAAACTTAATATCAACATCTAATTTTTTCGCAATAGTATTGGTGATTTGTTTCTGCAATTCAGGAATTTTTACACTTTCTAAAACGGTATTTGCAAAAGCAAACATTAATAACCCGTTTGCTTGTTTTTTAGGAATTCCACGCTGTTGCATATAAAATAGTGCTTCTTCATCTAACTGACCGATTGTACACCCGTGAGAACATCTTACATCATCAGCAAATATCTCTAATTGAGGCTTTGAATTTACGGTTGCTTTATCAGTTAATAAAATATTATCATTTTGCTGATAAGCATCTAATTTTTGAGCATCGTTTTCAACATAAACTTTTCCGTTAAAAATACCTACCGATTTATCATTGTAAATACCTTTATAATCTTGATGAC
>JAGYHQ010000031.1 GCA_018456245.1 Tenacibaculum sp. | reverse complement strand
AAGAAATGGTAAGGTTTATGAAAAATTTTCAGAACACATAGGGCAGTTACCACTTGTAATTATTTCGCCAGCTGATAGAGATTTAATTACCGAAGGAAGTGATACTCGTAGGAAGTTTATTGATGGGGTAATATCTCAACAAGATAAAAGTTATTTACAATGGTTAATTTCTTATAACAAGGTTTTAGCTCAAAGAAATGCTTTATTAAAATATTTTGCAGCTAATAGAACTTTTGATGCCTTAAATTTAAAGGTATATGATGAACAACTTGTTGAATATGGAACAAAAATTTACAATAAACGTAAGCAATTTTTACTTGAATTTACGCCTATTTTTAACAAAAAACATCAAATTATTTCAGGTAAAAAAGAACGAGTTAATTTAAATTATAAAAGTCAATTACACGAAATAGATTTTGAAAATTTACTGAAAGAAAGCCTTGAAAAAGATAAGATTGTACAATATACTTCATCAGGAATTCATAAGGATGATTTAAGTTTTGAAATAGATGATTTTCCTATTAAAAAATTTGGCTCCCAGGGGCAACAAAAATCATATTTAATAGCTTTAAAATTGGCTCAGTTTGAATTTATAAAGAAACAAGCCAATGTAACTCCTATTTTATTATTAGATGATATTTTTGATAAATTAGATGAAAATCGTGTTGCTCAAATAATTGATTTGGTTAATAATAATGAATTTGGGCAAATATTTATAACAGATACTCATTCTGATAGAACGGAAAACGTAATAAAGAAAAGTGGAAAACCTTATGAAATTTATAAGTTGTAATTTTAATAATAATGTGTATATCTTTGTGTTGCTGAGTAAAAACACTTTAAAATGAAAAAAATAATAATTGCTAGTTCTTCATCGGTTTATGGAAGCGGGTATTTAGAATATTTATTACCAACGTTAAAAAGTTTCTTTAAAGAAGTAAATACAATATTGTTTGTTCCTTATGCAAGGGCGAGTGGAAAAACTTATGATGAATATACCAATTTAGCAAAAGAAGCTTTTTCAAAAATAAATAAAAATGTAGAAGGGATACATTTATTTAAAAAACCAAAAGAAGCGATAAAAAATGCTGAAGCTATATTTGTAGGAGGAGGTAATACATTTGAATTAGTAAATCAATTATATATAAATGATGTAGTTACTTGTTTAAAGGAGGTTGTAGAAAACGGAACACCTTATTTAGGAACAAGTGCAGGAAGTAATATTTGTGGAGTTACTATGATGAATACTAATGATATGCCTATTGTATATCCTCCAAGTTTTAAAACTTTACAGTTTATTCCTTTCAATATAAATGCTCATTATTTAGATGCTGATGTTAGTTCTAAGCACATGGGAGAAACCCGTGAAACTCGTATAAAAGAATTTCATGTGTTTAATGATACTCCTGTTATGGGATTAAGAGAGGGGAGTTGGTTAGAGGTAAATGGGGATAAAATTGAATTGAAAGGAAATAATAATACCTTTTGTTGGTTTGAAAAAGGGAAAGAGCCTATTGAAAAGAGTAGTTGCAGATAAAAAATAACATTATATAAATACTTGTAAATCATGGAATATGAGAAATGTTAATAACTAAAATTAACATTTTATGTTAAAAAAGTATAATTATATAAGTAATTTATATTAAATTGCACCCCGAATATTACATTTATACTTATATAAAGATATAAGATTTAAAAGTAAAGTGAAAAATTTTAAAAACTAGTTTAACTTAAAAAATTATTTTATGGACGTTAGAACAGCGAAAAAGAAGGCTTGGAGGGTACTTATAGCCGGAATTATTTCAAATCTAAGTATTGGTATATTATATACTTGGAGTAACTTAAGAGATGCTCTTGCAGCGGTAGACCCAGCTACAGGAGAACGTATTTATTCTGAATGGGCACCAACTATGTTAAATTTACCATACTCTGTAGGAGGTTTCCTTTCTGCTTTTGTGGTAGTTGCAGCAGGTGCTTGGCAAGATAGAGTAGGAGCTAAAAAAGTTATTATAGTAGGTATTTTAATGGTTTCTTTAGGAGCTATTTTATCTAGTTTTGTAACTCATTCACCATATATGTTCTTAGTAACTTTTGGTATTATTGTAGGTAGTGGTATTGGTTTCGTATATGCATGTCCTCGTGCGGCAGCAATGAAATGGTTCCACCCTTCTAAAAAAGGAATGGTAAATGGTTTAGTTGTAGCAGGTTTCGGTTTAGGAGCTTTATGGTTAGGACCAGTAGAGATATTCTTATTAAAAACTATGGGATTATCATTAGAGCAAACTTTATTAGCTTTAGGAGTTTTAATTTTATGTATTGGTATTCCTGCAGCTATGAATGTTATTGAGCCTAAAACAAAAGAGGAAAAAGAAATAGTAGATAAAATACGTTCAGAAGACTTAAGTGGTGGTAAACCAGTAAAAGCTACTATGAGAAAAGCTGATAACGTTAGTTTAGCTACTTGTGCTAAATATCCACAAACTTGGATGTTATTAACTATTTACTCTTTCTTCTGTTCTGCAGGTGCATTAGTAATTAGTAATGCTACTGATATCATGAGAATTCAAACAGGAGGACCAGAAGGACCTTTCGGAGAAACAGTAATTAAAGCTATCGCATTTATGGTACCTTTAGCTTCTATTTCTAACGCAACAGGTCGTTCTTTAGGAGGTATACTTTCTGATAAAATTGGTAGAAAACCAACTTATTACATTATTCATACAGTTGCAGCACTTAACATGTTAGGATTTATCTATTTCTGGAAAACTCCATATTTAGTAGTTTTAGGTGTTATTCTTGCTTGTGTGGCTTATGGTTCTGCAATGAGTACAACTCCTTCTATTGTAGCAGACTACTTTGGTCTTAAAAACTATGGTGCTAACTATGGTTTAGTTTATAACGGTTGGGGTATTTCATTAATTATTGGTCCTTCAATTTCAGCTTACTCTAAGTATGCTTATGGGAATTATGACTTTGCTTACGCAGCAGCAATTGTTTTAATAGCAATTTCAGCAGCAATTGTTTTCTTCTTGAAACAACCTAAGTTTAAGCCAGAAGAAATAATTAGAGACTAATTATTGATAGAACACAAAAAAACTTTACTTTGTAAAAAAGGTTGCTTATATAAGCAACCTTTTTTATTTTAAAATATTTTTTAGTAAAATTTAATAGTAATGTGTTTCTTATAATAGAACATAAGAGATAAATTTATTGTCCTTTTTGTAAAGGGCTAATAATTTCTACATCATTAAAAGTAATAGCTCCTCTAATAATACTATCAATAGTAGTTTTTAAAGCTTCAATTAATTGTATTTTTAATTGAGATTTATGGTAAATTAAACTTACTTCACGAGCAGGTGGAGGTGTTTCAAATGCACGTAGGTATTTTTTATCTTCTTCGTTTAAATCTAAAGTATTTAAATATGGTAAAAGAGTTATTCCTAATCCTTCTTTTGATAATTTAACTAAAGTATTAAATCCTCCGCTTTCTAATTTAAAATTCTGTTTTTCTTTACTTTCAAGTGTTTTATATAGGTTTAAAATATTATTTTTAAAACAATGTCCGTCTTCTAATAATAATAAATTTTCATTTTCAAGGTCTTTAATATTTATTTTTTGCTTGTTAAATAATTGGTTATTCTCAGGAATTAAACAAACAAGAGGCTCATAAAATAAAACACGTTCTTTAACAGCCTCATTTTCTAATGGAGTAGCAGTAATACCTGCATCTATATGTCCATCAGCAAGTTTTTTTATAATTTCTTCTGTAGTTATTTCTTTAATAATTAAATTTACTTTAGGGTATTTTTTAGTAAATGTTTTTAAAAACATAGGTAATAAAGTAGGCATTATTGTAGGTATAATACCTATTTTAAATTCGCCACCTATATATCCTTTATGTTGGTGTACAATATCATTAATTCTATTACTTTCATCAACAATAATCTTTGCTTGTTCTATAATTTTTAAACCAACAGGGGTTAGTTCAATAGGTTTTTTAGAACGATTAAATATTTTGGTATTTAACTCTTCTTCCAATTTTTGTATTTGCATACTTAATGTTGGTTGAGTAACAAAACAATTTTCTGCAGCAATAGTGAAATTTTTGTATTTTGCAATAGCCAAAATATATTTTAGTTGGGTAATAGTCATATATTTTTTTTATAAAGTTATTAAAACTATCAATTAAAACTATTACAAAGTTAAGTTAAGTTTAAATAAATTTGCAAGAAAGATATTAGTTAATTTAAAAAATAAAAGTAATGGGTATAATTTTATCAGGATTAAAAGAAGAAGATGCTAAAAAATTAGTAAAAGGATTAAATGATTTGTTAGCAAATTTTCAGGTATATTATCAAAATTTAAGAGGATTACACTGGAATATTAAAGGTAAAAAATTCTTTGAATTACATGTTAAGTTTGAGGAATTATATACTGATTCTCAAGAAAAGATTGATATGATTGCAGAAAGAATTTTAACTTTACAAGGAACTCCTTTACATACTTTTGAAGATTATGTAAATGTTTCAAAAGTAAGGGTTGGTAAAAATATTAGTAATGATGTTGAGTCTGTTGAGTTAGTGAGAGAGTCTTTATCTAAATTATTAATTATTGAAAGAGAAATTTTAGATTTAGCAGGAGAAGTAGGGGATGAAGGAACGAATGCAATGATGTCTGATTTTATTTCAGAGCAAGAAAAAACAATTTGGATGCTAAACGCTTGGTTAGGATAATTTTTGCTACTAAGTAAAAAGTAAATGTAAATGAAAGATGAGTTTATTTAAATGAACTCATCTTTTTTGTTATACTAATAATTCAGTAGTTTTGCTATTATAAATAATTACATAATGCAAAAAGTTATATTAATTACAGGGGCATCTTCAGGAATAGGTAAAGCAGTTGCTACATATTTACATAATAAGTATAAAGAATATAAAATTTATGGTACAAGTAGAAATCCTGATAAAGTTAAAGATGTTAATTTTAAAATGGTGTCTTTGGATGTGTTAGATGAAAACTCTATTAAAAATGCAATTAATGAGGTTATATCTTTAGAAGGAAGAATTGATGTGCTTATAAATAATGCAGGAAGAGGAATTACAGGGGCAATTGAAGATACACCAACGGAAGAGATAAAAAATAATTTTAATACTAATTTATTTGGGGTTATTGATGTAATAAAGGAAGTTTTACCACATATGAGAAGCCAGAAAAAAGGGCTAATAATTAATACAACTTCTATAGCAGGTTATATGGGGTTGCCTTTTAGAGGTGTTTATTCAGCAAGTAAGGGGGCTTTAGAACTTATTACAGAAACCGTAAGTATGGAGGTTAAAGAGTTTGGTATTAATGTGGTAAATGTTGCCCCAGGGGATTTTGCTACGAATATAGCAGAGGGTAGATATCACACTCCTGTTTTTCAGAATTCGGCATATAAGAAAAAATATTCTGAAAATTTAGAACTGATGAATGCTCACGTTGATAAAGGAATGAACCCGATTGTAATGGCAAAGGCCATTGAAAAAATTATTAATACAAAAAATCCTAAAATACATTATAAAGTAGGTGGATTTATGGAAAAATTTTCAATAGTTTTAAAACGAATTTTACCTGATTTATGGTATGAAAAATTATTAATGAATCATTATAAAATTTAAAAGTTGGAAAGTTCTCTCAACTTTATAAACTTTTGAACAATCAAACTTTAAAAACTTAAGAATATGAAATTTTTTATAGACACAGCAAATTTAGAGCAAATTAAAGAGGCTCAATCTCTTGGAATTTTAGATGGAGTAACAACAAATCCGTCATTAATGGCAAAAGAGGGAATTACAGGAAAAGAAAACATTTTAAATCATTATAAAAAAATCTGTGAATTGGTTGACGGAGATGTTTCGGCAGAAGTAATTTCAACAGATTTTGAAGGAATGGTAAAAGAAGGCGAGGAATTGGCAAAATTAAATCCTCAAATTGTGATTAAATTACCTATGATTGCAGACGGAATTAAAGCGTGTAAATATTTTTCTGACAAAGGAATAAAAACAAATGTAACATTGGTATTTTCGGCAGGTCAAGCGTTGTTGGCTGCCAAAGCAGGTGCGACTTACGTATCTCCATTTTTAGGTAGATTAGACGATATTTCAACAGACGGATTGAATTTAATTTCTGAAATTCGTCAAATTTTTGATAACTATATGTTTGATACTGAAATTTTATCGGCGTCAATTCGTCATACTATGCATATTATTGATTGTGCAAAAATCGGTTCGGACGTGGTAACTTCGCCTTTAAGTGCGATAAAAGGTTTGTTAAATCATCCACTTACAGACATCGGTTTAGAGAAGTTTTTAGCAGATTATAAAAAAGGAAATTAGTGAGTTTTCAAGATAAAAATGTAACAATTAGATGTTATAGTGAGTTAAACGACAGAAATTGTTTTAAATTTTATCCTTGCAAAAATTTAGGAGAAAAAACTACTTTGGATTATGTTTATAAACAAAGTAGTTTAACTCTTTTTTATAATGATTTTAATAAATTATTATCCGATTATTTTAAAGAAATTTATCCGACATTAGACCCAACAGATAACCAGTTTGTAGAAAGTTTTGATGTATGTTTTGATAATTGGATAGGTAAAAATGATTGGTTGAAAATTATTAGTAGAATAGAAGAAAAATTAAATTCAGAAATTTTACCAAAAGAAAAACAATTTTATTCAGATTTTCTTAAATGGTTAAAAACCAACATTGAATGGTGTGATTTAATAATGGTAGAGGGTAATTTATAAATGAAAATATTAGCAAAACAAGTAATTTCGGTGTGTGAATATTTTGGAATTGACAAAATTGTCATTTCCCCCGGTTCACGAAATGCACCATTAACAATAGGGTTTTCGAAAAATAAAAATTTTGAAACATTTAGTATTGTTGATGAGCGTTGTGCTGGATTTTTTGCTTTGGGAATGGCACAACAAACGCAAAAACCTGTGGCTTTGGTTTGTACTTCGGGGTCGGCATTACTCAATTATTATCCTGCTATTGCCGAGGCGTTTTATAGTAATATTCCGTTAGTAGTTATTTCTGCAGACCGACCAAAACACCTTATTGATATTGGCGACGGACAAACCATTCGCCAAGAAAATGTATATCAAAATCATATTTCGTATTCGGCAAATTTAGATGAAAAAGATTTTGAAAAAAACACAAAATTATTGGTTGAGGCTCTTTTAATTGCAGAACACAAAAAAAGCCCTGTTCATATTAATGTACCTTTTGATGAACCATTATATGAGGAAAGTTTAAAAGTTGAAAAGTTAGAAAATTACAATGTAATTGTAAATGAAATAATACAATCTCAATCAGAAAAAAGGAAAGAAGAAAAACTCGTTTCGCTATTTATTCCTAATGAAGTTGATTATCAAAAAACATCAAAAATTTGGAATAATTCGCAAAAGAAATTAATTTTAGTTGGTGTTAATTATCCGTCGGAGGAATTACAAGAATTTTTAAATGATTTAGTTGAAAAAGATAATTCGGTTTTAGTAATGACTGAAACAACGTCAAATTTGTATAATGATAAGTTTATCAATTCAATAGATAAATTAATTACAAGTTTTGATGAAGAAAAAATACGGGAGTTTCAACCTGATTTATTGGTTACACTTGGTGGGTTTGTAGTGTCAAAACGTATAAAACAATTTTTGCGAAAATATCAATCAAAACACCATTGGCACGTTGATTTTTACACCAAATTAGATACCTATTTTTGTTTGACTGAATATTTTAAAATAAAACCAGAATTATTTTTTAAAAATTTAATCAAAATTATTGAATTTAAGAAAGTTAAGAATTCATATCAACAGAAATTTATAGAAGAAAAAACAAAACGAAACCAAAAACACAAAGAATTTTTAAAACAAACAAAATATTCAGATTTAAAAGTTGTTGAGCAGGTTTTACAATCAATTCCAGATAATTGTCAGTTGCAAATTAGCAATAGTTCAATGATTAGATACGTACAATTATTTGATGTAAATAACACCTTCCAAGTGTTTTGCAATAGAGGAACAAGTGGAATTGACGGAAGTACAAGTACAGCAATCGGTGCGAGTTTTACAAATGAAAAACAAACTGTATTTTTAACAGGTGATATTAGTTTTTTCTACGATAGTAATGCTCTTTGGAATAATTACATACCGAAAAACTTCAGAATAATTTTAGTAAATAATGACGGAGGAGGGATATTTAAAATTATTTCGGGTTCAAGTAATTCAGGGGCATTACCATTTTTTGAAACAAAACATGGATTAACAGCCGAAAATTTAGCAAAAATGTTTAATTTTGAATATTGTTCAGCAAGAAATTTGGAAGAAGTTAATCAAAATTTGAATGATTTTTATTTAGTATCTGATAGACCAAAAATTTTGGAAATTTTTACGCCGTCTGATTTGAATGATAAGGTTTTAAAAGAATATTTTAAGGCAATGAACAATTAACAATAATCAGTTATCAGTAAACAGTGATATTGATAGCTGGTAAATGATAACTGATAGTTGAAAAATTATGGAATTAAAAGAAGGCGATAAAGTAGATTTAATAATCGGAGTGCGTACGCATTTGGGTTACACGGTGTTAATAAATGAGGCTTACGAGGGCTTGCTTTATGCAAATGAGGTTTTTACAGAATTAGAAGAAGGTGTGAAAACCGAAGGTTATGTAAAAAAAATTAGAGAAGACGAGAAAATTGATGTGTCATTACGTCCACAAGGATTTAGAAATGTGATTGATAAGGACACGGATAAAATCTTGCAAAAATTACAAAAAGACGGATTTTTAATGCTGACGGATAAAAGTTCGCCAGAATCGATAAAGTTTCATTTACAAATGAGTAAAAAGGCATTTAAAAAAGCTGTTGGAGTTTTGTATAAACAAAAGTTAATTGATTTAAAAGAGGATAGAATAGAACTTAAAAATAATTAAGTTTAATGATTAATAAAGAGCTTGAATTAGCACAGCATTTTATTGAAAAAACCAATAGAAACCTATTTCTTACAGGAAAAGCAGGAACAGGAAAAACTACTTTTTTAAGAGAATTACAAAAAAAATCTCCTAAAAGAATGGTTGTTGTTGCTCCAACTGGTGTAGCTTCAATTAATGCAAGGGGGGTAACAATTCATTCGTTTTTTCAATTGCCTTTTGGTCCTATTATACCAAATTCATCTAACCAAAATTCAGTAATTCAACGTAAATTTATTCGTGCTAAAATTGATTTAATCAGGTCGTTAGATTTAGTTATTATTGATGAAATAAGTATGGTAAGGGCTGATGTTTTAGACGGAATTGATGAAGTTTTAAGACGATATAAAGACGGTAATAAGCCATTTGGAGGTACTCAAATGTTGTTTATAGGAGATTTACAACAATTATCACCAATAGTTCGCCCTGATGAATGGAGTTTATTAAGTCCGTATTATAAAAACGCCTATTTTTTTAACAGTTTAGCTTATCAAAAAGCAAATGTTATTTCAATAGAATTAAAACATATTTATCGTCAGCAGAATCAAGATTTTATTAAAATTTTAAATGAAATCCGTAATAATTCACTTTCTGAACAATCGGCAGAACTTTTAAATAAACAATATAACCCTAATTTTAATGCTGATAAAGAAAGCGGTTATATAACATTAACCACACATAATAATAGGGCTAAATTAATAAACAACAAAGAGTTAAATAAATTAACCACAAAAACTAAAACTTATAAAGCCATTATTACAGGTAAGTTTTATGAAAATAATTATCCTATTTCAGATAAAATAGAATTAAAAGTAGGAGCACAGGTAATGTTTGTGAAAAATGATATTTCACATGAAAAACGATATTTTAACGGAAAAATAGGAACAGTAATTTCTTTAGAAAAAGAAAAAGTAATTGTAAAATGTGCTGTTGATGATATTATAGAGGTAGGTTATGTTACTTGGGATAATATTAGTTATTCGTTAGATAAAGAAACACAGGCAGTTTCAGAAAAAGTGGAGGGAACATTTACTCAAATTCCTTTAACTTTGGCTTGGGCAATAACCATTCATAAAAGCCAAGGATTAACTTTTGAAAAAGCAATAATTGATGCTGAGGCGTCTTTTGCTCACGGGCAGACGTATGTTGCATTAAGTAGATGTAAAACTTTGGACGGAATTGTTTTAAAAACTCCTATAAAAAGTACGAGTATTATTAGTGATATTACCGTAAGTTCTTTCAATAAACAAATGGAAGAAAATCAACCAACTGAAAGTGAATTGAAAGAATCTCAAAAGCAATTTCAGTTAGAACTTATTGAGGGTTTGTTTAATTATCATAATTTTTTATATCCTATAAATCGTTTAATTGATTTGTATTATACACATAAAACATCATTAAAAGGTAATATTATTGAGCCACTTCAAAAATTAAAAGATGAAGGAGTTGTTCCTCTTATTAAGGTTGCGAGTGGATTTAAAAATCAATTAAATAGTTTAAGTGTTGATATTGAAAATATTGAAGAAAGTAAATTAATTCAAGAAAGATTTAAAAAAGCAGTTTCATACTTTAGAGAAGAAACAAAAGCTAAGTTAACCGAGGTTTTTAATACATTTTCATTTAGTACAGAAAACAAAGCGATTGAAAAAGATTTTGAAAGGCAAATTCAAAATTTAGAGGAGTTTTTACATATAAAAACGTATTTATTATCAAATCTTCCGCCTAATTTTTCTACGGATATATTTTTACATATAAGAGCAAAAGCAATTTTAAATAAACCAGAAAAGAAAAAGAAACAAAGAGTTGAGGTAACCACTACTGAAAATAAAGAATTATTTGAAGAATTAAGATTATTTAGGTTAAGTATTTCAAATTCAGAGAATATTCCTCCGTTTCAAGTTTTTACACAAAAAACATTATTTGAGTTGTGTGAATATTTACCACAAGATAAAAAACAACTTAAAAAAATTAACGGTATGGGTAAAATTCGAGTACAAAAATATGGCGGTGAAATTTTAGAAATTATAAATGAATATGTTTCTAAAAATGATTTAGAATAGATTTTCTATTTCTTAAGTTCTTCTAAAAATAAATCATATAATTTTTCATCCCACCATTTTCCGTCGTAAAATGCTGAATGCCTATCAGTTCCAATGAATTTAAAACCACATTTAATAAGTACATTTCCTGATGCTTTATTTACATCAATATGTTTGGCATAAATTCGGTGCAGGTTTAGTTTTTCAAACCCAAAGGCTAAAACTGCTTTTGAGGCTTCGGTCATAATTCCTTTTCCTTGATATTCGGGTGATAGCCAATATCCAAAATTAGCAGAATCGTGAGTTCGTTTCTTTAAAAAACTTTCGTAAACAATATCGTGTAAGCCAATTTGCCCGATAAATTCATCTTCATAAAAAATCCCCCATACTAATTCAGATAAATTTTCTAAATTATTTACAAATGAAAAATACCCCTCTGTTTCACTTAATTCCTTTGGAGTTAAAAATGTTAAATGGTCAGTAATTTGTGGGTATTTAACTAATATTTTAAATGCTTTTTTTGCATCTTTTATAGAAACTAATTTTAAAGTTAATCGTTTTGTTTTTATGTTGAAATCTTGTTTTTTCATTTTTTAGATTAAATTAGGGTAGTTAAGTTTAAGCTACAAAAATATGCAATTTCTTAAATACTATGTTGGCAACAGTATTTTACCACTTTTCATCAATCCTTAAATATTTTCGTATCTCTATATTTAACTTTTCAAAAGTTTTTCTATGATGAACTCTTGAATGATTAAAACTATTATATATTCCAATTGGATTGAAGTTTGGTGCTTTATTTTCTTTAAAATAAGTTTTACCAAAATCAAGCATAAAAATCTCTAATTCACTTTTTAAAATTATTGATAGATTGTTATTAATGTCATTAGTCAATTCTGTCAAGATTAACTGAATCGAAGTAGGCATAAATGGATCATTCTTAAAATCAGTTATTATTCGAGCAAATTCAGAGTGTGTTTTTGTGAGATATATTTTATCCAAATCAATTTCTTGTTTTTTAAGTCTGGTATATTTTTCTAAACCATAATTACTTTCTTTTTTAACTGGCTTACTTTCTTTAAAGGTTCCAATAATTTCAACATCTTTAAGGATATTACTTTTTTCACAAGGAATCCAACCAGCTAAATCACCCTGTGTTTTCTCCAACATAGATTCGTGTTCCTTGAATACAAATCCATAATCTTTCAATATCATAAACACATTTACCTGAACTAGATTAACATAATCTAATCCAATTTCAAAAGAGTGATTATGTTCTTTTAAAATCTGAAGTAATTTGGTTAAGATTTCAGATTGTTTTTTAATTACTTCTGTTCTTATTGGCTGTAAAATTGTAGCTCTAGCACGTCTATAAGTCAGAATCGTAATAACTGTTCCAACAGCAACAAAAAAAAGAGTAAAGACGTCTTTTATCCAACTAATATTTTCTTTTAGGTATTTAATCATTAAGTTTTCTATAAGTTTTTTGTCGTTTCAGTCATATTGTTGCCAACGGCTCACGGCTTAATGTAGTTTTAGTTTAGGAAAGATACGGAGTATCTTGGAGAAAACAAAATTGCATTAAGGCGAAGATGTGTGAAGTTCTTAAGCGAAGCGAAAGGAGTTCACTCATCATCGGCGAAGCCGTGAGCCGATGTAGTGATGAAATATGGAGCGGTAGCGGAGTATTTCACTACATCGGTTTGGGTGTTCACGCTGTTGCGGATAAATATACGATATTCTTCGGTTAAACACCAAACTTTATTAGAAAACCTAAACCTTGATTTAAGCATCTGCCCCGCTATTATTTATACACTACTTAACTTTGTAAAGCCGTTAAATAGGTATAAAATAAAGTATAATTCAGAAAGAATAAAGAGAGGATTAAGGTTAATATACACTAAGAAGTTTAAACTTCGTCAACATAGATAATTCCCTCTCTTTTCTACTTAAAATTTGTACAGTTCTGTAAGGCTTTTGACCTTGTTTTTAAGTTGTTAACTTTAAAATAGATAATTCTTTCCTTTTTAAAATTTGCTCTTATGGACAAAGTTAAAAATTATTTTGGTATTGATGTTAGTAAATCAACTTTTGATGTTTATAATCCTGATAAAGGTCATTTGCAATTTGAAAATAACACAAAAGGATTTAAACAATTTTTAAAGGTTTTATCATCTGACAATCATTGTATTATGGAGGCTACTGGCTATTATCATCATTTATTGTCGGTATTTCTTTTTGATAATACTATCAAAGTAAGCGTAGAAAATCCATTAAAAATCAAGCGATTTATTCAGTCAAAATTGACCAAAATCAAAACCGATAAAGCAGATGCTAAATTTATTTATGAGTATGCTCTAAAAAACGATTTATTTGATTTTCAACCTCCTAATATGGAAATTAGACAGTTGTTAAGTTTGCTGGATATGTATCAAAAACAAAGTACACAATTGAAAAACAAAATTCACGGCGAACAAGCCTTAGGAGTTCCGTCTAAATTGGTGCTAAAATCATTAAAAATAAGTTTAAAAAACTTGAAGAAAGAAATATATTTACTGGAAGATAAGTTAGAAGAAATTATAAAAGAAGAGCAAGGGGATTTATTGGCAAGATTACAAACTATTCCGAGTTTAGGGCGAAAAACAGCCTTGTTTTTGATTGTCATTACTGACGGATTTAAAAACTTTGGAACAGCTTCTCAATTATGTAGTTTTACAGGATTAACGCCTGTTATTAGGCAATCAGGAACCAGTGTTAGGGGTAAAGAGCGAATCAGTAAAATAGGAAATGCTAAACTTCGTAATTTATTGTTTATGTGTAGTTTTAATGCGTGTAAATGTAACAGGGCTTGTAGGGAATTATATGAGAGAATTGTAGCTAAAGGGAAAAGTAAAAAATTAGCCTTAATTGCCGTGTGTAACAAACTAATTAAACAAGCATTTGCTATTGCAAAATTTGGATTATGTTATGATGAAAATTTTGTCTCTAAATTAAACTGAAAAAAATATCACTTTTTATTTCGTTTTATCCACAGTTCTTGTTAGTAACAGTACTTAATCAACAAAAGTTTCTTTAATAACTGTTTTACAGCCGATAATTTCAGTATGTGATAACTTCTCAAAGACCTTGACTATTCGGATTTTATCAATGGTACGAATTTGATCAATGGCAATCATACCATTTTTATTATTGTGCATAACTGGAACTCGTGTTGGATAAACTCTTAAATTTGTTGTCATTGGAGCAACAACAATCGTGTTTAAGTATTTATTCATTTCATTGGGAGATACGATAACACAAGGTCTTGTCTTTTTTATTTCGCTACCTAGGGTTGGGTCTAAATTTACCAAAACGACTGAATACTGCTTTAATTCCATTCTTCAAAACTTTCTTCATTAAACACATCATTGATAATCAATGTATCATCATTGTTTAAACGCATTTCACGAAAAGCCTTTTCCCAGCCTTTTCGAGGTTCTCGAATTGGTTTTAGAATAATTTTGTCTTCTTCCAAAATCAAAGAAACTTTATCTTTTATTTTGTATTTGTCCAAAATAAGCTTACTCAAACGCAAACCTCTTGAATTTCCTATTTTTATAATTGTTGCTTCCATATTTACTTATATTACTATAATTTGTGTAATTACAAAGTAAATACTTTTTGTGTTGTTTTCCAAATTTATTTTGGAATATTTTTTAGTTCAATAAGTCGTTTTACATTTTTTACAATTCTTATCGGCAACATAAACCACCCTATCATTGCTGATAAGACAAATTTAACCATAAAATAAATTAACCAACCAACCAAAGGAAGAGCGAGAAAGATATTAGGAGTTATTCGATTCAGAGTTCGCCAACCAGAAACAATGCCAAAAGAAAAGAATAACGAAAATATTTTAAACCCAAAATCTTTTTGTTTGTATGTTGTTCCACTTGCAATAAAAGAATAGATGATAAGTCCTCCAAGAAGTGTCAAGCCAAATTCTTTGTAGATAGCTCTTTTCTCTATTTTCATTCTATTGAGGTTACATTCAGTACAAATAGGGAATTTGTACTTGTGACTACATTCATTACATAGACCTTTTTGGCAATCTTGACAAGTTGATACTGCTACTAATTCTGTGTGATTGAAACAATTCATTGATATTTTATTTCACTACGAGCGAGCGGGCGGCGGTTACCCCCCCTAAAAAGAAAAATACAAAAAGAGAGTAACCAAAAAAAGCCCAAAAGCCCAATAAACACAATACATACAGCCCCAAAAGGCTGTTTTTTTATGCTTAAAAGAAATATACATTAATTACTATTTACTACCATTTAATTACCATTTTAAAAAGGTTTAATTACTATATAACAGTAATAAACTACCATAAACCAACCAAAAAACCTTAAAAACTACTATTTACAAGCCCTAACGGGCTTTTTTTAATACCAAAAAGGACCATAAAAAACCATTTTGGCAACGCCAACAAAAAGGTTTTTAATTTTAATTTGAAATGTCCGTTTTTGGTATTGGGTCTCCTAATGGGTCGCTTAATGGGTCGCCTCAAAAGAACATAAAAATATACTGAAAACACCCCTATTTTGTATCTTTTTAGTTTAAAAACAACAAAAAATAGGCTGAAACACCCCCTATTTTACAGGGGATTTAATTAATTATTAATTGATTTACAGGTGTTTAACTATTGATTTGCAAGTGTTTTAGCTTATGGATATTTATTTTGGACTTTTCTTACGCCATATAACTCGCATAAAAATATTATGCTCTTTTCCTTTTTTCTTCTTCAATTTTAATGGATGATTCTCTTTGCAACCTTTCTATTTCTTTTCGAAGTTCTCTATTTTCCTCTAAAAGCTCAATGTACTTAGAATTGTCTACCATTTCTGCTGATTTTTCCTTTTCTCCTCTAAACAACCAATTAGCATCAATATCAGTATAGGTATTCAGTATTTTGAATAATTTATCAGTACCAAACACTTTACCGTTCCTAATATTACTTATTTGACTGCCTGAAAAATTTAATTTTTCAGCCATTTTATTAACTCCTAACTTTTTGTTAGTCATATAATTAGTAAACCTAACCCCAAATTCTTTAAAATTTTCCATTCAAAATATTGTATAGTGTTCAAAATATTGTATATCTTTGTATCAAAATTGAAACAATTAATACAATGAGCAAAACTACGAAAAAAAGACAGAGTTACCAGAGTTATAACACAGATGTTGTTACAACTTTATCAAAAGAGTATGAAGTATCGGAGCAATTTGTTAGAGCAGCAATACGACGAGATAAAACGAGCTTAACAGCTGAAACTATAAGAAAAAAGTATTTTAAACTAATAAGTCCTACCAAAAAAGCGATAGAAAAATTTAAAAGTAACCCAATAAACCAATAGTTATGAGTCAAAAAAATACAATAAACTTTCAAACCTCTATTTCAGAAGTTGAAGTTTATACACTTAACGAACTAAAAGAAAAATTAAAAGAGTTTGAAAATTTACCAAAAAAATGAAAGTGTAACTTTTCACTTGGTCTATGTAAAAGATGCTATTAAAACGCTATAAGATGTTAGAGAAATTAGAGCTATTATTAAGCAAAGGTAAAGTAGTGTTACGGCAATTTTTCCAATTTTCGGGAAAGGTATTGAAATCGAAAGTTTTAACTGACGATTCTCTCGAAGTGCAGATAATGCTTCTTTCTGAAAGGCTTGACAAAGACGCTTTTTCTGAAATGAATGTATATATACAATTATTGCATTACATAGGATGCCAAGTGCAAGTGAAACCACTGCAAGAACAAATACCCAACGAATATATTGGTTTGATGAGAGTGTTTGATGAAGAGAAACTACTATACCAAAAATACTTGAAGATACAAGTAGGATATGTTGAAAAAAAGTGGATTGACTTTGTAGAGATTAGATAGTTCCTCTAACTTATAAAGCTGTTCAGTGTAATAAGAATTATTCATATCACTATAATTTTTTGATTAGACACCACAAATATAGTGATTATCCCGAAAGGCATACACAGAGGTTCGAGTCCTCTGCGGGAACAAAGGTTGTAAAGCAACAAAAAGAATAAAAGTATGAAAACCAAAGAAACACCATACGAATATTATAATGACAAACTTGGAATTAAAATCAAATTTTTAGTTTCCACAGAAAATAAACGACACAAAAAAAGTTTGGCTCTGATTTCTTACAAGGCTTTAAATAAAAGGTTTAAAAGTAAAACTTGTACAGAAAAGCAACTTCGTCGTGCATCGTTAGGTTTTGATGCTTTGGTTTCATTCAATAGTCTATGCCAAGAGTGGCGAGATTTAATAACAACAACATTTGGTAAGCCAAAAGAAGAAGCGAAACAAAGTTATTTTGCAAAACACTATATAGCGGACCGTGAAGCGTTTAATTTTTACTGTGCTCACAGATTTGGTGAAAATAACGAGAGAAAACTTGAGCCAGAAGTAATAGAACTTTACACCTACAACGCATCAGTATTAAATACAGTGATAGAGGTAAAAAACAACCGAAAAGCCTATGCAAAAGCATTAGGAGGTGTAAAACTTAATATTTGGGAAAGTTTAAGTAATGATGTAAATGCTTTTAATGATGTAAGACACGATTTACCAACTACACCAGATAGTTTACGACACAAAGTAACCAAATATCAAAAAGATGGCTATAAGTCTGTTATATCACGTAAATATGGTACAAGAAATCGTGCTAAAGTTTCTACGAAAGAGCAAAATACACTTTTAGAAGAGCTACTAAAAAAACATCAAAATATGGATAACGAGCAAATTGCTTGGAACTATAACAAGATTGCACAATATGCAGGGTGGGCAGATATTTCAGCAAGTACGGTAGCAACTTACAGAAAGAAATTAGGACTATACGTGTATGCAGGTCAACATGGGCTAAATGAATTTAACCACAATAAAGCAATGCAAGTAAAACGTTCACGTCCTACCTCTCCAATGTTATATTGGACAGTTGACGGTTGGGATGCCGAATTACTATACCAGAAAGATACCGTTAATAAAAACGGTCATAAAGTAACAACGTATCACAATCGTTTAACAATGGTTGCAGTGCTTGACCCATTTAATGATTATATTATCGGTTATGCTATTGGCGACCACGAAACACCAACACTTATACGTGAAGCATTGAAAAACGCTATTAATCACACAAAAGAATTATTTGGCGAACGCTATAAGCCTTATCAGTTGCAAACGGATAACTACCAAAAAGCAAATTTACAAAGCACTTACGAGGCAATAACAAAACATTTCACACCAGCAAAAGTAAAAAACTCAAAAGCAAAAGTTATAGAAAACTTTTTTAACCGTTTCAACAAAAAGTATTTCCAACGTGAAATGGTGCCAAACTGGTCGGGACATAACGTAAATGCTAAAAAACAAAATCAGCCAAATGATGAATATTTAAACGCTATTCGTCATCAATTCCCTAATG
>JAGYHQ010000001.1:86859-224748 GCA_018456245.1 Tenacibaculum sp. | reverse complement strand
GTTTGATAAAATCGGTGGATTGATACTCGGAAAACACGAGCAATTCAACGACAGAAGCTCTAATCGTAAACCTTATGAAATTTTGCAAGAAGTCATCGGTGATAGAAATTATCCTATTTTAGCCGAATATGACTGTGCCCATACGCACCCTTTGATTACTTTGCCAATCGGTGTACAAGTAAAACTTGATGCTACGCATCAGAATTTGACTATTGAAGAAAAATATTTACAATAAACTTATGAAAACAATAGAAGAACTAAAGGCAAAATGTAAAGAGATAGATAAAATTCTTTTTGAGGTTGAAAAAGAGTTTCAAGAAATTGAGCAAATCAGTCAAAGGCTGAAAGAGTTTTCTGAAAAAATGGAAATTATAGAAAATTTCTATTTCAATGAAGATTGGCAAAAATATAGAGAAGAACTTGCAAAACAAAAGCAAGATAATTTTTATTGTCTAAGTGAAGACGGTATTTGGAATTTGTCCGTAGCTTATCGTGAGGAACGACTTAAAATTGTCAAACAGTTGGTGCAAGAACTGTAAAAGTAAGTACTACAAGGTTAAAATAATGAAAAAACTATTCAAATTTATAAAAATATTATTGTTGTTAATCGTTGGTTTGGTGTTGGTTATAGTTTTATATGTCAATTTGCACCCAACCTTTGGCGATTCGCCGAGCGATGAGAGTATGGCGAAAATTAAGAAATCATCACATTTTGACGGAGTACATTTTCAGAATTTAGTTAAAACACAAGCCTCAACCGTTCGTATTAAGGGTGATAAATCAGATAAATGGAAATTGTTTAAGAACTTTTTATTTCCACCAAAAGGAAAAAATCCTGAAAAAATCATCACTCAAAAACTTAATGCTAAATCATTAAAAAACGGGGAGTTTATTTGGCTCGGACATTCTACGGTGTTATTCAAAACTGACAGTACAACTATTATTACCGATCCTGTTTTTCATAATGCATCGCCTGTTCCGTTTACGGTTCAACCCTTTAAAATGAGTCCAAAACCAACAATGGACGATTTGCCGTTTATTGATGCCGTTTTGATTTCGCACGACCATTATGACCATTTGGATTATAAGGCGATTAAAACACTAAAAGCGAAAGTTGGGCATTTTTATGTGCCATTGGGTGTAAAAGCCCATTTATTGCGTTGGGGCGTGGCTGAAAATAAGATTAGTGAATACGATTGGTACGAGGAAACGACTATTAATAACATAAAATTAGTGTTTACGCCGAGCCGCCATTTTAGTGGAAGAGGTGTGTTAAATCATCGTAAAACCTTGTGGGGTTCGTGGGCTGTAATTGCTCCTAAAATGAAAGTATATTTTAGTGGTGATGGTGGTTATTCACCAGAATTTAAGAAAATTGGTCAGAAATTTGACGGATTTGATATAGCATTTATTGAAGATGGAGCGTACAACAAACGCTGGAAAGAAGTCCATATGTTGCCTGAGCAGTCAGCACAAGCAGGTATTGATGTTGGGGCAAAAGTTATTTTACCAATACATTGGGCAAAGTTTGATTTGTCCACGCATCAATGGACAGAGCCAGTTCAGCGAATTAAAAAAGCCTTAAAACAACACAATGATACCACTGCAAAGGAACAGCAAATTCAGTTAGCAACCCCACGAATTGGTGAGATTTTTAGTTTGGAGAGTTTTCCAAGATTGGAATGGTGGACAGAATAAATATTTTAGAAAATTGTGGAAAAATATTTCTTATGTTAAGAGTAACTTAAAGCCTTTTATTATTGAAAAATAATAATTAGTATATAAAGCAATAAAGTTATAGCTTAGCAAAAAAATAAACTTACAATTTTTTAACCAAATTAAAATAAAAAAGTACTTATGAATTTTGATGATAATTTCTATTCCTTAATGATGAAAAATGAATGTTTTATAGATAAAAAAGAAGCAGAACAGTTTATACAAAATTTATATGATTTACTTTTTGGAACAAGAGAACAAAAAAATACAACAAAAGAGTATATAGATAGTGAATTAAGCATTTTAAGAAATAGATTAAAAATCGTTTTATTGGGTATTGTTGAAAATAAAGAGGTGGATGATTTTTTAGATTTTTTCTTTAATAAAATTCCGTTTGTATATAAACAATTATTAAAAGATGCTGAATTTATTAAAGAAAGTGACCCTGCATCAGTAAGTATAGAAGAGGTTAAGGTTGCTTATCCAGGTTTTTTTGCAATAGTAGTTTATAGGTTTTCTAATGTTTTTTATCTTAAAAACATTCCTTTATTACCTAGAATTTTATCGGAATATGCACACGGTAAAACAGGAATAGATATACACCCAGGAGCAACTATTGGTTGTCCTTTTATGATTGACCACGGAACAGGAATAGTTATTGGAGAAACAACAGAGATAGGTAACAATGTAAAAGTATTTCAAGGAGTTACACTTGGTGCTTTATCTGTTTCTAGAGATAAAAAGAATAAAAAACGTCATCCAACTATAAAAAATAATGTTATAATTTATGCAGGAGCAACAATATTGGGAGGAGATTCAGTTGTAGGTGAAAATACTATAATTGGAGGAAATGTATGGCTTACGGAAAGTGTTGAGGCTAACTCAAAAATTTTTAACAAAAGAAAATAAATATGAAAGTAAATAATATATTAGAAACAATAGGAAATACACCCGAGGTAAGAATAAATGATTTATTTAGAAAAGATTTAAATGTTTATTTAAAACTTGAAAGAACAAACCCGGGAGGAAGTATAAAAGATAGAGTGGCATTAGCAATGATTGAAGATGCCGAAAAAAGTAAATTAATAAATAAAGATACTTTAATTGTTGAACCTACCTCTGGAAATACAGGAATTGGCTTGGCAATGGTTTGTGCTGTAAAAAAATATAAATTACAGTTGGTAATGCCAGAATCTATGAGTATTGAGAGAAGAAAAATAATGAAGGCCTATGGTGCTGAACTTATTTTAACACCAAAGGAACAAGGTATGAAAGGTGCTATTTTAAAAGCAAAGGAAATAAATGAAAAGAATGAAAATTCATGGATGCCTCAACAATTTAAAAATAAATCTAATCCTGAAATACATAAAAAAACAACAGCACAGGAAATATTAAAATCATTTCCAGAGGGTATAGATTTTTTAGTTACATCGGTTGGAACAGGTGGACATATTTCAGGAGTTTCAGAAATTTTGAAAGAAAAATGTCCAAAATTAAAAACATATGCTGTTGAACCTATTTCTTCTCCTGTTTTAAGTGGAGGAAAAGCGGGAGGACATTCAATACAAGGTATTGGTGCTGGTTTTATTCCTGATGTTTATAATAAAGATGTGGTTGATAATATTATTCAAGTAGAAGAAGAAGAATCTTCTAAATTTGTTAGAAAATTAGCATTTGAAGAAGGTATTTTAGCAGGAATATCTACAGGGGCAACATTATCTGCTTTTTCAAAAATAGAGAGTGAAATTCCTGTAAACTCAACAGTTTTGTTGATTAATTATGATACGGGAGAACGTTATTTATCAGTTGATGGGTTGTTTTAAAATTAGATTTAAAATTTATAATCATAGATTTTAAAGATTATTTAATAAGTTTCGGTATGTTTTTTGTTGCTTTACTAGTAACAGAAATTAAAAAAAATTAAAATGAAAAAACATATATTTTTATTAGTAGTTGTATTAATATCATTAAAAAGTTATTCTCAAACTAAAAATTTTATTGATAAACCATATTTAGAAACTACTTCAGTTGTAGATACATTAGTTACTCCTGATAGAATTTACTTATCAATATTTATTTCAGAAAAAGATACTAAAGGCAGAACTTCTGTAGAGGAATTGGAAAATAAAATGGATGCTAAATTAATTTCATTAGGAATTGATACTAAAAAGCAATTAACGTTGTCAGATACAAGTACCAATTTTAAAAAGTATTTTTTAAGAGGTACTGATATTTTAAAAAATAAATTATATTCATTATTGGTTTATGATGCTAAAACAGTAGGTAAGGTTATTTCTGGGTTAGAGAAAATAGGTATTGCTAATGTTGTTGTGAAAAGTACTAAATATTCAAAAATTGAACAATTAAAGATTGAATTAAAGCAAAAAGCTGTACTTAAAGCAAAAAAACAAGCAGAGGCAATGTTAAAACCATTAAATCAAAATGTAGGAAAAGCACTTTATATATCTGATTTGAATTCTAATTTTTATCAAAGTAGTGGAATTAGGGTTAGAGGTTTTAGTTCAAAAAATCTTGATAATGCTGAACCAATAGATATTGAATTTCAGAAAATTAAAGTAGAAAGTTCTGTAATGGTGAAATTTGAAATAGAATAAAATACTGTTTTTACTATTGCTTATAGTAATTATTTTAAATTTGCAGTATAATCTATACTTATGAATATTATTGAATATATTTCTTCATTTTTTTTAGATTTTATAAAAATATTATGCGAAATGGCTCCTTTTCTTTTATTAGGATTCTTTTTTGCAGGTTTATTATATGCCTTTGTGCCATCTAAAAATATAGAACGATATCTTAATGGAAATCCTCTTAAGTCGTCTGTTTTGGCAGCTTTATTTGGAATTCCGTTACCTTTATGTTCTTGTGGAGTAATTCCAACAGGAACGGCTCTTTATAAAAATGGAGCTTCAAAAGGAGGAACGGTTTCGTTTCTTATTTCTACGCCTCAAACAGGTATAGACTCTATTTTGGCAACATTCTCATTAATGGGATTACCTTTTACTATTATAAGACCTTTTGCAGCTTTAATAACAGGTGTTATTGGTGGTTTTATGACAAATATTGTTACGAATAAAGAAGTAGAAATAAAATCTATTGAAAAAAAAGGGAAAAAGGATAAAACTATATCTGAAAAAATACAATTAGTTTTTCGTTATGGCTTTGTTGATTTTATTCAGGATATTTCAAAATGGTTAATTGTAGGTGTTGTATTGGCTGCAATTATATCCGTGTTAATACCTAATAATTTCTTTGAATTAATAAACATTTCTCCTATTTATCAAATGTTGGCTATTCTTGTGGTTTCTATTCCGTTATACATATGTGCAACAGGTTCAATTCCTTTGGCTGCTATGCTAATTTTAAAAGGTGTTAGCCCAGGAGCAGCTTTTGTTTTATTAATGGCAGGACCTGCAACTAATGCAGCCACTATAACAATGATTGGAAGGGTATTAGGGAAAAAGAGCTTGTTAATTTATCTTTCAACTATTATAATAGGTGCAATAGGTTTCGGTTTATTGATAGATTATGTTCTTCCTTATGAGTGGTTTTCAGAAATTTCTAAAAATCATTTATATCATAATCATGAAACTAATTTAAGTTGGTGGCAAATAACTTCAGGAATTATATTAAGCGGGTTAATTATTAATGGATATATCCGTAAATGTATAAAAAGAAATAAAGTAAATAATAATAAATTTGATATGAAGATTATTAAAGTGGAGGGTATGACTTGTAGTCATTGTAAATCTAATGTTGAAAATAACATTTCAAAATTGCCTTTTGTAAAAAATGTTAAAGTAGATTTGGTTGAAAAAACAGTTTCAGTAGAAGGAGAACAAGTAGAGATGAATAAAGTAAAAGAAGTAATTAATTCTTTGGGTTATAAAGCGGAATAATTGTAGCAATTATAAAAAAACAGAAAGGTTATATTTAATAATTTATAACCTTTCTGTTTTTTTATAATTTAGCAGTGTTACTTTTGGTTAATTAATAATATAAATTTTAAAATATGAAGAAGATAAATAAAATTGTTTTTGTGTTTTTATTATTGGTATTTGTTCAGTGTAAAAAAGATAATGTTAAATCAGATGAGTTTGTAAAAATAACAGATGTATTAGGTAGAGAAGTACAAATACCAAAAAATGTTACCAAAATAGTAGGAATTGGTGCAGGCTCATTACGGTTTATAAGTTATTTAGATGCTTTATCTTACGTTGTTGGGGTAGAAGATAAAGAACACGTGGCTACTCGCCCATATAATTTTGCTTTTCCTGAAATAAAAAAGATACCTATAATAGGTCCTCAATCAGGGGGAGGGGATGCGGAATTAATTATGAAAGCTAATCCTCAGGTTATTTTTATGACGGTAAATTCATCATCACAAATAACAAAAACAGAAAATGTACAAAATAAAACAGGTATTCCTGTAATTGCTATAGAAAATGGGGAACTTGGAATTGAAAATGATAAATTATTTAATACTATTACCATTATGGGAAAAGTGTTAAGTAAGGAAGAAAGAGCAAAGGAATTAATTACTTTTCTTAAAGAAGAAATGAATGAATTAAAAGCAAGAACAAAGAACATTTTAAATAAATATAAACCAACAACTTATATAGCGGGTTTGTCATATAATGGTCCTCATGGTATTACTTCTACTCGTACAGAATTTTCACCTTTTGTGTTAACAAATTCTAAAAATGTTGTTTCAGGTTTAAATAATAGCGGTTTAAAAAACCGCCCTATAATGTTAGATGTAGAAAAATTAATAGAATGGAACCCTGAATATATATTTATAGATTCTAAAGGGTGGGAAATGATAAAAAAAGATATAGAAAAAGGAACAATTTTATACAATACATTAAGTGCTGTTAAAAATGGTAAAGTATACATAATACCAAGGTATATAAATAATCAAATAAGTTATGATTATGCCTTAATAGGCTCTTGGTATATAGCTAAAGTTTTATATCCAGAGGAATTTAAGGATATAAATATTGAAGAAAAATCTAAACAAATATTAGAAACTTTTTATGCAAAAAAAATATCATTAAGTAATTTTGACCTCGTTTTTGGAAATGTAAATAATCAAAAATTAAAATAGTATTAAATCAAAAAATGGAACAGCAGTTTGTAAAGGAATATAAAAAGTACAATAAAAAACGTATTTTAATAATAATTGGTTTAATTGTAACAACATTTTTGGTATCACAAGTAGCAATGTTGTTAGGGTCTTTTGAAGTAACTTGGAAAAATATTATGGAATTATGGGCTGGAGATGAAAATAGTGTGGTAAGCCAAGTAATTACTCGTATAAGATTACCCAGAGTTGTTGCTGCATTATTAGCAGGTACTGGTTTGGCTATTTCAGGAGTTGTTTCTCAAAGTTTATTACGTAATCCTTTAGCATCGCCTTTTACTTTGGGTATTTCAGCATCATCAGCATTTGGTGCTGCATTTGCAATAATGTTTTTAGGTGCAGGGGAAACTTATAGTAGTGCTTTAGATGCAGTTGTAATAGGTAATCGTTATATTGTAGCGTCATCGGCTTTTGTATGGAGTTTAATAAGTATTGTAATAATTATTCTTTTGTCAAGAATGAGCCGAGCAACTCCTCAAATAATAATTTTATCAGGAGTTATTTTAAGTTCATTATTTAATGCAGGAATTTCAGGTTTACAATTTTTTGCTGATGATGTTCAATTAGCATCAATTATGTTTTGGAGTTTTGGGGATTTAGGTAGAGCCTCGTGGGATGATTTATTATTAGTGGCAATAGTTTTAATTCCTTCATTATTTTACTTTATAAAAAGTAGTTGGAGTTATAATTCATTAAAAACAGGAGATGATTATGCAAAGAGTTTAGGTGTAAATCCTCAACGTATCCGTTTAACGGGTATGATAGTTGCTTCTTTGGTAACAGCATTAACGGTTTCATTTTACGGAGTAATTGGTTTTATAGGTTTGGTTGTTCCTCACATAATGCGTAGAATTATAGGTAACCATGAAACATATTTAATACCTGCTTCTGCTGTTTTTGGTAGTCTTTTATTGTTATTGGCAGATACTTTTGCAAGAACTATTATTTCGCCTATTATTTTACCTGTTGGCATTATTACATCATTTATAGGTGCTCCGTTGTTTATTTTTTTATTGATTAAAGGATATGGAAAATAGTAATAAAATTATTATGAAAGATTTAGAATTTAGCTACCCAAAAAACAAGATTTTAAAAGGGGTAAGTACTGAAATAAATCAAGGGGAGTTTGTAGTGTTGGTAGGATCAAATGGCTCGGGTAAAAGTACATTAATGAAATGTGTTAATAAGGTTTTAACCCCATCTGCTGGTTCTATAATTGTAAATGGAAAAGATGTAAAAAACTACTCACATTTAAGTTTAGCTAAACAGATTGCTTATGTTCCTCAAAGTGAAGTTAAAATATCAGGAGTAAAGGTTTTTGATATAATATTATCAGGTAGAAAACCTTACATTTCGTGGAAACCATCTTCAAATGATTATGAAATAGTATCTCAGGTAATAAGTTGGCTAAAACTTGATGAAATTGCTATGCGAGATATTAGTGAATTAAGTGGTGGTCAGCAACAAATGGTATATATAGCCCGTGCAATAGCACAAGAACCTAAAATATTATTGTTAGATGAGCCTACGTCTAATTTAGATGTTAAACATCAATTAGAAATTATGAGATTACTAAAATCTTTATCAGATAAAGGGATAACAATAATGGTTATTTTGCATGATATTAATTTAGCAATAAAATATGCTGATAAATATTTAATGTTAAGAAAAGGAGAACTGCATGCTGAAGGTTCTAAGGAAATTCTTACAGAAAGTAACTTGCAAATGCTATATGGAATTAAAATAAAAAAAATTAAAAACGAAGAAGATTTTTATGTAGTTCCGTATGAGTTATTAAATTAATATCATTTATAATTAAATACTTGATGGATTTAAAAAAATCCATCAAGTATTAAGAAAAATTATTCTAAATTTTTATATGAAGTATTTAGTCCTAAATCATATAAAATAAAATTACAATTTATTAAAAAGTTAATCTTAATGATCCTAAGAACACTCTTGGAGAACCATAATAATATGCTGTTCCTCCTTTTCTTTGTTCATCACTTGAGGTAATCATACCAACATATTTTTTACCTAATAAGTTTTTAACTTCTGCACCTAATGAAAGAGTTGTTTCACTTCCTAAATTAAATTTGTAATTAGCAGAAAAATCAAAAAGTGTAAAGGCGTCTAACTTTTCTAAATTTGTAGCATCTCCAAATCTTTCTCCTGTGTAAGTTACAGAGGCATTTGCATTAAAGTTTTCATAATTATATATTAACCCTGATTTTACCATAAATTTAGGAACTGCAGGGGCTTGTTTCCCTTTTATTTCTACAACAGTTTTTTTACCTTTAACAATGATGTTTAAATCTTCATCATAAGAATAATTGTTATAAGAAGGGTTAGCATAAAAAGTAAGTCCTTTTATAATTTTAAAATATGATTCTAATTCAGCACCATACCCTGTTGCTTTTCCTACATTTTGTCTATAAACTACATCAAATACAGGATTCATAACATTAACAAGTACATTGTTTTGTTTTGCATAAAAAGCATTAAATTTAAATTTAAATTTTTTGCTATTAAATATAATTCCTAAATCAAAATTATCAGAAGTTTCTGTTTTAAATTGGTCTAAAAGAGTTTGGAATGTGTAGCCAGCATTTAAAAATTTTGGTCTGTTTTTTAAATAAGCACCTGTAACTCCTGAGTATTGACGCATATAACCTCTACCATAATTTACATATGCTTCTAAGTTATTAGAAAATTTATAACCTAAACCAGCCGATGGTAACCAAGCATCATTTATTCTTGGTTTTGAACCTATATCCTCAGTAGGTTTGTCAGCTTTTACTTCTCCCGTTCCTCCTCCATTTGGAAAATTAGCAGGGAAATAGCGTACACTACCTCTACTGTTAAATGCCATATATTTTAAACCAACTTGTGCTTTAAATCCGTTTTTTGAATATGCTAATTTAGCATATGGTGTATGGAAGAAATCTCCTAATTGAGTAGGTTCTACAAAAATATCGGTCTTTTTATTTTTTGATAAACCATTTGGGGTAATTTTACTCCAAAAATTATAACCTTGGTTGTCAGATACTTCAAACCAATAACCAGCAGAGTAATTAAAATCACCTTTATTTCCATTATAAGATAAAATAGCACCAGCTTGCCAAAAATCATTAACAAGTTCTTTTAATTTTGGTGCTTTTGGGCTTCCAACTGTAAAATTACGAACGCCGTCTTCTTTCGCATAATATGTTTTAAAGGCAAATGAGTTGTTATCATCTAAATCATAAGATAATAATAACATTGTGTTTAAATTTGTTCTATCTGATTTGTTATAATCGTAGTAAGATCTGTATTCAGCTAATGATTTGTCTTTTAAATTAATAAAATCAGCGTTATAATTTTTATCAAAATCTATAATTTCAGCGTGTTTAAATTTTTTGAAATCGTGTCTGAAATTATTATTATAAACCGAAAATAATTCTAATTTTAATTTATCATTAAACTTATGAGTAAATCCTACTGATAAATTTTTTCTTTCAGCAAGTTTACCAAAGCCTTTCCATTTATCAGCAGTTGTGTATGATAGTGAAATAAAAGCAGATGAGGTTGATTTTCCGTTGTTTAATTCCCCTGTGTCAAAACGGAAGAAAGTTCTACTATAAGCATCAGTACCAAATGCTTGGTGTAAGTTTGTACCCCATTCTTTTGAAGACCTTTTTATAGATAAATCTATTGAACCACCTCTGTTTCCTGACCCAGAAAATACATCAGCAGGCACTGCACCTTTATATAATGATACTGATTGTAAATTTTCTTTTTCATAAATATCTTCTCTCGCTCCAATTGGTGATAAACCATAATTTGGTATTCCTTCAATGGTCATACCTGTATATTGGCTACGTACACCTCTAACTCTCATTATGTTATCTCCTAAACCATAAGCATCAGTACTTTGAGTTATTACAGATGGTACAATGTTTAATGTTTGAAATATACTATTGTTAGCAACTACTCCAGCAGTTTCCAACCCTTTTAATGTAATTTCAGTTCCTGTGTGTAAGGCATCATCAATTCTTTTAGTTGGTTTAGTTGGTGTTGCAAATACAGTAACTTCATCTAAATTAACATCAGAAGGATTTAAACTAATGTTTAAAACTTCATTTTTGTTTGATATAGTTACTGTTTTTTCTGTTAAAGAAAAACCTTCTTTGAAGAAGAATAAGTTATAGACACCTGCGGGTAAAGATATTTGGTATTTACCCAGGCTATCTGTTTTTAAATTTTTGTTTGTAGGGCTTACAGTTATTTCTACCCCTTTAACTACCCTGTTAGTTTTTGAGTTGGTTACAACCCCAGATATTGACTGAGCTGATATGTAACCAATAACAAATAAAAATAATACTGTTGATAATAATACTTTTTTCATAAGTTCAAAATTTAATAGTGTGTTATATAGTTCGCGAAAGTAACACTTTAGTATTGATAAAACAAGCAGTATTTTTAATGGAAATTTTTAAATTATTATATCCATTTCATTAAATGTTTAAGTAGTTTTATTTTTTTGTTATAAGGAGCATATCTTATGGGGATATCTAACCAAGTTCCACGAGTTATTACTCCTTTTTTGTGAGAGAAAACATCAAAAGTTTGTTTTCCGTGGTAGCTACCTATTCCACTATAACCAACTCCTCCAAAAGGAAGTGATTTATTTGTAAAATGTACGGTGGTGTCATTAATTGTTCCACCTCCAAAAGAATATTTATTGATAAGTTTTTTAGCAAAGTCCTTTCTATTGCTAAAAATATAAAGGGCTAAAGGTTTCTCAAATTTTGTTATAACTTTATTAATATCTTCTTCTGTTTCGTATGAAATTATTGGTAGTATTGGAGCAAAAATTTCATCATTCATTAGGTCACTTTCTAAATTTGGTTCGTTAATTAAGGTAGGTCCAATAAATAAATCATTTATATCGTTTTTTCCACCAAATAAAATTTCTTGATTTTTTAAAAGGTTGGTAGCTCTATTAAAATGATTTATATTTATAATACGTGCAAAATCATTAGATTTTTGAATATCTTTACCATAAAAATTTTCAATTTCTTTTTTTAAAGCATCAACAAATATGTTTTTTATTGATTTGTGTATTAATAAATAATCAGGAGCAATACAGGTTTGCCCCGCGTTTATAAATTTTCCCCAAGTAATTCTTTTTGCTGATAGGTTTATGTTTGCGGTTTCATCAATTATACAAGGGTTTTTACCTCCTAATTCCAAAGTAACAGGAGTTAAATTTTTTGATGCTGATTGATAAACTATTTTCCCCACTGATACACTTCCTGTAAAGAAAATATAATCCCACCGTTGTTTTAGTAATTCTTGTGAAATATTAATACCTCCTTCAATAACGGCAATATGTTCGGTTTTAAAGGTGCTTTCAATAATTTCACGAGTAATTTTACTTGTGTTAGGTGTTAATTCAGATGGTTTTAAAACAACAGTATTTCCTGCTGATATAGCACCAATTAAAGGGTTAAAAGCTAATTGAAAAGGATAATTCCAAGGAGAAATAATTAAAACAGAGCCATAAGGTTCATTATATATTTTTGCAGAAGAGGGGAAGTTAAGAAGATTAGGTTTTACTGATTTTGGTTTATGCCATTTTTTTATATTTTTTATAAACTCTTTTAATTCTTTTTTTACCAATTCTGTTTCGGTCATTACACTTTCAAAGAAAGGTTTTTTAAAATCATTGTATAATGCTTGTAGAATATCTTCTTCTCTTTTTTCAATTTCTTTTAAAAGTTTTTTTAATGTTTCTTTTATAAACGGAACATCTTTCGTTTTTCCAGTATTAAAGAAAGTTTTTTGGTTTTTTATGATTTCTGTGATATCCATAAAATAAAAGTAATAAAATTAACACAAATTCCAAAGTACATCATTTGGGGTTGGGGCTGTTATATTAATTTCAACTTTACTTACAGGATGTATAAAGTTAATTTTTCTTGCATGAAGATGAATGCTACCGTTTTTATTACTACGAGGGAAACCATATTTTAAATCGCCTTTAATTGCCGAGCCAATTTTTGCTAACTGACAACGAATTTGATGATGTCGTCCTGTTTCTAAATCAATTTCTAATAGTGAATAGTTATCAAGTTTTTTTATAACTCTATAATGTAAAATAGCACGTTTACTTCCTTCAATTTCTGTATTGTAAGATGTAGATTTATTGTTTTTCGGGTTTTTCTTTAACCAATTAATTAAAGTGTCTTTTTCTTTTTGCGGAGTGTTTTTTACAATTGCCCAATAAGTTTTTTTAATTGATTTTTCTCTTAACATTTTATTAAGTCGTTCAAGAGATTTTGAAGTTTTTGCAAAAATTACAATTCCTGAAGTTGGTCGGTCTAAACGATGAACGGTTCCTAAAAACACATTACCTTCTTTTTTATATTTCTCTTTAATGTATTGTTTTACAGTGTCTAATAAAGGAGTGTTGCCTGTTTTATCGCCTTGCACGATGTCACTAGCACGCTTATTAACAATAATAATATGATTGTCTTCGTGTAAAACTTGTAAATTGTTTTTTGTGCTTTGTTTGTTCATTCTTATAGTTACATTTTAAGTGTTGTAACTTTTTAACTAAAATCTTTAGCAACATCTTTATTCACTTCATCAATAAAATTTAAAACTTCTTCACGCCCAAGTTTAGATGTAGCAGATGTTATGAAATTTGCAGGAAGGCTTTCCCAATGCTCTAAAAGTTTACGTTTATAAGATGTAATTTGTTTATTAAGTTTGGAGCTTGGTAGTTTATCAGCTTTAGTGAAAATAATGCAAAAAGGTATTCTGTTTTCACCGAGGAAACGCAAAAAATCTAAATCTATTTTTTGTGGGTCGTGTCGGGAATCAATTAAAACGAAAGTGCAAACTAATTGTTCTCTTTCCTTAAAATAATTTTCAATAAAATATTGGAAAATAACGCGTTTCTTTTTAGAAACTTTCGCATATCCATAACCGGGTAAATCAACTAAAAACCATTCATTATTTACTTTAAAATGGTTAATAAGTTGTGTTTTTCCAGGTTTTCCGGATGTTTTTGCTAAGTTCTTTCTCTCCATTAACATATTAATTAATGAAGATTTACCAACATTAGAACGCCCTATAAAGGCATATTCTGGTATTCTATCTTTTGGAGCTTTGGTAACATTACTGTTACTCATTATAAACTCAGCAGTTTTTATTTTCATTTTAAATGTTATGCTTTGTAAACCAACTTTCTAAAATCTCGTTAAATTCTTGAGGATGTTCCATCATAGGTGCATGTCCACATTTGTCAATCCAATATAAATCACTTTTAGGTAGTAATTTATTAAAGTCTTCAGCAACTTCAGGTGGGGTTACAGTGTCATTTTTACCCCAAATTAAGCACGTTGGTTGTGTCATATTTGGTAAATCTTTTGCCATGTTATGACGCACAGCACTTTTAGCAATAGCTAACGTTTTAATAAGTACCTTTCTGTTATTAATAAGTTCGTATACTTGGTCAACCAACTCATCTGTTGCTATATTTGGGTCATAGAAAACTTCTTGTGTTTTTTTTCTAATAAATTCTTTGTCTCCACGTCTAGGATAATTACTACCCATTGACTTTTCGTACAAACCAGAGCTTCCTGTTAAAATTAAAGCATTTACATCTTTAGAATAATGTTTAATATAATACAAAGCAATATGCCCTCCTAATGAATTTCCTAATAAAATAACATCTTCCAGTCCTTTAAATTCAATAAAATCGTGTAAAAATTTAGCTAAATTTTTAACGTTAGTTTTTAAAATTGGTAACGAATATAAAGGTAGTTCAGGAATTAGTACTTTATATCCTTTTTTTGAAAAATGACTAAAAGTATCATTAAAATTACTTAACGCTCCCATTAATCCGTGTAATATGATTATAGGTTTGCCTTCTCCAGCTTCGGCATACGTAAATTTTCCTTCTGTTTTTAGATGATTTGTCATTTATTTTTTAATTGACTTAAACGCAAATATAGTTTTTTTTTATGAATTATCAATCTCTTTTATGTTAGTAGATTCTTAATGTTTTTAAGTTATTGATTGTCTTTTATATAATGTATTTGGAATAAGTTATTAACAAAGTGGTAAAAAATGGTAAAAAATGGTAAAAATTTTATATTTTTGGCTTGAAATATAAAAAGTTAGTCTTGGTAAATTTAATTGGAACATATGAGTGTAAAGCAGATTCTAAAGGTAGGATGATGATGTCATCTGCTTTTAAGAAGCAGTTATGTTCTGTTTTAGAAGACGGTTTTGTTATTAAACGTTCTGTTTTTCAACCGTGTTTGGAATTGTATCCTAGAAAAGAATGGGATTTAATGATGGCTAAAATTAACAAGCTAAACAGGTTTGTTAAGAAAAATAATGATTTTATAAGAAGGTTTACGGCAGGGGTTAAAGTTGTTGAGATGGATACTGCTGGAAGGATTTTAATACCAAAAGATTTATGTGTTTTTGCAGGTATTGAAAAAGATATTGTTTTGTCTAGTGCTGTTAATATTATTGAAATTTGGGATAAAAACAAATATGAAAAAGCAATTGATGATGCTACATCTGATTTTGCCGAGTTAGCCGAAGAAGTAATGGGGAATTTTGAAGTAGATGAATTATCATAATCCTGTTTTGTTACACGAAAGTGTAGATGCTCTTAATATAAAAGAAGATGGAGTGTATGTAGATGTTACTTTCGGTGGAGGAGGGCATTCTAAAGAAATATTAAGTCGTTTAGGAGAAAACGGGAAGTTATTTGCTTTTGATCAAGACCCAGATGCTCAAAGAAATAAAATTGATGATAGCCGATTTGTTTTAATTGCTGAAAATTTTAGATACATATCAAGATTTTTACGTTTCTATGGAATTAAAAAAATAGACGGAGTTTTAGCAGATTTAGGTGTTTCATCTCATCAATTTGATGAGGCTGATAGAGGGTTTTCAACAAGATTTGATGCAGATTTAGATATGAGAATGAATCAAAAATCTGATTTATCGGCAAAAGAAATCATTAATAAATATGAAGAAAAACAACTTTCTGATATTTTGTTTTTATACGGAGAGTTAAGGAATGCTAAAGCGTTAGCACGTGATATTGTAAAGGCTAGAGAGTTAGAAGAAATAAAAACAAGTTTCCAGTTAAAAGAGGTTTTGCAAAGGCATTTGCCAAAAGCAAAAGAACATAAAATATTGGCTCAAATTTTTCAAGCTATTAGAATAGAGGTTAATGAAGAGTTGGAGGTTTTAAAAGAATTTTTGCAACAAGTGCCAAATTTGTTAAATGAAGACGGAAGGCTAAGCGTAATATCATACCATTCATTAGAGGATAGATTGGTTAAAAGGTTTATTCAAATGGGTAAATTTAGTGGAGAGCCTGAAAAAGATTTTTTTGGTAATGTAAATGTGCCACTAAAAAAAGTAGGTAAATTAATTGTGCCAACAGCAGAAGAAATAAAGCAGAATAATAGGGCGAGAAGTGCAAAGTTAAGAGTAGCAACATTAAAATAATTATGAAAGAAAGTATTTATAGTATTTTAAAAGGACGTTTTCTTACCAGTGAGACTTCTATTAAAAATTGGAAAATTATAATTTTTGTAGTTAGCTTATTGTTAATAATGATTTGGAGTTCACATTCAGCTGATGAAAAAGTGGTAAAAATAGCCAAATTAAATAGTTTAAAAAGAGAAATAAGAGCAGAGTATATTGATACAAATACTGATTTAACAAGGGTTAAAATGGAAAGTAGTATTCGTAGTAGAGTAAGTCGTTTAGGATTAAAGCCAGCTGAAAATCCTCCTAAAAAAATAGTAGTAAAAGTAAAATAAATTAAAGTTGGTAGAGCTAAAAAAAAATATATTAAAAAAACTTTACGTAGTTGCGATATTTATATCGCTTTTTTTGCTTGTTATTGTTTTTAAAATAGTTAATCTTCAATATGTTGATGGAGATAAGTATAGAAAATTAGCCGAAGAAACTACTATTAAAAATGAAATTATTACGGCTAATAGAGGTAGTGTTTATGCTTCTGATGGTAATTTATTAGCAACGTCTATGTCTAAATTTACAATTAGAATGGACGTAATGGCAGTAGATAATAAGGTTTTTGAAAAAAATATTGCAGGGCTTTCTAAAAGTCTTTCTAATTTATTCGGTAAATCAGCGAGTTATTATCAAAGAAAAATAAGAAATGCTAAAAAACAACGTAATCGTTATTTATTAATTGCTCGTAATGTAGGGTATAATGATTATGTAAAAATGAAACAATTTCCAATTTTTAAATTAGGAGTTTATAGAGGAGGGTTTATTGCCGAACATAAAACCGTTAGGGCTCACCCAATAGGAAAAATAGCAGAAAGAACAATTGGTTATGATGACCACCGAGGAGGAGCAGGAATTGAGGGTGCTTTTACTGAATATATGGAAGGTAAAGATGGTAGGAGATTAAAACAAAAAATAGCAAAAGGACAGTGGAAACCAATTAATGATGTTAATGAGCAAGAGCCTATTGATGGTAGAGATGTTATTACAACAATTGATGTAAATATTCAAGATATTACACATCATGCTTTGTTAAAACAATTAGAGGAATTTGAAGGAGAACATGGTTGTGCAGTAGTAATGGAAGTGAAGTCAGGAGAGATTAAAGCAATTGCTAATTTAGGAAGAGCTTCCAACGGTAAATATTATGAAAAAAGAAATTATGCTGTTTGGGAAAGTCATGAACCGGGTTCAACGTTTAAGTTAGCTAGTTTAATGGTGGGATTGGAAGATAAGGTTATTGATACTTCTACTGTGGTAGATTGTGAAAAGGGAAGAATTTATATAAATAGAAGAAAAATTGAAGATAGTAAACACGGTGGTCATGGGAGAATATCAATGGCAAAAGTTATTGAAGAATCTTCAAATATAGGAATAGTAAAAGCTATTAAAAAGCATTATGATAAAAATCCTAAAAAATTTACAGATAAAATTTTGTCTTTTGGGTTGAATGAATTAACAGGAGTTCCTATAAAAGGAGAAGGTAAACCTTACATTCCATTACCATCAAATAAAAGTTGGAGTAAAATTTCATTAGAATGGATGGCTTGGGGGTATGGAGTGTCTCTTACACCTTTACAAACATTAACTTTTTATAATGCTATTGCTAACGGTGGAGAGGTTGTAAAACCAAATTTTATTAAAGAATTAAGGGTTGGTAATAAGGTTGAAAAGAGTTTTGATAAGGTTGTTTTAAAAAATAAAATAGCATCGCAAGAAACTATAAGTAAGGTAACAAAAGTTTTAGAGAATGTTGTTAAGAGAGGAACAGCAGATAATATTTATTCTCCAAATTTTTCAATGGCAGGAAAAACAGGAACAGCTAAAAAATGGGTTCCTAAACATAAAAATGATAAGGGAGAATTAGTTTATGGTCATTACTCAAATAAAAGATATGTAGCTTCATTTGTAGGGTTTTTCCCAGTAGAAAATCCTAAATATTCGTGTATTGTGGTTATTCATGACCCAAACAAAAAGAAAGGGTATTACGGAGCAACAGTAGCGGCACCAGTATTTAAAGAAATAGCACATAAAATATATACAACAACTCCTTATGAAATTCAAACGGTTTCAGATACCATTAAATATGCTGATATAGAATTAAAATACAACAAGTATTATGATAATTTAATAAAGTATAAAACAATAATGCCTAAGGTTGTAGGAATGAGTGGTATGGATGCCGTTTCATTATTAGAGAATATGGGGTTGAAAGTTAAATTTTCAGGTGTAGGTAAGGTTGTTAAGCAATCAGTAGAACGAGGAAGTAAAGTAAGAAAAGGAGCGGTAATTTATTTAAAATTATCATAAAAATAAAAGATGAAAAATTTAAAAGACATATTACATAAAGTTGAAACAAAAAATGTAATCGGAGCGACTGATTTGCAAATAAATCAACTTGTTTTTGATAGTCGAAAAGTTACCAAAAACGATGTCTTTATAGCGATTAACGGAGTGTCTGTTAATGGTCATCAGTTTATTGAAAAAGCGATTTTAGCAGGGGCAAAAGTTATAGTTTGTGAGAGAGTGCCTGAACAAAAACACGAGGGAGTTACCTATGTTGAGGTAGAAAATACAAAATCGTTATTAGCGAAATTATCAGCAAATTTTTATGAAAATCCGTCTGAAAAATTGCAGTTGGTTGGGGTAACAGGAACAAACGGAAAAACAACCATAGCGACTTTATTATATCAACTTTTTACAAAAGCAGAGTATAAAGTTGGTTTGCTTTCAACGGTTAAAATTATGGTGGGAAGTGAGGAATTTAAAGCAACGCACACGACACCTGACAGCATAACGATAAATAAATATTTGTCAAAAATGGTAGAGGAAGGCTGTGAGTTCTGTTTTATGGAGGTTTCATCGCACGGAATACACCAAAAACGCACCGAAAGTTTGCATTTTGTAGGTGGAATTTTTACAAACCTAACGCACGACCATTTGGATTATCACAAGTCGTTTGCTGAATATCGTGATGTGAAAAAATCATTTTTTGATAATTTACCAAAATCGGCATTTGCTCTTGTAAATATTGATGATAAAAATGGTAGCGTAATGCTACAAAATACCAAAGCGAAAAAGCAAACATACGCTTTAAAAACTTTGGCAGATTTTAAAGCGAAAATCCTTGAAAAACAATTTTCGGGAACACTTTTAACAGCAAACGGAACGGAAATTTGGACGAAATTAATCGGCGAATTTAATGCATATAATTTGTTAGCAATTTACGGAACAGCCGAATTGTTAGGTTTGGAAAAAATGGAAATTTTACGACTTGTCAGCGAGTTGGAAAGTGTAAGTGGGCGATTTGAATATACCGTTTCAGATGATGGTGTTACGGCGATTGTGGATTATGCACACACGCCAGATGCCTTAAAAAATGTGTTGGAAACGATTAACGATATCCGAACAGGAAACGAAAATGTGATTACGGTTGTCGGTTGTGGTGGCGACAGAGATAAAACTAAACGACCAAAAATGGCACATATTGCCTCGCAGTTGAGTGGTCAGGCGATTTTTACCTCGGACAATCCGAGAACGGAAAATCCACAAACGATTATTGATGAAATGGAACAAGGCGTAACGCCTGAAAATTATAAAAAAACTTTATCGGTTTTGGATAGGCGACAAGCGATACGAACGGCGTGTAAATTCGCACAAAAAGGGGATATTATTTTGATTGCAGGAAAAGGACACGAGAATTATCAAGAGATAAACGGCGAAAGACATCATTTTGATGATATGGAGGAAGTGAAAAAGGTAATGGAGAATTGAAAATTAAGTTGAAAAAAGAATAAGATTGAGATTGCTTCGTTCCTCGCAATGACGGGCGTTTGTCATTACGAGGAGGTACGACGAAGTAATCTAAAAAAAAGTAAAAAATGGAAGGATTGACAAAAGAAAATATATTAGAAAAGTTAAGGGAAAGTGTTACTGATGCAATCTATCCTATATCTATGGGAAATCATATTGATATAGAAAAATTGAATGAACTTGTTGGAATTGCAGAGGAAACAACAAGACTTTTTAAAGATGATGAATATATTTCAAAAAAATTATTAATTGAATTATTTTCATCAGCAGATGGATTGAAAAATGATAATGAATACTTGAAAAGAAAGGAATTAGATGAAATTTCTGATAGGCTTATGCTTTGTTATAATTTATTAATTGCTGGTAAAACTATTGATGAAGTTTAATAGGAAAGCAGTTTGAAATTTGTTCAAAAGTTATGGGGTAGCAATGAACTTTTAAACTTTTAACTTTAAAACTTTAAAACTAAAAAAGAATGTTATACTATTTATTTGAATATTTAGAAAATCAATTTAACCTAACGGGGGCGAGTGTATTTCAGTTTATTACATTCCGTTCGGGGTCGGCATTTATTTTGTCGTTGTTGATTTCTACTATTTTTGGTAAGAAGATTATCAATTATTTACGAAGATTACAAATCGGCGAAACGGTGCGTAATTTAGGTTTAGAGGGGCAAAATGAAAAAGCAGGAACGCCAACAATGGGTGGAATTATCATCATTATTGCGACTTTAATTCCTGTGTTTTTGTTAGCGAAAATAGATAATATTTATATTTTATTGTTGATAATCACAACTTTATGGATGGGAGCGATTGGTTTTGCTGATGATTATATAAAAGTGTTCAAAAAAGATAAAGAAGGTTTAAAAGGGCGATTTAAAATTGTTGGTCAAGTTGGTTTGGGTGTCATTGTTGGGTCAATGTTGTATTTTAATGACGGAGTAACGATAAAAGAGCAGTTACCAGCCGAGCAACAAATCGTACAAGCGAACGGAAAGAAAAAAGTATTTGGTGAGGCTCATAAATCAATGAAAACGACTATTCCGTTTGTTAAAAATAACGAATTGGATTACGCAAAACCATTAAAAATGTTAGGCAATGGTTATGAAAAATGGGCGTGGTTGATATTTATTCCGATAGTAATTTTTATCATCACAGCAGTTTCAAACGGAGCGAATTTAACGGACGGAATTGATGGTTTAGCAAGTGGAACATCGGCAATTATGGTGGTAACATTGGCGTTATTTGCGTGGATTTCGGGGAATATCATTTTCGCAGATTACCTTGATGTTATGTACATTCCAAATTCTGGGGAAATGACCGTTTTTATTTTGGCATTTGCTGGTGCGTTAATTGGGTTTTTATGGTATAATACCTTTCCAGCACAAGTGTTTATGGGCGATACAGGAAGTTTGACAATCGGAGGAATTATCGCAGTAATCGCCATTGCCATACGAAAAGAATTGTTGTTGCCGATATTGGCGGGAGTATTTGTCATAGAAAATTTGTCAGTGATTTTGCAAGTGAGTTGGTTTAAATACACTAAAAAGAAATATGGAGAGGGAAGACGAATTTTTAAAATGTCGCCGTTGCATCATCATTATCAAAAATTAGGATATCACGAAAGTAAAATTGTAACTCGCTTTTTAATTGTGGGAGTTTTGTTGGCAGTTGTTACGATTGTAACGCTAAAATTACGATAAAAGGTTAAAAAATAATAATATAAACGCAGAAGATATTTATAATGAATACGTTAAGTTTAAAATTACAAGGAAAGCATAATACGAAAAATTCAATGGTAGGAATGTTAGCTTCAAAATTATTACAAGTTCGTAATCATACTATTATGGAGAGTTTATCTTCTTTTGAAGGAGCTGAACATAGGTTGGAAGAAGTTGCTAAAATTAATGGAATTAAATACATTAATGATAGTAAAGCTACAAATATAAATGCTGTATTTTATGCTTTAGAGTGTATGAATAATCCTGTAGTTTGGATTGTTGGAGGGGTAGATAAGGGTAATGATTATTCTGAATTAATGTTTTTGGTAAGAGAAAAAGTAAAGGCAATAGTTTGTTTAGGTTTAGATAATTCAAAAATAATAGAGACTTTTGGAGGAGTTGTTGAGGTAATAGAGGAAACTACAGAAGTAGGGGAAGCTGTGAAATTAGCAAGTAGAATTGCTCAAAAAGGAGATGTGGTATTGTTATCTCCTGCATGTGCAAGTTTTGATTTGTTTGAAAATTATGAAGACAGAGGAAGAAAATTTAAAGAAGCCGTAAAAAGTATATAAATTTAAAAATATTTAGTGAAAAAAATATTTAAACATATAAAAGGAGATAGGGTAATATGGGCAATAGTTGCTATTTTGGCAATATTATCGTTTATACCTGTTTATAGTGCGAGTACAAATTTAGTATATGTTGTGGGTAAAGGTTCTACTTTTGGGCATTTAGTTAAGCATGTTTTATTATTATTTATGGGATTTGGAATTATTTATGGAGTACATAAAATTCCGTATAAATATTTTAGTGGAGGTTCTGTATTAATGATACCCATAGTAATAGCTTTACTTGTAGTAACTTTGTCGCAAGGAACTACTATTGCTGGGGCAAATGCTAGTCGTTGGATTAAAATTCCATTTGTAGGTGTTGGATTTCAAACATCAACATTGGCAGGTTTGGTAATAATGGTGTATGTAGCAAGGTATTTAGCTAAAAATAAGGATAAAGTAATTTTATTTAAAGAAAGTTTATTTAAGTTATGGTTGCCAGTAGGTTTAATTTTAGTTCTTATTTTACCAGCCAATTTTTCAACTACAGCAATTATTTTTACAATGGTTTTGTTGCTTGCTTTTATAGGAGGATATCCAATAAAATATTTAGGGGGTATAATTGGTATAGGGTTAATAGGGTTAATGTTTTTTATTTTAGTGGCAAAAGCATTTCCAGGTGCAATGCCTAATAGAGTAAATACTTGGGAAAGTAGGATTTCAGGTATTTTTAATCCAGAAGAAACAGAGAAATATCAGGTAGAAAAAGCAAAAATTGCTATAGCAACAGGAGGTATAACAGGTAAAGGACCAGGTAAAAGTGTTCAAAAGAATTTCTTGCCACAGTCTTCATCAGATTTTATTTATGCAATAATTATTGAAGAAACTGGTTTGGTAGGAGGTATTTTAGTTATAGCCTTTTATATATGGTTATTGTTAAGAATTGTAATGGTTGCAAGAAAAGCAAACACAGTTTTTGCTATGTTGTTAGTAATTGGGGTAGGAATTCCAATAGTATTTCAAGCAATGATAAATATGGCTGTTGCTGTAAATTTATTTCCAGTAACAGGGCAAACATTGCCTCTTATAAGTAGTGGAGGAACGTCTATTTGGATGACTTGTTTTGCCTTAGGTATTGTTTTAAGTGTAAGTGCATCAAAAGATGAAACAGAAGAAACGATATTGGATGATAATCCGTTAGATATTTTACAAGAAACGTATAAAAATGATGTTAATTAGATGAGTAAATCAATAAATATCATATTAAGTGGAGGAGGAACAGGCGGGCATATTTACCCAGCCATAGCCATTGCTAACGAAATAAAATCTCGTTATATCAATGCAGACATTTTATTTGTTGGGGCGAAGGACAAAATGGAGATGGAAAAAGTGCCACAAGCAGGATATAAAATTAAAGGTCTTTGGATTTCTGGGATACAGCGAAAATTAACGCTTAGTAATTTGGTTTTTCCGTTCAAATTGTTAAGTAGTTTATGGAATGCGAATAAAATCATTAGAAAATTTAAACCTAATGTAGTTATCGGAACAGGAGGTTTTGCAAGTGGTGCGACTTTAATGGTAGCGAATTGGCAAGGCATTCCGACTTTGGTGCAAGAACAAAATTCATATCCGGGAATTACGAATAAATTATTGAGTAAAAAAGCACATAAAATTTGTGTAGCATATGATAATTTAGAGCGATTTTTTCCGAAAGAAAAAATTATAAAAACGGGAAATCCTGTGCGACAAGATTTATTACAAGTTGCTAAAAAAACAAACGAGGCAAAGCAGTTTTTTAAGTTAGAAGAAAATAAAAAAACATTGCTTGTTATTGGTGGAAGTTTAGGAGCAAGGCGAGTAAATCAGTTGATTGAGGAACATTTAGAGTTTTTTAAACAGCAAAATGTTCAGGTTATTTGGCAATGTGGAAAGTTGTATTTTAAGGAATACAAAAAATATAACGAGTTGGAAAATGTGCAAGTGCATCAGTTTTTGAATAAAATGGATTTGGCGTATGCAAGTGCCGATGTTATTATTTCAAGGGCAGGGGCGAGTTCGGTTTCGGAGTTGTGTATTGTGGGCAAACCTACAATTTTTATTCCGTCGCCAAATGTAGCAGAAGACCATCAAACCAAAAATGCACAAGCTGTTTCAGAAAAAAATGGAGCAATTTTGGTTAAAGAAAGCGAATTGGATAATTTTTCTAAAACATTTGAAAATCTGTTAAATGATGAAGATTTAAGAACAAAATTATCAGAAAATATTAAAAAATTAGCTTTACCAAATGCAACAAGAGATATTGTTGATGAGGTGGAAAAGTTGATAAAATAGTAATGAATTTAATTAATATGGAAAAGAAGAACTCAAAAAATATATATCTAATAATTTTATGTATAATATTATTTGGTCTTTCGGTTTATTTGGGTTTGCAAGTAGGTAGTAGAATTTGGAATTAATAAATATTTAAAAATAAATAAATTATATAAAAGATAAAAATTGTTAACAGTTACAGAGTTAAAATTAGAGTGTTTTTTAGGTAATTTGGTTAAGTAAATGATATAAAAATATTAAAATGAAAAATAAATTAAAATATCTTATTTTCTTTACATCTTTAGTGTTTATATTGTTTTTATATGGTTTTTCTGTTAATAGAAATAGTAATAAAAAAGTTAAAGATGTTAAGGTAGAATTTAGTGTAGGAGATAATCATTTTTTAACACATCAATCGGTTAATAAATTGTTAATACAAAATGCAGATACTGTTCAAAACTTGTTAAAAAGTTTAGTAGATTTACATCGTTTGGAGAGTGTTGTTTTATCAGACCTGTATGTAGAGAAAGCTAGTGTTTCTCTAACACTTGATGGAATTTTAAAGGTGCTAATTAAACAGAGAGAGCCTTTAGGTAGGGTTGTTTCTAATAAAGAAACATTTTATGTTGATAAGTATGGGGTTAAAATTCCTTTATCAGCTAATTTTTCATCAAGAGTTCCTTTAATTACAGGTGTAGAAACAGTTGATGATATTAAGGAATTAACAAAAGTGGTTTCATTTATTTCAAATAATGATTTTTTAAAAAAAGAAATTGTAGGGATAGAAAAAACAAAGAATAAAGAATACATTTTTGCTGTAAGAAGTGGAAATTATAAAATTGAATTTGGTGAATTTACCAATGCTGATATAAAGATTAAGAAATTAAGAGCTTTTTATAATAATGCTTTTTTTAATGAAGCAATAAATAAATATAAGAAAATAAGTGTAAAGTATCACAATCAGGTGGTGTGTACAAAAATATAATCTAAGATGGAAAACAATAAAATAGCAGTAGGGTTAGACATTGGTACAACCAAAATTGTTGCCATGGTTGGGCGTAAAAACGAATATGGAAAACTTGAAATTTTAGGAATAGGTAATACTAAAAGTTTAGGAGTAAAAAGAGGGGTTGTTACTCATATTATGCAGACTACGGAGTCAATTAAACAGGCCGTTGATGAGGCAGAGAGCATATCAGGTAAAAAAATAACTGATGTGGTTGTAGGTATTGCAGGGCAACACATTCGTAGTTTACACCATAGTGATTATATAACAAGAGCCGATGTAGAAGAAATAATTAAGATAAAAGATATTGATGATTTAGTGAACCAAGTACATAAATTGGTAATGTTACCAGGAGAGGAAATTATACACGTACTTCCACAGGAATTTAAAGTAGATAGCCAACCTGATATTAAAGAGCCAATAGGTATGTATGGAGGGCGATTGGAGGCTAATTTTCACGTAGTTGTTGGTCAAACAGCATCTATTAGAAATGTTGGGCGTTGTATAAAAAGTGCGGGTTTAAATTTAAAGAATATTACTTTAGAACCTTTAGCATCAGCGGCAGCAGTATTAAGTCAAGAAGAAAAAGAAGCGGGTGTAGCTTTAATAGATATAGGAGGAGGAACAACCGATTTAGCTATTTTTAAAGACGGAATTATTCGTCATACAGCAGTAATTCCTTTTGGAGGAAATGTTATTACTGAAGATATTAAGGACGGATGTTCAATTATTGAAAAACAAGCTGAACTTTTAAAAATAAAATTTGGTAGTGCGTGGCCAGGAGAGAATAAAGATACAGATGTAGTTTCTATTCCGGGGCTTCGTGGTCGTGAACCGAAAGAAATTACGTTAAAAAATCTATCAAAAATAATTCATGCAAGAGTTCAGGAAATTATAGAACATGTATTTTTAGAAATTAAAAATTACGGATGTGAAACACAAAGAGGTAAACTTATAGCTGGCATTGTATTAACAGGAGGAGGAGCAAAATTAAAGCATTTAAGACAGTTAGTGGAGTATATAACAGGAATGGATGCCCGTATAGGTTATCCAAATGAACACTTAGCAGGTGATAGTGATGAGGCTTTATCAAGTCCTGATTTTTCAACAGCTGTAGGTTTATTATTGGAAGGACTTGAACAACAGGAAAAAGAGGAACAAGATCAACAAGTGGAGCGAATATTTGAGGAAGATTCTAATTTATCAATTGATGAAAATATAGGTAATCGAGAAGAAGTGAAAATTAATAAACCAAAAAGAAAATCGTTTTTTGATAAGTTTATAGATGGTTTTAAAGAGTTTTTAGACAATGCAGAATAAAAGTATTGTTACCCTAAATTAATAAAGAAAATAAATAATAAACAAAATATTATGAGTGCAGAATTTGATGAAATTTCGTTTAATATGCCAAAAACACAATCTAATGCAATTAAAGTTATTGGTGTAGGTGGAGGAGGTAGCAATGCTGTTAATCACATGTATAGTAAACAAATTCATGGTGTTGATTTTGTAATTTGCAATACAGATTCACAAGCGTTAGAAAATAGTCCAATACCAAATAAAATTCAATTAGGAGCACATTTAACTTCTGGTTTAGGAGCAGGAGCAAATCCTGAAATTGGTGCGCAAGCAGCTGCAGAGAGTATTCAAGATATAGAGAATATGTTAGGTTCTCATACTAAAATGGTATTTATTACCGCTGGTATGGGAGGAGGAACAGGTACTGGTGCGGCACCAATTATAGCTAAGATAGCTAAAGATATGGATATTTTAACGGTTGGTATTGTAACTATGCCATTTGCTTTTGAAGGAAGAATGCGTACTAAACAGGCTGAAAATGGAATTAATGAGTTAAGAGCAAATGTAGATTCTTTAATTGTTATAAATAATAATAAATTAAGAGAAGTTTATGGAAACCTTGGCTTTAAGGCAGGTTTCTCTAAAGCAGATGAAGTTTTGGCAACTGCAGCAAAGGGAATTGCAGAGGTTATTACGCATCATTATAAACAAAATATAGATTTACATGATGCTAAAACTGTATTGTCAAAAAGTGGAACAGCTATAATGGGATCTGCAAGAGAATCAGGAGATGATAGAGCTAAAAATGCAATTATTAATGCGTTAGATTCTCCATTATTAAATGACAATAAAATTACAGGAGCTAAGAATGTTTTATTATTAATTGTTTCAGGAACTAAGGAAGTTACGTTAGATGAAATAGGAGAAATTAATGATTATATACAAGATGAAGCAGGGCATGAAGCGAATATTATTATGGGGGTTGGTGAGGATGAAAGCTTAGAAGATGGTATTGCAGTAACTGTTGTTGCTACTGGTTTTCCAGCAGATCAACAAAGTACAATTATTGATGCTAACCCACAAATAACAGTTCATTCTTTAGGAGATGAGCAAGAGAGTGTTAATAAGGTAAGTAAGAATGTAAATTCACCTTTATCAACTAATGAAAGTACTTTAAAAAAAGAAAAAGTAGTTTTTAATTTAGAAGAACAACCTAAATTAGAAACAATAGAGGAAAATGAGGTTATAAAAAAAAATAATATTTTAACGGAAGAAGAGGGTGATAATGGTATTTTTGATGATTTTGTTATTACAAACGTAACTAAAAAAGAAGAAATTATTGAAGAGGAAATTCCTGTTGATAATGGGCAAGAATTATTATTTAATTTTCCTTTAAAAGATGATAATGTTAAATCAAATAATTTAACATCAACAAAAACAGTTAATAATAACCTTACTTTAGGGCAAGAAATTGTTGTAGAAAAACGTTTTACGTTAGATGACTCAGATTTAAAATCAGATATTAATAAAAATTCAGGTTTTTCAAATACCAATGTAAAAATAGAGGAGGAAGAGTTACAGTTTAAGGTTTCTACAAAACCACAAGAATCTGTTACTTATACTAAAAAGAATAATGAAGAGGTTTCACCGTTAAGTTTAACAATTGCTGAATTACAAAGTAGATCAGAGGAGCGTTTACAAAAAATGAAAAAATTTAATTACAAATTTTCATATAAAGTAAACGAAAATATTGAGGAAATAGAAAGAGAGCCAGCTTTTAAAAGAAAAGGACTTGATGTTGAAGTTACTAATGAAATTAGTAAAACTAAAACAATTTTGAAGACTGATTCAAGTGATTTTCCTTTAAAATCTAATAATTCATTTTTACATGATAATGTAGATTAAAGATCTAAAAATGTTTTTAGGCCTCGTAGTTCAATTGGATAGAATATCAGATTTCGGCTCTGAGGGTTGTGGGTTCGAGTCCCGCCGAGGTCACGTTAGGAATATCAGTAAAAAAGATGTTATTTTTTAAGTTGAATTGAAGTAACAAATTATGAAAAATAATATTACAGATTTAAAGAAATTAGATAAAGATATTCCAATAAATTTAGTTTTATCTGGTGGGGGTGTAAAATGTGTTGCTCATATTGCGTTATTAGAAAAAATAGAGGAATTAGGGTTAAAAATAAATGCTATTTCAGGGAGTAGTGGGGGTGCTTTAGTTGCTTGTATGTATTCTTCAGGGCTTTCTTTTAATAGAATTATGACAATATTCAAGGAAACTCCTTTATTTAAGGCATCATATTTCAGTTTTACAAAACCAGGTATTTTTGATACTTATTATTTTAAAAAGGTTTTAGAAAAAAATGTAAAACACAATTTTGAGGATTTAAAAATTCCTTTAATAGTTGCCACATCTAATATGGAAAAGGGTAAAAGTCATTATTTTGAAGAGGGTGATTTAATAGAGCCTGTTATGGCATCTTGTGCTATTCCTGGTATTTTTACTCCTGTAAAAATTAATAACACATTATACTCAGATGGCGGAGTACTTGATAATTTCCCAATAAAACCATTTAAAAAATCTAAATTACCAATAGTTGGTAGTTATGTGAGCACACCACCAAAAAGAACTAAAAAGGAATTAAACTCTGCATTAAAAGTTTTGGTACAAGCAGGTTTTTTAATGACTTATTCAGCTGAAAAATATAAATTCAAGGAGGTAGATTTTATGGTTAAATTTCCTGTTCATAATTACTCGGTTTTAGATACAAAGGAGGTAGATAATATATATAAGGATAGTAAACAATTTTTAGAATATTAGTTGTTTTTTAAAAGTCTTTTAACTCTATTAAAATTACCATCATTTTTAGCAGGAGTTATTTTTAAAATGTTACAAATTAGGTTGTAAACATCAACGTTTTTAATTTTTCTTTTGGTGTAATTCTTTTTAAAAGCATTACCCGTAGCTAAGAAAATGGTACTCATTTCTCTGTCATTATTTATGTATCCGTGGGTACCATTAAAATCTCTTCTTATTGGGCGTTTACCAAAAACACTGTAACCTTTTTTACCAATAACAATTAAATCATTTGTTCTTGGATTATTTGCAAGATTAAATCTTTTAGGAGCTTTACCACGTTTATAAACTCGTAATTTTCTAACTTTTTTTAATGCTTTGTAAATATCTTCCCTTTTATTGTTTTTAGCTCTTATAGTATATACAGGATTACCTCCGTAAATACCCAGTAACCAATCTTTTTTAATGTAATCTTCTAAAAATATTTGTTTGTCTTTTGATAACTCTCTCATTCCGTGGTCAGAAACTAGAATAAAGTTAATTTTTGATGCTATTGGTAACTTCATTAGTTTTTTATATAGGTTACCAACTTGTTTATCAACATATTTAACTTGTTCTTCTGCTTCTTTACTATTAGGTCCGAAATAATGCCCAGCTTTATCAGGTTCATCATAATACAACATAATTAATCTTGGACGATTTTTCTTTGGTAATTTTAACCAAGAAACAACAGAATCAATCCTTTGTTCAAAAGTAATTTTATCATTATACTTTTTCCAAATATCAGGTTGCATCCCATTTATTTTTGCTTCAGAACCTACCCAAAAATAAGATGCTGTTTTTAATCCAGTTTTTTTTGCAGTGTTCCAAATTGGCTCTCCTCCGTAAAATTCTCCGTTTTCAACGCTTTCTCTATTACCTAACGAATATTTTTTCTTCATTTTAGGGTCGTAAAATGAATTTCCTATTAAACCATGATTATCAGGGTAAAGCCCTGTTGCTATTGTATAATGGTTTGGAAATGTTTTTGTTGGGTTAGAAGGGATCATTCGTTTAACACGAACCCCATTTTTTGCTATTTCTTTAATATTTTTTGTGTTATATTTTTCTATATAATCGGCTCTAAATCCGTCTAAAGAAAGTACAACAACATAATTTTCTTGTGAAAAAAGAATTGATGAAATTAAAAATGATAATAAAATTAAAAAGCGTTTCATAGTATAAAATTTGAGGGTAAATTTATGAAATTTTTAAATACTTTTTAAAAGTAAAATAATACATTTACAAAAACGAAGTACATAATTAAATTTGTGTAAGTTTGTAAATAATATAAAGCAACCAAATATTTAATGGAGAATTTATTAGAAATTAAAAATGTTATTAAACATTATGGAAATTATACAGCGTTAAATAATGTTTCTTTAGCAATACCAAAAGGGAGTGTTTTTGGTCTTTTAGGACCAAATGGTGCAGGAAAAACATCATTAATTAGAATTATAAATCAAATTACAATACCTGATGCTGGCGAGGTGATTTTAGATGGGGAAAAATTAGCACCACACCATATAGAACAGATAGGTTATATGCCTGAAGAACGAGGTTTGTATAAATCAATGAAAGTGGGTGAACAAGCTTTATATTTAGCTCAATTAAAAGGATTGAGTAAATCAGACGCTAAAAAACGATTAAAATATTGGTTTGAAAAGTTTGATATTTCGGCTTGGTGGGGTAAAAAAATTGAAGAATTATCAAAAGGGATGGCGCAAAAAGTACAGTTTATTGTGACAGTTTTACATCAACCTAAACTATTAATTTTTGATGAACCTTTTTCAGGTTTTGACCCTATTAATGCTCAACTTATAGCCAAAGAAATTTTACAACTTCGTGATGAAGGAGCAACAATTATTTTTTCAACTCACCGAATGGAAAGTGTAGAGGAAATGTGTGATTATATTGCTCTTATCAACAAATCTAACAAAATTTTAGATGGTAAGTTAGATGATATAAAAAGGCAGTATAAAACAAATACTTTTCAAGTTGAATTAGGAACTGAAAATAAAAAGGAGGTAACCGAAAAAATTAAACAAAATTTTGAAGTTTCTACTGCTGATTTTAGAACATTAAACAACGGATTAAAATTAAACATAACCCTAAACAAAGGAGATTCATCAAATGATTTGTTATCTTTTTTAAGTGCAAATGGTAGTGTACAACATTTTGTGGAATTATTGCCAAGTGCAAATGATATCTTTATTAAAGCAGTAAAAGGGAATTAAAATAATAAACGATGAACAAATTAAATTTAATAATAAAGCGAGAATTTTTAGCAAAGGTTAAAAACAAATCATTTATTTTAATGACCTTTTTAACTCCGTTAATAATTATAGGAATAGGTGTTTTAATAGGGTTTTTAGTAAAGAAAAATAATGATTCATTAAAAGAAATAGCATATTTTGATAAAACAGAATTATTTAAACCGTCTGATTTTAAAAACACAAAAACAATAAAATATATAAACCTTTCTAATTCCAATTTAGAGGAAACAAAAAAGAAAGTTGAGAAAGGAGAGTATTATGGATTGATATATATACCAAAAGCAGAAAGTTTGGAATTATTATCAAAATCAGTAGAATTTTTTTCAAAAGAATCATTAGGTTTAAAATCAATAGAATATATAGAAAAAACTATTGAAGATAAATTGCAGAGTTTAAAAATGAAGCAATTAGGTATTGATGAAGAAAAAATAAAATCATCACAAATTACTGCTCATCTTAAAATGTATAATTTTTCGGGTAAGGAAAGCTCAAAATTATCAAATCAATTAAACGTTGGGGTTGGTAGTATTGCTGGTTATTTATTAATGATGTTTGTAATATTATACGGTTCATCAGTAATGCGTAGTGTTATTGAAGAAAAATCAAGCAGAATAATTGAGGTTATAATTTCATCGGTAAAACCATTTCAGTTAATGATGGGAAAAATTATAGGAAATGCCTTAGCAGGGTTATTACAATTTAGTATTTGGGTTGTTTTAATAGTAATTTTAAGTGTAGTTTCTTCTTTAATGTTAGGAATAAATGTTGAAGAAATACAACAATCAACTAATTCGCCAGAGCAAATAGAAGCACTGCAAAAAATAGGAATTGAAGGACAATTAATATTACAAGAAATTATAAAACTACCAATTTTAAAATTATTTATTTTGTTTATATTTTATTTTATAGGTGGTTATATGCTTTATAGTGCTTTATTTGCAGCAATTGGCTCTGCGGTTGATAATGAAGCAGATTCAAATCAATTTGTAACACCTATTATGATACCATTAATGTTAGCAATATATGTAGGAGCATTTACTGTTGCTAATGACCCTAATGGGGTTGTATCGGTATTTTTTTCACATTTTCCATTAACATCACCAGTAGTAATGTTAATGCGTGTGCCTTTTGGAGTTTCGTATTTAGAAATAGTAACTTCTATGATAATATTAACTCTTACTTTTATAGGCGTAGTTTGGTTATCAGCAAAAATTTATCGAGTAGGAATTTTATCATACGGTAAAAAACCTACTTATAAAGATTTATGGAAATGGATTCGTTATAATCATTAAAAAATATAGTTAAAATGAAGAATATTTTAGTTAAAATAATTGATTTTATAGTACGTGATTTTGAGGTAACGTCTGAAATAAAAATATCTATTTTAGATGTTGTTATTCTTATTGTTATTCTTTTACTAACTTCATTTGTTTTAAGAAAAACCAAGAAAGTTGCAGTAAAAAGGTTAAAAGAGGATAATAAAAATAAGTTTGATACCATATTTTCGTTTGCAAGTTGGTTTTTTTATGTAATTATATTTCTTGTAACATTACAGAGTGTAGGAGTTAACGTTACAGCAATTTTAGCAGCATCAGCAGCGTTATTAATAGGTGTTGGTTTGGCTTTACAGACTTTTTTTCAGGATATAATTTCTGGTATTTTTATTATTTTTGATGAAACCGTTCATGTAGGAGATGTTATTGAAATTAATAATAAAGTAGGGCGAGTTATTGAAATTAAATTAAGAACAACAAGAATAGTTACAACTGAACATAAAGTTTTAGTAGTTCCTAACCATTTATACTTAACAAATAGTTTGTATAACTGGACGCAAAACGGAACAATTACACGTGAAAGCATAACCGTTGGTGTGGCTTACGGCAGTGATGTAGAATTGGTTAAGAAACTTTTAATTGAAGCTGCTATGTCTCACCCAAAGGTATTTCAACATCCTGCTCCAACTGTATTATTTACTGATTTTGGAGATAGTGCTCTTCAATTTAAACTAATATTTACTTTAAATGATAGTTTGTGGGTTAGCATACCTCAAAGTGAAATCCGTTTTATTATAGAAAGATTATTTAGAGAGAATGGTATAGAAATTCCGTTCCCACAAAGAGATATACATATAAGAACTAATAATATAGTGAAATAATGAGTAAAATATTAATAATAGAAGATGAGTCTGCAATTCGTAGGGTTTTAAAAAAGATAATATTAGAGGAAAATGATAGTTATGAAGTTGAGGAAGCAGAAGACGGATTAGCAGGTTTTGAGCTAATTAAAAAAAATGATTACGATTTGGTATTATGTGATATTAAAATGCCAAAAATGGACGGAGTAGAGGTGCTTGAAAAAGTACGAAAATTAAAACCTGAAATTCCTGTTGTTATGATTTCGGGTCATGGAGATTTAGATACAGCAGTAAATACAATGAGGCTTGGTGCGTTTGATTATATATCAAAACCACCAGATTTAAATAGGTTACTAAATACCGTTCGTAATGCTCTTGACAAAAAAGAATTAATCGTTGAGAATAAACGACTAAAAAAGAAAGTGAGTAAAAATTATGAAATGATTGGTAATAGTTCTGCAATTACTCACATTAAAGATATTATAGAAAAAGTAGCACCTACTGATGCTCGTGTATTAATTACAGGACCTAACGGAACAGGAAAAGAATTAGTTGCCCATTGGATACATGAAAAATCAGAAAGAGTAAATTCATCAATGATTGAAGTAAATTGTGCTGCAATTCCGTCAGAATTAATTGAAAGTGAATTATTTGGGCATGTAAAAGGTAGTTTTACAGGAGCAAATAAAGATAGGGTTGGTAAATTTGAATCTGCCAATAACGGAACGATTTTTTTAGATGAAATTGGAGATATGAGCCTATCAGCACAAGCAAAAGTGTTACGTGCCTTACAAGAAAATAAAATAAGTAAAGTTGGTAGTGATAAAGATATAAAAGTAAATGTTCGTGTGCTTGCAGCAACAAATAAAGATTTAAAAAAAGAAATTGCCGAGGGGCGTTTTAGAGAGGACTTATACCACAGATTAGCTGTTATTTTAATAAAAGTTCCTGCATTAAATGATAGGAGAGAAGATATACCGTTATTAGTAAATCATTTTGCTGAAAAAATATCAAAAGAACAAGGAATACCTACAAAATCATTTTCAGATAAAGCGATTAAAATATTGCAAGGATATGATTGGACGGGTAATATTCGTGAACTACGAAACATTATTGAAAGGCTTATAATTCTTGGAGGAAAAACAATTTCAGAAGAAGATGTTAAGATGTTTTCTAGTAAATAAGGGTATTTAACATAAAAAGAAAAAATATAAAATGAAAACTTTAATAATTTTTAATAGAGAACCATATGATAATACTGACGTAACTTGGAATGGGTTACGATTAGCAGAAACATTAAGAAAAAAAGATGTAGAAGTTAGGATTTTTTTAATGAATGATGCAGTTGATATGGCAAGAGATATTTGCAAACCACCACAAGGTTATGACCAAGATTTATCGCAAATGTTAAAGGATTTAATAGCTAATAATGTTGTTGTTAAGGTTTGTGGTACTTGTATGTCTCGTTGTGGAATTTATAAAAACCACCCATATTTTGAGGGAGCAGAAAAATCAACAATGAATGAATTAGCCGAATGGATTATTGATAGTGATAAGGTTTTAACATTCTAACTTTTTTAAAATATTTATATTCCTACTTGCGTATAAAGTAATTTTATCATTTTCTTTATGCTCATTTAGGAATTTTTTTATTTCTGAAATTAAATTGTTTGGTTTCGTTTTGTAATCAGGTAACATATTTTCTAAAAAATCAATTTCATCATTAAAATAGAATAAAGTGTTGAAATAATCTTTTTTAATTACTTCATAATTTTTTAATGATTTAATTGCCTTAATGGCTTTTTGCTTTACAAATGTTTCGTCTCCATCTCCCACATTAAATAATTCTTCAGCTTTTATTAAACTTCCATTTTTATCAGGTTCAATAATTATTAATTTTCCGTTATCATTTAATAATTCAGTAGCTTGTTTTAGGCTTAATTCCATTGCCTTGTAAGGTATATGATGTAATGATAAGGAGTAAATTACAACATCAAACTTTTTATCTTTTAAAAAAGATAAATCTTCCCCTAATCCTTTAATAAAGGTAATTTTATTAGATGTTAAATTTTCTTTGGCTATTTTTAAAGAGTTATCATCAGGGTCAATAGCTGTGATTGATTTTGCATATTTTGCTAAATCTTTAGTAATTCTACCACTACCACAACCAATTTCTAAAATATTTTTATCTTTAATATTAGAGCATTTTAAAATTGCCTTTATAAATTGATTTGTAGGGTCTAATTCCATTGTAATCTATTTTTTTCTAATTAGGTATAATCCTGTAAAAGTTATAAATCCGTTTAAAATTAGTATAAAGAAGTCAAAATTAAATCCGAATTTATTTTTTGCATAAATGTTAATTCCGTATGCTATAAAAGGAGATGCAATACATATTAAAGGAACAATTTTGTCTTTTACCTTAAGTTTAGTAAATAACCCGAAAGCATATAACCCAAGTAAAGGACCATAGGTGTATCCTGCAAAGCTAAAAATACTTGCAATAACACTTTCATCGGCTATAATATATTTAAAAAGTAAAATGGTAACTACTAAAATAAATGAGAATAAAACGTGAATACGTTTTCTAATACTTTCTTGTTCTTTTGGCGACTTCTTTTTATCAATTTCTAAAATATCAATACTAAATGATGTGGTTAATGATGTTAAAGCACTATCAGCACTTGAATAAGCAGCTGCTATTAACCCTAATAAGAAAAATAAAGATGTTGTAATTCCTAAGTCTCCACTCATTGCAATTACAGGGAAAAGACTATCTTTTTGAGCATCAATTCCGTTGTTAGTAGCGTAATCGGTTAATAGAACACCTAATGCTAAAAAGAAGAAATTTACCACAACTAATACAATGGTAAACCAAAACATATTTTTTTGAGCATCTTTTAAATTTCTACAAGTTAAGTTTTTTTGCATCATATCTTGGTCTAACCCCGTCATAACAATAGCAATGAAAGCACCTGAAAAGAAGCGTTTCCAAAAATAATTCCCAGCTTTATAATCTTCAAAGAAGAATGTTTTTGAGAACTCACTTTCAGAAATATAACTAAATAGGTTATTTATTTGCATTTTATCAGTAATCATATAAATACAAATACCTACGGCTGTTAGCATAAATAAAGTCTGTAAAGTATCCGTCCAAACAATAGTTTTTATACCTCCTTTAAAAGTGTATAACCAAATAAGTAAAATAGTAATTATTACTGTTGCCCAAAACGGAATTCCATAACTGTCAAACAATATTAATTGAAGTACATTAGCAACTAAAAATAACCTAAATGATGCCCCTGTAATTCTTGATATTAAAAAGAATGAAGCCCCTGTTTTATAGGAATTATTACCAAATCGGGTTTGTAAATAACTGTAAATTGATGTTAAATTTAGCTTATAATATAAAGGGAGTAATACTAAACCGATAACTGCATAACCCAAAATATAACCGAATACCATTTGCATATAACTCATTTGTGAGCCTTGTACCCAACCCGGTACAGAAATAAAAGTAACGCCAGATAAGGAAGCCCCAATCATTCCAAAGGCAACTAAATACCAAGGGGAAGAGTTGTTCGCTTTAAAAAAAGTAGCATTGTTTGCTGATTTTCCTGTAACGTATGAAATAAAAATTAATACGCCAAAATAGGCAAGAATAACAAGTAATATATGTAGTGGTTGCATTTAATTGTAGTATTTTAGGTTGTAGAATTAAAGTTCTATAATAATATCTGATGTGTTTTTTCTAACTTTTTTTAAATCTTTCATATAATCATCATTAGCTCTAAAACCAACAGGAATTGTTAAAACAGAGGTTAAATTATACTTTTCTAAATTTAAAATTTCATCATATTTTTTAGAAATAAAGCCTTCCATAGGGCAAGCATCTATTTTTTCTATTGCACAAACGGTTAATAAATTACCTAAGGCAATGTAGGCTTGGTTTTTATTCCAAATATATAATTCTTCTTGTGATTTTTTACTAATTGTTTTAGTTAGATGTTCTTTAAACGGATTTAAAATTTCATCAGGTGTATTTCTAATTTTTTTAACCAATGAAAAATATTTTTCAACCTCCTCTGTATTGTATTTTTTAGGAATACATAAAATTAAAACGTGTGATGCTTGTTTTATTTGTTGTTGACTATATGAATGCTCAACTAATTTATTCTGTATTTTTTTATCATTTATAACTACCATTTTTACAGGTTGTAATCCATAGACAGAAGCGGTTAAATTAAAGGCTTCTTTTAAAGTATTTATTTGGTTTTCAGATAAAAATTTATGTTCATCAAATTTTTTAACTGCGTATCTCCATTGTAAACTTTCTATCGTGTTCATTTGTATTAGTTTGATGCAAAAGTAAATTATTTTTTTATAACATACGTTTGTTGCCTAAAATTGAAAATTATTTTGTAATTTCATAAAATGAAAGAAGATTTTTTACATTATGTATGGCAGTATAAATTGTTTTCTACTGAATTAAAAACAGCTGATAACGAAGAGGTAATAATTTTAGAAACAGGTACGTATAACACAAACACAGGTACAGATTTTTTAAATGCCAAATTAAAAATAGACGGACAAATTTGGGTAGGAAATATTGAAATTCATTTAAAATCTTCTAATTGGTACACCCATAATCACGAAACCGATAAAAATTATGATACCGTAATTCTACACGTTGTATATGAAAATGATACAGAGGTTTTTATGAAAAATAACAAACCATTGCCAACATTAGAAATTAAAAATTGTATTGATAAAAATATTTTAGAGAATTATAATAAAAATTATTCGGAGCAATTAAAATGGATTTTATGTGAAAAACAAATTACCGAAATAAAGAATAATTATATAACACAAAATGTGTTAGAACGTTTGTACTTTCAAAGATTGGAAAACAAATCGGTTTTAATTAAAGAGTTGTTAAATAAATCAAATAATGATTTTGAGGCTGTATTATTTCAATTATTAGCCAAAAATTTTGGATTAAAAGTTAACGGTGAGACTTTTTTAAGTTTAGCAGAGTCGGTTGATTTTTCAATTGTTAGAAAAGAATGGTTTAATGAAGATATATTATCAGCATTAATGTTTGGGCAAGCAGGATTTTTATCAGAAAATATTGAAGGTGAATATTTTTTGCACTTAAAAAGTGAGTATAAATATTTACAACACAAGTATAAATTAACGCCAATTGATAATAATAATTTTCAATTTTTTAGAATGAGACCGAATAATTTCCCTACAATTAGGATTGCTCAGTTGGTTTCATTGTATCATATACATCATAATTTATTTTCAAAAATACTATCAGTAAAAGATATTACATCTTTTTATTCTTTGTTAAATATTAAAGTGAATGATTTTTGGAAAAACCATTATACGTTTACCAAGGAATCAAAAAAATCATCAAAAAAACTTACAAAATCATTTATTGATTTGCTAATTATAAACACAATAATACCTTTAAAATATGTATATGAATACAGTAGAGGTAAGTTTAATAAAGATGAAATTTTAAACTTAATGAAAGAATTAAAACCTGAAAAGAATTCAATTATTTCAAAATTTTCAAATTTAAAAATAGAAGCAAAAAATGCTTTTGAAACTCAGGCATTACTTGAGTTGAAGAATGAACATTGTAATGATAAAAATTGTTTACATTGTACCGTTACCAATAAAATTAAATAAAAAAGAGGTTCATATTGAACCTCTTTATTTTTTATAAAAAATAATTATTTTTTACAAGAACCGCACTTACAAACATCTTTACAAGTACAATTTTTTGTATCATCACAATTACATTTTTTTGAATTTGAAGTACTGCATTTACACTTTCCTTTGCAAGTACATTTTTCACTTTCAGTACATTTACATTTTTCATGTTTACAAGAATCACACTCACAAGTTTCTTCACAAGTGCAAACTCCTGTTGTTTTACATTCACATTTTATTTCTGTTTTTTGTACTGATGTAGAGCCATAAGCTAATGTTCCCAAGGCTATTGATAATATTAAAATTATTTTTTTCATCTTTATTGTTTTTAATTTATAAATCTATTTTCGTTAATTTTTTCATTTTTAGGATAAAAAATTAATTGGAGGTTTATAAATATTAGAATGAAATAAATAATTATATCTGTTATTGTAAGTATTTATTAATTTTGAATGAACATCAAAAAATAATAACTTACAAAAAGAAACTTCTTGGTTTAGGTACAATAAATTAGAACAACAACAATTTGTATTACATGTTTTGTTATACATATTGCAATCTGTTGAACAATTACAAGATTCTTCTGAATCTACATCACAACAAGACATTGTTGTTTCAGTGATAGTTGATTTTATTTTGTAATTAGAAGCATAAGTTTGAGGTAATAAAATACCTAAACTTAAAATAATTATAAAAAATGTTTTAATTGTAAACTTCATATAACAAAATGTAATATACAAATGTATAAAAATAATTATTACGTATAATATTAATTTTTAGTTAAAAATATTATGAACTTCCTGTTGTAAGTTATTTTTAATTTGCATTCGTTTTAATGAAAGATCTTTTGAATTTTTATTTATTTTATCAATTAAAACAATAGTTTTATTAGCTAATTCATTTTTGTTGTATTTGTTTTGTAATTCAGAAGTTTTAAGTTTATTTATTATTTCACTTAATAATTCTACAAATTTATCAAGATGAATTTCAGGTAAATTTTCTAATTTATTTAAAAAATCAATTTCATTTAAAGTTGTAATTTCATTAAAAGATAATTTCCATTTTTCTTTAAGAAATTCATCGGTTTCATTAATTATATTTTCTATTTCAAAATTATTTGATGTGCTAATATTACTAATTAATTTAGATAGAAAATAGGTTATCTTTTTTATTTCTTTTAAAATAAAATCTGTTTCCTGCTCCATTAATACAGTTTCTTATATTTATTAGGGTTTGCTTCGTGCATAATTTCGTAAACCTTTTCAAAAATATCTTCAACTGATGGTTTTGAGAAATAATCTCCATCAGTAGCATAAGCAGGTCTGTGTGGTTTTGATGTTAAGGTTTGTGGTTTGCTATCCAAATATTTATAACCGTTTTGGTTTTCCAAAATATTCTGTAATAAATATGCTGATGCTCCCCCTGGTACATCTTCATCTACAATTAATAAACGATTGGTTTTTTGTAAAGATTTTACGGTGTCATTATTAATATCAAAAGGTAATAAACTTTGTATGTCTATAATTTCTACATCAATATTTACCTGTGCTAATTCTTTAGATGCTTCTTCAACTAAACGTAGGGTAGAGCCATAAGAAACAATGGTAATATCTTTTCCTTCTTTAATGGTTTCAACTACACCTATTGGAGTTTTAAATTCTCCTAAATTAGTAGGTAATTCTTCTTTTAAACGATATCCATTTAGGCATTCTATAACTAAAGCAGGGTCATCTCCTTCTAATAAGGTGTTGTAAAAACCTGAGGCTTTTGTCATATTTCTTGGAACTAAAACGTGTATTCCACGAACATTATTTATTATTCCTGCCATTGGCGAGCCTGCGTGCCAAACTCCTTCTAAACGATGACCACGAGTTCTTATAATTAAAGGAGCTTTTTGTTTTCCAAAAGTACGGTAACGTAATGTTGCTAAATCATCACTTATAATTTGTAAGGCGTATAGCAAATAATCTAAATACTGAATTTCAGCAATAGGGCGTAACCCTCGCATAGCCATACCAATACCTTGCCCTAAAATAGTGGCTTCTCTAATTCCTGTATCGGCAACACGTAATTCTCCAAATTTATTTTGTAAGCCTTCTAATCCTTGGTTAACATCTCCTATAAACCCTGCATCTTCCCCAAATATTAAAACCTCAGGGTGTTTGGCTAAAATAACCTCAAAATTATCTCTTAAAATAATTCTTCCGTCTACTAAATTTTTATCTTTACTATAAATTGCAGGTTTTTCCTCTATTTTTAAAGGCGATTGAGAGTTTTCAGAAATTAAATGAGTTGAATATTTTTCATAAGCACTCTTTAATTTAATGTTAATAAAGTTTATTAATTCTGTTTTTTCTGAAAAATCTTCATTAACTAAATATCGTAAACTTTTACGACAGGTTAATAAAATATCTTTACGGATTATTTCTTTTTTTGAAACTAAATCGGTTTTTAGTTTTTTTATAAATAAGCCATTGTCACTATTAACAATAACCCGTTCTAAAATAGAAATGGCTTCATTTAGTTCAGTTTTTATATCATCTTGATACGCTTTCCAAGCATTTTGTTTAGCAATGGAAACTTCCTTTTTAGCCGTTTTTTCTAAATTGATTAATTCTTCTTCGTTCTCTACAAATTTTAGAATATTTCCGTTTTCGTCTTTTAATTCAAATTCTAAAATCCATTTTCTGAATTGAGCTAAACAATCAAATTCTTTTTCCCAATTTAATCGCTCTTCTGTTTTGTATCTTTCGTGAGAGCCTGAAGTAGAGTGTCCTAAAGGTTGCGTAAGCTCTTTTACGTGAATTAATATAGGTACGTGTTGCTCTCTTGCAATGTTAGATGCTTTACTAAAAACATCAACTAATTTGGCATAATCCCAACCATTAACGGTAAAAATTTCGTATCCGTTTGTTCCTTTTTCTCGTTGGAAACCTTTTAAAACTTCAGAAATATTTTCTTTAGTAGTTTGATGTTTTGCGTGAACTGAAATCCCATATTCATCGTCCCAAACACTAATAATCATAGGAACTTGTAAAACACCACCAGCGTTTATGGTTTCAAAAAATAACCCTTCTGATGTACTTGCATTACCAATTGTTCCCCAAGCAACTTCATTTCCGTTATTAGAAAAATTGCTACGTTCTTTTAAATCGTTTAAATTTCTGTAAATTTTAGAGGCTTGTGCTAAACCCAATAAACGAGGCATTTGCCCAGCGGTTGGGGAAATATCTGCCGATGAATTTTTTTGTTCAGTGAGGTTTTTCCAATTACCATTTTCATCTAATGAATGTGTGGCAAAATGCCCTCCCATTTGTCGCCCTGCCGACATTGGCTCGGCGTTTATATCAGTATGAGCATATAACCCTGCAAAAAATTGTTGAGCAGATAACTCGCCAATTGCCATCATAAAAGTTTGGTCACGATAGTAACCCGACCTCCAATCGCCATTTTTAAAAGCTTTCGCCATTGCTAATTGTGGTAATTCTTTTCCGTCTCCAAAAATTCCGAATTTGGCTTTACCTGTTAATACTTCACGTCTTCCTAATAAACTACATTCACGACTAATTCTACCTATTCGGTAATCGTTTAAAACTTCGTTTTTAAAATCATTAAAAGAAAGTTGTTCTGTATTTTTAGCTGTTTCCAAATCCTGAATCATAATTTTAAAAATATTTGAGATTTTTACAAATATACTTTTTTTAGGTTATTTTAAAAAATAGATTATACCTCTTGTGTGTGTTTGTTAAAATACACATTAAAATATTGATTAAAATCTGAAATTAATTTTTCGTCTTCAACCTCTATTTTGGCTTTTTTTAACCTAATTATTATCATATTTAAAGCATCATTAAAGTATTGTTTTAAATACATATTTAAGTCTTCTTGGCTACTTATTTTTTCATCTTTTAGTGTTATTGAGGCTCCAATAAATCCTTTTTTAAGAAAAAGTTTTACGTTGCTGGCTCCTTCTTCATCTCCCCATTCATCATTTTTTGTATCAATTCTTATTTCAAAATGAAATTGTAAATCAAGGTTTTTTGTATATGTATTTTGTGATAATTTGTCAAAAAAAGGATTGATAAGAGGCTCCATTTTATAAATCTTACTATTTTTAGCTCTCATCCCTTCCTTTATGTAACGACTAAATTTATTCATCTTTTATTTTTTGAGTTGGTTTAAACGCTACTTAATTAAAAATTAGGTTTTAGTTTATACTTATCATAAAAACGATTGAAATGTTCTACGGCTTCTTCCGCGGTATCAACTATTCTAAATAAATTTAGGTCTTCTTCACTAATATTTTTTTATTCTAAAAGGGTGTTTTTAATCCAGTCTAATAATCCTGACCAAAATTTGCTTCCAACTAATACGATAGGAAAACGACCAATTTTTTTTGTTTGAATAAGTGTTAATGCTTCAAAAAGTTCGTCCATTGTACCTAATCCGCCGGGCATTACTACAAATCCTTGTGAATATTTTACAAACATTACTTTACGTACAAAAAAGAAGTTGAAGTTTAGGTTTAAATCAGGAGAAATCCATTCGTTATCAAATTGTTCAAAAGGTAAATCAATATTTAAACCTACTGATAGTCCGTTTCCTTTATGTGCTCCTTTATTTCCAGCTTCCATAATTCCGGGTCCGCCACCTGTAATAACACCAAAGCCACTTTGTGTTAATTGGTATGCTATTTCTTCCGCTAATTTATAATATTTATTATCTGGTTTTGTACGAGCAGAGCCGAATATAGATACACAAGGTCCTATTTTGCTTAAATGTTCATAGCCGTCAACAAATTCTGCCATAATTTTAAAAATAGCCCAACTATCATTTGATTTTATCTCATTCCAAGTTTTCTTTTGTAGTTTTTCTCGTATTTTTTTGTCTTCTTGTGTCATATTTTTATTTTTTACAAAAGTAGCAAAAAACGAATAGGTGTAATAAAATAAATAGTGTTACAATTTTTGTAATAATAATATTTAATTTATACATTTGCCGAATCATTACACTTATAATTGAAAAATAATATAGTTTTTTTTTGATCTAAAAGTGTTACTAAAATAAATATAGTAATATTATAAAATGTTTTTCTATGAAAAAATCAATTATTTTAATGCTTTTCATAAGCGTATTTTTAATGGGTGGGGTAAATGTGTACTCACAACAAAATTACTTAATTAAGGGAAGTGTTAAAACCCCCAAAGGACAATATTTAGATGCTGTTTCTGTAATAGTAGAAAACACTAAAAAAGGAACAGTAACTGATGATAATGGTAATTATTCTTTAAAATTACCAACTGGTGAGTACACTTTAGTTTTTTCTTATTTAGGATATAGTACCAAAAAAGAGAAAGTAGTACTTAATAAAAATGTTACTTTAAACACTATTTTAGTTGAAAGTGATGAACAGTTAGATGAAATAACCGTAACTGGTTTTGAAAATAACCGAAGTATTTTAGAAACTGCAGGTTCAATATCAAAAATTAGGTCTTTAGAAATTAATAGAGATAATAATATTGATATTGCACAGTCTTTAAATAATATACCAGGGGTACATGTTGATGCTACAGGAGGAGGATCAACTCGTTTGTCAATACGTGGAAGTATGTATCGTTACATACATACAACAATGGGCGTAAAGGTGTATTGGAATGATTTACCAGTAACAAGCGCAGATGGAGGTACTGCAACGGATATTTTTAATCCTAACATTATTAATAGTGTTGAGGTTATTAAAGGTTCTTCTGGTAACGTATATGGTTCTGGTACAGGTGGGGTAATTTTATTTAAAACTGAATTACCTGAATATGGAGATAATTCTATTTCTGCAGGTACATTATTTGGTAAATATGGTTTATTTAGAAATAAATTTGGTGCAAATATAAGTACTGAAAATTCAAGAATAAATATTTCATACACTACCCAAGAATATGATGGATACAGAAAACATACTGAAACATCTTTAAATACTTTAGCAGTAACAGGTTTGTTTAATACAGGTAAAAAAGGGAAATTATCAGTTTTTGCTGTTAAAAACGAAAAAAATGTTAATAGAGGAGGGTATTTATCTGAAAAAGCATTTAAAGAAGACCCTTTTGGAGTTATAAAAGATAGAGTTTTAGCAGATTATGGAATAGATACAAAAAATTTGCTTTTTGGTGCTTCTTACAAGTATGAAATGCTAAAGAATTTATCTGCTACATTTGGTGGTACCGTTTCTACGAGAAGTTTTAATCACCCAAATAGAGATAATGGAAAAAATAAGAAAAAACCAGCAACTGATAAAAATACATATGGTGCTATTATTTTTTCAAAAGATATTGGTTATACTTTTAGAGGAAAAATTGAGTATAAACCACAAATTTTTGAAAATGTAAAAACAAAATTTACAGTTGGTTTAGAAACATTACATAATGATATAGATAAATCAACATATGAAACAACAAATACTATAGTTGATTTTAATAAAATTAAAAAAAGTGATAATACAAAATCTAACAATAGTTTCTATTTTGGACAAATAGAATTAGATTTTCCTAATGATTTTTACTTTACAATTGGAGGAAGTTATAATGTACAAGATTATGATATTAAAGAACTTTACAAAGTAAATGGAAATGATTTTAGTAGTAAATTTGATGTTAAGTCGGTCTTTTCTCCAAGGGTTTCACTTACTAAGAAATTTAATGATAATATCTCTGTTCATGCAAGTATAAACAAAGGATTTAGTCCTCCTCGTTCAGCTGAGATAAACCCAAGTACAGGAGACATTAATACAAAACTTTTACCAGAAGATGGAATTAGTTATGAAATCGGGGCAAGAGGTAAAGTAGCAAAAAATAAACTTTTTTACGATGTTACTTTGTACAGAATGAATACAGATAATATTATTCTTGGTAAAAAAGATGCTAATGATAAACAAGTTTATTTTAATGGAGGAAATGTTAGACAACAAGGTATAGAAGCAACATTAAATTATAATGTTGTTGAAGATTCTGAAAAAATTAAATTGTTAAGACTTTGGACTACATATACTTATCAGGATTATACTATTGTTAAAAATGAGGCTAAACCACAATATGACGGTAAGAGAATGGCAGGAATTTCACCTCATAGTTTAAATTTAGGAGTTGATTTACAAACAAACTTTGGATTATATGGAAATACAGTATTTAACTACCGTGATGAAAGATTTGCAGAAGATGCGAATAAGGTAGTTGTAGATTCTCATAGTTTATTAAGTGCTAAAATAGGGTATAAAAAATTATTCTTTAACCACTTAGAGTTTGATGTGTTTGTAGGAGGAAAAAATTTATTTGATACTATTTGGGTAGATTATCTTGATGTAAATGCTTATGGAAGTTACTTTAATTTAGGAGAGCCAAGAGCTTTCTATGGAGGGTTAAATGTTAAATATATATTCTAAGAGTTTAATTAAACCACCTATTTTTTTAGGTGGTTTTTTATAAAAATTAAATATTATGATAAAAGCAGAACAAGTAGTAAAAAAATATGGAGATTTTACAGCTGTAAATAATTTAAACCTACATATTAAAAAAGGAGAAATATATTGTATGTTAGGTTCTAACGGAGCAGGTAAATCTACTACCATTAATATGTTTTTAGGTTTTATAAAACCTACATCAGGAAATGTCTATATAAACGGTATAGACGTTGCAAAGGAAAAAGAAAAGATAAAAAGCCTAATAGCATATATCCCAGAAATAGTTAATTTATATCCTAACTTAACAGGATTAGAGAATTTAACTTTTTTTAGTAATCTATCAAAACTAAATTATTCTAAATTAGAACTTATTGATTTTATGATAAAATCAGGATTAAGTGAAAACTTAATTAATAATCGTGTTGAAGGATATTCAAAAGGAATGAGACAAAAAGTAGGTATTGCAATAGCACTGGCTAAAAATACAAAAGTTTTGTTCTTAGATGAGCCTACATCAGGGTTAGATCCACAGGCAAGTAATGAGTTCTCTAATATTATATCAGAACTAAGTAATAATGGTGTTAGTATTTTAATGGCAACTCATGATTTGTTTAGGGCAAAAGAAACAAGCCATAAAATTGGCATTATGCACAAAGGTAATCTTACTGCAGAGGTAGATACAAAAGATATTGATTACCCTGAATTAGAAAAATTGTATTTAAATAAAGTTAAATCTTTAATTATTTAGTTATGATTAAATACATTATTAAGAAAGAATTAAATGATATTGTAAGGAATAAACGAATATTATTTTTCTTAGGTATCATTATATTTTTAACTGTCATTGCTTTGTATAATGGTAAGTTATATTTAAACTCACATTCTCATATGTTTGGGAAGGCACAAAAAGAGAGCTATGAGCAATTTGTAAATCAGGGAGAAAAAAATCCTCATTCAGGTGCTCATTATGGTTTTTATGCGTTTAAGCCTATTTCATTAATGAGTGCATTAGAAAGGGGAATAGATGAATATTTAGGAACCGTTTTCTGGATGGAAGCTCATAAACAAGGGGAAGTTAAAGTAAAAGAAATTAACGATTCTAGTAGTTTAAGAAGGCTTGGTTTTTTAAACATAGGTTATATATTACAGTTTATAATACCCCTGTTTATATTCGTATTAACCTATAGTATTTTTTCAAAAGAATGGGAAAATGGAACTATAAAAATGCTCTTAAGTACCAAGATAGATATAAAACATTTATTTATAGCTAAGTTTATAGCAACATTTATAATAATTTTAGTAGTAGTATCTTTTATATTAATTATTTCTGCTTTAATGTTTTGTATTAATAATTATGGGCAAAATGTAATTGATTTTTTTGCTAATATTGTTACTTTATTTCTATTTTTAATATTGTTTTATTCTTCATTATTATTAATTGGAATTAGTATTTCTTTGTGGTTAAAAAAATCTTCTACTTCTTTAATAACATTAGTTGCTTTTTGGTTAGTAGGGGTGTTTTTAGTTCCAAGATTTTCATCAGAAATAGCAAATAATATTTATCCTAACATTACATCTATAAAATTTGATGAGCAAGTTAAGTATTATAGCCAGAATGGATTAGACGGAAAAACTACTTACAAAAAAAGAAGTAAAAAAATGTTACAAGATGTTTTGAAAAAATATAATGTAAAAAGTGAGAAGGAATTACCTATAAACTTTTCGGGTTATAGAATTCAAAAATCAGAGGAGTATTCTGCTAAAATATTTGATAAATGCTTTGGTGATGTTTTTAATAATTTTAAAAAACAAAATGCTTTTGTGAAATACAGTTCCGTTTTTTCTCCTTTTATTGCTTTTAGAGATTTATCTATGAGTATAGCAGGAACCGATTTAAACTCGCATTTAAGTTTTACAAAAAAAACTGAAGAACATAGAAGAATTATACAAAAAATTATTAATGATTATTATGAGAAAAACAGTATAGCAAATATTAATTTATGGAAATCTGTACCTCAATTTAAACATAATACTTTTAGTTTGGTTAGTAGGTTAAAAAACAGTGGCTTATCTATTGCTGTTATATTGGTTTGGTTGTTCATATCAACTGTATTCTCTTTAAATATTATTAACAAAAACACTGTTTTAAAATGATTAAAAATATATTCTTACACGATTTTAAAATTTTATACAGAAATAAAATATTTGTTATACTATTAATTGTAATGGGAACATTTATTTTTTCTTCTTTAAAATTTGGACAAATTAGATATAATAAAATTTTAAAAAATATATCTGATATAGAGTTACTTGAAAAAAAGGATTTTCAAACTTTTCAAAAAGACTTACAAAAAATAGAAAAAAATAATGGTTTTTTTAATGGTCCTAAATGGCAAAATCCTACAAATATTTATACAGTAGCAAGAGAAATGGGAAGTGGTTTTGCTGTAAAAAAACCTTCTCCTTTACAAATATTAAATGTAGGGCAAAGTGATTTATTACCGTATTATTACAAGGTATCACCTAATAAAAAACAAGCATTAATACATGAATCTGAAATTAATAATGGTGTGCTTCAATTTTTAGGTAATTTTGATTTATTTTTTGTAACAATATATTTATTGCCTCTTATAATTATAGCCCTTTCTTTTAATATTTTATCATCAGAAAAAGAACAAGGTACTTTAAAGGTTATTAATATTTCTAATATAAAATTATCAAAATTTATATTTTATAAACTGTTTTTAAGGCTTTCAATATTTACAGGAACTTATTGGCTCATTGTTGTTTTATTTCTTACAACAATAAGCGTAGAAATTATTTTATCTATAAATTTTTTATGGATTTTTATACTTGTTAATCTCTATTTTTTACTGTGGTTTTCTTTGTCATTTTTAATTAATAGTTTCTTTAAATCATCAAACTATAATGTTTCTTTTTTAGTGACTTTGTGGTTAGTAACGATGCTTTTAGTACCTAGTGTAATACAGGTTGTTACAGAAAAATTATATCCAATGCCTTCAAGAGTAACTTTGATAAATGAAAAAAGAAATGCTTTAGAAATTATTGAGAAAGAAGTGGTTAAAACATTAGAAAAATTTATTTATGACCACCCTGAATTAAGTAAAAATAGTAAGGAAATTAGTGTTAGAGAATATAATATAAGTAAGTTTGAAAAAATAAAGAAGATTGATAATATGATTAATCCTTTAGAGAAAAAACTAGAAAAACAGCTAGAAAAACAACAAAATATTATCTCTAATTTTATGTATTTAAGTCCTGCTTTATTGTTACAGGAGCAAGCCAATTATATTACAGGAACTCATACTTTACAGTATAAAAAATTTGATAGTAATGTAAATAATTTCAGAGAAATTTTAAAAGATTTTTATATTAATATTTCTTATTCTAAAACTACATTTGATCATGAATTATCAAATAAAATACCAAGGTTTAATACAAATACCAATTTTAACAATTATTCTAACAGAACTTTAATTAGTTCTGTTTTGTTACTATTGATAATGACAATATTAATGTTTGTTATAGGAGTTAAGAAATTAAATAATAATTAATAGACTAATTTTTTTAATCCTCTATAAAATTAATATTGTTATAGAGGATTATTTTTATAATTCTTCTTTCAAAAATTTCGCCGTATAACTTTTTTTATGCTTAGCAACTTCCTCAGGAGTTCCTGTAATTAATACTTTACCACCACCTTTACCGCCTTCCATACCAATATCAATAATATGGTCAGCAAGTTTTATAACGTCCATATTGTGCTCAATTATTAATACGGTATTTCCTTTATCGGTTAGTTTATTTAATACTTTCATTAGTACGTTTATATCTTCAAAATGCAAGCCTGTTGTAGGCTCGTCAAGTATATAAAAAGTATTTCCCGTATCTCGTTTTGAAAGTTCAGATGCTAATTTTATTCGTTGAGCCTCGCCACCAGAAAGTGTTGTAGATTGTTGACCTAAAGTAATATACCCCAAACCAACATCTTTAATTGTTTTTAATTTTCTGTGAATTTTAGGTATTTGTTCAAAGAAAATAACAGCATCTTCAATAGTCATATTTAATACGTCAGAAATTGATTTTCCTTTATACCGAATTTCTAAAGTTTCACGATTAAAACGCTTTCCTTGGCAGGTTTCACACTCTACGTGTACATCGGGTAAAAAGTTCATTTCAATTACTTTAACTCCACCACCTTTGCAAGTTTCACAACGTCCTCCTTTAACGTTAAAAGAAAATCTACCTAATTTATAACCTCGTATAGATGCCTCGGGGGTTTTAGCAAATAATGCTCTAATTTCACTAAAAACACCAGTATATGTCGCAGGGTTAGAACGTGGAGTTCTTCCGATAGGCGATTGGTCTATATCAATAACTTTATCTACATATTCTAAACCTTCAATTTTTTTGTAAGGCATAGGTTTTTTTACAGCTTTGTAAATATGCTGATTTAAAATACGGTACAGGGTTTCATTAATTAAGGTTGATTTTCCACTTCCTGAAACGCCAGTAACACAAATCATTTTACCAAGAGGAAATTCAACAGAAACATTTTTTAAGTTATTGCCCGTTGCACCAATTAATTTTATTGAGTTTCCGTTACCCTTACGACGTGTTTTTGGAACTTCAATTTTTCGTCTTCCTGAAAGATAATCGGTAGTTAATGTGTTTTGTTTTAGTAATTCCTTAAATGTTCCTTTACTTACAATTTTACCACCATATTTTCCTGCTCCTTCGCCAATATCCAACACAAAATCGGCTTTTTTTATCATATCGGCATCGTGTTCAACAACTAAAACTGAGTTTCCTATATCTCTTAATTTTAATAAACTATCAATTAATTTTTGATTATCTCTTTGATGTAAACCAATGCTAGGCTCGTCTAAAATATATAAAACCCCAACAAGTTGAGAACCGATTTGTGTTGCCAAACGAATACGTTGAGCTTCGCCACCTGAAAGTGATTTTGATGTTCTATCAAGCGTTAAATAATCTAAACCTACATCTAACAAAAACTGAATTCTTGTACGGATTTCTTTTAAAATTTCTGATGCAATTTCTATTTGTTTTTTTGATAGTCTTTTTTCAATATTTTTGAACCAATTTCTTAGTTCATTTATATCCATTTTAGCTAATTCGCTTATGTTTTTATCGTCAATTTTAAAATAAAGGCTTTCTTTTTTTAGGCGATTTCCGTTACATTTTGTGCAAACAACATCGTCCATAAAATCTTTTGCCCAACGTTTTATCGAAGAACTATCAGTATTTTTGTATTGGTTTTCAATAAAGGAATTAATACCTTCAAAATCAATTTCACAATCTTTGTTTATCCCTGCAATTTTTGATTCAATTTTAAATGTTTCATTACCTCCATTTAAAATTATGTCTAATGCCTTTTTAGGAATTTTGTTAATAGGGTCAGTAAGTTTAAAATTATATCGTTCGGCTATATTTTGTAATTGTTTAAAAATCCAGTTACTTTTTTGTTCTCCTAATGGTGCAATTCCTCCTTTTTTAATAGAAATATTATCATCAGGAATAACCTTTTTTAAGTTTATTTCACTTGTTACTCCTAATCCGTTACACTTGGTACAAGCTCCTTTTGGCGAATTGAATGAAAATGTGTTTGGCTCAGGGTTTTGGTATGCAATTCCTGAGGTAGGACACATTAACTCACGGCTGAAATAACGAGGTTTTTGGCTATCTACATCAATAACCATTAAAATATTTTCGCCAGTATAAAGAGCTGTTTTTATAGTTTCTTCAAGGCGTTTTTCAATTGATTTATTTATGTGTAATCGGTCAATAACCACTTCAATATCGTGGGTTTTGTAACGGTCTAACTTCATTCCTTTTTCAATCTCTTTAATTTCTCCGTTTACACGAACTCGTAAAAAGCCTTGTTTTGCAATTTGCTCAAAAAGTTCACGATAATGCCCTTTTCTTGATTTTATTAAAGGTGCAAGTATTACAATTTTTTTATCATCATAATCTTTTAGAATTAGTTTTTTTATTTGCTCATCAGAATAAATAACCATTTTTTCATTGGTTTCGTACGAGTATGCATCAGAAGCACGAGCAAATAACAAACGTAAAAAATCATATATTTCGGTAATTGTTCCAACGGTTGAACGTGGATTTTTATTTGTAGTTTTCTGTTCAATGGAAATAACAGGGGAAAGTCCGTCAATTTTATCAACATCAGGGCGTTCTAATCCTCCTAAAAACTGACGAGCATAAGCAGAGAAAGTTTCAATATATCGGCGTTGCCCCTCGGCGTAAATGGTGTCAAAAGCTAATGAAGATTTTCCACTTCCGCTTAAACCAGTAATTACAACCAATTTTTCACGAGGTATTTTTACATCAATATTTTTTAAATTGTGTACCCTTGCTCCGTAAACTTCTATGTATTCTTGTTGTTTCAAAATGAAAAATTTTGTATAAAAAAGCAAATTTACTGAATTTAATTTGGTAGGTTTTTATCTATTGTGTTACATTTGAGAATTTAGTTATTTAATTTATGATAAGAATTGTAAACTCAAAATTTTATAAAGCCTTAATACTACTATTGTTGGTTGTAGTAATGGGGGTGGTTGGTTATATGTTAATATCTAACTTAAGTTTTATAGATGCTTTATATATGACCATTATCACTATGTCAACCGTTGGTTTTGGAGAGGTTACTGATTTAAGTTCAGGAGGGCGTTTGTTTACAATTTTATTAATATTAATGAGTGTAACTATATTTGGTTATTTCATCTCTGTTTTTACGGAGTTATTAGTTAGTGGTCAATTTGTTCAACAAATAAAAATGAAAAAAGCACAAAAGAAAATTAAGGAATTACAAAATCATACTATAATATGTGGTTTTGGTAGAAATGGTATTCAGGCAGTAAACAGGCTTAGAAATTACAATAAAAACATAATAGTGATTGAACAGGATAAGGAACTCATAAAAAAGTTAGAGTTAGAAGATATTTTATGTTTATACGGTGATGCAACTACTGATGAAACTTTGTTGGAGGCAGGAATTAAAAAAGCAGATAATTTAATTACAGCATTACCTTCTGATGCTGATAATTTGTTTGTAGTTTTATCAGCAAGTCAGTTAAATAAAAATTGTAAAATAATTAGTAGAGCATCTAAAGAAAGTTCTTATCAAAAATTAAAATTTGCAGGTGCTGACAATGTAATTATGCCTGATAAATTAGGAGGAGAACATATGGCGTCATTAGTAGTAACACCTGATGTTATTGAGTTTGTTGATAGGCTTACAATTTCAGGAGAAACAACAACTAACCTTGAAGAAATAGAGGTTAATGATTTACCCGAATTTTATCTTCATAAAACTATTTTAGATTTAGACTTACGTAGAAAAACAGGCTGTACCGTAATTGGCTATAAAACTCCAAATGCCGATTATATTATTAACCCAGAAGCTAATACAAAATTAGTAGAAGATTCTTTTTTAATTGTATTAGGACGTTCCGAACAGATTAGTAAATTAAGAGAATTGTTTTAAAAATACCATTTTTTTTAAATAAATCTCATATTTAATGTTAAAAATTTTGTAAAAATGTATAGTTTTAAGATATTGCGCGTCAATGTGAAAAATAATTATACATAAATTATGACTAAATTGCTTTTAACATTATTGTTTACAGTAACGTCAACGGTAATATTTGCACAAGAAGAGGGAATAGCAGAAAAAATTAATAAAGAATTTCAACCACTTGCAGATAAGTGGGGAGGTTTTGTTTTTTATTCGGTAGAGGTTTCAGAAGGTGTTTATATTCCTTTGGTTGTTGTATTATTGTTATTGGCAGGGTTGATATTTACAGTGTTATTCAAATTTGTGAATGTTGGTAAACTTCCTATATCTATAAATATTTTAAAAGGTAAATATGATGATTTAGATGATGAGTATGTTAAAGCAGGAAAGCAAAAAGAGGGGGAAGTTTCCCATTTTCAAGCATTAACATCTGCTTTGTCAGGAACTGTTGGTTTGGGTAATATATCGGGTGTTGCTGTGGCATTGTCATTAGGTGGACCAGGCGCTACTTTTTGGATGATTATTGCAGGTTTGTTGGGTATGTCGTCAAAATTTGTAGAGTGTACTTTGGGGGTAAAATATAGAGATGTATGTAAAGACGGGAAAGTGTACGGAGGGCCAATGTATTACCTTAAAAAAGGATTGGCTGATGTAGGTAAAGGAACTTTGGGGAAAATATTAGCCCCAATGTTTGCTATTTTAGTTGTTGGCGGATCATTTGGAGGAGGAAATATGTTTCAGGCAAATCAAGCGGCACAACAATTTACTGATATGGCAGGTTTAAAATCACCTACCTATTCGTTTATTTTTGGAATTGTAATGGCTGTTTTAGTGGGTGTTGTAATTATAGGAGGAATTAAAAGAATAGGTAGTTTTACTGAAAAAATTGTTCCTTTCATGGTAGGGGTATATCTTGTAGCTGCAATTGTAATTTTGGTAGTTAACTATTCTCATATAGGAAATGCATTTGGTCAAATATTTAACGGAGCCTTTAGTCCTGAAGGAATTACAGGGGGCTTTTTAGGTGTGTTAATACAAGGGTTTAAAAGAGCTGCATTTTCAAATGAAGCAGGGGTGGGGTCGGCAGCTATTGCACATTCTGCGGTTAAAACAAAATATCCCGTATCAGAAGGTTTAGTGGCTTTGTTAGAGCCATTTATAGATACTGTTATTGTATGTACTATGACTGCATTGGTTATTATAATAGCAAATTCAGATGGGAGTATTATGACTTATGGAATGAAATCACCAGATGGAGTATTAGCAACTTCAAAGGCTTTTGCGTCTGTATTACCTTGGTTTACTTATATTTTAACATTGGCAGTTGTGTTATTTGCCTTTTCAACAATACTGTCGTGGTCGTATTACGGTTTACAAGGTTGGATGTTCTTATTTGGGCGTTCAAAACCAGTTATTTATGTGTATAAAATATTATTTTGTACATTTACAATCGTAGGTTCTTCTGTAAGTTTAGGAGCTGTGACTGATTTTTCAGATGCAATGATTTTTGCAATGGCTGTACCTAATATAATAGGTATGTTCTTTTTATACCCTAAAGTTAAGGAAGAATTAAATAGATATTTAGAAGCAGTAAAAGGTGTAAAATAATAATTTGTAATGGAAAATATAAAATTCCGTTTATGGTATAATAAAAATCAACGAAGCGGAATTTTATTCTTAATATTTTTAATTGTTGTTTTTCAGGGTATTTATTTTTTTGTTGATTTTTCATCAAATGAAAATAAGGGAATAAAACCTAATGAATTAGCTGTATTTCAAAAAAGAATTGATAGTTTAAAAAAGATAAAAACTAAATCTTTAAAAACTAAAATATTTCCTTTTAATCCTAATTATATTACTGATTTTAAAGGATTTCAATTAGGAATGTCAGTTGAAGAAATTAACCGATTACATAAATATAGAAAACAAAATAAATGGATTAATTCTATCTCTGATTTTCAACGAGTAACAGGGGTGTCCGACAGTTTATTAAATAAAATTTCTTTATATTTTAAATTTCCGAATTGGGTAAAACAGCAGAATAAAGTTAAAAAATTGAATGCTGTCAACGCATCTAAAAAAGAGGTGTACTCTCAAAAAGTAACCACTACTGATATAAATAAAGCAACTTTTGAAGATTTTAAAACCATAAAAGGAGTTGGAGACGCGTTTTCAAAAAGAATAATAAATTATAGAAATAGATTACAGGGGTTTACATACGATTATCAACTTTATGAAATTTGGAACATTGACAAGACAGTTGTGAAAAAAATATTAGAAAAATTTAAAATAGTTGAAAAACCAACTATTAAAAAAATTAACGTAAACACAGCTGCTTTTAAAGAGGTGTTGAAAAATCCGTATATAGATTATAGCCTGTGTAAAAAGATTTTTAATTATCGTGATGAAGTGGCTGAACTTCAAAATATATCAGAATTAAAAAATATAGAAGGGTTTCCTTTAGATAAATACGACAGAATAATCTTATATTTGGAGGCTAAATAAATATTATCCAAGATTTAACATTTATAAATATGTACTTTACAGAAGAACACAACGCATTTCGCTTAAGTTTTAGAGATTTTTTACAAAAAGAAGTTGTTCCTCACATTGAAAAATGGGAAAAAACAGGAACAATAGAACGTTTTATATGGAATAAATTTGGTGAAATGGGATATTTTGGGTTAAATCAACCTGAAGAATATGGAGGATTAAACTTAGATTTATTTTATACAGTTATATTTTTAGAAGAATTACAACGTATTAATTCAGGAGGATTTGCGGCAGCAATGTGGGCTCATACTTATTTGGCAATGACACACGTTAACAAAGAAGGAGATGACTGTATAAAAAAAGAATATTTAACTCCAAGTATTGAGGGAAACAAAATAGGTGCATTGTGTATAACTGAGCCTTTTGCAGGAAGTGATGTTGCCGGTATTAAAACTACCGCAGTAAAAAAAGGAGATACTTACATAATTAATGGCTCAAAAACATTTATTACTAACGGGGTTTATGCTGATTATTTAATAGTAGCTGCAAAAACAAATTTAGAGGAAAAACATTCAGGAATTAGTATTTTTATAGTTGACAATAATACAAAAGGAATATCTTCTACAAAATTAAACAAATTAGGGTGGAGAGCTTCTGATACTGCTGAAATATCTTTTGACAATGTTGTAATTCCTGCTGAAAATTTAATGGGTGAAGAAGGAAAGGGGTTTCCATATATAATGCAACATTTTGCTTTAGAACGTTTGGTTATGGGTGTTAATGCTCACGCACGTGCTGAATATGCTTTGGAATATGCAATACAATATATGAATGAAAGAGAGGCGTTTGGTAGAAAAATAAATAAATTTCAAGCCTTACGTCATAAGGTGGCTGAAATGGCGAGTAAGGTTGATATGTGTAAGGAGTATAATTACTCAATAGCAAAACGATTAAATGACGGAGTTTATGTGGTGAAAGAAGCAACTATGAGTAAATTATTATCAACTAAAATGGCGGATGAGGTAATTTACGAGGCATTGCAATTATTAGGAGGGTATGGGTATGTTGAAGATTATCCTATGGCGCGTTTATTAAGAGATAGTAGGTTAGGACCTATAGGTGGAGGAACATCTGAAATTTTAAAAGAAATTATCGCAAAAATAGTAATTGACGGTAAAGATTATAAACCGGCAGTTAAGTAAATGAAAATAAATAATATTAAATGTTGTTTTTTTATTTGTAAAGTGTATATTTGCGGTCTTAAAATTAAGAAAAATATTTAAAATATATAATACACGTATGAAGGGAGGTGCTATACTATGTTAATAATTCCAGTAAAAGAAGGAGAAAATATTGATAGAGCGTTAAAACGTTATAAGCGTAAGTTTGACAGAACAAAGGTAATGAAACAATTACGTGAGCGTAAACAATTCACAAAACCTTCAGTAGCTAACAGAGCTCAAAAAATAAAAGCTTCTTACGTTCAAAGATTAAGAACACAAGAAGAAGTAGGATAGTATTTCTTACTTACAGATATAAAAATCCTATGCAATTTTGCATAGGATTTTTGTTTTTAATTAGTTTTAGGTACTTTTATCAACAATTAATAATTTAAAGTATGTTTATTAGTTCTTTTTTGGAATATCTTAAGTGTGAGAAAAATTACTCTAATCATACTATTTTAGCTTATAAAACCGATTTAATTTCTTTTCGTGATTTTTGTATTACAGAATTTAATCAAGAAAATATAACGAGTATTCATTACAATCAAATTAGAAGTTGGATTGTGAGTATGGTAAATCAAGAAATTTCAAATAGAACTATAAATAGAAAAATTTCAACTTTAAAAACATTTTATAAATTTCTTCAAAAAACAGGAGGCGTAAAGATTAATCCTTTAGCTAAACATAAGGCTTTAAAAGCTGAAAAAAAAGTGCAAGTTCCGTTTACGAAAAATGAGGTGAAAAATGTTATAAATTGTATTGATGTAGAAGATGATAGTTTTACAAATATAAGAAATAAATTAATAGTTGAGTTGTTTTATTCAACAGGTATGCGCCGTATTGAATTGGTTGATTTAAAAGTAAAGGACATTAATATATATGATAAAACCATAAAAGTATTGGGGAAAAGAAATAAAGAAAGATATGTTCCTTTGTTGCCTTCCGTGTTAGAAACATTAAATAATTATTTGGTTTTAAGAAAGCAATGTGTTGTTGAAAATGAAGAAAATTTACTTATAACGTTAAAAGGAGTTAAAATTTATGAAACTCTTGTTTATAGAATTATTATTTCTTATTTTAGTGGGGTCTCTACGAAGGTTAAGAAAAGTCCGCATATATTAAGGCATACATTTGCGACGCACTTGCTTAATCAGGGTGCAGACTTAAATTCAGTTAAAGAATTGCTGGGACATTCAAGTTTAGCTGCAACGCAAGTTTATACTCATAATAGTTTAGAGCAACTTAAAAAAGTGTTTAATAAAGCTCATCCCAGAAGCGAAAAAACAAAATAATATCATGAAAGTATACGTGCAATCAGTAAATTTTAAAGCAGACGTAGAATTAGTTAAGTTTGTTGAAGAAAAAGTAAGTGGATTAAAAAAATTTCATGACAAAATTGTAGATTCAGAGGTTTTTTTAAAAGTTATTAAAACCAGTGAAAAAGAAAACAAGGTAACAGAAATAAAATTAAATATACCAGGTTCTGAATTAGTGGTTAAAAAAGAGACAAAAACATTTGAAGAAGGAGTATCTGTTTGTATAGAATCATTAAAGCGACAAGTTAAGAAGAATAAAGAAAAACAAAGAGCTTCTTAATGTTTAAATTGATGAATGAAAAGTTTTTAAAAAAAAATTTTAAAAAGTCAAAATAACTTTATACATTTGCAGTCCGTTGTGAATGACGGTTTTTTGTTTAGGTTAAAGCCGATGTAGCTCAGCTGGCTAGAGCAGCTGATTTGTAATCAGCAGGTCGTGGGTTCGAGTCCCTCCATCGGCTCTAAGAGAAAATAAAGTTCTTTTTAAGTACTGTAATAAAAAAATAGGGGAGATTCCAGAGCGGCCAAATGGGACGGACTGTAACTCCGTTGTCTTTCGACTTCGCAGGTTCGAATCCTGCTCTCCCCACAATAATGATGTTTTAGAATTTTCTAAAATAAAAAGCGGGAGTAGCTCAGTTGGTAGAGCGTCAGCCTTCCAAGCTGAATGTCGCCGGTTCGAACCCGGTCTCCCGCTCAAAATAATAAAGCTAAGTATATTTAGCTTTATTTACCTTATGACCTAATTAGGCCGGTGTAGCTCAGTTGGTAGAGCGCATCCTTGGTAGGGATGAGGTCACGGGTTCAAATCCCGTCATTGGCTCTATAGTAGTGGGGGTCATAAAATTAAAATAACACTAAATATATTTAACTAAAAAGAATTAAAATTAATAATCATGGCAAAAGGAACTTTTGACCGTTCGAAACCACACTTAAACGTTGGTACAATCGGACACGTAGATCACGGTAAAACAACTTTAACAGCTGCAATTAGTAAAGTATTAGCTGATGCAGGTTTTTCTGAAAAGAGAGATTTTGATCAAATTGATAATGCTCCAGAGGAAAAAGAAAGAGGTATTACAATTAACTCTTCTCATATTGAGTACGCTACTGAAAACCGTCACTATGCACACGTTGACTGTCCAGGTCACGCGGATTATGTAAAGAACATGGTAACTGGTGCGGCTCAAATGGATGGAGCTATTTTAGTAGTAGCTGCAACTGATGGTCCAATGCCACAAACTCGTGAGCACATCTTATTAGGACGTCAGGTAGGTATTCCTCGTATCGTTGTTTTCTTAAACAAAGTTGATATGGTAGATGATGAGGAATTATTAGAGTTAGTAGAAATGGAGGTTAGAGATTTATTATCTTTCTATGAGTATGATGGGGATAATGGTCCTGTAATTGCTGGTTCTGCTTTAGGAGCTTTAAACGGAGAGCAAAAATGGGTTGATACAGTTTTAGAATTAATGAAAGCTGTTGATACTTGGATTGAAGAGCCACCACGTGATACTGAAAAGCCATTCTTAATGCCTATCGAGGATGTATTCTCAATTACAGGTCGTGGTACAGTAGCAACTGGACGTATCGAGACAGGTATTGTTAATACTGGAGATCCTGTTGAAATTATTGGTATGGGAGAAGAAAAATTAACTTCTACTGTAACAGGTATTGAAATGTTCCGTCAAATCTTAGATAGAGGTGAGGCTGGAGATAACGCAGGTATCTTATTAAGAGGTATTGAAAAAACTGATATCAAGAGAGGTATGGTAATCTGTAAACCAGGTTCAATTACTCCACACGCTAAGTTTAAAGCTGAGGTTTATATCTTGAAAAAAGAAGAAGGTGGTCGTCACACGCCATTCCACAAAAACTACCGTCCACAGTTCTACGTACGTACAACTGACGTAACAGGTACTATTAATTTACCTGACGGAGTAGATATGGTAATGCCAGGTGATAACTTAACTATTACTGTTGACTTAATCCAGCCAATCGCATTAAATATTGGTTTACAGTTCGCAATCCGTGAAGGAGGACGTACAGTAGGAGCTGGTCAGGTAACTGAAATTTTAGACTAATATTAAGTTTAATTATATATTAAAAGTATTCCGATTTTTATGTCGGAATACTTTTGTGATACGGGTTTAGCTCAGTTGGTAGAGCACTGGTCTCCAAAACCAGGTGTCGGGAGTTCGAGTCTCTCAACCCGTGCAAGTAAAAATAAGGACAAATTTTAAGAGGAATTCTTAGATGTTTTAAGAGTTTTTTTAATTTGTGTAAATTATTAAAGTAACGCATGAATATTATACAATATATCAAGGAGTCTTTTGAGGAATTAAACACTAATGTGTCTTGGATTTCTCGTGAAGATGCTCAAAAATCAACTGTAGTAGTTGCTGTTTTTACAATCGTTTTTGCGGTGGTGGTAGCAGTTATTGATAAAGTTTTTCAAACAGGATTGAGTAATTTCTTTAAAATGTTTTAATGATGGCTGATTCGGTGATGAAATGGTATGTTGTTAGAGCTATAGGGGGACAGGAAAATAAAGTTAAAAACTATATTGAAACTGAGATTTCTCGTGTGGGTTTATCTGATTATGTTGCTCAAGTAATAGTTCCTACAGAAAAAGTTGTTCAGGTTAGAAATGGTAAGAAAATAAACAGAGAAAGAGTTTATTTTCCTGGTTATGTTATGATTGAGGCTAATTTATCAGGAGAGGTTCCTCACGTAATTAAATCAGTAACAGGAGTTATAGGTTTTTTAGGAGAAACAAAAGGAGGAGATCCTGTGCCAATGCGTAAATCTGAAGTAAATAGAATGCTAGGTAAAGTAGATGAGTTATCAGTTAAAGATGAAAATGTTGCTATACCTTATAGTGTTGGAGAAATAGTAAAAGTTGTAGATGGTCCTTTTAATGGATTTGATGGAACTATTGAAAATGTAAATGAAGAAAAACGTAAACTAGAAGTGATGGTGAAAATTTTTGGAAGAAAAACACCATTAGAACTAAGTTACATGCAAGTAGAAAAAATATAATTGTTACAACCTAATATATAGAGTGTATTTTCAGCTTCCATTTTAAATACACTAGTTAAATTTAAAACAATGGCAAAAGAAGTAAGTAAATTAGTTAAACTACAAGTTAGGGGAGGTGCTGCGAATCCATCGCCACCAGTTGGACCCGCTTTAGGTGCTGCCGGTGTTAATATAATGGAGTTCTGTAAGCAGTTTAATGCTCGTACACAGGACAAACAAGGTAAAGTTTTACCTGTTGTTATTACCGTTTATAAAGACAAATCTTTTGATTTTGTTGTAAAAACACCACCGGTTGCAGTACAATTATTAGAAGCGACCAAGGTTAAAAAAGGTTCAGGAGAACCTAATAGAAAGAAAGTAGCGAAAGTTTCTTGGGATCAAATTCGTACAATTGCTGAAGACAAAATGGTAGATATGAATGCCTTTGAAGTTGAGTCAGCAATGAAAATGATTGCAGGAACTGCTAGATCTATGGGAATAACAGTAACAGGTGATGCACCTGCATAAACTTTAAAAGATATTTAGAAATGGCAAAATTAACAAAAAAGCAGAAAGAGGCTTATGCTAAGATAGATAGCTCTAAAGTTTATGACTTAAAGGAAGCGTCTGCCTTAGTAAAAGAAATTACTAATGTAAAGTTTGATGCATCAGTAGATTTAGCTGTACGTTTAGGGGTAGATCCTCGTAAAGCAAATCAAATGGTACGTGGGGTTGTAACATTACCACACGGAACAGGTAAAGATGTAAGAGTTTTAGCATTAGTTACTCCTGATAAAGAAGCAGAAGCTAAAGAAGCGGGTGCTGATTATGTAGGATTAGATGAGTACCTTCAAAAAATTAAAGGAGGATGGACTGATGTTGATGTTATTATTACAATGCCTAGTGTTATGGGTAAATTAGGTCCTTTAGGTCGTGTTTTAGGACCAAGAGGTTTAATGCCTAATCCAAAAACAGGTACAGTAACAATGGACATTGCTAAAGCAGTAAATGAAGTAAAATCTGGTAAAATTGACTTTAAAGTTGATAAAACAGGTATTATTCATGCAGCAATTGGAAAAGTGTCTTTTGATGCTAATAAAATTGCAGATAATGCAAATGAATTACTTCAAACGATATTAAAATTAAAGCCAACGGCAGCTAAAGGAACTTATATTAAGAGTATTTTTATTTCTTCAACAATGAGTCCTAGTGTAGCTGTAGATGTAAAATCTGTTTCGTAAGGCAGTTAAATTTATAGATTATGAATAGAGAAGAAAAATCACAAATAATAAAAGATTTAACAGCAAAGTTAGCAGATAATAATACCATCTATTTAGCAGATATTTCTGGTTTAGATGCATTAACTACATCTAACTTACGTAGAGCTTGCTTTAAAGCAAACGTACAATTGGCTGTTGTGAAGAATACATTGTTAGAAAAAGCAATGGAGGCTTCTGATAAAGATTTTGGAGAGTTACCAACAATATTAAAAGGTAATACTTCAATAATGATTTCTGATGTTGCAAATGCACCAGCAAAGGTAATTAAAGAGTTTAGAAAAAAGTCTGATAAACCTGTGTTAAAAGGTGCTTTTGTTGAAGAGTCTATTTACATTGGTGATAACCAATTAGATGCACTTGTAAACATTAAATCAAGAGAAGAACTTATTGGAGAAATCATTGGATTATTACAATCTCCAGCTAAAAACGTTATTTCAGGTCTTAAGTCTGGAGGAGGTAAGTTAGCAGGTATCTTGAAAACATTATCAGAAAAATAATTACGCGCACTAATAAAACTAAATAATAAAAATTTTTAAAAACAAGTAAAATGGCAGATTTAAAAGATTTCGCAGAACAATTAGTTAACTTAACAGTAAAAGAGGTTAATGAATTAGCTGATATTTTAAAAGAAGAATACGGTATTGAACCAGCAGCAGCTGCAGTAGCAGTAGCAGGTGGAGCAGCAGCAGGAGGAGACGCTGGTGCTGAAGAAAAATCAGAATACGATGTAATTTTAAAAGCAGCAGGAGGTTCTAAATTAGCAGTTGTAAAATTAGTTAAAGAATTAACTGGTTTAGGATTAAAAGAAGCTAAAGGTATCGTAGATAGTGCTCCAGCACCTGTAAAAGAAGGAGTTTCTAAAGATGAGGCTGAAGGTCTTAAAGCATCTTTAGAAGAAGCAGGAGCTGAAGTAGAGTTAAAATAATCTACTTTCCCGATTAATAATCGGGATAAACAATAAAGGTTTAGGTGCTAAAATGTATTTTTTAGCCCTAAACCATTTTGTGCATATATTCGTTTTATTTATCACAAATTTTAGTTTGTGATTTTACGTTTATTATTAGTTGAGTATTTTAGTACTCAATTATTGCAATTAAAATTGCAAAAAAACTTTTATAAAAGTTTTGAAAAAAAATTATTTTTAATTTAAAAATATATTCTCTTTGGCAACTATAAACACTACTGAAAGAATCAACTTCGCATCATCACGGTTAGGAACAGAGTATCCAGATTTTTTGGATATTCAAGTAAAATCTTTTCAAGATTTTTTCCAATTACAAACAAAAGCAGAAGAGCGAGGTGAAGAAGGGTTGTATAAAACCTTTATGGACAACTTTCCAATCACGGATACTCGTAATCAATTCGTTTTAGAATTTTTAGATTATTTTGTAGACCCACCACGATACAGTATTCAAGAATGTATTGAAAGAGGTTTAACGTATAGCGTTCCTTTAAAAGCAAGGTTAAAACTATACTGTACAGACCCTGAACATGAAGATTTTGAAACAATTGTGCAAGATGTATATTTAGGTACAATACCATATATGACAAATTCTGGTACATTTATTATTAATGGAGCAGAAAGAGTTGTTGTATCTCAATTACATCGTTCTCCAGGGGTATTCTTTGGGCAATCTTTCCATGCAAACGGAACTAAATTATATTCAGCAAGAGTAATTCCATTTAAAGGATCTTGGATAGAATTTGCTACCGATATCAATCAAGTAATGTATGCTTATATTGATAGAAAGAAAAAATTACCAGTAACAACGTTATTTAGAGCCATTGGTTTTGAAAGAGATAAAGATATATTAGAAATTTTTGATTTAGCTGAAGAAGTTAAGGTTTCTAAAGCTGGATTAAAAAAAGTATTAGGAAGAAAATTAGCAGCAAGAGTTTTAAAAACTTGGTTTGAAGATTTCGTAGATGAAGATACAGGAGAAGTAGTATCTATTGAACGTAACGAAATTATTTTTGACCGTGATACAATTTTAGAAAAAGAACATGTTGATGAAATAATTGATGCAGGAGCAAAAACTATTTTACTGCACAAAGAAGGTAATCAGCTTGGTGATTATGCAATTATTCACAATACATTACAAAAAGACCCTACAAACTCTGAGAAAGAGGCTGTAGAGCATATATATAGACAATTACGTAATGCTGAACCGCCAGATGAGGAAACAGCAAGAGGAATTATTGAAAAATTATTTTTCTCAGAGCAACGTTATAATTTAGGTGAAGTAGGTCGTTTTAGAATGAATACAAAACTTGGTTTAGATGAAGATATGGACCAAAAAGTATTAACTAAAAACGATATAATTACCATTGTAAAATATTTAATAGAATTAATTAACTCTAAAGCAGAGGTAGATGATATTGACCACTTATCTAACCGTCGTGTTAAAACTGTTGGAGAGCAATTAGCAGGACAGTTTGGAGTTGGTTTAGCTCGTATGGCTCGTACTATTCGTGAAAGAATGAATGTGCGTGACAATGAGGTATTTACACCGATAGATTTGATTAATGCAAAAACATTATCATCAGTAATTAATTCATTCTTTGGTACAAACCAGTTATCTCAGTTTATGGATCAAACCAATCCATTAGCAGAGATTACACATAAGCGTAGGTTATCGGCTTTAGGACCTGGAGGTTTATCAAGAGAAAGAGCAGGATTTGAGGTTCGTGATGTTCATTATACTCACTACGGAAGATTATGTCCTATTGAAACACCTGAAGGACCAAATATTGGACTTATTTCATCATTAGCTGTATTTGCTAAGGTTAATAGTATGGGATTCATTGAAACACCATATAAAGAGGTTAAGGATGGAAAAGTTTTAGCACAAGATCCTATTTATTTAAGTGCAGAAGAGGAAGAAGGTAAGAAAATTGCTCAATCAAATACTCCTGTATCAGAAGACGGACAAATTACTGTAGATAGAGTAGTTGTTAAGGAAGAGGGAGATTTCCCTGTAATTAGCCCGAAAGAGGTTGATTTTACAGATGTTGCTCCTAACCAGATTGCATCAATTTCAGCATCTTTAATTCCTTTCTTAGAGCATGATGATGCAAACCGTGCGTTGATGGGATCTAACATGATGCGTCAAGCAGTACCATTATTACGTCCTGAATCTCCAATTGTTGGTACAGGTTTAGAACGTAGGGTGGCTAAAGATTCCCGTATATTAATAAATGCAGAAGGAGCAGGTACAGTTGAATATGTAGATGCAAATAAAATCATTATTAAATACGATAGAACAGAAGAGGAACGTTTGGTAAGTTTTGACCCAGACGAGAAAACATATAATCTAATTAAATTTAGAAAAACTAACCAAGGAACAAATATTAACTTAAAACCAATTGTAAAAGTTGGAGATAGAGTTGAGGAAGGACAAGTTCTTTGTGAGGGTTATGCAACACAACAAGGAGAGTTAGCTTTAGGAAGAAATATGAAAGTAGCCTTTATGCCTTGGAAAGGGTATAACTTTGAGGATGCGATTGTAATTTCTGAAAGAGTTGTTCGTGAAGATATATTTACATCTATTCATATAGATGAGTATTCTTTAGATGTTCGTGATACAAAATTAGGTAGTGAAGAATTAACTAATGATATTCCTAACGTTTCTGAAGAGACAACTAAAGATCTTGATGAAAACGGAATGATTAGAATTGGTGCAGAAGTAAAACCAGGTGATATTTTAATAGGTAAAATTACACCAAAAGGAGAATCTGATCCAACACCAGAAGAAAAATTATTACGTGCTATCTTTGGAGATAAAGCAGGAGATGTAAAAGATGCATCATTAAAAGCTTCTCCATCATTAAGAGGTGTAGTAATTGGTAAAAAATTATTTAAAAGAGCTGTAAAAGATAAGAATAAAAGAGCAAGAGATAAAGAGGCTATTGCTACTTTAGAAGCTTCTTTTGTATCTAAATTTGAAGAGCTAAAAGATAAATTAGTAGAGAAGTTATTTGGTTTAGTAAACGGAAAAACATCTCAAGGAGTATTTAATGATTTAGGAGAGGAAGTTTTCCCTAAAGGAAAGAAATTCACTCAAAAAATGTTAAATTCTATTAGTGATTTTACACATTTAAGTGGGGTATGGACGACTGATAAAGAATTAAATGAGTTAATAAATGAGTTAGTTCATAACTATAAAATTAAAGTAAATGACTTACAAGGAGTTTTACGTCGTGAGAAGTTTACTATTTCAGTAGGAGATGAATTACCAGCAGGTATATTAAAATTAGCTAAAATTTATGTTGCTAAAAAACGTAAATTAAAAGTAGGGGATAAAATGGCAGGACGTCACGGTAACAAAGGTATTGTTGCTCGTATCGTTCGTCAGGAAGATATGCCTTTCTTAGAAGATGGAACGCCTGTTGATATTGTATTAAACCCATTAGGGGTACCATCTCGTATGAATATTGGTCAGATTTATGAAACTGTTCTTGGTTGGGCAGGTCAAAAATTAGGTCAGAAATATGCAACACCAATTTTTGATGGAGCATCATTAGAACAAATTAATGAATTAACTGATAAAGCAGGAATTCCAAGATTTGGTCATACATATTTATATGATGGAGGTACAGGTAAACGTTTTGATCAGCCTGCAACAGTTGGGGTAATTTATATGATTAAGTTAGGTCATATGATTGAAGATAAGATGCACGCACGTTCTATAGGTCCTTACTCATTAATTACACAACAACCATTAGGAGGTAAGGCACAATTTGGTGGTCAGCGTTTTGGAGAAATGGAGGTATGGGCACTTGAAGCCTATGGAGCATCAAGTATCTTAAGAGAAATCTTAACCGTTAAGTCTGATGATGTTATGGGTAGAGCTAAAACTTACGAAAGTATTGTTAAAGGTGAACCAATGCCAGAACCAGGGTTACCAGAATCATTTAATGTATTAATGCACGAACTAAAAGGTTTAGGATTAGACGTTAAATTAGAAGAATAATTTTTATTAGTAATTAATTGTTAGTGTTTAGTTTATAGCTAAATACTAACAGTTAAAAACTAAACACTGACAACTAAGAAACATGGCAAGAAAAAACGAAAAATATACTGTTAAGAAATTTAATAAAATTTCAATAGGTTTATCTTCTCCAGAATCAATTTTAGAATTATCTAAAGGGGAAGTTTTAAAACCAGAAACTATTAATTATCGTACACACAAACCAGAACGTGACGGATTATTCTGTGAACGTATCTTTGGTCCTGTAAAAGATTACGAATGTGCGTGTGGTAAATATAAAAGAATTCGCTACAAAGGCATTGTTTGTGACCGTTGTGGTGTAGAAGTAACAGAGAAAAAAGTACGAAGAGATAGGGTAGGACATATTAATTTGGTTGTACCTGTAGCTCATATTTGGTATTTTAGATCATTACCTAACAAGATGGGATATTTATTAGGATTACCATCTAAAAAGTTAGATATGATTATCTATTATGAAAGATATGTGGTAATTCAACCAGGTATTGCAAAAAATGCTGAAGGAGAGCCATTACAAAAAATGGACTTCTTAACAGAAGAAGAATATTTAGATATTATAGATGAGCTACCTCAAGAAAATCAATACTTAGAAGATACAGACCCTAATAAGTTTATCGCTAAAATGGGGGCTGAATGTTTAATTGATTTATTAGCACGTATTGATTTAGATTCATTATCATATGAATTACGTCATAAAGCAAATACAGAAACTTCTAAGCAACGTAAAAACGAAGCATTAAAACGATTAAATGTTGTTGAGGCGTTTAGAGATTCACAAAAAAATCGTGAAAATAAGCCTGAGTGGATGATTATGAGAGCTATTCCTGTAATTCCACCAGAGTTACGTCCTTTAGTTCCATTAGATGGAGGGCGTTTTGCAACATCAGATTTAAATGATTTATATCGTCGTGTAATTATACGTAATAACCGTTTAAAAAGATTAATGGAGATTAAAGCTCCTGAGGTAATTTTAAGAAACGAAAAACGTATGTTACAAGAGTCGGTGGATTCATTATTTGATAATACACGTAAATCATCAGCAGTAAAAACAGAAAGTAACAGACCGTTAAAATCTTTATCTGATAGTTTAAAAGGTAAACAAGGACGTTTCCGTCAAAACTTATTAGGTAAGCGTGTTGATTATTCTGCACGTTCTGTAATTGTTGTTGGTCCTGAATTAAAATTATATGAGTGTGGATTGCCAAAAGATATGGCAGCTGAACTTTACAAACCTTTTGTAATTCGTAAATTAATTGAAAGAGGTATTGTAAAAACAGTAAAATCTGCAAAGAAAATTATAGATAGAAAAGAGCCAGTTGTTTGGGATATTTTAGAAAATGTAATTAAGGGACACCCAGTGTTATTAAACCGTGCCCCTACGTTACACCGTTTAGGTATTCAATCATTCCAACCAAAATTAATTGAAGGAAAAGCTATTCGTTTACACCCATTAGTATGTACGGCGTTTAACGCCGATTTTGATGGTGACCAGATGGCGGTTCATTTACCATTAGGACCTGAGGCTATTTTAGAAGCTCAGTTATTAATGCTAGCATCACATAATATATTAAACCCAGCTAACGGTGCCCCAATTACTGTACCATCACAAGATATGGTATTAGGGTTATATTATATGACAAAGGAACGTAAATCTACACCTGAATTACCAATTAAAGGAGAAGGTTTAACTTTCTATTCACCAGAAGAAGTAACAATTGCTTTTAATGAAGAAAGAGTAGATTTGAACGCATCAATTAAAGTGCGTACAAAAGATCTTAATGAAGAAGGAGAATTAGTAACTAAAATTATTGAAACTACGGTTGGTCGTGTTTTATTCAATGAAGTTGTACCTAAGGAAGCAGGATATATTAATGAGGTTTTAACTAAAAAATCATTAAGAGGAATTATTGGTAATATTTTAAAGGTAACAAGTATTCCTGAAGTTGGAAATTTCTTAGATGAAATTAAAAACATGGGATATAAGTTTGCATTCCAAGGAGGATTATCATTTAGTTTAGGAGATATCATTATTCCAGAGGAAAAATATACAATGATTGCAGAAGCAAATAAAGAGGTTGATGCAATTGTAGGAAACTATAATATGGGTATGTTAACCCAAAAAGAACGTTATAATCAGGTAATTGATGTTTGGGGTTCTACCAACAATAAATTAACTGAATTATCAATGAAACGCTTACGTGAAGACCAGCAAGGATTTAACTCGGTATATATGATGTTAGATTCAGGAGCAAGGGGTTCTAAAGAACAAATTCGTCAGTTAACAGGTATGCGTGGATTAATGGCTAAACCTAAAAAATCTACAACAGGAGGTGGAGAAATTATTGAAAACCCAATTTTATCTAACTTTAAGGAAGGTTTATCAATTTTAGAATACTTCATTTCTACACACGGTGCGCGTAAAGGTCTTGCCGATACAGCATTAAAAACAGCCGATGCAGGTTATTTAACTCGTCGTTTAGTAGATGTTTCTCAAGATGTAATTGTAAATGAAGTTGATTGTGGTACATTAAGAGGATTAGAGGTAACTCCATTAAAGAAAAATGATGAAATTATTGAATCATTATCTGATAGAATTGAAGGACGTGTGGCATTACATGATGTTTATCACCCAGTTTCAGATGAAGTATTAGTAAAGGCAGGAGAGTTAATTACTCCAAAAATGGCAGATGATATTGATGCTTCAGGATTAGATAGAGTAGAAGTTCGTTCTCCTTTAACGTGTGAAGCTAAGAAAGGTATTTGTGAACAATGTTATGGTAAGAGTTTATCTACAAATAATAGAGTTCAAAGAGGTGAGGCAGTTGGAGTAATTGCAGCACAATCAATTGGAGAGCCAGGTACACAGTTAACATTACGTACATTCCACGTTGGAGGGGTAGCAGGTAATATTTCAGAAGAAAATAAATTAACTGCTAAGTTTGATGGAGAGGTTAATATTGAAGATTTACGTACTGTCAAAGGAAAAGATAACGATGGAAAAGAAGTTGAAATAGTAATTTCTCGTACAGCAGAAATTAAGATTGTAGATAAGAAAACAGGTATTGCATTGAGTACAAATATTATTCCTTACGGTTCTATCATTTTTGATAAAGATAGAAAGACGATTAAAAAAGGAGATGTTATATGCCAATGGGATCCATTTAACGGGGTTATTGTTTCTGAATTTGCAGGAAAAGTTAAATTCTCTAACTTAGAACAAGGAATTAATTATTCTGTAGAAATTGATGAACAAACAGGTTTCCAGGAAAAAGTAATTACTGATTCTAAAAACAAAAAAATTATCCCTGCATTAATTATTGAAGATGCAGATGGTAATGCTTTACGTTCATACAGTTTACCAGTAGGAGCTCATTTAATTGTAGAAGATGATGAAAAAGTAGAAGCAGGTAAAACGTTAGTTAAAATACCTCGTAAATCTGGTAAAGCAGGAGATATTACAGGAGGTTTACCACGTGTAACAGAGTTGTTTGAGGCACGTAACCCATCTAACCCGGCAGTAGTTTCTGAAATTGATGGAGTTGTTACTTTTGGAAAAATTAAACGTGGTAACCGTGAGATTATAGTTGAATCAAAAACAGGAGATGTTAGAAAATATTTAATTAAATTATCTAATCAAATCCTTGTTCAAGAGAATGACTTTATTAAGGCAGGAATGCCATTGTCAGACGGAGCTATAACACCAGCAGATATTTTAGCAATTCAAGGACCTTCAGCTGTTCAAGAGCATATTGTAAATGAAATTCAAGAAGTTTATCGTTTACAAGGGGTTAAGATTAATGACAAGCATTTTGAGGTGTTAGTACGCCAGATGATGTTAAAAGTTAAAATTATTGACTCAGGAGATACTTTATTGTTAGAAAATCAATTAGCTCATAAGAATGACTTTATTGAAGAAAATGATAAGATTTATGGAATGAAAGTAATTGAAGATTCAGGAGATTCTGAAAAACTTAAGGTTGGTCAGTTAATTTCTGCTCGTCAATTACGTGATGAAAATTCATTCTTACGAAGAAATGATAAAAATTTAGTAGTAGCAAGAGATGCAAGACCTGCAACAGCAGAGCAAGTATTACAAGGTATTACAAGAGCTTCATTACAAACTAAATCGTTTATTTCTGCAGCTTCGTTCCAAGAAACAACAAAAGTGTTAAATGAAGCGGCTGTAAGTGGTAAGATAGATACATTAGAAGGATTAAAAGAAAATGTTATTGTAGGTAAACGTATCCCTGCAGGTACAGGTATGCGTTCTTATGAAGATATTATCGTAGGTCCTAAAGATGAAATAGAAAAAAGTTTATAAAATTAGAAACTTAAGTATTTAAAAATTGAGTTGTTTGTTGTATATTTATACTATAAGCAACTCAATTTTTTATTTTAATAAAACAATATACTAAAAATGGAAAAAAATAAAGGACAACAATTAGATATAGAATTAGACCAAGAAATGGCAGATGGGGTTTATTCTAATTTGGCAATAATTAATCATTCTAATACTGAATTTATAGTAGATTTTATAAATATCATGCCGGGTATGCCTAAGGCAAAAGTAAAATCTAGGGTTATATTAACCCCACAACACGCTAAACGATTAATGAATGCTTTAGCCGAAAATGTGCATAGATTTGAAGAAGCTCACGGAGAAATTAAAGACTATGAACAACCAACAATTCCAATGAATTTTGGAGGGACAACAGGGGAGGCTTAAAAATAGAAAAATCACAACTTTAGTTGTGATTTTTTATTTGAATTTATTTGTAAAATATATTCTAAATAATTTCATTTAGAATGATTACTATGATTTATAATTTTTAGCTAATTCTTTTCTTCTTTGCATTTCCTTTTCGTAAAGGTTATCATTATCAAAAACATTCTTTAAGTTCTCTAATTTCTTAATAAAATTAATAAATGGTTCATCCTTAGAATGCCTTATAATTTGTTGTTTATATTCTTCTATTTTTTCACTACAAATTTCACTAAAAACAGATTTATTTCTTGTTAAAAAAGCACTTTCAAAAAGAAGATTACGCAACCCAATCTTGTAATGATATTCTTTTGGGAAATATTTTTTTAATTCTTCACGATTTTCAATTACATCATTAGGAGTTAATATTTTATCTAAAAAATTAATAATATTTTTTTCAATCTTGTCTATTAAAAAATCGGCTAATAACAAAAACTCCTTTGTTAGAGGATAAGACATTTTAAATGTGTTATCCATTTCGTAGAGTTCAGAAAGAAAATATCCATTTTCTTTATATTTCATTCTACAAAATATGGAAACTTTAATACTTGTTTGATTTTTTTCATAAGGTGAACCATTGTCAAAATAAATAGAAATTTCATAAAGTTCTGATGATTTATAAATAAAATGCTTTCTTGTTTTACTTTCTTTTAGCCTAAAATTATCACCTAATTTTTCAGAAATATAATGCGCAAAAAGTTTGAAACTTAAAGGTACAAGTTTTGGAGGTAAATTTCTATAAACTTTTAAATCTTGCCATTTATTCATAACACACACTTTTGTAGTTATTAATAAATTATTTACTGCTTTTCATTAGATTTTACATCATTAATAAATTTATCTAATTGTTTTCCGTAGGTAGATTTTTTTACTTTTTCAGATAAACTTTTATTAATAGTATCCAACAAAGATATGTTGGCATCAAATAATTCTGATAAAGCTATATATGGTGCAACTTCACTATCTTTATGGGTAATTGCAAAATTAGTAGTATATAAAAAACGACGACGTACCATTTTTTTATAATTTTCTTCTAATTCTTTTACTGTTTTGAAGTCCTTTTTTGTACGGGCTTCAATATCTTTTGCTATAAAATCTAACCTTTGAAGTTTAAACTTATTATTAACTTTATTAAATTTTTCTAAAACTTCTTGGTTTTTTGACCCTTTAATAATAGGCTTAAATCCAAAATTTTGAATATTATCATTAATTGTAATTTTTCCTTTTTCTCCAAAAAACATTATCCTTCTTTCTTGTAAATTCCCTTTAAAAGTTAAGTAATACATTACAGGAGAATTAACGTTATCACTTAATGTAAATTTATTATTATTAAATAATTCGACTGAATCAACAGAAATAATAGCAGTATCTTTTAATTTTTGTAGATATAATTTTCCTTTTTTTAATCCTTTAATTTGTCCTTTTACGATCATATTACCTTTTTCTTTTGAACAAGAAAATGTAATTATTGAAATTGCTAAAATTGTAATAATTCTTTTCATAATTTTATAGTTTATTTGTTTTTTATTAAGAAACCCATTTCATCATTAAAGCACAAGCAAAAGCACCGTAAGTACCTATAGCATACCCTAAAACAGCAAGTAAAACCCCAACAGGAGCTAATGAAGGATGAAAAGCCCCAGCAACCACAGGAGCCGATGCAGCACCACCAATATTTGCTTTAGACCCAACAGCTAAAAAGAAATAAGGTGCTTTAATTAGTTTTGCAACAATAAATAGTAAACCTACGTGAATAATCATCCAAACAAGCCCAATAGCAATAAGGCTGATGTTTTCTATAATTGCGTTTAAGTTCATTTTCATTCCTATAGAAGCTACTAAAATATATATAAAAACACTTCCTATTTTACTTGCACCTGCCCCTTCATAATGTTTCGCTTTTGTAAAAGAAAGTATAATACCGAAAGTTGTTGCCATAATAATTAACCAAAAGAAAGAGCTTCCTAAACCGAAATCTACTAACTGAGGAATATTTTGTTTAACAAATGAACTAGCATTATCACCAATAAAATGACTTAATGAAGTTACACCGAAACCTATTCCTAAAATAATTATTAAATCATTAAAAGTGGTAACTCGTGCAGATTCTTGAGTAAATTTTTCCATTTTATTTTTTAACTCTTCAATAGATGAATTATCTGCTTTAAAGAATTTATCTATTTTATCAGAATTAGAAACACCGAGTAATAAAAATACCATCCAAATTTCAGCAACTAATACATCTACAACAGCCATAATACTAAATAAACTATCATTTACATCCCATTGTTCTTTCATTGCTAATTGATTTGCTCCACCACCAATCCAACTACCAGCAATGGTTGATAAACCTTTCCATAATTCAGTTCCTTCAACAGTTTGTAAAATATCAGGATTAACAAATTTAAAGAATAAAATAGCTAAAGGACCTCCAATTAAAACACCGAATGAAGCTGTTAAAAACATAATTAATGCTTTAGAGCCTAAGTTAAAAACACCTTTTAGATCTATGCTTAATGTTAATAAAACTAATGATGCAGGAAGTAAGAAACGAGAGGATATGTAATATAAATTACTTTTTCCTAAGAATTGAGAATATTCTTTTGTGTTAATATTGTTAGATATAATATATTCTTTAAGGCTTTTTAAATTGGTAATTCCACTTAAATCTCCGTAGGTGTTTGCTAAGTGTTTAATGGTTGCATCAACATCAATCCAGCTACTTGCAATAATATTTGTAGAACTTAATATTGATGGTAAAAAGTAACATAACAACAATGCAGGTATTATTTTATAAAACTTACTAAAATATTTACTTCTAGAAGTATAAAATATTAAAGCTAAGGTTATACATAAAACCCCAAATATTGTAGTATCATTAGAGAAAAAAGGAATATCATTATTAATTTCGGCTATATTCATAATTGTTGTAAATTTTCGCTAAAGTATTAAATAAAATGTAAATAATTAGTGGTAAAACAAAATGTATGGTGGTTATTATTAAGTATTTTTTTAAATTCGCAAAAAAAATAATTTAAGATGAAATTAAAGTTTGTATTTATTTTAGTAATGATGATTACTTTTACTATTTCAGCAAATAGTATTAAAGATTGGGGAAATACAGGGCATAGAACGATAGGTGAAATTGCAGAAAAACACTTGTCAAGAAAAGCAAAAAGAAAAATAAACAAACTGTTAAAGGGAGAGAGTTTAGCTTTTGTCTCTACTTATATGGATGATATAAAGTCCGACAAAAAATATGATAAATATAAACCTTGGCATTATGTTAATATGCCTATTGGAATGAAATATGAAAATTCTAAAAAAAATCCGAAAGGTGATTTAATAACGGGTATAAATTATTGTGTTTCTGTTTTAAAAGATAAATCTTCATCGGATGAAGAAAAGAATTTTTATTTAAAATTTTTAATCCATTTAATAGGAGATATGCACCAGCCTTTACACGTTGGAAGGGCAGAAGATTGGGGCGGAAATAAAATTCAAGTTCAATGGCACGGAGTAGGCTCAAACATTCATAGAGTTTGGGATGATGATATGCTTGAAAAATGGGGTATGAGTTATGTTGAATTGGCTGATAATACTAAAGATTTAACCAAAGAGCAGATAAAAGCCATTCAAAAAGGAACTATTGTAGATTGGCTACACGAAATACATAAAATTACGCCAAAAGTATATGATTCGGTACAAAAAGGTGAAAAATTAGGTTACCGTTATTCATATGATTTTTTCCCTACTGTACGTGAACAATTACAAATTGCAGGGATACGTTTGGCTAAAATGTTAAATGACATTTTTGGTTAATCAGTAACTTTTAAACGTGCCTTTGCTGATATTGAATTATTAGCATAATCATTATTTAAGAATTTTAAATATCCAGCAATTGCAATCATTCCTGCATTGTCAGTTGTGTATTCAAATTTAGGGATATAAGTCGTCCAATCCCAATTTTTTTCGGCAAGTTGTAAACGATTTCTTATTTCAGAATTTGCAGAAACACCACCAGCAATGGCAATATGTTTAATTCCTGTTTGTTTAATTGCGTTTTTCAGTTTTTCAATTAAAACCTTTACGATTGTATATTGAATAGAAGCACAAATATCATTTAAATTATCTTTAATAAAATTAGGATTTTCTTTTACATTTTTTTGAACAAAATATAAAATTTGTGTTTTTAAACCACTGAAGCTAAAATCTAAATTGCCTACTTTGGGTTTTGTAAATTGAAATGCCTTTGGATTACCAAGTTTGGCATATTTGTCAATTAAAGGACCACCAGGGTAAGGAAGTCCTAATATTTTTGCTGTTTTATCAAAAGCCTCCCCAACTGCATCATCAATGGTTTCCCCTAAAATTTCCATTTCAAAATGATTAGTAATTTTTACAATTTGCGTATGCCCACCACTAATGGTTAAGCAAATAAAAGGAAAAGGAGGGGTTTTATCTTCATTTTTAATAAAATGAGCTAAAATATGAGCTTGCATATGATTTACATCAATAAGAGGAATATTTAAACCAAGAGCCAATGACTTTGCAAAGGAAGTTCCTACTAAAAGTGATCCCATTAATCCCGGTCCCCGAGTAAAAGCAATGGCACTTAATTGATTTTTAGTAATGTTAGCCTGTTCAATAGCCTGCTGAACTACAGGAACAATATTTTGTTGATGAGCTCTTGAAGCCAATTCAGGAACAACACCACCATATTTTGCGTGTACCTCTTGGTTTGCAATAATATTACTAAGCACTTTTCCGTTATGAATTACCGAAGCACTTGTATCATCACAAGAACTTTCAATTCCTAGTATGTAAATATCTTTTTCAGTCAATTTTTATATTATTTTTTTCTGTAAATCTTGTAAATTGCGTGTGTATTTAAATGCAAAAATAGTTAGATATTCGTTAAAATTAATGTTTCTTTGTAATTGGGCAATATTTTTGATAGTAAAAATTAAAATAAATAAGAATAATCATAAAAAAAACAGCTAAAATATTAGGCAGGGTTATTAAAACCATTTTAATTATTTTACTATTATTAGTAATCGTATTATCTATTCCTATGGTACAAAATAGGTTGGGTAAATTTACTACTAATTATCTTAATAAGGAATATGGGACAAATATTGTTGTTAAAAAAATAGATTTATCTTTTTTAGGAAGAGTTAATTTAAAAAATGTAGAAATACGAGACCACCATAAAGATACACTTATTTTTGTTGGTAATTTAAAAACTTCACTTCTTAATGTAAAAAATATTGTAGATAATAAACTTGATTTAGGAGATGCTACTTTAAACGGAGTAAAATTTTATATGAAAACTCATAAAGGAGAAAAAGATAGCAATATGTCTATTTTTCTTGATAGTTTTGAAGATAAAGAACAGGATAGTATTTCCACTCCTTTTATTTTAAAATCAAGCAATATTTGTATTGAAAATCTTACCTTTAAATTGATTGATGAAAACAAAAAAGACTCTTTGCAATTTTCAGCAACTAATGCGGGAGGGCTAATTGAAGATTTTTCTTTAGTCGGTTCTGATGTTTCTATGAAAGCAAGAGAATTGTATTTTATTGAAAATAGAGGAATTAACATAAAAGACTTAACAACTGATTTTACATACACAAAAAAACAAATGGAGTTGTTAAATACAACCATTAAAACCGATAATAATACCAGTATAAAAGGAAACATTACTTTTAATTATAAAATAGAAGATTTTGCAATTTTTTTAGATAAAGTTAAGATAAAAGCTAACTTTAATAAAAGTGTTATTTCTGTAAAAGATTTAAATAAATTTTACAATGAACTTAAAGGAAATGATAAAATATATTTTAGGGGAAATGTAAAAGGAGTACTTAATGATTTTGTAGCGAATAATTTAAATATGCAATCTAAAGGTGGAATGAAATTTAATGGAGATGCACATTTTACAAATTCGTTTAATTATGAACGAGGTTTTATTTTTAAATCTCATATTAAAAAACTTTCATCAAATTATAACCAATTAATAAATACATTACCTAATGTTTTAGGAAAAACTATACCTACTGAATTTAATAAATTAGGAGATTTTGATTTATCAGGAAATATAAAAGTTACACCAAAACAAATTGATGCTACTTTAGATGTAACCTCAAAATTAGGAGGTATGATATCTGATTTAAGACTTACGAATATTAATGATATTGATAATGCAAAATATAAAGGAGAAGTAGAATTTGTTGATTTTGATTTAGGTAGAATTGCACAAGATTCTATTTTGGGTAAAGTTTCCTTAAAAGCTAATGTTTATGGAGAAGGATTTAGTGTAAATAATATAAATACTAAACTTAAAGGTAAGATTTCAAAAGTAGAATTTAAAAAATACACGTATAAAAATTTAGATGTTAATGGTAATTTTCAGAATAAAAAATTTGATGGTATTTTACAATCAAATGATGAAAATTTCAATTTAAAATTTAAAGGTTTAGCCGATTTTTCATCAGAAATTAACAAATTTGATTTTGTAGCTGATGTTAAAAAAATAGATTTACATAAAATAAATATTATTAAACGAGATAGTATATCTATATTAAAAGGAAAAATAAATTTAGATATTTCAGGTAATACGTTTGATGATATAGTTGGTGAAGCAAATTTTAAAGATATTGTATATACAAATCCTAAAAAAAGTTATGTTTTTAAGAGGTTTAATATTGTATCTTCTTTAAAGGATAGTATTCATACAATAAAAATAGATTCAAAAGATATTATTGAAGGTAAGTTAGAAGGAAAGTTTACTTTTTCTGAATTGTTACCTATAACTCAGAATGCTTTGGGTAGTGTGTATTCTAACTATTCTCCGCTGCCTGTGTCTCCAAATCAATTTATAAATTTTAATTTTACAATACATAACCAAATAGTTGATATATTTTTTCCTCAAGTTAGTTTATCTCCTAAAACAATAGTTAAAGGAAAAATAAATTCAAATAAAAATTCGGTAAAACTTAATTTTTCATCGCCAAAAATAGATGTATATAAAAATATAATAGATAAAATTGAATTACGTCTTGATAATAAAAACAAGTTATATAATACCCATATTACAGCAGATAAAGTAACCTCAAAATATTATAAAGTAAGTAAATTAAATTTATTAAACAGAACGGTAAATGATACGCTGTTTTTTAAATCTACTTTTAAGGGAGGAGAAAAAGATACAGAAAATTTTAATCTTGATTTTTTCTATACAATTAATGAGGATAAAAAATCTGTAATAGGTTTACAAAAATCAACTTTTAATTATAAAGGTAATAATTGGACGATAAATCCAGAAGATAATCAAAACAATAAATTATCTTTTGATTTAAGAGATGATAGCTTTGTTTTCAGTCCGTTTAAATTAGTTTCAAAAGAACAAAAAATAGAGTTTTTAGGAAGTTTAAAAGGGAATAAACAGAAAGATTTTAAAACCAATTTTACCAATGTTGAGTTAACCAGTTTTTTACCTGATATTAAAAATTTAGCATTAAATGGGCTTGTAAATGGTAATTTATCAATATTGCAAAAAGGTGGTAATATTCAGCCTACTGCAAATATTGTGATTAATGATGTTATGGTTAATGAATTATCTCAAGGTACATTAAAAGCAAAAATAGAGGGAGCTAATTCATATGATAAATACAAAGTTGATATTTCAATTAAAGATTATGATTTTGATAATGTAAAAGTTGTTGGAACTCTTGATTTTTCTACTAAAAAACCAACAATGGATATTCTTGTGAAATTAAAAGAATACGAAATTAACGGATTTAGTAATTTAGGGGAAGAAACAATTGAAAATATTAGAGGTAGGGTTTCAGGTAAGTTTACATCAAAAGGATATTTGTATAATCCTGTTTTTAAGGGGGACTTAAGTATCGTTGAAGGAGGTTTAACAATTCCTTATTTAAATATTGATTTTGATTTTATAAAAAATGCTAATGTTAAATTAAAAGGACAATCATTTACGTTAAAAAACGTAGTATTACAAGATACTAAATATGATACACATGGATATTTATCGGGTAATATAAATCATGAAAATTTTGAAAAGTGGTATTTAGATTTAGATTTGAATACCTCTAATTTACTAGTATTAGATACCAAAGAAGTAGATGAAATTCCGTATTACGGAAAAGCCTTTTTAAGAGGAAGTACTCAAATAGAAGGATTAACAAGTAATTTAACTATTGATGTAATAGGGAAAACTGAAAAGGGAACAAATTTTGTAATTCCGTTAAGTGATGTAACTACCTTAAATAATTATAAATTAATTCATTTTAAGAAAAATAAAGAGGAAGAAACAGATAAATTAAAATCTATTAAAAATATTGGAGGTTTAAACTTAAACTTGAATCTTGAAGTTACAAAAGATGCTGTTGCTCAAGTAGTAATTGATAAAGTAACAGGAAACGAATTAAAGGGAAGTGGAACAGGAAATTTATTAATTGAAATTGATACTAAAGGAAAATTTTTAATGAATGGAGATTTATCTATTGATAATGGAGAGTATAATTTTAGATATTCAGGTATTTCAAAAAAGTTTGAAGTTCAAAAAGGAGGAACTATTTCTTGGAGTGGAGATCCTTTTAGTGCAGAGTTAGATTTGGTGGCAATATATAAGGCAAAGGCAAATCCTGCACAATTGTTAAATAGTATATCTTCAAGTCGTAAAATTCCGGTAGATTTATATACCAAAATAACAGGTGGACTATTTAATTCAGAGCAAGAGTTTGATATAAAAATTCCGAATGCAAATTCAATGATTTCTTCCGAGTTGGAGTTTGTATTGAATGATAATGATAGTAATAATAAAATGCTAAATTTCTTTTCACTACTATTTACAGGGTCGTTTTATAATAGGGAAACACTTGCTTCAAATGCAGCATCTGATTTTGGAATAGGAACAGCATCTGATTTACTTTCTAATGTACTTTCTAATGTAATTAATTCAAAAGATGATAAATTTAAGTTAGGTGTTGGTTATTCACAAGGAAGAACAAATGATGTTAAAGGTGTAGATACTGATAATCAATTAGACGTTTCAGTAACATCTCAATTAAATGATAGAGTATTATTAAATGGAAAAGTAGGAGTTCCTGTTGGAGCAAAAACACAAACCAGTGTAATAGGAGAAGTAAAATTAGAAGTTTTATTAAATGAAAAAGGAACTTTTAGGTGGACGATTTTTAATAAACCTAATGATATTCAATATTCTATTGAAGAGGAGGGATATACCCAAGGAACAGGACTTTCATATCAAGTAAATTTTAATTCTTTTAAAGAATTAGGGCAAAAAATAAGAGGAAAAGAGCCAGAGGAAAATTTACACAAAAAAGATACCATTGTTAAAACGAAAAAATTAATCAATTTTGCATCACGTAAAAAAGATACTGTAAAATAAATGAAAAGAACAATTAAAGACTATTTTCTAATAGGTTTAAAAGGAATGGCAATGGGGGCTGCCGATGTAGTACCGGGGGTTTCAGGAGGAACAATAGCGTTTATTTTAGGAATTTATGAAGAGCTATTAAGCTCAATAAGTAATGTAAATTTAAGTTTGCTAAAAACCTTAAAAGATAAAGGGATAAAAAAAGCGTGGCAACAGTTAAACGGTAATTTTTTACTATCTATTTTATTAGGGATTTTCATTAGTTTTATATCACTTGCAAAAATTATTTCGTGGCTTTTAAAAAATCAGCCTGTTTTATTATGGGCTTTTTTCTTTGGATTGGTACTAGCAAGTGTTTTGTATATTATAAAGCAAATTACAAAATGGAATATAGTTTCATTTGTATTATTGTTTGTGGGTGCAATTTTAGCTTATTGGATAACTACTTTAAATCCGTTGGTGTCTGAAAATTCATCGCCTATATTTTTATTTTTATCTGGTGCAATTGCTATTTGTGCAATGATTTTACCAGGTATTTCAGGGTCATTTATTTTACTATTATTAGGGGCTTATAAACCTATTATTAGTGCTATTAATAATAAAGATTTTAAAACAATAGCTTTTGTAGGAGCAGGTGCTGTATTAGGAATTTTAACTTTTGCAAGAGTTTTAAAATGGTTATTTGCTCATTATAAAAATGAAATGCTGGCAGTTTTAACAGGTTTTATTATAGGGTCACTTAATAAAATTTGGCCTTGGAAACAAACCAATATGGTGTTTGATAAAATAAGCGGAAAAGTAGTTCCTTTTTCTGAGGTTAGTGATTATTTAACACTTTCAGTATATCAAAAAAGTATAAATAATTTTGAAACTATAAAACTTATTTCAGAGAAAAGTATTTCACCTTTTAAGTATAGCTATGGTAACCATTCAACAGACTCACAATTATTTTTAGCTATTGGTTTAGCAGTTGTAGGATTTGCTTTAATTTTATTAATGGAAAAACTTGCTGTAAAAAAGTAATAGTTTTTATGTAACTTCGCTTTTTAACTTAATTGAATGCAAAAAAGTAGAACACTTACACAAAACATTTCCTTATTTTTTAAAGGACTAATGATGGGGGGAGCAAATAAAGTTCCGGGGGTGTCAGGAGGAATGGTGGCTTTTGTTATGGGGTTTTACGAGGAATTAATTTATACTTTTCAAAAAATTAATCGTAGAGCATTAAAGCTATTAATTGGTAGGCGATTTAAGAGTTTTTTTCAGTATACTAATGCACAGTTTTTAGGATTAATTATGTTAGGTAGTGTATTTAGTTATTTTAGTGTTTCATTACTTTTAGATTATTTAATAAAAAATTACGAATTATATGTTTGGTCTTGGTTTTTCGGAATGATTATAGGCTCAATTTATTACGTTTCAAAAGATTTTGGAGATTGGAATTTTAAAAATATTATTTCATTATTAGTAGGTATTTCTATTGGTATTACTATTAGTTTTATGACTCCTGCAAAAGAAAATGATAATTTATTATTTGTTTTTGTTTGTGGAATTATTGGTGTTTCAGGAATGACTTTACCGGGGCTGTCAGGTTCTTTTATTTTAATCCTTTTAGGAAATTATGTATTGCTTTTAGTAGATAGTGTTAATGTTTTTGGAAATGTAATGATAGAGTTACTTTCGGGTAATTGGGAGGTTTTGAAAGACCCAATAAAAATAAGATATTTAAAAATTATATCAGTATTTACGCTTGGTTCTGTATTTGGTTTGGTATCTATTTCCCATATATTAGGTTATGTTTTAAAAAGGTGGAATAAAATAGTAATGGCAATTATAATTGGTTTTATAACGGGATCTTTGGGTATTGTATGGCCTTGGAAAAAAACAATTTATAAAATTGATGAAGGAGGTTTTTTATTTGATAAAAAAGGAAATAAAATTGTAGAAAATTACGAACGGTTTATCCCTGATTTATCATCTTTAGAAACGTGGTTTGCCATAGGTATTATTATCTTTGGAATAACTTTAATCATAGTTATTGATTATTATGGTAAAAAACGAAAATAAAAAATTGTTTGGGCTTTTAGGGCGCAATATTTCATATTCTTTTTCTAAAAAATATTTTACTGATAAGTTTAATATGTTAAACTTAAATAATTACGAATATGTAAATTTTGATATTGATGATATTGAAAACTTTCCGAATATTCTAAAAGAAAATAAAAATATCTTAAAAGGAATGAATGTAACAATTCCTTATAAAGAAAGTATAATTCCTTATTTAGATAAAATAGATAAAAAAGCACAAGAAATAGGTTCGGTTAATACTATAAAAATAACCAAAAAAGGCAAATTAAAAGGTTATAATACTGATGAATACGGATTTAAAAAATCTTTTAAACCATTACTGAAAACTCATCATAAAAAAGTATTAATTTTAGGAACAGGAGGTGCATCAAAAGCAATTGCTTATACACTTGAAAAAATGGGGATTGAATATAAATTTGTATCAAGAAATCCTAAAGAAAATCAATTTTCATACGCTAATATTACCGAAAAAGAGATGCAAGAATATACTATAATTATTAATTGCACTCCGCTGGGAACACATCCAAATATTAATAAATGCCCTAATATTCCGTATAATTTTTTAAATGAAAATCATTTATTGTACGATTTAATTTATAATCCTGAAGAAACATTATTCCTTAAAAAAGGAAAAAATAAAGGAGCAACCATTAAAAACGGATTAGAAATGTTAAAACTTCAAGCAGAAAAATCTTGGAAAATATGGAATAAAGCAGTTTAGCTTATTTATATGTAAAGAATAAAGTTATAATTCGTATATTTATGGGCTAAAATTTTTATGGAACTTAAACATTGTATATATGTTAGAAAATAATGAAGAACAATTAGAGAAATCAGTTAACGAAGAGGTAAAGAAAGTAGAAGAAAACCAAGAGGAAGCCACTAATAAAGTAGTGGAAGAAGTAGATAAAACCGACGATAATAGTGAAATTCCTATGCTGGATTATGATTCTATGGATTTACAACAATTAGTTGTTGAATTATCTAAATTGATTAAAAGTAACCCTGTACACAAAATAAAAGAAAATATTGATGCAATAAAAAATGCATTTAACGCTGGGTTTGGAGAATTGATAGAAAATAAAAAGGAAGAATTTTTATCAGAAGGAGGAAATCTTATTGATTTTCATTATTCAAGTCCTATAAAAACAGAGTATAATAATTTATTATCTGATTATAAGAAAAAACGTGATGCTTACTATGAAGCATTAGAACTTCAGTTAAAAGAAAATTTAAAAAAACGTAATGCTATTATTGATGAATTAAAATTATTGATTGATAATGCCGACCCTAAAACCATGTATAATGAATACAAGGATTTGAACGAACGTTGGAAAGCAATTGGGGCTGTTCCAAAAACGAGATATAATGATATTTGGAAAGTATATCATCATCATGTAGAACGTTTTTATGATTTATTACACTTAAATAAAGATTTTAGAGAGCTTGATTTTAAACATAATTTAGAGGAAAAATTAAAATTAATATTAAGAGCTGAGGCTTTAGTAAATAATGAAGATGTAAATTTAGCTTTTAAAGAGTTACAAGATATACACCGTATTTGGAAAGAAGATATAGGTCCTGTTGGTAAAGAGTATAGAGAATCTGTTTGGCAAAGATTTAGTGAGGCTACTAAAAAAATACACAATCGCCGTCATGAATATTTTAGAGAGTTAAAATCTAAATATCAAGAAATTATTGATGCTAAATTAGAGGTGGTTGCAGAGATAAATGCTTATGACACTTCAAAAAATAAAACACATAAAGATTGGCAGAAAAGTATAAAGGATATTGAGGCTTTACGTAAAAAATATTTTGATTTAGGAAAGCTACCTTATAATAAAAGTGAGGCAGTTTGGCAAAAATTAAAAAAAGCAACACAAAAATTCAATTCTTTAAAGAATGCTTTTTACAAGGAAGAAAAAACTGTGCAGAATGATAATTTAAACAAGAAAAAGAAATTAATTGAATTAGCTGAAAGTTTAAAGGATAGTGAAGATTGGGATAAAACTACTGATACAATGAAACGTATTCAGGCAGATTGGCGAAAAATAGGTCATGTTCCTCATAAATTTTCAGATACTATTTGGAAACAATTTAAAGATGCTTGTAATTATTATTTTGATAGATTACACGCTCGTAAAGAGGAATTTAACAAAGAACAACAAGAAACAGTTGAAGCTAAAAAAGCATTTTTAGATAATTTTAAAGTAGAAGATGCTAAAACTTTAGAAGATGTTCAAAAAAATATTGCTGAATGGCGTGAGTTAGGATATTTACCTAAAACAGCCCGAAATTTAGACCGTAAGTTTAATAAACTTATTGATTTACAGTTAGAAAAACTAAACTTAGACCGTTCAGATATTGAGATGATAAAGTTTAAAAACGAGGTAGATGATTATCTTGGTAAAGAAGACTTTAGAAAAATAGATAATTTACAGTTCTTTATTCGTAAAAAAATAGATGAAACGGTAAGAGAAATGCAGCAATTAGAGAATAATTTAAGTTTTATATCTAATGCAACTGAAGATAATCCTTTAGTTAAAAATGTAAGAGAAGGAATTCAGAAGTTTAAAGATAAGTTAGATATTTGGCAATTAAAGTTAGATTATTTAAAGAAATTAGATTATTAATTTTTAGATAAATCAACCATTAAAAAAAGCCTAACAATTTTAAATTGTTAGGCTTTTTAATTATGTAAAATATTAATGTTTTTAAGAAAACATCTTTTCTATTTTTTCTTTTTCTTCAGCAGCTAAAGCAGCATCAACTAAAATACGACCACTGTGTTCGTCTATCATAATTTTCTTTCTGTTAGCTATTTCTAATTGTACTTGTGGCGGAATAGTAAAGAAAGAACCACCGGCAGCTCCACGTTCAATAGATACAACAGCTAAACCATTTTTAACTTTGTTTCTAATTCTGTTATAAGCTGTTAATAAATTTTCATCTATAGATTTAGAAAACTCTTCAGACTTTTTGTGTAATAATTCTTCTTCTTTTTCTGTTTCTTTTAATATAGAATCTAATTCGTTTCTTTTGTGTTCTAAATGAGTTTTTTGTAATTCTAATTTTTCATTAGTATTAGCAATAACTTCTTCTTTATGGCTAATTTTAGCCTTAAATTCTTTAATGTGTTTTTCAGATAGTTGAATTTCTAATTCTTGATATTCAATTTCTTTACTTAAAGAATCAAACTCACGATTATTACGAACATTCTTTTGTTGTTTCGTGTACTTTTCAATTAAAGATTTTGATTCTTCAATAGATAATTTTTTGTTGTTAATACCAGTTTCTAAATTACTAACTTCATCTTTTAAGTTAGATAAACGAGTATTTAATCCTGCAACTTCATCTTCTAAATCTTCTACTTCCAAAGGTAATTCACCTCTCACATTTCTAATTTCATCAATTCTTGAGTCAATTAATTGTAGGTCGTAAAGTGCTCTTAGCTTTTCTTCTACCGTTACTTCTTTTTTTGCCATCTGTTAAATATAATGTATAGGATTTGTATTTTCTTCACTTAAAATAATTGCAAAAGTACTGAATTTTTTTGTAAGATAATCATATAATAAGTTTTTTGTAAACTGTTCACTTTCATAATGCCCAACATCGGCTAATAAAATTTGCTTTTCAGCCTTGTAAAAATCGTGATATTTAAAGTCGGCACTAATGTAAGCATCGGCTTTTAAACTAATTGAATTTTTAATAGCAAAACTACCCGAGCCACCTAAAACAGCTACTTTTTTAATTGGTTTTTTTAGCAATTCGGAATGACGGACACAACCTGTTTTAAAGGTTTTCTTTACAAAATTTAAAAAATCTGTCTCTTCCATTTCTTTTGGTAACTCTCCAATCATTCCCATTCCTACGTTTTGGTTTTTATTATCTAACGTTATAATTTCATAGGCAACTTCTTCGTATGGGTGGTTTTTAAATAAAGCAGAAAGTATTTTACTCTCTAAATAATTCTCAAAAATAACTGATATACAAATTTCATTTTCAAAGACTAATTCCCCTTTTTCGCCTATTGTTGGGTTTGAGTTTTCATTTCCGCAAAAAGTCCCTTTTCCCTCTACATTAAAAGAGCAATTATTGTAATTTCCAATATTTCCTGCTCCTGCTTTAAATAATTCGTTTCTAAGATTATCAGCATTAGCTATAGGAACGTATGTAGTTAATTTTTTAATAATCTGTTTTTTAGGAATTAAAACTTTGGTGTTTTTTAACCCTAAAACTTCGCACATTTTGGCAGAAACTCCGTTGTTAGAATTGTCTAAAGCAGTGTGAGTAGCGTAAATAGCAATATTGTTTTTAATTGCTTTTAAAACAACTCGTTCAACATAGTTGTTTCCATTTAATTTTTTTAATCCGCTAAAAATAATAGGATGAAAACTAACAATTAAATTACAGTTTTTAGTAATTGCTTCATCAATGGTTGCTTCTAAAGTATCTAATGCAATTAAAACGCCTGTTACTTTTGTATTGTAATTTCCTACAAGTAAGCCTACATTATCAAAATCTTCGGCATATGGTAGAGGTGCTAATTCCTCAATATAATTTGTAATATCTTTTATTTTCATTTTTATATTAACTACTGTTATTTATTTTTATAATATTCCTCTTTAGTGTATCTCCCTTTATCACTTATAGTTTGAATTTCAAATATTCGTTTTTTAAGACGATATACTTCCTCTTTATTACCTATTTTTTCATTGCATTCTTTCAAATATTCAAGCATATAAGAACCCCATGGTTTTAATTCTTCAATTTTATTAAAAAAGACTATTGCACTTTTATAATCTTTTTTTAAATAATATATCCAACCATATTGGGTATTCCATTCTACATCATCTTTTCCACAACTCTCCCACTTGTCCAACAACTCTTTGGCTTCATCCATTCTTTGTTCTAATATCAAACTTGCAACTGCACAACGAGTTTGTTCTCCTGTCTTCTCATCATCAGAAATAGAATTATAAAATTCAATAACTTTTTTATGCTCATTATCCGTTAATAACTTATGTATTTTCTTTGTTACATTATTAGTTTCTTCTTCTTGATAATTGTAAAAACTCATATTTTTCTATTTTCTTTATTTTTAAGTTTGTCTCTCCTAATAGCAAGTAACACACGAATATATGTAATTATATTTAAACATAAAAAATATGCTTAGTTTTAAATTTAAGGAAAAAAGAATATCAATTTATTTAAAATTATTACTTTTGATTTTATGAAATTATTACGATTTTTATTATTTCCTTTTTCAATTCTGTATTGTGTAATTACAAGTATTCGTAATTATTTGTTTGATGTAGGAATTTTAAAATCTACATCGTTTAATATTCCTGTTATAGCAGTTGGTAATTTAAGTGTTGGCGGAACAGGAAAAACTCCACAAATAGAGTATTTAATTAGGCTATTAGAGAAAGATTATAAAGTAGCTGTATTAAGTAGAGGTTACAAGCGAAAAACGAACGGATTTCAAATTGTAAATAACAATCATTCTGCCGAAGATGTTGGCGATGAGCCTTTGCAGTTTTTTAAGAAATTTAAAAATATTACAGTAGCTGTAGATGCTGATAGAGTTAATGGAATTAATCAATTATTAAAAACTGAAAATCCGCCAAATATTGTATTGTTAGACGATGCTTTTCAGCACAGAAAAGTAAAGGCAAAAACATATATTTTACTTACAAAATATAATGATTTATATATTAATGATTTTGTTTTTCCAACAGGAAACTTAAGAGAGAGTAGGAAAGGAGCAAAGCGTGCAGATATTGTTATAGTAACTAAATGCCCTAATAATTTATCGTTAAAGGAGCAGGAAACTATTACAAAAAAGTTAAACATAAAAAACAACAAAAAAGTATTTTTTACCACTATTGAATATGATGAAACATTAAGAGGAAAGAAAGATTTATTAATAAATGAATCAAAAGAAAAAAAGGTTGTTTTAGTTACAGGAATAGCAAATCCTAAGCCTTTACTACAATATTTAACAACCAAGGAAATTGATTTTGAGCATTTAAAATACCCTGATCATCATAATTTTTCAGTTTCAGATTTAGATTTTATTAAACAAACTTTTAATAAAATTGAAACAACAAACAAAATTATTTTAACAACAGAAAAGGACTATATGCGTCTTGAAAATAAGATTGATAGCTTGTGTTATATATCAATAAAAACAAAATTTTTAGAAAAAGAAGTTGTTTTTATGTCTGAAATTAAAAATTATATTAGTGGTTAATTTAAAATATTGGCATTGTTTTTGTAATTTCGTACAATATATTTTAATATTTAAGAAAATGAAAAAGGTAAGTTTATATATGGTAGTATTATTTTTTGGTATAATAGGCTCTTTAAAAGCTCAAAATGTAGTATACCCAGAAGTAGAAGAAAATGCTGTAGAAGAAGTAGAAAATATTACAGAGGAAGAGAAGTCAGAAAATCTTATAGAAGAGCCAGAAATTGTTACAGAAGAAGAACCAGAGGTTATTGTTGAAGAGCCAGAAATTATTTTAAATTGGGAAAATAGTTTTAGAGATGCTGTGCAAAAATCAAGAATAGAAAAAAAACCTATTTTAATTTACTTTACTGGGTCTGATTGGTGCGGACCTTGTATTAGGTTAAAGGAAACGTTATTTAAAACAGAAAAGTTTAAAGATTTTTCTGATAAAAATATTATTTTATACAAAGCTGATTTTCCAAGAAATAAAGATTTAGTTTCTCCTGAAATTAGAGAAGCTAATAATGAATTGGTTAGCCGTTATGGACAATCTTCATTTCCTACAATGATTATTGTTAATGAACAAGAAAATGTTTTGGGTAGAAAAGACGGAGCATATTTAGCAGATTATTATTACAATTTCTTTAATGAAGTATTAGCAAGATATAAATAAAAAAGGATAAAGGGGAATGTAGCTTTTAAGCTATATCCTCTTTAAAAGTATCTTTTACTTGCTTTATAATTTCCTTAATATTTTGGTCTTCTTTCCTTGGGCAGATTAGTAAAACGTCTTCTTTTTCTACTATTATAAAATCTTGAAGACCTTGAATAACAACACGTTTATCATTTTGTGTTTTTACTATATTTCCGTTTGAATTTCTAAATATTGTACTCGCACCTATAACCGCATTGTTTTGTTCGTCCTTTTTTAGTTTGTTGTATAATGAATTCCAAGTACCTAAATCACTCCAGCCAAAATTTACAGGTAAAACATTTACGTTTTTAGCTCGTTCCATTATTCCAAAATCTATTGATATATTTTCACATTTACCGTAATTATTTTTTATAAAATCTTGCTCTAAATTAGTGTTATATACGTTAATATCAGTATTTAAAATATTAAACATTTCAGGAAGATGTTTTTTAAATGCACTAATTATACTCTTTACCGACCATACAAAAATTCCTGCATTCCATAAATAATTCTTATTTTCTATAAATTTTTCAGCAGTTTCTAAATTTGGCTTTTCGGTAAAATTTTCAACTTTTTTTATTGGGTTGTTGTCTTCGTTATCAAATTTAATGTATCCATAGCCTGTATTTGGGTGATCAGGTTCAATACCAAGGGTCATTAAAACATCATTATTAATTGATGATTCAAAAGCAGTTTTAATATTTTTTAAAAATTCGTATTCATCAGTAATCCAATGGTCAGATGATGCAACTAACATTACAGCATCAGGATTTTTATCATATATTTTTAAAGCAGAATATAAAATAGAGGGAGCAGTATTCCTCATAACAGGCTCTAACAATAACTGATTAGGAGTTATTTTTGGTAATTGTTTTAAAACCGTTTCTTTATAACTTTCATTAGTGGTAATTAAAATATTTTTGGTAGGAACTAACATATTAATACGTTCAAAAGTACGTTGAATTAACGATTGCCCTGTACCTAACATATCGTGGAATTGTTTTGGAAATTCCTCAGTGCTTATTGGCCAAAACCTTGAGCCAACCCCACCAGCCATAATTACTGCATAATAATTGTTATTCATAATAATAGTGTTACACTTTATATATTTAATCAATCAATTCCACCTCAACATTTTGATTAAATAAATATGTTTTTTTATTTGATAAATTTATACATTCATAACGAGTTCTTCTCTTACACCCACGTTTGTATAATTTGTTTTTAAAACGAAAAATGCTTTCGTTTGGTACTTCAAAAATAAATGATTTTCCCTTTTCTGCTTCAAAACCTCGCAAAGCTAATGATAATTTAACATCCGTATCAGTACTTGCTTTCGGATTTTTTAAATAGTTAGCCAAAAATGGTAGTATTTCTTTTGGGTAAATTTCAGGATGTAAGAAAGGCATCATTAAATGCTGAAAAATAGTTTTCCATTCTTTTCCGTGAGGTTGTACTCGCCCAAATTTCTTAAAAGTAACGTGGTGGGCAATTTCATGTATAAGTGTTAATAAAAATTGATGTTTATTAAGGTTGTTATTTACCGTTATTTGTGTTTGTCCGTTTATTAAAGTTCTAAAATCGCCGTGTTTTGTTTGTCGTTGATTAACAATTTTAAGGTTTATTTTGTGTTCATTAATTAAATATTCAACTAAAGGAATGGCGTTAGAAGTAATGTATTTTGATAGGATATTCACAAATTTTATAATTTAGTTTAATGACTGTTTTACGGAGTTGTATTTGCAACTTGTAATACTTTTCCGTTGTAATATTTGTTTCCTGTTAAGGCAAAATCAAAAATATAGTTTGCCATTTCTTCTGCTGATAAAGGAGCTTTATAACCGGGAAATGCCTCTTCTAACATTTCGGTTTGAACTGCACCCAAAGCCAAAACATTAAATGCAATTTGTTGTTCTTTGTGTTCTTCGGCTAATACTTCAGATAAGGTAATAACTGCACCTTTTGAAGAACTGTAAGCCGATAATCCTGCAAATTTCATACTCCCTTGAATTCCTCCCATTGAACTGATAGTAACAACGTGTCCGCCACATTTCATAAATGGTATTATGTTTTTTGTTAGCTCAGCAACGGCAAAAACATTAACTTTATATACTTCTAAAAAATCATTAGTAGATAATTCTTTAAAAGGTTTATTTATTAATTTTCCTGCGTTATTTATTAGTATATCAACTTTTTTCCATTCATTATTAATAAAATCAATTACTTTTTTTATATCATTTGGGTTAGAAATATCTGCAGAAATATTTGTAATATTTTTATGATTAATATCATCTAATAGTTTAGTATTTCTTGATAAAGCTAATACCTTATGACCAGCATTAGCGAATAGTTTAGCAAGCTGAAATCCTATTCCTCTACTTGTTCCTGTAATTACAATATTTTTCATTAATTATATTTAAATATTAACCAAATTTAAGTAAAATAAACAGAAAAAGTGGTAAAATAAAAGTAATAAGGTTAACTTTGCCGAAGTTTATATAAAAATAAAATAAAGATGAATAGAGATATAACTAAATTAGTTCTTCCGATAATAGGTGTTTTTGTAATAGGGTATAGCCTTGTAAATGATGGTGATACTATAGATTTTCTTGGGTCAAAAGTAAGCTCTTGGGTTTACAGAGGTTTATGGGCTTTAATGATTGTTGTGGGAGTGTTTAGGTATTATAAATCAGAGGAAGAGCAGGAATAATATTATGTTTAGCAATATCTTCAGTATTCTTAATTGTAGAAATACTGAAGATGTTGCTATTAAGTTTAATTAGTTATTTTTAACTAATTCAATTTCAAATAATTTACCCCAGTGTTTTCCTGTAACGAAAATACGGTTGTTTTTAACATCAAAAGCAATTCCGTTAAGTACTTCATCTTGGTCAACTAATTTTTGTGTTTTTTCCATTTCTTTTACTAAACCTGTAAGGTTAATAATTCCTTCAACAACTCCGTTTTTAGGATTTATAATCGCAATTAAAGGTTTCTGCCAATAATTAGCATATATTTTACCGTTAATAAGCTCTAATTCATTTAATTGCTCTAATGAAAGTTTGTTTGTATATGCCTGAATGTAATATTCCTCTTTAAGAGTTTCAGGATTTAAAAACCAAATTTTATTAGATCCGTCAGATTTTATAAGATGTGTACTGTTATGCGTTAATCCCCAGCCTTCAATACTCTTATTATATTTAAATTCTCCTATATTTTTAAAGTTAGATAGGTTGTAAACAAAACCTTTTCCTTTTTGCCAAGTTAACCAATGTATTTTATTATTAAAAATAGTCATTCCTTCACCAAAATATTCTTTAGGCAAATCGGTTTGTTTAAGTATTTCTCCTGTTTTTAAGTTCACTTTTCGTAACCAAGATTTTCCGTGACGTCCTGTGGTTTCGTATAAAAATCCGTTATAATATTCTAATCCTTGTGTAAAGGCGTTTTTATCGTGCGGATAAACATTTACAATCTTGTAAGAATATAGGGTAGGAGCTGTATCTGCAAAAACTTCAATATAATTTTTTACTTTTTTTACTTCATTAGGTGTAAATGCGAGTGCAGTTATGTTATATTTTCCTACTCCGTAATTTAAAGTATTAAAAGTAAATGTATTGTTTTTGGTAATAAGTTTTCCGTTAACGTATATGTTAACGCTGTCAATTTTATCTCCTTGGGTTTGTTTAAAAGATATTGTTTCTTTTTTTCCTAATGTAGTTTTTTTAGGAGTCTCTATTTTAAACTTATAATCATTTTTACTACAAGAAATTAATGTAATTAAAATTACTAAAATGCTTGTTATTTGTTTTAAAAGTGTCATATTTTTGGGTATAAAAAATTATATGATTCATTTCACACTACAAATAAAGCAAATTATTTGTTTGTAAATTAAAAAAAATAGATTAAATTTGCGACCTCAATTAGCCATTGCAGGTTTTTGATTTATTCGAAGGCGTTTTTAATCTTACCAATTTAAAACAAATTCAAGTATAAAAAAGATTTAAAAGTTTATTAAGATGAAAAAAGGAATACATCCAGAAAATTATAGAATGGTAGCATTTAAAGATATGTCTAACGATGACGTATTTTTAACTCGTTCAACAGCAAATACAAAAGATACTATTGAAGTTGATGGTGTTGAATACCCATTAATTAAATTAGAGATTTCTCGTACATCTCACCCATTTTACACAGGTAAATCTAAATTGGTTGATACTGCAGGACGTATTGATAAATTTAAAAGTAAATACGCTAAATTTAAAAAATAGTTTATTTGAAACAAAATATACCAAGCTCTTACATTTTGTAAGAGCTTTTTTTTTACCTTTGGTTAAACATTTTAATTAGAAAATACAAGTTATATGAATATTCATTTTATAGCTATTGGAGGAAGTGCAATGCACAACCTTGCTATTGCACTGCATAATAAAGGGTATAAAGTTACGGGGAGTGATGATGTAATTCATGATCCGTCTAAATCTCGTTTAAAAAAATACGGACTATTACCCGAAGAATTTGGGTGGTTTCCTAATAAAATAACGTCAGATTTAGATGTAATTATTTTAGGAATGCATGCAAAGGAAGATAACCCAGAGCTTAAAAAGGCACAAGAATTAGGGCTTAAAATTTATTCATATCCTGAGTTTTTATACGAGCAATCAAAAAATAAAACTCGTGTTGTAATTGGTGGTTCACACGGAAAAACTACAATTACCTCTATGATTTTACATGTGCTGAATTACCATGATAAAGAGGTTGACTATATGGTAGGTGCTCAATTAGACGGATTTGAAACAATGGTGCATTTAACCGAAGAAAATGATTTTATTATTTTAGAGGGTGATGAATATTTAAGTTCTCCTATTGATAGAACTCCAAAATTTCATTTATACAAACCAAATATTGCACTTATAAGTGGTATTGCTTGGGATCATATTAATGTATTTCCAACGTTTGAAAATTATGTTGAACAGTTTTCAATTTTTACAAATTCGCTTATTAATGGTGGAATAATGGTTTATAATGAAGAGGATTTAATGGTAAAAAAAGTAGTAGAGGAGAGTGAACATACTATTAAAAAATATCCATATAAAACACCCGATTATTTTATTGATTACGGTATAACATATTTAGTAACCTTAGAGGGGAATTTACCTTTAGAAGTTTTTGGGAGACATAATTTACAAAATATTGCAGGGGCAAAATGGATTTGCCAATGTGTAGGAATTGATGAAGAAGATTTTTACGAGGCTATTGCAAGTTTTAAAGGGGCGAGTAAACGTTTAGAAAAAATTGCAGAAAATAATTCAACTGTTGTTTTTAAAGATTTTGCACACAGCCCAAGTAAAGTAAAAGCTACCACCGAGGCAGTTAAAAACCAATATAAAAACAGAACATTATTAGCTTGTTTAGAATTGCATACGTATAGCAGTTTAAATTCTAATTTTTTACAAGAATACAAAGGAGCATTAGATAAGGCTGATAAAGCAGTTGTATTCTATTCTCCTGATGCAGTAAAAATTAAAAGACTTGATGAAGTTTCAAAAGAACAGATTGCCGATGCTTTTAAAAGAGATGATTTAATTATTTACACCAACCCAACAGAGTTTAAAGAATTTTTGTTAAGCCAAAATTTAGAAAATACAGCAGTATTATTTATGAGTTCAGGAAATTATGGTGGTTTTAATTTTGAAGAATTGAAAGTTTAGTTTTTTATGTGACGGACGGCGGTTTAGTGTATGAACAGTAGCGGATTAAAAACGAAATCTTTAATTTCAGTATTAAACTTAGCCAAACCTTGTTTTAATTTTTCAAATTTACTAAAAAATTAGAAATAAAGTTTGGCGGGTTAAATGCACTAACTTTAGATTAAGCATTTGACCCGATATTGCTTATACACCGTGTTGTGTGTTGTTTTATTTTTTTCTTTCTCCAAACATTTTAATCCAAAGAGCAAATCCTCTTTGTTGCAATCTATATTCACCTCTCTTGGATGGGTTTTTCAATATGATTTTCCTTGAAGTTAAAGCTTTTAGAGCATCAGTAACAATATAATCTGCTCCAGAAAATTCTTTGAGAATGTCACTTTTTTTAATCCAGGAATTCATGCTATTGGACATAATAGAAAGAACCTCTCTATAATCATCCGATTTTATTTGTTCATTATAAGCACTATGATAATATCTAGTTCCTATTTCATCCAATGCTCCTCCTTTACCAAAAGCACCTCCAGTAACATCATCTTCATCAATTTCACCATCAGAATTATAGTCAAAAGCTGAATACGAAAATTGTTGTATAAAATGAGGATAACCTTCTGACAAAGTAGAAATTAAATTTTTTGCCTTTGAAGTAATTTTAGTTATTTCTTCGTTAATTTCATTTCCTTTTTCAATTCCTCTTTCAACTACATAATGTCTATCGCTTGGTGACAATTCCTTTATTATTAAATGATTAAATATTCTGATTGATGAAGGGTGTGAATTTGATAATTTGTCGATCACATCAGGTAACCCAGCAACTATAAACATAACATTATGACATTCATATTGAACTAGTAATTCTGTTACAGCTTTTATCAAATAACCTAAATGAAGATTTTCACAAGTATTGTCAGCTTCATCTATGAAAAAAATTATACCATCTTTTAATCTCGTTCCGTCTTCTTTATTAGATATTCTTTTACATGTTTCAGATAATGAATAAGCAAAATCATCAATCAGAATGTCAATTTCACTATTTTGAACTGTAGATTCGATTCCAGAATCCAGAATCTTTAATCGTTGAACAAAATCCCATGTAGATTCTAAAAAACTCCTTATTTTCTCAACTTTTCCTAACTCTCTTTTTAGAATTCGGTCAATTAATTTAACAGCACTATTTAAGTTTGTTTTATGTGATATTACCAAATTAACAGTCACAAAATTAAAATTCACTCCATAACTGCTTTCTATATCTCCATTAGCGAAGTACTTTATCAGTTGTAATAATGATGATTTACCTATTCCTCTTTCTCCTGTTACTAAAAAGTTATTTGGGTGTCCATTCTTTGTTTGCCAAAGACCTTTTTCTAAATGTCTAATTTCTTCAAGTCTTCCTGCAAACATTCCTGGCGAAACAGGATGGTTAGGTTTAAATGGATTAATTTTCGGCATATTGATTCTTTGATTTTAGTTTAAATTACACACATCACGTAAATATACGTAATAAACATTTAATTCTTCCTCCAAAAGAAAGGAGTTAATAAAATAAGAACGGTAAATAATTCTAAACGCCCAATAAGCATTAAGAAAGAACAAACCCATTTTGCACCTATTGATAGGTGTGAGAAATTATCAACAGGGCTAACACTACCAAGTGCAGGACCAATATTTCCTAATGAAGAGGCTGTTGCTCCTACGGCAGAAAGGAAGTCTAACCCTAACATAGCAAGTACTACGGTACCCATTACAAAAATAAACATATATAAAATGAAGAAAGAAAGTATGTTAAATACAATACTTTGGTTTACGGCCTTCATATCATAACGAACAGGTATTATAGCATTAGGGTGTATAGATTTTTTAAACTCTAAAAAACTATTTTTCAGTAGTATTATATGACGTACAATTTTAACCCCACCAGATGTTGAACCAGCCGATCCACCAACAAAAAACAAGGCGAAGAAAATTGCAGTAACAAAATAATTCCACATTGTAAAATCAGCCGAAACAAAACCTGTTGTAGTAACAACTGATATTACAGAGAATAGTGAATGACGAAAGGCACTCTCTACTTCTCCAAAAACCATAGGATGTTCAATGCTTGTTTTTAAATTTGGGTCTTGATTAAAAATAACTAATGATGCAATTAGTGTAGAAATTGCTAATATTCCAAAGAAATAATAACGGAATTCCTCACTTTCAAATACTTTTTTAATTTTTCCTTTTAACGCAAAATAAGTAAGTACAAAGTTTGTACCAGCAATAAACATAAAACTAATAATTATATATTGAATTGCAGGGGTGTCGTTCCAATGGGCAATACTACTATTTTTGGTTGAAAATCCCCCAGTACTTACCGTTGCCATTGAATGATTTATAGCATCATACCAACTCATTCCTGCCACTTTAAGTAACAAAAATTCTGATATAGTTAACCCTACATAAATATACCATAAACGTTTGGCAGTATCAGTAATTCTTGGGTGTAATTTATCGGCTGATGGTCCTGGGGCTTCTGCCATAAATAACTGCATCCCTCCAATACCTAAAAGAGGTAAAATAGCAATGGTTAAAACTATTATTCCCATTCCACCAATCCAATGGGTACAACTTCTCCAGAATAGTACACCTTTTGGCATTGATTCTATATCGGTTAAAATAGAAGACCCTGTTGTTGAGTACCCAGAAATAGTTTCAAAAAAGGCATCAGTTACACTTTGTATTGACCCTGTAAATAAATAAGGTAACATACCAGTGAAAGATAATACTAACCACCCAAGCGTTACAATTAAGTACCCTTCTTTTTTTTGTAATTTTTTAGATTTTGGCTTATTAATAAAGAAAAGTAACAATCCTATAAATACAGTGATTGCTCCTGCACCAAATATTCCTGAAAAAGAATTTTCTTTATAATACCAACTAAATGGTAAGGCAGAAAACATAAACAATCCGTTAAGAATAGCTGTTATTCCTAAAAATCTATAAATTAATTTAAGGTTTAAATTTCCCATTAGTTAAATAATTCTTCAACGTCTTGTATTGCTTCAGGTAAACTAAATATAATTACGTGGTCACCTGCTTTAATTTGTATATCTCCGAAAGAAGTTAATCCTTTTCCATCACGTATAATTCCACCAATAACCGCTTCTCTAGGGAAGTTTAATTCTCTAATTGGTTTTTCAGTTATCTTAGCTCCTTCTTGTACTTCAAATTCAAAAACTTCGGCATCAACATTATTTAAATTTGCCAAGGCTAAAATTTCACCCCTACGTATATGACGGAATATACTACTAGCTGTAATTAATTTTTTATTTATAAGTGTATCTATACCAATGGTTTGTGATATGTTAATGTAATCCATATTTTCTACCAAAGCTACAGTTTTTTTAACTCCTTTTGATTTTGCTACTAAACAAGACATTATATTCATTTCTGAGTTACCAGTAACGGCAATAAAGGCATCCATCTCTCTAATATTTTCTTCTTCAAGAAGTTCCATATCATGTCCGTCTCCATTTATTACTAATGTGTTAGGCAATTCTTCGGCAAGAGTAAAGGCTTTTTCGTTGTTAATTTCAATTAACTTAACTCTAAAATTATCATTCCCTAACTTTCTTGCAGCTTTTTCACCTACATTACTTCCTCCTAAAATCATTACATTTTTAATATTAATATGCTCTTTCCCAATGATTGGGTATAGCTTATCAATACTATAATTTGGTACAGAAAAGTAAACTTGGTCATTTAATTTATATTCAGTATCTCCCCTAGGAATAATGGTTTGTGTACACCCCTCACGTTTAATGGCAATGGTAATAAAATCAACAATTTTAAATTTTTCTCTAACCTCTCTTACAGTTAAATTTAAAATAGGAGATTTGTAACCAAGTGTAGTTCCCATTACATTAAAAAGCCCATTTTCAAAAGTAATGGTGTCATTAAAAGATGACCGATGTAATAACAATTTTATTTCTTCGGCTGCTAATTCTTGTGGAGAAATCATAAAATCTACCCCAAAATCTTTAAAATTAAGTTCATTAGAGCTTAAAAATTCAGGATTATCAATTCTAGCAATAGTTTTTTTTGCTCCTAAAGCCTTACTGATTACAGAAACAGTAAAGTTGGTGTTTTGGCTCTCAGTAACTGCTAATAAAATATCAGCAGAATCAACGCCTATTTCCTTCAATAATTTAATAGATGTTGCATCTCCTTTTTTAGTTATAACATCTAAATGGTTGTTAATATAGTCTAATTTTTTGCCATTAGTATCTATAACATAAGTGTCTTGTGACTCGTAGGATAGCAATTTAGCTAAATGAAAGCCAACATCTCCTGCACCAGCTATTATTATTTTCATATAAGAAATATAAATAATTAATATCGCACAAAGATACAATTTTTGTTGTAATACTTTTTTTAGTATGTTAAAACTTTTATAACTTTACTAAATATCTTAAAAAGTTATTTTTTAAACTATATAAATAGCCTATAAAATACTTTTTTAGTAATAAATTTATACAATAATGATATTAATTTACACCCATAAAATAACACCAAGAGTTAGGTATATATTTAAACATATTTTTACAAGAATTTTGTTAATAGATATTGATTTTTGTACTAAAGTAGAAGACTTTATTGCCCATAATGGACCTAAATTATCTTATACAAAGTCTCCTTTAGGGAATGAATTTTTTGTAAAAAGTAATGATTTGTTATTTGAACAAGGTATTAATAATATTGATATATCTATATCTAAATGGGGTAGAGTACCTTGTTTTTTCCCTTCAGGAGTAAAATCAACTATTCCGTTTGATATTTTTTCTGCAAGTTTTTATTTAATTAGCAGGTATGAAGAATATTTACCACATATAAAAGATAATTATCAACGTTTTACAGCAGAGCAAAGTTTAGCACACAAATATAATTTTTTAGAACAACCAGTAATTGATATTTGGGCATATAAGTTATTAGAGGCTCTTAAAGAACGTTTCCCTGATTATGAATATAAACAACGTAAATACAAGTTTATTTCTACAATAAATGTTAATAACGCTTTTGCTTATAAGTATAAGAGTTTTATACGTTCAACAGGAGAATTTGTAAATGATTTATTAAAACTTAAGATTTTTAATGTGTTAAATCGTTTTGCAGTACATTTTAATATTAAAAAAGACCCTTACGATACTTATCAGCAAATAATTAATTTAAAGAAAGAATTTGATGTAAAAACTATTTTCTTCTTTTTAGTGGGAGATTATACTTCTTTTGATACTAATATTTCATTATCAAAAAATAAATTTAAGTTGTTGATAAAAGATATGGTTGATTATGCAAGAGTAGGTTTACAATCATCATATTATACAATGCAAAATATTAATTTATTGAAAAAAGAAAAGGAGAGGTTAGAGGCTGTTACTAATATTCCAACAGTAAGAAATAGGCAACATTATTTACGTTTTTCTTTGCCAGAAACATATCAAAAATTAATTGATTTAGAAATAAATGAAGACTATTCAATGGGGTATGAAAGTCACGCAGGTTTTAGGGCAAGTACTTGTACTCCTTTTTATTTTTATGATTTAGATTTTGAAATACAAACCCCTTTAAAAATATTTCCGTTTGCTATAACTGACGTAACTTTAAAGGATTATTTAAAACTAACCCCAAAACAATCATTAGGAAAAATAAGTGATGTAAAAAATGAAGTAAAAAAAGTAAACGGAGTGTTTATAACCGTTTTTCATAATGAAAGTTTAAGTAATTATTTAGGTTGGAAAGGGTGGAATATAGTGTATAATTCAATGTTAAAATTTTCAGTTTAATATCCGTATTTTTTACCCCAGCGTTTCTTTAAAGTTTCTCTAAAATTATTTTCACGAACGTTATTGCTAGGCTCGTATAATTTAGTGTTTGTTATTTCATTAGGTAAAAATTCTTGTTCAATAAAATTATTATCATAATCATGTGAATATTTATAATCTTTACCATAATTTAAATCTTTCATCAATTTTGTAGGAGCATTTCTTAAATGTAAAGGAACTGATAGGTCTCCAGTATTTTTTACTAAATTTTGTGCTTCTCCAATTGCTATGTAGCTACTATTACTTTTAGGTGAATTTGCAAGATAAATAGCACATTGGCTTAATATAATTCTTGCTTCAGGAAATCCAATGACAGAAACAGCTTGAAAAGTACTATTTGCTAAAATTAAAGCATTAGGGTTTGCATTTCCAATATCTTCAGAGGCAGAAATTATCATTCTACGGGCAATAAATTTCACATCTTCGCCACCTTCAATCATTCTTGCTAGCCAATAAACCGTAGCATTAGGGTCACTACCACGAATTGATTTTATAAAAGCAGATATTATATCATAATGTTGTTCTCCTGCTTTATCATATTTAGCTGTATTTTTTTGAATTTTTGATAAAACAAGTTCGTTAGTAATTTCAATTTTATTTTCTGATGCTACTAATAACTCAAAAATATTAAGGAGTTTTCTTGCATCTCCACCTGAAACTTGTAGCAAGGCATCGGTTTCTTTTAATATGATTTCTTTTTTATTTATTATTTCATCTTCTTTAATAGCTCTATTTAATAAAGATATTAAATCATTTTTATCAAAAGAATTTAAAATATAAACTTGGCAACGAGAGAGTAGGGCTGATATTACTTCAAAACTAGGGTTTTCAGTAGTTGCCCCGATTAGTGTAACCCACCCTTTTTCAACTGCTTGTAAAAGAGAATCTTGTTGTGATTTGCTAAATCTATGGATTTCATCAATAAATAAAATAGGATTTTTTTGAGTGAATAATCCACTATCTTTTTTTGCTTTATCAATAACATCACGAATATCTTTTACACCAGAATTAATAGCACTTAAAGTATAAAAAGGGCGTTCAGATTCGTTTGCAATAATATTAGCTAATGTAGTTTTTCCAACCCCTGGTGGTCCCCATAAAATTAAAGACGGAATAATTCCTTGTTTAATATGGTTGGTTAAAATTCCGTTTTTCCCCACTAAATGTTGTTGACTAATATAATCAGCTAATTTTTTTGGGCGAATACGTTCTGCTAAAGGTTGGTTTAAGTTCATAGTACTAAAATTATGTTTTTTAGCTCTATTATTTTTTTAGTTCATTTGTTGTAATAGCAATATCAATTTCTTTTTCTAAAAGTCCGTTAATTAGTTTTTTATCACCTGTCCAAAGTTTTGTTTTTAATTCAAGTGTTAAAGCAATAAATGGGGTGTCTTTTTCATCAATATCTTTTACAAATTCAAATGCTTTATTCCAATTAGATTGTGAGATTAAATTTTCTGATATAAATTTAATAGAAGAAAAAACAGAATGCTTAACTATTTTTAAATCTTCGTTACTCAGTTTTGTGTATCTCTTTATTTTATTAGAATATTTTTCTATTTCATCTATCAAAAATTCAGGAGCATAAAATTCGTATTCATTATGAATATCTAAAAGAACCTCGCCAACAGAAGATTCTGGATTTAGCAATGCACTAAAAATAATATTACTATCTACAACAAAAATCATTATTTTATAAAACGATTTTTATTTTCTTTCCACCAATTAGTTTTAGATTCTGTTGCTAATTTGTCAACATCTTTTTCAGTAGCTTTGCTTTTTTTTATTGCTTGTTTGTATTTAAAATAATCCAAAACTCTTTGTACACTAAAAATATCTGTATCAGCAGGCAATCTAAAAACTATTTCATTTGTATTTCTTTCTACTAATAACATTTTTTGCAAACTTTAATTAAGTACAAATATACTAAATTTATAATTTACATACGTTGCCTAACAGCTTCATATAAAAATGCCCCACATGCAACAGAAACATTTAATGATTCTATATCTCCTAATAAAGGGAGTTTTGCTTTATAATCCATCATTTTTAGTACTGATGTACTTACCCCTTTATCTTCGGCTCCCATTACAATAGCAATAGGTTGGTTAAAATCTACATCATAAACCAATTCCTCTGTTTTTTCTGTGGCAGCTACTAATTTAACTTCTGATGATTTTAGGTGAAATATAGCATCTTTAATATGGTCAACTTTACAAATAGGAATTTTAAAAGCAGCACCAGCAGATGTTTTTATGGTATCAGCATTAACGGGTGCACTACCACTTTTTTGTATAATAATTCCGCTTACTCCAGTACATTCAGCTGTTCGTATAATTGCACCAAAATTTCTTACGTCAGATAATTGGTCAAGCAATATAAATATAGGTTTTTTTGTAGCTTCAAAAGCTTTTTCTATAAGTGCTTCTATATCATAAAACTCAACAGGAGATATTTTAGCAACAGCTCCTTGATGATTATTGTGTTTTGATAATCTGTCAAGCTTTTCAATAGGTACAACACTTATTGAAATTTTGTGTTTTTTAAGTAATTTATCTAATTCAAAGTATAAATCACCACGTAAACCTTTTTGTAAATATACTTTACTAATTGTAGAGCCACTTTCTATTGCTTCAATAATTGCTCTAATACCGAATATATTGGTTGTGTTATTTTGCATATTGCAAAGGTATTGAAAATGTTTTTAGATGTATGTTTTTTATTTTTAAAAGTTTAGTTTGTAATATTTTGTATCTTTGAAACAGCAAAATAAATATTTATGGATAAAATAACAGATATAAACCAATTAGATTTGAATAAGATTTATTCATATGCTGATTATTTACTTTGGAAGTTTGAAGAAAGAATAGAGCTTTTAAAAGGTAAGATATTTAAAATGTCTCCTGCTCCAAATGTAAAACATCAATCTATATCAATTAATTTACTTGGTGGGTTATTGCCATTATTTAAAAATAAATCTTGTAAGTTATTTCATGCTCCTTTTGATGTTAGGCTGGCAACTAAAAATGAAAAAAACGAGGATATATTCACTGTAGTTCAACCTGATATATGTATTATTTGTGATGAAAGTAAATTAGATGATAAGGGTTGTATAGGGGCTCCTGATTTAGTTATAGAAATTCTTTCTCCAGGAAATTCTAAAAAAGAAATGAAAAATAAATTTGAGTTGTATGAAGAAGCTGGGGTAAAAGAATATTGGGTTGTACATCCGTTAGATGAGAATATTTTAGTTTATACTTTAAATAATGGAATGTACGTAACCTCAAAACCTATTATTGATGATTTTATTCCGTCAAAATTATTTCCAAATTTTAAGATACATACCAATGATATTTTTGAGAAAAACCGAATAACCTCTTAAATTTATATGAAATTATCTTGGTAAGCTATTCCTTTTACGTATGTTTCAGGTGTTAGTACAGCTAATTTACTATTTTTAAAATCTTTAATATTTCTAGTTAAAATAATTTTAATTTTTTTATTTTCAATTGCTGAAAAGTTTTGTAAGGCATCTTCAAAATCTTTAAAATTAGAGTTTAAAGCATTTAAAACAATATTTTTATTTATACTTGTAATATCAATTATGTTAAGTAATTGATTTAACTTATCAACAACCACTTCATGTTTTGCTGTTTTTCTTAATAGATAATAAGTATTGGCGATTATAACAGGTGTAGAAAAACCTTTTATTTTATCTTCTTTACATAAATTTAAAACTATTGTAGCATAGTTAGAAAATGGTTTTCTATCAAAAAAGAAATCTAGAAGAACATCTGTATCAATTAATATGTATTCTTTCATAAATATTTTTTTTCTAGTCTATTTTTTAATTCTTCTTTATAATTAAAATTTTTAGGCATTTTAAACGATCCTCTTAAAGATTCAATAGTTGAGTTTAATTCTAATTCTTTGGTTGATTCTTTTTCTGTTAAAAACTTTAAATAGTTTTCAATAATATCAGACAAACTTCGTTTTTTTTCTTTAGCATAAATTTTAGCTTTATTTATAACTTCTCGTTCTATTGTTAAAGTTAATTTTGTATTCATAAATGTTATTGTTTTTTCTGCAAAGGTAATAAAATTTATTAAACACGTATTATTTGTGTTAAAAAAACACGTGTTTTTTTAAAGCTTTAAAAATTAAACTTTATCAAGTTTAAAGGATAACCAGTAGTCTTTTTGGGTATGCTTTTATTATATGTTTTTCCATTTTAGTGATTTGTTGTTGTATTACGATGTTAAGGACAAGCATTTTGTGTATAAAAAACCATCTCATTTGAGATGGTTTTTTATAAGGTAACTTTAAATTAGTAACCTGGATTTTGTTTTATATTACCATTAGAATTTATAGCATCTAAAGGAATAGGTAATTGGAATTTATGATCATTAGCCTTTAATTCTTTAAATACTGCAGGTTCACCTGTCCCATCAGCTTTATCTCCTTTATTCCCTCTTTTAATAGATAAGCCTTTACGTTTTAAGTCAAAGAATCTTTGTGCTTCAAATGCAAACTCTAATCGTCTTTCTAAAGCAATAACTTTTTTAAGTTCTTCTCCAGATTCATTGTTTGAACTAAAGTTTTCATATCTTTCTTTTCTCACAGCATCAACAGCTTCTAAAGCTTTTGCATCATTTCCTAATTCAGCATAGGCTTCCGCTTTGTTTAACATAACTTCAGCCATTCTTAAAATTTTAGCATTAACTCTACCATTAGTTTGTCCATTTTTACCATAGTATTTTACTATATGGTTATAATCACTACCGCTAAATTTACTAGTATAAATGTAAGCAGATTTTCTAATATCATTATCTTTAAATAACTGATAGAACTCATAACTAATTACATATTCAGATTTAATATCTTCTTTACTAGTTGATTGAGAATATTGATTACCTATTTGTGCTCTGTCATCAGGAGTTACTATGAATTCACTTATAATTCCATCAGTACTATCATCTGTCCAAATACTTTTAAAATTATTTCTTTTCGCTACTGTACCAGTAACTTTTTCAGCGGCATCAACTGATTTTTGCCATTCTCCCATATAAAGATAAACTCTAGATAAAAGAGCATTAACGGCATTTTTGTTAAATCTCCCTTTTCCATTATCTTCGCCTATAATAGTTTCTGCTTTAACTAAATCAGCTATTATTTTAGTATAAACTTCACCTACAGTATTTCTACTAGGTTTCATTCCTGGATTAACTTCAGTTACATAAGCAACCCCTAAAGAAGAGTTAGCATCGGTTGATTGAGTAGGAATTTTAGCATAAAATCTAGCCAAATCAAAATGAGCTAAGGCTCTAGCAGTTAAAGCCTCTCCTAAAACTGAATTTTTAAAATCACCAGAAGGTAAATTACCTATATTATTTATTATGGCATTTGCTTTTCTTACAATTTTATAAGCATCTCCATATAAATTTAAAGTGCTATTTGCTGTATATTGCCAATTCCAAAATGTTTTTTTAGTTTGTCTTCCTGTTTGGTCTAAAATAACATTATCAGTTAAAATATCAGGAACAGAATACATTGATGCTCCATAATAAGCATTAACATTATCTGTCTTGTTATCTACAAAACCAGCATAAATACCTCTTGTGGCATTATCAAACCCTTCTGCAGAAGATAATATTTGTTCTTGACTCATAGAGTCATAAGGTATTTTATTTAATTCATCATTACAAGAACTAAATAAAGCAGTACCTGTAATAGCTAAAGCGTATATATATTTTTTCATATTTTTATTTTTTAGAATGATACATTTAATCCTATGACAAATGATTTTGTTGTAGGGTAACTAAATAAGTTATAAGCACCAGGTACAAAACCTACATCAGTAGGACCTTTTGTTTCTCCTGAACCAATACCAACTTCTGGGTCTCCTTTAAAATGTGGTCTATAAGTCCATAGGTTTTGCCCTTGTAAGTACATATTTACAGAAGTGAAAAATCCTTTTTCTCCTAAGAATTTCTTAGGTAAATCATAACTTAATTTAAGACTACGTAATCTTATATAAGAACCATCTTGTAAAAATCTATCAGAAGTTTGTTCTGTATTTTTAGGATCTTTAGGGTTTGGTAAAACATTTCTGTCTCCTTTTTTCTTCCAATAGTTAAGAGCATCGGCTCTTGAGTTACCACTCATGTCATTACCATCTGTAAGCATAGTTGCTTCCTGATTATTATAAATATAGTTACCATATTTAAAGTAGAAATTACCAGATAAACTAATACCTCTAAAGCTAAATAGTGTATTAAAACTACCATCAAAATCAGGAGTAATTGTTTTACCTTTTAAAGGTACTGCGAAGTCAGAACTATATTCTTCAGTAACTTTTCCATCTTTATCGTAATATTGAGCTCTTCCATTCTCAGGATTAACTCCAGCATATCTTACTAAATAGTGAGTGTAGATTTCTTCTCCTTCTTGAAGAATTAAGTCATATCCTGAAGGAAGATAATCTTCTCCACCAGGTAATTTATCCATTTTTGTTTTTATGAAAGATATATTTGCACCTAAATTCCAAGTAAAATCTTCTGTTTTAATAACATCTCCATTTAATTCAATTTCTAAACCTCTAGAAGAAAGAGTACCAAAGTTTGTATACCTGCTTGCAGGCCAACCAGATTCTCCACTCTCTTGTGCTATATTTTCTAAGAATAATAAATCAGAAGTTTTAGAGTTAAAATAGTTAACAACACCATTTAAACGACCATTAAATAATCCGAACTCAACTCCTAAATCAGTCATAGCTTTTTGTTCCCATTTTAATTGAGAGTTTGCTACGTTAGCAGGATAAGCTGCAGAAGCACCATTATAACTACTAAATTCATATGTTCCCATATATCCGTAGTAATTAGGTAATTTATCATTACCAACAGTACCATAAGAAGCTCTTAATTTTAATTTGTTAAACACTTTTGATTTAAAGAAACTTTCTTTATGAATATTCCAAGCAGCACTTGCTGACCAAAAAATACCGTATCTATTCTTATCTCCAAACACAGAAGAACCATCTCGTCTTAAACTTAAAGAAGCTATATATTTTTTGTCATAATCATAATCTACAGAAGCACCTATTGAGAAAAGAGCTTTCTCTCTTCTGTATGTTGATTGTTTTCCGTCAGATGCAGAAGCATTATCTTGAGTTGTTAAGTCTTTAGAAGGGAAACCTTTACTCTTTATTCTATAACTTCTATAATTATTGTTGTAAAATTCAGTAAATAAAGAAGCTCCAAAATTATGCACATCATTAAAAGTGTCTTTATAAGATAGTTTGTTAAGGTAGTTATAACTGAAAAAATAGTTTCCATTGTCCCTTTTTGAACCAGGAGCTTTTTTATCACCTACATACCCATCTAATATAGAGCCTGGTTGTGTGTAATATTCACCTCTCAAAGTAGAATAAATCATACTAATTTGAGGAGTGAAAATTAATTTTTCTTTATAAATATTAAAATCTAAAGCAACCCCACCTATTAGTCTTAATCTTTCTTCGCTTTCAGGGTTATTAACTAATGCTTCAGCAATAGAGAATCCCATAGAAGTTTTATTGTATATAGGGTTACCATTTGTATCTAATATTACATTATTATCTTTATCACGTTTATATAATGTTTCAAAAGGATTATAGCTATACATAGCTCTAAAAGGGTTTTGTACATTATTTCTATCTCTTGGTTCTTGAGAGTATGTGTGAGAAACCCCTGTATTAACTCTTATTTTTAACCAATCATTTAACTGTGAGTTTAAATTAACACGTCCTGTCATTCTTTTATAACCATCTAATCTTTTTATGATACCTGTATCACTTTCAGTTTTAAAAGAAACAAAGTACCCAGTGTTTCCAATACCTCCATTGATAGAAATTCCATTAGATATTAACATTCCTGTTTTTAATAAGTCTTTTTGCCAATCATGGTTGTTTTTTAATAAAGTTTTAATACCTTCATCAGTTATTCCGTAACCACTTACGTATCCTCCACGCCCTACTTCTTTTTCATACTGAATTTTTTGTTCAGCATTCATCATATCAAAGTTGTCTTCTATTTTTTTAGAAAAACCTACTTGACTACTAAACGTAATTCTTGCTCTTTCTCCTTTTTTACCTTTTTTGGTAGTTATTACAACAACCCCGTTAGATCCACGAGAACCATAAGCACTTGTAGAAGCAGCATCTTTTAATACAGAAATAGATTCAATATCAGAACTGTTAATTAAGTTTAATTGACTTTCAGATACAGGCATACCATCAATTACATAAAGAGGTTCTTGACCAGCATTTACAGATCCAATACCTCTAATTCTTACAAAGGCATTTTGACCTGGTTTACCATTGGCTGCAGTAACTACAACCCCTGCTGCTTTACCCTGTAAAGCATTAGTTACATTTACTGTTGAATTTACTTGAGCTAATTCTTTTGCTGTAACAGTAGAAACACCAGATGTTAATACATCTCTATCTTTATTGCTATATCCTGTTACTACAACCTCTTTTAAAACATTGTCATTTTCCATAGTAACATTTATACTTGTAGAATTACCAACTTTTTTTTCAACAGTTTCCATACCTACAAAACTAAAAATAAGAACATCTCCTGTTTTAGCCTTAATAGTATAGTTACCATCAAAATCAGTTTCAGTACCTTGTGTAGTACCTTTCTTTAAAATACTAACACCAGGTAATGGTCCTGCTTCATCAGAAACTGTACCTGAAATTGTTTTATCTTGTGCAAAAGTTACTTGCACCATTAACGCTAAGAGTAGCGTTAAAAAACCTTTAAATTTTGTTTTCATATGCATAAATTATTTGAATTAATGACGCCAAACATCTTAAAATTTTATTAAAAAACCTAATTTTTTCGTAAAATTTATGTTTTTTTATTGAAAAAATGTGTAAAAATCATATTTGCCCTTATTTTTTTATTGATTTAATAATTAAATATTGGGTTTGGGTGTTTTAGTTAAAAAAATAAATTTTCTGGTTTTTTGGTAAAAAAGTATTATTTCTTGAATATTAATTATTTAATTGTATATTTGCGTCCTCTAAAAAATAGAGAAATAAAATTTTAATTAATTAAAAACAGTAATTAATAGTATGCCAACTATTCAACAATTAGTTCGTAAAGGAAGAACCAAATTAACTAAGAAGAGTAAATCGGCTGCTTTAAAGGGTTGTCCTCAAAAGCGTGGGGTTTGTACTCGTGTTTACACAACTACACCAAAAAAACCTAACTCAGCAATGCGTAAAGTTGCAAGGGTAAGGTTAACAAATGGTAGTGAAGTAAATGCTTACATCCCAGGTGAAGGACATAACTTACAAGAGCACTCGATAGTATTAGTTAGAGGTGGAAGGGTAAAAGATTTACCAGGTGTTAAATATCACATTGTTCGTGGTGCATTAGATACTGCAGGAGTTGAAGGAAGAACTCAGTGTAGATCTAAATACGGTACAAAACGCCCTAAAGACAAAAAGTAATTAAGTATAACTTTTTTAATGTAAAGACATGAGAAAAAGAAAAGCGAAAAAAAGAGAGCTTTTACCAGATCCAAGGTTTAATGACCAATTGGTAACGCGTTTTGTGAATAACTTAATGTGGGATGGTAAAAAATCTGTCGCGTTTAAAGTGTTTTACGATGCAATTGATATCGTAAACGAAAAGAAAACAGACGAGGAGAAATCAGCCTTAGAAATATGGAGAGATGGATTGTCTAACGTAATGCCACATGTAGAGGTTCGTTCTCGTGGTGTAGGTGGTGCAACATTCCAAATTCCTATGCAAATTCGTCCAGACCGTAAAGTGTCTATGGCGATTAAATGGATGATAGGTTATGCGCGTAAGCGTAATGAAAAAACAATGGCACAACGTTTAGCGGCTGAAATTTTAGCTGCTGTTAAAGAAGAGGGTGCTGCTGTGAAAAAGAAAGTGGATACACACAAAATGGCAGAAGCTAACAAAGCATTCTCACACTTTAGATTTTAATAAAAATGAGTAGAGATTTAAAATATACAAGAAATATAGGTATTGCCGCACATATTGATGCTGGTAAAACAACAACAACAGAGCGTATCCTTTTTTATACAGGGGTAAACCATAAAATTGGAGAAACTCACGAAGGGTCTTCTACAATGGACTGGATGGAGCAAGAAGCTGAAAGAGGTATTACAATTACTTCTGCAGCTACTACTTGTAAATGGAAGTTCCCAACAGAAAATGGGCAAAGTTTACCAGATACTAAAGAATATCACTTTAATATTATTGATACTCCGGGTCACGTGGATTTTACCGTTGAGGTAAACCGTTCATTACGTGTGTTAGACGGATTAGTATTCTTATTTTCTGCAGTTGATGGTGTAGAGCCTCAATCAGAAACAAACTGGCGTTTAGCAGATAACTATAAAGTTCCTCGTATGGGATTCGTTAATAAAATGGATCGTCAAGGAGCTAACTTTTTAGAAGTTTGTAACCAAATTAAAGATATGTTAGGTTCTAATGCAGTACCTATCGTATTACCTATTGGTGAAGAAGATACTTTTAAAGGAGTAGTTGATTTAGTTAAAAATCGTGCAATTGTTTGGCACGAAGAAACTCAAGGAAGTACTTTTGATATTATTGATATTCCTGAGGATATGAAAGCTGAAGTTCGTCAATACAGAGCAAAATTAATTGAAGAGGTTGCTGGTTATGATGAAAGCTTATTAGAAAAATTTATGGAAGATGAAAATTCTATTACAGAAGATGAAGTACACGCTGCTTTACGTGCTGCTGTAATGGATATGTCTATCATTCCTATGGTTTGTGGTTCTTCTTTTAAAAATAAAGGAGTTCAATTTTTAATTGATGCAGTATGCCGTTATTTACCTTCACCAGTAGATAAGGAAGCTATTGTAGGAACTGACCCAAATACAGGAGAAGAGATTTCTCGTAAACCAGATGCAAAAGATCCTTTTGCGGCATTAGCATTTAAAATTGCAACTGACCCATTTGTAGGTCGTTTAGCATTCTTCCGTGCTTATTCTGGTCGTTTAGATGCAGGTTCTTATGTGTTAAATAATCGTTCAGGTAAAAAAGAACGTATTTCACGTATCTACCAAATGCATGCTAACAAACAAAACCCTATTGATTATATAGAAGCAGGAGATATTGGAGCTGCTGTAGGATTTAAAGATATTAAAACAGGAGATACTTTAACTGATGAAAAAGCACCTATTGTTTTAGAATCTATGGATTTTCCAGACCCAGTAATCGGTATTGCTGTTGAACCAAAAACAAAAGCTGATGTTGATAAATTAGGAATGGCTTTAGGTAAATTATCTGAAGAAGATCCTACATTTACGGTAAAAACAGATGAGGCTTCGGGGCAAACAATAATCTCAGGAATGGGTGAGTTGCACTTAGATATTATCGTAGACCGTTTAAAACGTGAGTTTAAGGTTGAGGTAAATCAAGGTCAACCACAAGTAGAGTATAAAGAGGCTATAACAGCTACTGCAGAACATAGAGAGGTTTATAAAAAACAATCTGGTGGTCGTGGTAAGTTTGCTGATATAGTATTTAGAATGGAACCAGCGGAAGAAGGTAAGCAAGGTTTAGAGTTTATTTCTGAAATTAAAGGGGGTAACGTTCCTAAAGAATTTGTTCCTTCAGTTGAAAAAGGATTTAAAGATGCTATGAAAAATGGTCCTTTAGCTGGTTACGAAATGGACTCTATGAAAGTTACTTTATTAGATGGATCATTCCACCCAGTAGATTCTGATCAGTTATCTTTCGAATTAGCTGCTAAATTAGGTTATAAAGCTGCTGCAAAAGCTGCAAAAGCCGTAATTATGGAGCCAATAATGAAGTTAGAAGTTTTAACTCCTGAAGAAAATATGGGGGATGTTGTAGGAGATTTAAATAGAAGAAGAGGTCAAGTATCTGATATGAGTGATCGTGCAGGTTCTAAAGTTGTGAAAGCAACAGTACCTTTATCTGAAATGTTTGGTTATGTTACATCTTTGAGAACGTTATCATCAGGTAGAGCAACTTCTACAATGGAATTTTCTCATTATGCAGAAACACCATCTAATATTTCAGAAGAAGTAATTGCAAACGCTAAAGGTTAATTAAGATGAGTCAAAAAATTAGAATAAAGTTAAAATCTTACGATTATAATTTAGTGGATAAATCTGCTGAGAAAATCGTAAAGACAGTAAAAGGAACAGGAGCTGTTGTAAATGGTCCAATCCCTTTACCAACAAATAAGAAGATTTTTACAGTTTTACGTTCACCACACGTAAACAAAAAATCTAGAGAGCAATTTCAATTATCTGCTTATAAAAGATTGTTAGACATTTATAGTTCTTCTTCAAAAACTATTGATGCTTTAATGAAACTTGAGTTACCAAGCGGTGTTGAAGTTGAGATAAAAGTGTAATTTTTTCAATAGAAAAAATAGGTTATTTAAAAGTTCCCAGTTTATATAAACTGGGAACTTTTTGTTTAAAGTATATAAAATAAAATTAGGATAAGTCTTTTTTTTTTTTTGCTTTGTAAGGTTAACATTGTTGCATAAAATATGTCTAAAAAGAAACTTGCAAATTATTTTCCAAAAACAATATCTAATAAACAAGCATCTGATACGGGTATGGCAGTAGTGCTTATACTTTTATTGATTGCTTTTTTTACAAAAACCACATTGTGCTATAAAATAGCAATTCCTGTTTTGATAGTTACTATGACTTATCCGATGCTTTTTTATCCCGTAGCAATTGTTTGGCTTGGTTTTTCTGAACTATTAGGAATCATAATGTCTAAAATTATTTTAACAATTGTTTATGTTGTTTTGGTCGTTCCTGTTGGTTTTGTAAGAAAATTAATAGGTAAAGATTCTTTACAGTTAAATCGATTCAAAAAAGGTAAAAGTTCTGTAATGAAAGTTCGGAATTATGAATTTACATCAAAAGATATAGAAAAACCGTATTAAAAGATAAAAAAACATGGAATTTATAAAAGATTTATGGGCATTTTTGAAAGTGCGTAAAAAGTTTTGGTTATTGCCTGTTATTATAGTGTTATTATTATTTGGAGCACTCATTATATTTACAAGTGGCTCGGCAATTGCACCTTTTATTTACACTTTATTTTAAAAAAGGGGGTATGAAAGTAACAGCAATTTTGGGTATTTCAGCATATTATCATGATAGTGCTGCAACGATTATCGTTAATGGAGAAATAATTGCAGCAGCACAGGAGGAGCGTTTTACACGAAAGAAACATGATTCTTCATTTCCTGTCAATGCTATAAAATATGTTTTAAATGAAGCAGGAATAGATTATAACGATTTGGAAGCTGTCGTTTTTTATGATAAACCTTATATAAAATTTGAAAGATTGCTGGAAACTTATCACGCTTTTGTACCTAAAGGTTTGGTGAGTTTTTTATCAGCAGTACCTGTATGGATTAAAGAAAAACTCTTTATGAAAAAGATGTTAAAAGAGGAATTGCATAAATTAGGTGATAAAAAAATCCCTATTTTGTTTCCTGAACATCATTTATCACACGGAGCGAGTGCCTTTTATCCATCGCCATTCAAAGATGCAGCTGTCTTAACTATTGATGGTGTTGGGGAATGGGCAACTACTACTATCGGCTATGGTCATGGTAATAAAATTAAAATTCTTAAAGAATTGTGCTTCCCGCATTCGGTTGGTTTGTTGTATTCGGCGTTTACCTATTATACAGGGTTTAGGGTAAATAGTGGAGAATCTAAATTAATGGGATTAGCACCTTATGGAAATCCTAATGCTGAGCAAACAAAAGTATTTAAGGAAAAAATCTTACAAGAATTGGTGGATATTCGTGAAGATGGTTCTATTTTGTTGAATATGAAATATTTCAATTTTGCAACAGGTTTAAAAATGACAAATAACAAAAAATGGACTGAATTATTTGGAATTCCACCACGAAATGAAGAATCTGAAATTTCACAAGACTATATGAATATGGCTTTGGCAATTCAGGAAATTACCGAAGATATTGTATTAAAATTAGCCAAAACAGCCAAAGAATTAACAGGTAGTGATTATCTTGTAATGGCGGGAGGAGTTGCTCTTAATAGTGTTGCAAATGGTAAATTATTAAAAGCCAAAATATTTAAAGATATTTGGATACAGCCAGCGGCAGGAGATGCAGGAGGAGCATTAGGGGCAGCGTATTTAGGGTGGTATTTATGGAAAGGTGAACAAAGAAAACTAACCAACGATTTTGATGCGATGAAGGGAGCGTATTTAGGTACTGAATTTAATGAAAAAGAAGTTTTAAAAGTTGTTAAAAAATACAATGCTGAGCATATTTATTTTGAAGATTTTAATGAATTAACAAAAAATGTAGCAGAAAAAATAGCCAATGGAAATGTAGTGGGGTGGTTTCAAGGAAGAATGGAATATGGTCCGAGAGCCCTAGGAAATAGAAGTATTTTAGGTGATGCAAGAAATCCTGAAATGCAGAAAAAAATGAACTTGAAAATAAAATATCGTGAAAGTTTTAGACCTTTTGCATCTTCCGTTTTAGAGGAGGATATGCAAGAATATTTTGAAATAGATACACCATCGCCTTATATGTTGAATGTAATTCCTGTAAAAAAAGAACACTTAAAATCCTCACCAAAAGGTTATGATGAAATGCCTATTTATGATAGATTGTATCATCTTCGTTCCGATATTCCTGCAATTATACATGTTAATTATTCAACAAACATACAGAGTGTTAGCAAAAAAACTAATCCAAAATATTGGTCACTTATCAATGAATTTAAAAAACAAACAGGCTGTAGTATTGTTATAAATACAAGTTTTAATCTTGGTGGAGAACCCATTGTTTGCACTCCTGATGATGCGTTTAGGTGTTTTATGCAAACAGAAATGGATTATTTGGTTATTGGAAATTATGTTTTTGATAAAAACAACAACAAGAAAAATTATTAAAAGATTCGGATTGGAAAGAAGAATTCAAATTAGATTAAAATATGAAGTCAATTGTAAAAGTTGTAGTAGTTAATTTGTTGGTGTTGTTGGGCTTACTTTTTTCGGCGGAGATTGGGCTTCGTGTGATAGGTAAAACTACCTATACAGACAAATTAAAGGCTGATATCGTTGTAAAACCAAATGGAAAATATTTTGAAAAAGATACCCTTTTGGGCTATAAACAGATAGCAGGAAAATTTGATGTTACCTTAAAAAAGGAGTTTCATTTTACAACAACGCATAATAAAGAAGGGAATAGAGTTACGAGTTATCACCCTGAAAAATATGAAGGTAAACCAGAAATTTGGATGTTAGGTTGTTCTTTTACACACGGTTGGTCAATAAATGATGATGAAACACTTGCTTGGCAACTGCAATCTAATTTTGAAGATTATAAAGTTGAGAATTGGGGAGTAGAAGGCTATGGAACACTTCAATTTTTACTAAAACTTGAACGAGCATTAAAACAAGGAAGAAAACCTGAAATTTTGATAGTTAATCATATAAATTTTCATTTTGAGCGTAATACTTTTACTTTTAGCCGAAGATTAGGAGTTTCCACTTGGAATAGATTGGGCGAGTTGAACCAGCCTTATGTTGAGTTAACAGATAAAGGAGATTTACTTATTAAACATTCAGAAGTGGAGTATGAACCTTGGTTCTTTTCAAAATTTTCTGCACTATCTTTTTATGTTCAAAAAAAGTATGAATGGTATTTGGATAAGCAAATGAGATTAAAACATCCTCAAATAACAAGAATGATTTTGGATAGAATTGTGACATTGTGTAAGGAAAATAATATCAAATTGCTGATGGTAAATATTCACCAAAATAAAAACTTTTTAGAAAGTTATTGTTTTAAAAATAATATTTCTTTTGTTGATATTTCAGTAAACTTAAATCAAGAAGGGTATACTAATGAACCTTATGATGGACATCCAAGTGCTAAAGCAAATAAGGTGTATTGGAATAAATTGGAAACTTATCTTGGAAATAGATTTTTGAAAAAGAACAAGAAATGAGATTAAAATCTAGGTGTATTTGATAATTTATTTAACTGATTAATAAGTTTTTTTATGTTTTTTTTAGGTAAACTAAAATATTTTTGTACTTTTGCGTTCCAAATCACAGAGTTTGGTTTGGTTTTATGTAAGTGATTTATCATAAAATACACATGTCCTGAGGGTTGCGCAAAGGAAAAACGGTAGTAAAATAACAGAGCAAAAAGTTATTTTATGCTCTTTTTTTTTGAAATTTAAAGGAGTTTAAAAAGTAAGTTTAATTAATAATTATAAATAATGTCTGGGTTAATAGGAAAAAAAGTAGGTATGACCAGCTTATATGACGAAAATGGGAAGAATATCCCATGTACAGTTATACAAGCAGGGCCTTGCGTTGTAACCCAAGTCAGAACCGAAGAGGTTGACGGATACAATGCGTTACAACTTGGTTTCGATGACAAAAAAGCGAAGAGTTCTAACAAAGCGTTAGACGGTCACTTTAAAAAAGCTGGCACCACTGCTAAGAAAAAAGTCGTAGAATTCCAAGGATTTGAAGGAGAGTACAAATTAGGTGACTCTATAACTGTTGAACACTTTATTGAAGGGGAATTTGTTGATATTTCAGGGGTTTCTAAAGGTAAAGGGTTTCAAGGGGTTGTTAAAAGACATGGTTTTGGTGGTGTGGGTCAAGCTACTCACGGTCAACATAACCGTTTAAGAGCTCCAGGTTCAATTGGTGCAGCATCGTACCCTGCAAGAGTATTTAAAGGAATGCGAATGGCAGGTCGTATGGGTGGAGAAAAAGTAAAAGTTCAAAATTTAAGAGTGTTAAAAGTAGTTCCTGAAAAGAACCTTTTAGTTGTTAAAGGAGCAATTCCTGGTCACAAAAACTCTTATGTAATTATCGAGAAATAATGAAAGTAGCAGTATTAGATATTACAGGGAAAGATACTGGTAGAAAAGTTGAACTTTCTAACGAAGTATTCGGTATAGAGCCAAATGATCATGCGATTTATTTAGATGTTAAACAATACTTGGCTAATCAAAGGCAAGGTACGCATAAATCTAAAGAAAGAGCAGAGATTGCAGGTAGTACAAGAAAGATTAAAAAACAGAAAGGAACAGGTACAGCTCGTGCGGGTAGTATTAAGTCTCCTGTTTTTAGAGGTGGAGGACGTATTTTTGGTCCAAGACCAAGAAGTTACTCTTTTAAGTTAAATAAAAACTTAAAACGTTTAGCTCGTAAATCTGCATTAAGTATTCAAGCAAAAGATAACAATTTAGTAGTTATTGAAGATTTTAATTTTGAAACTCCAAAAACTAAGGAATTTGTTAATGTTTTAAAATCTTTAGGTTTAGATGCTAAAAAAGCATTATTTGTTATAGCTGATGAAAATAAGAATGTTTATTTATCATCTCGTAACTTAGAAAAATCTAAAGTTGTAAATGCTACAGGTATTAATACTTATAACGTGCTTAACGCTAATAAGATTATTATTTCTGAAAGTGTTTTAGAAGGAATTGAATCTAATTTAAGTAAATAGGGAAAGAAATGAGTATTTTAATAAAACCTATTATTACAGAAAAAGCAACAGCTAATAGCGAAAAGTTTAATCGTTATACGTTTGTTGTAGATAAAAAAGCTAACAAAATTGAAATTAAAGAAGCTGTAGAGGCTACTTACGGAGTAACGGTTACTTCTGTAAAAACTTTAAATCATCCAGCTTTACGTAAAACTAAGTATACTAAGAAAGGTTTAACGTCTGCTTTAACTAGCGGGTATAAAAAAGCGGTAGTTCAGTTAGCTGAAGGAGAAATTGATTTTTATAACAATTTATAAGAAAGTTAAGACAAGATGTCAGTTAGAAAATTAAAACCAATAACACCAGGTCAGCGTTTTAGAGTTGTAAATGGGTTCGACACCATAACAACTGATAAGCCGGAGAAAAGTTTATTAGCTCCGTTAAAAAAATCTGGAGGTCGAAACAATCAGGGTCGTATGACTACTCGTAACAGAGGGGGAGGTCATAAAAGAAGATATCGTATTATCGATTTTAAAAGAGATAGATATAATGATCCTGCAACAGTATTAACTATTGAGTATGATCCAAATCGTACAGCGTTTATCGCTTTAGTTCAATATACTGATGGAGAAAAACGTTATGTAATTGCACAAAACGGTTTAAAAGTAGGGCAAACTATAGTTTCAGGAAAAGAAGCGTCTCCAGAAATTGGAAATGCGATGTTTTTAGAAGATATTCCTTTAGGAACTACAATTTCTTGTATTGAGTTACGTCCAGGACAAGGAGCTGTTATGGCTCGTTCTGCTGGTTCTTTTGCTCAATTAGTTGCAAGAGAAGGGAAGTATGCTACGGTTAAATTACCATCTGGAGAAATAAGATTTATCTTATTAACTTGTATGGCTACGATAGGAGTTGTTTCTAACTCTGATCATCAGTTGTTAGTATCTGGTAAAGCAGGTAGAACAAGATGGTTAGGTAGAAGACCTAGAACTAATCCTGTAAGAATGAACCCAGTAGATCACCCAATGGGTGGTGGTGAAGGACGTTCGTCTGGAGGTCACCCAAGATCTAGAAACGGTATTCCTGCAAAAGGATATAAAACAAGGTCTAAAACAAAGGCTAGTAACAAATATATTATAGAACGTAGAAAGAAATAATAAACCATGGCAAGATCATTAAAAAAAGGACCTTACGTTCATTATAAGTTAGAAAAGAAAGTGTTAGCTAACGTTGAATCAGGAAAAAAGACTGTTGTTAAAACTTGGTCTAGAGCAAGTATGATTACACCTGATTTTGTTGGTCAAACAATAGCTGTTCACAATGGGCGTCAATTTGTTCCTGTATATGTTACAGAGAACATGGTAGGTCATAAGTTAGGAGAATTTTCACCAACACGTTCATTCCGTGGACACGCTGGTGCGAAAAATAAAGGTAAAAAATAGTAGGAAATGGGAGTTCGTAAAAAAAATATGGCAACACAGTTAAAGGAAGCTAGAAAGCAACGTGCTTTTGCAAAGCTTACTAACTGTCCTACATCACCAAGAAAAATGCGCTTGGTAGCAGATTTAGTAAGAGGAGTAGAGGTTGAAAAAGCTTTACAAATTTTAAAATTCAGCCCGAAAGAAGCATCACGTAATTTAGAAAAGTTGTTAATGTCTGCAATAGCAAACTGGCAAGCTAAAAACGAGGAAGCAAGTATTGAAGAGGCTGGGTTATATGTAAAAACTATCTGTGTTGATAGTGCAGGGATGTTAAAAAGGTTAAGACCAGCTCCACAGGGGCGTGCTCATAGAATTCGTAAGCGTTCTAATCACGTAACATTAGAGTTAGGTTCTAAAAATAAAAGTAATTAATCAAAGTAGAAATGGGACAAAAAACAAATCCAATAGGAAATCGTTTAGGAATCATCAGAGGTTGGGAATCTAACTGGTATGGAGGAAATGACTACGGAGATAAATTAGCTGAAGATGATAAGATAAGAAAGTATGTAAATGCTCGTTTATCTAAAGCAAGTATTTCTCGTATAATTATTGAGCGTACTTTAAAACTTGTAACCGTTACTATCACTACTGCTCGTCCAGGTATCATTATTGGTAAAGGAGGGCAAGAGGTAGACAAGTTAAAAGAAGAGCTTAAGAAAATTACGGGTAAAGAAGTTCAAATTAATATTTTTGAAATTAAACGTCCTGAGCTTGATGCACAATTAGTAGCATCTAGTGTTGCACGTCAAATTGAAAATAGAATTTCTTACAAGAGAGCAACTAAAATGGCAATAGCTGCATCAATGCGAATGAATGCGGAAGGAATTAAAATTCAAATTTCAGGTCGTTTAAACGGTGCTGAGATGGCACGTTCAGAGCATTACAAAGAAGGAAGAATACCTCTTTCTACTTTTAGAGCAGATATTGACTATGCACTTGTTGAAGCACATACAACATACGGAAGAATCGGTGTGAAAGTATGGATTATGAAAGGTGAGGTTTATGGAAAACGTGAACTTTCTCCATTAGTTGGATTATCAAAACAAAAAGGTAATTCAGGTGGTAAAGGAGGAAAACGTCAACCTCGCAGAAGAAAATAATTTTTAAAAGAAATTAAAAATGTTACAGCCAAAAAGAGTAAAATTTCGTAAAGTACAGAAAGCGAAAGGAAATATGAAAGGTAACTCTGGTAGAGGACACCAATTATCAAACGGAATGTTTGGTATTAAGTCATTAGACCAGAATTTACTTACTGCTCGCCAAATAGAGGCGGCTCGTATTGCGGCAACTCGTTATATGAAAAGGGAAGGGCAACTTTGGATTAAAATTTTCCCAGACAAGCCAATAACTAAGAAACCGTTAGAGGTACGTATGGGTAAGGGTAAAGGAGCACCAGACCATTTCGTAGCTGTTGTAAAACCAGGTAGAATTTTGTTTGAAGTTGGTGGAGTGCCAATGAATGTAGCAAAAGAAGCTTTACGTTTAGCAGCACAGAAACTTCCTGTAAAAACGAAGTTTGTGATAGCAAGAGACTTTGATTTTAACGCTTAATTCGATAAACAATGAAACAATCAGAAATTAAAGAATTATCAACAACTGACTTACAAGATAAGTTAGAAGCGTTGAAGAAGAACTATACTGATCTTAAGATGGCTCACGCCATAACTCCATTGGAAAACCCTTTGCAGTTAAAAAGCTTAAGAAAAACTGTTGCAAGAATTGCAACTGAATTAACTAAAAGAGAATTACAATAATTCTAGTCAGTTTTAAAGATGGAAAAAAGAAATCTTAGAAAAGAGAGAATAGGTGTGGTATCAAGCAACAAGATGGAGAAATCTATCGTTGTTAGTGAGGTAAAAAGAGTGAAGCACCCAATGTACGGGAAATTCGTATTAAGAACGAAAAAGTACGTTGCACATGACGAGAATAATGACTGCAACGAAGGAGATACAGTTAGGATAATGGAAACACGTCCTTTAAGTAAATCTAAACGTTGGAGGTTAGTAGAAATCCTAGAAAGAGCGAAATAATATGTTACAGACAGAATCAAGATTAAAAGTAGCAGATAATACTGGAGCTAAAGAAGTTTTAGTTATTAGAGTTTTAGGAGGAACAAAAAAACGTTATGCAAGTGTTGGAGACAAAATTGTAGTAACTGTTAAATCTTCTACTCCTAACGGAACTGTAAAGAAGGGACAAGTATCAAGAGCAGTAGTTGTTCGTACTAAGAAAGAAGTAAGACGTAAAGACGGATCATATATCAGATTTGATGATAATGCTTGTGTACTTTTAAATCCTAATGAGGAAATGAGAGGTACTCGTGTGTTTGGTCCTGTTGCTCGTGAATTACGTGAAAAGCAATTTATGAAAATAGTATCATTAGCACCTGAGGTGCTTTAATATTGTATTTAAGATGAAGAAATTTAAAATCAAATCAGGAGATACTGTTAAAGTTATCGCAGGAGATCATAAAGGGTCTGAAGGAAAGGTTTTACAAATCCTTAAAGATAAAGATAGAGTTGTTGTAGAAGGTGTAAATATGGTTTCAAAGCATACTAAGCCGTCAGCAACAAATCCACAAGGAGGAATTGTAAAAAAAGAAGCACCATTACATATTTCTAACGTAGCGTTAGTAGAAAATGGAAAAGCTGTAAGAGTAGGTTATAAAGTTGAAGGAGATACTAAAGTAAGAATCTCTAAAAAAACTAAAAACGAAATATAATCATGAGTTACGTACCAAGATTAAAGGAAGAGTACAAGAGCAGAGTTATTTCAGCTCTTACTGATGAATTCGGTTATAAAAATGTAATGCAAGTACCTAAATTACAAAAAATAGTTGTAAGTAAAGGTGTTGGAGCTGCAATAGCCGATAAGAAATTAATTGAATATGCTATTGATGAGTTAACAGCAATTACGGGTCAAAAAGCAGTGCCAACTATTTCTAAAAAAGACGTTGCAAACTTTAAATTACGTAGAGGTGTTCCTATTGGAGCGAAAGTTACGTTAAGAGGAGATAAAATGTACGAATTTTTAGATAGATTAGTTACAGCTTCTTTACCACGTGTAAGAGATTTTAACGGAATCAAAGCTAATGGATTTGATGGTAGAGGTAATTACAATTTAGGAATTACTGAGCAAATCATTTACCCAGAAATTAATATTGATCAAGTGAAAAAAATTAGTGGTATGGATATTACATTTGTAACGTCTGCACAAACTGATAAAGAAGCTAAATCATTATTAGGAGAATTAGGTTTACCGTTTAAAAAGAACTAAGATATGGCTAAAGAATCAATGAAAGCGCGTGAGCGTAAAAGAGCTAAAATGGTAGCAAAATATGCTGAAAAAAGAAAGGCTTTAAAAGAAGCTGGAGATTATGAGGCTTTACAAAAGTTGCCAAAAAATGCATCTCCAATAAGAATGCATAATCGTTGTAAGTTAACTGGTCGTCCAAAAGGATACATGCGTCAGTTTGGTATTTCGCGTGTTACTTTCCGTGAAATGGCTAATCAAGGATTAATTCCAGGGGTTAAAAAAGCAAGTTGGTAAAAACCAATAAAACTTTTTGTATATAAAGTAAAAAAGATATTCAATTTTGTTGAATATCTTTTTTATTTTTATAAAGTATCTGTTTTTTAAATAAAAACACTTTGATTTTCAAAAACTTTAGCTATATTTGCACTCGTTTTCAATGGAAAAGCTATGTCTTTACGTTATGTATATGCGTTTAGTATAGTATTTTTATAAAACAAAAAGTAAGTATTAACTGATTTTAGGTTTAGTAATTACGGTTTTTCCGTAGGAACAATAGAAATTACTAAAAACCGAAATCGCAAATTAATTTTTATGTACACAGATCCAATCGCGGATTTTCTGACTCGTATTCGTAACGCAATTAGTGCGAATCATAGAGTTGTGGAAGCACCAGCTTCAAAGCTGAAAAAGGAAATGACAAAGATTTTGTTTGATCAAGGGTATATTTTAAGTTATCAGTTCAATGAAGATAAGGTTCAAGGAACTATTAAGATAGCTTTAAAGTATGACCGTGACACAAAAGAGTCTGTCATTAGAAAAATTCAAAGAGTTTCTACTCCAGGTTTACGTAAGTACGTAGGTGCTAAAGAAATGCCAAGAGTATTAAATGGTCTTGGTATTGCTATTGTCTCAACTTCAAAAGGTTTGATGACAAACAAAAAAGCACGTCTTGAGAACGTTGGAGGAGAAGTTTTATGTTATGTTTATTAATCAATAACTTGTAGAAATGAGTAGAATAGGAAAAAATCCGATCGTATTGCCACAAGGAGTTGAAGTTAAAGTAAACAATAACGTGGTTACAGTAAAGGGAAAATTAGGAGAGTTAACTCAAACTATTTCTGAAGGAATTACTGTTGAAGTTAAAGATGGTCAAATCGTTTTAGATAGAGCATCAGAAAGTAAAGATCATAAAGCTCAACACGGGTTAATGAGATCTTTAATTAATAATATGGTTGAAGGAACTACTAATGGTTGGACTAAAGAATTAGAACTAATCGGGGTAGGTTATAGAGCTTCAAACCAAGGTCAAAAACTTGATTTAGCATTAGGTTTTTCTCATAATATTGTTTTAGAAGTAGCCCCTGAGGTTAAAGTAGAAACAGTATCAGAAAAAGGTAAAAACCCTATAGTTAAATTAACTTCCTTTGATAAGCAATTAGTTGGTCAAGTAGCGGCAAAGATTCGTTCTTTCCGTAAGCCAGAGCCGTATAAAGGAAAAGGAATTAAGTTTGTAGGAGAAGAATTAAGAAGAAAAGCAGGTAAATCTGCATAATTTATTATAGAGTTATGGCATTATCAAAGCTTGAAAGAAGACAACGTATTAAGCATAGAATTAGAAAAATTGTTACAGGAACAGCTGAAAAACCAAGGTTATCAGTTTTTAGAAGTAACAAAGAAATTTATGCACAATTAATAAATGATGTAACTGGGGTAACAATAGCTTCAGCATCATCAAGAGATAAGGATATTACATCTAGCTCTAAAGCAGAAGCTGCAACTGCAGTAGGAAAATCAATTGCTGACAAGGCTACAAAAGCAGGAGTGAAAACAGTTGCTTTTGATCGTAATGGGTATTTATACCATGGTAGAGTTAAAGTGTTAGCTGAGGCTGCAAGAGAAGCTGGTTTAAAATTTTAAGAATATGTTAGGATATAAAAACGTAGAAAGAGTAAAACCAAGCGGATTAGAGCTTGAGGATAGATTAGTAGGAGTACAACGTGTAACCAAAGTAACTAAAGGGGGTAGAGCATTCGGTTTCTCTGCAATCGTAGTAGTTGGTGATGGTAACGGTGTTGTAGGCCATGGATTAGGTAAATCTAAAGATGTGTCATCTGCTATTGCAAAAGCAGTAGAAGATGCTAAAAAGAATTTGGTGCGTATTCCATTAATAGATGGAACTTTACCACATGAGCAAAAAGGTAAATTTGGTGGAGCAAAAGTGTTTATAAAACCAGCTTCACATGGTACCGGAGTTATTGCTGGTGGAGCTGTACGTGCGGTGTTAGAGTCTGTTGGGGTACATGACGTATTGTCAAAATCTCAAGGGTCTTCAAACCCTCATAATGTTGTAAAAGCAACTTTTGATGCTTTGTTACAATTACGTAGTGCATCAACTATCGCTAAACAAAGAGGTATTTCTTTAGAAAAAGTTTTTAACGGTTAAAAATTAAGACGATGAGTAAAATTAAAGTTACACAAGTAAAAAGTCAAATAGGTCGCCTTAAAAATCAAAAGAGAACCTTAGAGGCGTTAGGTTTACGTAAGATGAATCAAACTGCGGAGCATGATATGACTCCTTCAGTTTTAGGAATGATAAATAAAGTTCAACACTTAGTTTCTGTAGAAGAAATTAAATAAGACAATATAAAAAGATGAGTTTACATAACTTAAAACCAGCAAAAGGATCTACAAAAAGCGGTAAACGTATAGCTCGTGGTGAGGGGTCTGGTAAAGGAGGAACTTCAACAAGAGGTCATAAAGGAGCTAAATCTCGTTCTGGATATTCTCGTAAAATCGGATTTGAAGGTGGACAAATGCCATTACAAAGACGTGTGCCTAAGTTTGGATTTACTAACATAAATAGAAAAGAATATGTTGGTATTAACTTAGATAAATTACAAGAATTAGTAGACGCAGGGAGAATTACAGATACCGTGAATTTAGATGTTTTAGTGGAAAATAGATTGGCTCGTAAGAACGAACTAGTAAAAATATTAGGACGTGGTGAGTTAAAAGCTAAATTAAACATTACTGCTCATAAGTTTACAGCAACAGCGAAAACGGCAATTGAAGCAGTTGGAGGTGAAGCAGTAACATTATAAGAAGATTATGAATTTTATAAATACTTTAAGAGACATTTTTAGGATTGAAGAGTTAAAAGGAAAAATCCTTTTAACACTAAGTTTAATTGCAGTATACCGTTTTATGTCGGCTGTTGCATTACCTGGTATTGATCCTACTCAATTGTCTTCTTTACAAAGCGGTACTGAAGGAGGTCTTTTAGGGATTTTAAATGCGTTTACAGGAGGGGCATTTGCACGAGCATCAGTAATGGCTTTGGGTATAATGCCTTATATTTCTGCATCTATTGTAGTTCAATTAATGGGTATAGCAGTGCCTTATTTACAAAAACTACAAAAAGATGGAGAAAGTGGACGTAAAAAAATTACGCAAATAACAAGATGGTTGACAATATTGATAGCCTTATTTCAAGGACCTATGTATATTGGAGCTATTAAAACGCAATTTGGATTACCAGATTCAGCGTTTTTAGTAGGAGATACAACTTTTTGGATATCGTCTATGATTTTACTAGTAACAGGAACTGTATTTGCAATGTGGTTAGGAGAACGTATTACTGAAAAAGGTATAGGTAATGGAATATCATTATTAATTACAGTAGGTATTATCGCAAATTTTCCAGCAGCATTTTTGCAAGAAGTTATTTCTAAAACTGAAAAATCTGGGGGTGGTATAATGATGATTTTAATTGAAATTATTATTTGGTTTGTTGTAATTTTATTAACCGTTTTACTAGTTACAGCTATTCGTAAGGTTGCAGTGCAATATGCACGTCGTACAGCTATTACTAACATAAAAGATGTTGAAGGAGCAAGACAATATATTCCATTAAAATTGAATGCAGCAGGAGTAATGCCAATTATTTTTGCTCAAGCTATTATGTTTTTACCAATTACATTAGGGCAAAAATACCCTTCGTTGGTTGGTTTAACTGATATAAATGGGTGGCAGTATAATTTAATATTTGCTCTTTTAATAATTGTGTTTAGTTATTTTTATACGGCAATTACAATTCCAACAAATAAAATGGCTGATGATTTAAAAAGAAGTAATGGTTTTGTACCTGGTTATAAACCAGGAGAAGAAACAGCTAATTATTTAGACTCAATATTATCTAAGATAACTTTACCAGGGTCAATATTTTTAGCAATATTATCTATTTTACCAGCAATAGTATTTCAGTTTGGAGTTACTCAAAATTGGGCATTATTCTATGGAGGTACTTCTTTAATCATTATGGTTGGAGTTGCAATAGATACCATTCAGCAAATAAACTCTTATTTATTAAATAGTCGTTATGATGGTTTAATGAAAAAGGGAAGTAGTAACAGAAAATCATTGAAGTAATTTTATGGCTAAGCAACCATCAATTGAGCAAGACGGAGTAATTACAGAGGCATTGTCAAACGCAATGTTTCGTGTGGAATTAGAGAACGGACATGTTGTAACAGCACATATTTCAGGTAAAATGCGTATGCATTATATTAAATTATTACCTGGAGATAAGGTGAAGTTAGAGATGAGTCCGTATGATTTATCAAAAGCAAGAATTACTTATAGATATTAAAGATTAATAATTGAAAGATTAAATGATTAAATAACTAAAGATTAAATTTTAATATCTTTAATTTTTGAAATCTTTAAATCTTTAAATAAAATAAAAAGATGAAAGTAAGAGCATCATTAAAGAAAAGAAGTGCCGACTGCAAAATAGTTCGCAGAAAGGGCAGATTATATGTAATTAACAAAAAGAATCCTAGATTTAAACAAAGACAAGGGTAGTTATGGCAAGAATCGCAGGTATAGATATTCCAAAGAATAAAAGAGGTGTAATAGCTTTAACATATATCTTTGGTATAGGAAGAAGCAGAGCTAAAGAGATTTTAGAAACTGCAAAAATAGATGAGAGTATTAAAGTTCAAGATTGGACAGATGACCAAATTGCAGCAATTCGTGAACAAGTAGGAACTTACACAATTGAAGGTGAGTTGCGTTCTGAAGTTCAATTAAGCATTAAGCGTTTAATGGATATTGGATGCCAAAGAGGAATTCGTCACAGACTTGGTTTACCATTAAGAGGTCAAAGAACAAAGAATAACTCTCGTACAAGAAAAGGTAAGAGAAAAACTGTAGCTAATAAGAAAAAATAATTTGGTTTTAAAGTTTTTGAAGTTTTTAAAGTTTTTAAGGTATTTAACTTTTCAACTTTTCAACTTTTTAACTTTTTAACTGTTATTTAAAAACAGAAAATTATGGCAAAAACCAAAACAGCAAAAAAACGTAAGGTTATTATAGAATCAGTTGGTGAGGCTCACGTAACAGCATCATTTAATAACATTATAATTTCTTTAACAAACAAAAAAGGAGATGTAATCTCTTGGTCATCTGCAGGTAAAATGGGCTTTAGAGGTTCTAAAAAGAATACTCCATATGCAGCTCAATTAGCAGCAGAAGATTGTGCTAATGTTGCTAAAGAAGCAGGTTTAAGTAAAGTAAAAGTTTACGTTAAAGGACCTGGTAATGGTAGAGAATCAGCGATTAGATCTATTCATAATGCAGGAATAGAAGTAACAGAAATTATTGATGTTACTCCAATTCCACATAATGGATGTCGTCCACCAAAAAGAAGAAGAGTTTAAGTTTACTTAACTTTTTATTGTAAAATAAATATTTTAATCAAAGTAGGAAATAAAGATTATCGAAGGAGTTTAGCCTTAATTCATAATCCCTACTAAATAAATTAGAAATGGCAAGATATATAGGACCAAAAACAAAAATCGCACGTAAATTCGGTGAAGCGATATACGGAGACGATAAGAACTTTGAAAAAAGAAATTACCCTCCAGGACAACACGGAGCAGGTAAGAGAAGAGGTAAACAATCGGAATATGCTGTCCAATTAATGGAGAAGCAAAAAGCTAAATACACTTATGGTATTTTAGAACGTCAGTTCCGTAATATATTTAAAAAAGCACAAGCCAGTGGAGGTATTACGGGTGAAGTGTTGTTACAATTATGTGAATCTCGTTTAGATAACGTTGTGTACCGTTTAGGTATTGCAAATACACGTGATGCAGCTCGTCAATTAGTATCTCACCGTCATATTACAGTTAATGGAGACATCGTAAATATTCCGTCTTATAGATTAAAAGAAGGAGATGTAGTTGCTGTAAGAGAGAAATCTAAATCATTAGTGGCAATTGAAAATTCATTAGCATCTAACACTAAGGTTTATGAATGGTTAAGTTGGAATGCTGATCAAAAAGCAGGTACTTTTGTAAAAGTTCCTGAAAGAATACAAATTCCAGAAAATATTAAAGAGCAATTAATAGTAGAATTGTACTCTAAATAATAGTTTTTAATTACCAGTTATTAATATTTGTGTTGATAACTGGTAATTTTCAAAAAAAATAAATTAATAATATTGGTATTTAGCCAAAGGGTTCATTTGTATATCTTCAAACTTATGAACTGCGCAACTAAATAACAATTAAAACGAAGAATAAAAATATGGCAATTTTAAATTTTCAAAAGCCTGATAAAGTAATAATGATAGAATCTACTGATTTTTCAGGTAGATTTGAGTTTAGACCGTTAGAACCTGGTTTTGGTTTAACTGTTGGTAACGCTTTAAGAAGAGTGTTATTATCTTCTTTAGAAGGATTTGCTATTACATCTTTAAGAATTGATGGTGTAGATCATGAGTTCTCAACTATAACAGGAGTTGTAGAGGATGTTACTGAAATTATTTTAAATTTAAAGCAAGTTCGCTTTAAGAAGCAAATTGAGGAAACAGATAGAGAAACGGTATCTATTTCGGTTTCAGGGCAGGAAACTTTAACTGCAGGTGATTTACAGAAATACATTTCTGGTTTTCAAGTTTTAAATCCAGAGTTAGTTATTTGTAATATGGATAAATCTGTTAAATTAAATGCAGAAATTACCATTGAAAAAGGTAGAGGATTTGTACCAGCAGAGGAAAATAAAAAATCAAATGCACCTTTAGGAACAATTTTTACAGACTCAATTTTTACACCAATTAAAAATGTAAAGTATGCTGTAGAAAATTTCCGTGTAGAGCAAAAAACGGATTATGAAAAATTAGTTTTTGATATAGATACTGATGGTTCTATTAATCCTAAAGATGCTTTAACAGAAGCTGCAAAAATTTTAATCCACCACTTTATGTTGTTCTCTGATGAGAGAATTACTTTAGAGGCAGATGAAATTTCAAAAACTGAAACATATGATGAGGAATCATTACATATGCGTCAGTTATTAAAAACTAGATTAGTTGATATGGATTTATCTGTTCGTGCTTTAAATTGTTTAAAAGCAGCAGAGGTAGATACATTAGGGGATTTAGTTTCTTTTAATAAGAGTGATTTAATGAAATTTAGAAACTTTGGTAAAAAATCGTTAACTGAATTAGATGAGTTAGTGGTTAGTAAAAATTTAAGTTTTGGAATGGATTTAAGCAAGTATAAGTTAGATAAAGATTAATTCTTTCATATTTTGCTCCTCAAAGTGGGTTGAGCAAGATGAAAGTTAAAAACAAATGTCATGAGACACGGAAAAAAAGTAAACCATTTAGGTAGAAAAACAGCACACAGAAAGGCAATGTTAGCTAATATGGCTAGTTCATTAATTGAGCACAAGCGTATTAACACAACTGAGGCAAAAGCAAAAGCTTTGCGTAAATTTATAGAGCCTTTAATTACAAAATCTAAAACAGATACTACACATAATCGTCGTATTGTATTTAAATATTTACGTGATAAATATGCAGTAACTGAATTATTTAAAGAAATATCTGTAAAGGTTGCTGACAGACCGGGAGGTTATATTCGTATAATTAAGTTAGGAAACCGTTTAGGAGATAATGCTCCTATGGCAATGGTAGAATTTGTTGATTATAATGAATTATATAACCCTAAAGGTAATAAGGCTAAGAAACCACGTCGTAGCCGTAGAGGAGGAAGTAAAAAAACAACGGAAGAGATTGTTACTAAACCTGAATCTACACAAGAAACACCTAAAGGTGAAGAATAGTAATTCTTTATAAAAAAAATTAAAGGCAATAAATATTTTATATTTATTGCCTTTTTTTATAGTTGTTTAATAAATAAAGTTGTTAGTTATTACAATAAAAACTTTACTTTAGTGTTATATTTTAAAATTCATAATTATGAGTATTATAGTAAACATTCATGCACGTCAAATTTTTGATTCAAGAGGAAATCCAACGGTTGAAGTTGATGTAATTACAGAAAATGGAGTATTAGGTAGAGCAGCAGTTCCGTCAGGGGCATCTACAGGAGAACACGAAGCTGTTGAATTGCGTGATGGAGGGAATGATTATATGGGGAAAGGTGTTTTAAAAGCAATTGATAATGTAAACTCAAAAATAGCCCAAGAACTATTAGGTGTTTCAATATTTGAACAAAATTTGATTGACCAAATGATGATTGATTTGGATGGAACACCAAACAAATCTAAATTAGGAGCAAATGCAATTTTAGGAGTTTCTTTAGCTTGTGCAAAGGCAGCAGCTAATGAACTTGGAATTCCGTTATATCGTTATGTAGGTGGTGTTTCAGCCAATACATTACCTGTGCCAATGATGAATATTATTAATGGAGGTTCGCATTCTGATGCCCCAATTGCATTTCAAGAATTTATGATTATGCCTGTAAAGGCTAAAAATTTTACAGAGGCAATGAAAATGGGGACAGAGATTTTTCATAATTTAAAAAAGGTACTTTGTAACAGAAATTTATCTACAGCAGTAGGAGATGAGGGTGGTTTTGCTCCAACTTTAAACGGAACGGAAGATGCTATTGAAACCATTGCATTAGCAGTTAAAAATGCAGGATATTCATTTGGAGAGGATGTTAAAATTGCATTAGATTGTGCTTCTGCAGAGTTTTATATAGATGGAAAATATGATTATACAAAATTTGAAGGAGAAAAAGGAAAAGTTAGAACAAGTAAAGAACAGGCTGATTATTTAGCAGAATTATGTGAAAAATATCCTATCATTTCTATTGAAGATGGAATGGATGAAAATGATTGGAAAGGTTGGAAATATTTAACTGAAAAAGTAGGAAACAAAGTTCAGTTAGTAGGTGATGATTTATTTGTTACTAATGTTAAGCGTTTATCACGAGGAATTGAGGAAGGAATAGCAAATTCAATTTTAATTAAAGTAAACCAAATAGGTACGTTAACTGAAACTATTTCAGCAGTAAATATGGCACATAATGCAGGTTATACATCTGTAATGAGCCACCGTTCAGGAGAAACAGAAGATAATACCATTGCTGATTTAGCAGTAGCATTAAATTGTGGGCAGATTAAAACAGGTTCAGCTTCTCGTTCTGATAGAATGGCAAAGTATAATCAATTATTACGAATTGAGGAAGAATTAGGAGATGTTGCCTATTTCCCAAAAGAAAAAGCATTTAAAATTTAGAATATTAACCAATAAAAAGCTAATAAAAATGAAAAAACTAATTTTATTATTTACAGGTAGTGTATTATTTTTATCTTGTGTATCTAAGAAAAAATATACAGAATTAGACAATAAGTATAAGGATACTTATGCTAACTTACAAAAAACAACTTTACAGAAAGAAAAATTAGAAAAAAAGTTTACTGAGATTGAAAAACGAGTAGATAATTATAATAAAAAGATAAATTCTTTAAGAGATTTTAATTCTTCTTTACAACAAGAAAATAGCGTAAAGTTAGATATGGTTGGTAATACAGCTGTTATTTCAAATTCTTTAAAAGAACGAATGAAAGAAACTTTATCAAAAATAAACCCAGCGGAACTTGCAGGAGCAAAAACATTGAAAGATTCAATGGATATAGCTGTAGCTTATAATTTGAAGAAGTCTATAGATATGTCAGATTTAGAAAATTCTGAAGATGTTAATATTAGTATTGATAAAACAGTAGTAATGATTTCAGTATCAGATAACCTATTATTTAATACGGCAAGTTATAAAGTAAAAAGAAAGGCTTATAAATTAATTGAGAGATTGGCTAATTTAATTAAATCAGAGCCAAGTATGGATGTAATGATTGAAGGGCATACGGATTCTCGTTCTATAAATAATGCAGTGGTTCAAGACAACTGGGATTTAAGCGTAAAAAGAGCTACATCTATCGTTAGAATATTAGAGAAAAAATACGGAGTAGAACCAAGCAGATTAATAGCGTCAGGTAGAGGAAGTTCTATGCCTTTGTATCCTAATGATTCTAATAAAAATAGAGCGCGAAACCGTAGAACACGTATAGTTATTTTACCAAATTTAGATAAATTTTTTGGTATGTTATCTGAAGAAGGGGTAATTAAACCTTAATTATATTATAAATAAGTTTTATTCTTATAATATTTAAACCATTTTCATAATATTTTCGTGTTATGAGAATGGTTTTTTAGTTATAGTCATTTATTTATAGGGGTATTATTATTTCATTGAAGATGAGATGGGTAAAAAGACTGGGTAGGGCTAAATAAGTAAATTTTAATAGAAATAATTTTAGTAGTAATATAAGGTATAATGCGGATTTAAAAGTTTCTATTACCTAAAAGAAGCCCCTTAAAATTAAAAAAACATAATTAAAATTGAGTAGTGTTAAAAAAAAATAAGCACTTACTAGTAAGTGCTTATTTTTTCATTGAGAAGTTATTATTTACTTAATTCCTTTTCAATTTCATTTTTAGAAGAAGGTTTTAGTTTTATGGTAAAAGTTTCATTACCTTCTTTTATTGTAACTTTTTGTGTTCCGAAGAAAAGTTCACCTTTTTCATTTTCACCTAAAGCATATATTTGTACAGGTACTCCTTTAAAAAAGAACCCATTAGTGAAAGAAGAATAATCTTGGTTAGGAGTTAGATAAACTATTGAAGGAAAAATTAATGCTTTAAAAAAAACTTTAGATTTTATATTTTTAGAACTAGGCTCTAGATTAACTTTAAAATAAGTTTTCTCATTTTGTAGTTTACGTAAAATAGCATCTATGTTACAGTAACCAGTTTTTAATATTTCTGTAATTCTTAAACCACAATTATTTTTCTTATCTCCGCAAAATTTTTCTAAAAATACTTCCTTTTGCCACATTTGTACATATAGATCATAATCAGGAAGATCAGTAGTAATAGAATCTCCCATCCAAGGCATTTCAGGGAATGTAATGTTTTCTGATTCTAAATTATTAATAAAATCATCTAAATTAGGAGAATTTTCAGAAATAATAT